>NZ_JBFAHM010000006.1:373484-430848 GCF_040654195.1 Hamadaea sp. NPDC050747
GGGGCCCACGCCGGGGGGCCCCCCGGGGGCCCCACCCCGGGGGGCGCTGCATCTGGGTTCCGGGTCGAATCTTAGGGCAAGATTCGACCCGGAACCCTGATCCAGCGGAAAGGGTCCGGGGAGAACGGTCCGGTGAGCGGTCCGGTGAGCGGTCCGGTGGGGAGCAGTCCGATGGGGACGGCGCGACAGTGAGCCCAGGTCAGCGGGACATGCTGCGGCCGCGCGACCGCCAGAGGTCGTTGCTGGGCCGGATGAGGTCGGTCAGCTCGTTGTCCCACCCGTTGTCGACGGCGACGCCCGCCTGACCGCAGGCGTCGCGGGCGACCTCGATGCTGGTCGTCGGCAGTTGCGTCGCCTCGCCGTCGCTGCCGGTCACGATGACCAGCGCGCCGC
Source organism: Hamadaea sp. NPDC050747 (assembly GCF_040654195.1). Lineage (NCBI taxonomy): Bacteria > Bacillati > Actinomycetota > Actinomycetes > Micromonosporales > Micromonosporaceae > Hamadaea > Hamadaea sp. NPDC050747. The sequence continues at coordinate 373,878 of NZ_JBFAHM010000006.1, forward strand.
GTTTGCCGAGGTACTCCACGGCGGCCTTGGCTCCGCCGTGCGCCGAAGCGAACGCCTTGACCGCCGCCACAAGGTCCTCAGTGGACAGCAGTGCGCTCGCATTCCGATCTGCCATGACCGTATTTCTACCGGACGGGCGGGCGCGCGGGAGGCGTCGTCACCCTTTCGCTATCCGGGCCGCAACCGTTTCGCAATCTGTTCAGCGAATTCACTGAACAACCGGGTTGCCCGAATCGGACGGACGGAGAAATGGGCGACGCCCGGCCGGGTGCGCACGGGGGAACACATCCGGAACGGGCGTCGCAGCGGTGAGCGTACTCCGGTTGAGGAGGTTTCGCATCACTCGCCGGGGCCGCTGCCTCACAGGCCCATCAGCTCGGGTTTCGTCGCGAGGGACCGGAACCGCCCGGCCGGGTCGGCGACCAGTCGGCGGGCGGTCAGGTCCAGCAGTCCACCCACGCCGGTGAGTTCGGCGACCTGGGTGCCGTCCGGTCGCCGCAGGTCCTGGCGGATCCGGAAGGTCTTTCCCTCGCCCCACTCGAATTCGCAGGTGACGTCGACCACGTCGCCGCCCCGCAGTTCCCGCAGGTACCGCACGGTGACCTCCAGCGCGACCGGCCCGACGCCGCTGCCGATCAGCCGGTCCTGCGACAGGCCGGCGGCACGCAGGCACTCCCACCGGGCGTGCTCGCCGTACTGCAGGTAGACGGCCTGGTTGAGGTGTCCCTGGGTGTCCAGCTCGTAGCCGCGCACCGTGATCTGGACCGAAAAAGGTTCCACGTGCATAAACCCTACTCAGCGCCTGTGACGGGAGGTGGCGATGAGGCAGATGTGAGCCAGTTCCCAGGCTAAATCACTATCAGTAATGTTTTGTATTCGCAGGGTGTGGACAACCGGCGTGACCTGCGGTTATGGTCGTAGGCACAAGCGCACACCGCTCGCAGCACCATCAAGGTGCGGACGCCTGGATCGGCAGGTCCCGCCGATCATGTGAGCGCCGGGCACAGCGCATATAGGGGATGGGTGGATGCCTACCGTCAACGGGGGAGGTTGGCGCCGCTCGTCAAGACCGACTGGTCGGCCTCGGTGCTTATGGGGGTGAGCACCTGAGATGCCGGCCGGTCGGCCTGTCCGGGGTCTTTTCGGCGCCGGGATCGCCCTTCGGCCGTGATTGCCCGCAAACGACGCGTGGTCCGGGCGGATCCGGGAAACAATCACCCCATGGCCGCGAATCCGAAGACCGACGCGCCCGTTCCCGACATCCTGGCCCATGCCGCCGAGGTCGCCTCGGCCGCGCCCTCGATCCACAACTCCCAGCCGTGGCGCTGGGAGGTCGACGGCGACCGCCTGGAGCTGTACGCCGAACGCTCCCGCCAGCTCGCGGCGACCGATCCGGAAGGCCGCATGCTGACGATCAGCTGCGGCGCCACCCTCCATCACGCGCGGCTGGCCTTGGCCGGCTGGGGCTGGCAGACGCAGGTCGACCGGCTGCCCGACGGCGAGGGCGATCTGCTCGCCCGAATCCGGCTGGAGGGGGCGATTCCGATCACCGCCGAGGCCGAGCAGCTGTTCCGGACGATCGGGCACCGGCACACCGACCGGCGTCCGGTGGCGAACCGACCCGTGCCGCCCGACGCGCTCCAGGCGCTCGCCGCGGCGGCGTACGCCGAGGGCGCCCGTCTCCAGCTGCTGCACACCGAACAGGTCGACGACCTCGCCAGTGCGACCGCCCACGCGGCGGAGATCGACGCTTCGGACCCGGCGATCCAGGCCGAGCTGACCGATTGGGCCGGCGGTCAGCGGACCGAACTCGGGCTGCCGGACGAGGTCATCCCGTCGCGACCACCGCAGACCAACGTGGCCAGCCGGGAATTCGGCGGGTCGGGCAGCCTCCCGATCGGCGACGACCACGACAAGACCGCGGCGTACGGGTTGCTTTACGGGGATGAGGACAATCAGCTCGGTTGGCTGCGCGGCGGTGAGGCGCTGTCGGCGCTGTGGCTGACCGCCGTCCGCCTCGGTCTCGGGATCATGCCCATCAGCGAACCGGTCGAGGTCCCGGCGGGCCGGCAGATCCTGCGCCGGTCGCTGTCTTACCTGGGCTGGCCTTATCTCGCCGTCCGCGTCGGCATCCCGGCCGACGGGACCGAGCCGGAGGCGACGCCGCGGCTGCCGGCCTCCGAGACGGTCCACAAGCACTGAGGGCTGGGCCCGATCAGACGCGGCTGCGGAAGACCTTGCGATAGGTCTGCGGTGAGACGCTGGTCGCGCGGCTGAAGTGCTGGCGCAGATTGGCCGCCGTGCCGAAGCCGACCGCGCCCGCGATCCGCTCGACAGGCTGGTCGGTCGTTTCCAGCAACTGCTGGGCGAGGCGTACGCGTTCGATGGTGAGCCAGCGCAACGGGCTGGTGCCGGTCGCCTCGGCGAACCGGCGCACGAACGTACGCTGGCCCAGCCGGGCGCGTTCGGCCAGGTCGGCCACGGTCAGCGGCTCGGCGAGGTGCTCCCGGGCCCAGTCGAGCACCGGCCCGAGGCTGGCCGACCCGGGTGGCGCCGAGCGCGCTGTCTCCACATATTGAGCCTGTCCCCCGTCGCGGTGCGGGGGCACCACCATCCGGCGGGCCACCGTGTTGGCCACCGTCGCCCCGAAGTCGTTGGCGACCATGTGCAGGCAGAGGTCGATGCCCGCACCTGTGCCGGCTGAGGTCAGAATCTGGCCGTCGTCGACGTAGAGGACGTCGGGGTCCAGTTTCACCGCCGGATAGCGGGTGCCGAACTCCTCGGCGTACATCCAGTGCGTGGTCGCCGGGCGATCGTCGAGCAGCCCCGCCTCGGCCAACGCGTATGCCCCGCTGCAGATCGCCGCCAGGCGAGCACCCCGGGCGTACGCCTCCTTCATCGCCGCGACCAGCGTCGCCGGCGGGGTCATCTGGAAGGGCCGATACATCGCGGCGGCGATGACGGTGTCGGCCGCGACCAGGTCGTCCAGCCCGTAAGGCGTCTGCATCAGCAGGCCCTGGGCGGTGCGGATCGGCCCGGGATGCGCGGCGCAGAGCCGCAGTTCGTACCAGGGATCGGCGAGATCGGGCCGGGAGATGCCGAAGATCTCGCAGAGGATCGCCAGTTCGAAGATCGGCGCGTGGTCGGTGACGGCCACCGCGACGACGTGCGGTTTGCCCATGGCAGAAATCTATCGCACTATGGCATTCCTGTCACTGGACTGGCCCGACCAGCGGCGCGAGGCTGTGCACGTGACGCTCACCGAAACCAAGGCGGCCCCCGCGGAGACCCCGACCGGCCACCTGTCCACCGTCCAGGGCATCGCCCTCTACGTCGGCGCTGTCCTCGGCACCGGGGTCATCGCCCTGCCGGCCCTCGCCGCCCGGGTCGCCGGCCCGGCGTCGTTGCTCGCCTGGCTGGGCCTGGTCCTGGCGTCGATTCCGCTCGCCGCGACGTTCGCCGCGCTCGGCGCCCGGCATCCGGACAGCGGCGGCGTCTCCACCTACGCCCGCCGCGCCTTCGGGCCCCGGGCGGCCGCCCTCGTCGGCTGGTGGTTCTACGCCGCCACGCCGGCGGGCGCACCGGCCGCCGCCCTGTTCACCGGCGGCTACGTCGAGGCCGCCTTCGGCGGTGGACGCGTCACGGTGTACGCCACCGCCGTCGGCTTGTTCGCGGTCGTCGGCCTGGCCAACTACTTCGGCGTACGCGTCTCCGGGCGGATGCAGCTGATCCTCGCCGGAGTACTGCTGACCCTGCTCCTCGTGACGGCGATCGCCGCGCTGCCGCACGCCAAGCTGAGCAATCTGACGCCGTTCGCGCCGCACGGCTGGTTCGCCGTCTTCCCCGCCGCCGCCCTGCTCGTCTGGAGCTTCGCGGGCTGGGAGGCCGTGACGCACCTGGCGGCCGAGTTCCGGAACCCGGCTCGGGCCCTCCCCCGGGCCACGGCCGCCGCCATCGTCGTCGTCGGCGGGGTCTACCTGCTCATCGCCGCGACGGTCGTGCTCGTCCTGGGCTCGGCGGCGGGCGCGAACGAGGCGCCACTGTCAGAGCTGCTCGCCGTCGGCTTCGGCGGACCGGCGAAGGCAGCCGCCGCCGTGGTGGCCGTCCTGCTGACGCTCGGTGTCATGAACACCTACACCGCCGGATCGGCGAAACTCGGCGCGGCGCTGGGTCGCGACGGCGCCCTGCCGGCTTGGCTGGCGAGCGGAAGTCAGGCCGGTGAAGTGCCCCGCCGCAGTCTGTTCGTCACGATCGCGCTCGGGCTGGGCGGATTCGGCATCGTCGCCGCGACCGGCGTCGGCACCGCGCCGCTGGTGCTCGCGACGACAGGCTGCTTCGTCGCCGTGTACGCCGTCGGCGCGGCGGCGGCCCTCCGGCTGCTGCCGCGGCGTACGGGGGTGTGGTGGACGGCCGTGGTCGCCCTCGTCACGGTGATCGGCCTCAGCCTGACGACCGGCTTCTACCTGGCGTGGCCGCTGCTGGTGGCGTTGGCCGCCCTGCTCTACGTCCGCCGCAGCACCGCCCGCCGCGCTACGTCCGCCGCAGCACCGCCCGCCGCCGCGATACCGCCCGCGTAATCGCGTGATCATTGCGCCAGCCAAGCTGTTTCAGCGGACAAATTGCCGCCGGAAACGACTTGGCTGGCGCAATGATCACGCACGGGGGCGAGTGCCGTCACGGCAGTCCGAGCCACGATCGAGCCGCCGCCTGCACGGCCGATCCGTCCACGTCGGCCAGTTTGCGGCTCGCGTACTCCTTGGCCCAGGAGCTGGTGAGGACGCGCAGCGGTGGCCGCGGATCGGCCAGCGCCCCGACCACCACCTCGGCGACCTCCCGCGCGGTCTGCGCGCCCGGGTACCCGCCGTTGGCCACCCAGTCGAGGTAGGGCACCAGCACGTCGACGTAGGGCCCGCAGTCGGCGATGAGCGAGTCCCGCGTGATGCCGGTGTTGGCCCCGAACGCGGTCTCCAGGACCGGCCCGGGTTCGACGATCGTGACGGTGACGCCCATCCCGGCGGCGGTGGGCGCGAGGCTCTCCAGGAAGCCCTCGACGGCGAACTTGGCCGCCGAGTACGCCTCGTTGAACGGCTGCCCGACCAGCCCCCGGGTGCTGCCGAGGGTGACGACGCGGCCCCGGCTCGCCCGCAGATGCGGCAGCGCCGCCTTCGTCATCGCGACCACGCCGAAGAAGTTGACCTCGATGTTGGCCCGGTACGCCTCGAGGGACGCCATCTCGATGGTCGGCACGGTGTTCCCGACGCCCGCGTTGTTGACCACCGCGTCGAGCCGTCCGTACTTGTCGACGACGCCCGCCACACAGTCCTGAATGGACTCCCAGGAGGTGACGTCGAGCCGCCGCACGTCCACGGTCACGCCTGCGGCGGACGCCGCCTGCAGGAGCGCGTCCTGCCGGGACAGGTCACGCATGGTGGCGACGACCGTCCAGCCCGCCTCCGCCGCGGCGACCGCGGTGTGCAGGCCGATCCCGGTGGAGCATCCGGTCACGAGCACGATCATGCCGCCCTCACCTTCTCCGGCACCCCGGTGGCGGCGGGTGCGGCAGCGTCCGAGTCCGAAGCGGCCGCGGTGACCAGGCGATGCACCGCCCACAGCGGAACCGCGGCGAAGAAGGTGCCGATGAGCGTACCGAAGATCATCGTGATCTTCGTGGCGTCCAGGATGCCGAACCGGTCGTCGAGCAGGTCCACTCCGACGCCGCCGACGAACACGCTCAGCGGGATGATGCCCCAGGTGATCGTGCGGAAGGCGGCGTGCGAGACCGCCTGGTCCGACACCGGCACCCGGGCCTGCCGGACGGCGGCGGTGCTGACGTTGTACCAGACCATGAAGAACCCGTACGCCGCCAGCGTGGCGCCGATGACGACCGCGCCCGGCAGCGCCGGAGCAGCGAGGATGCCGAGCCCGACGAACGAGTGGAGGAAGATCGACCAGGGCATGACCCGGGCCGCCCCGATCTTGCGGCTGATCCGCTGGGCGAAGAAGGTGCCGACGACCGCGCCTGCCGCCGCGACCGACATCGCCGCGCCCATGACGCCGACCGACAACCCGAGTCCCCGGTACGCGAACATCGGCATCACGGTGACGTAGATCGGCCCGCCGATGTTGGCGAGGAGGGTGCCCTGCACCGTGCGCCGGAGCACCGGATCGCGCCAGTTCAGCAGCACGCCCTGCTTGAGCCGGGCCCACATCGACTCCTTGCGCTCCACGGCGGAGCCGTAAGGCTGCATGGCCCGGATCGATCCGGCCGACACGAGGTAGGTGACCGCGTCGACCACCAGGGACGCCACTCCCATGAGCTGGTACAGCACGCCGGCGATGGCCGGTCCGACCACTTCGGACGCCGTCCGGCTGGTCTCGAGGTTCGCGTACGCCTTGACCCGTCCGTCGCCGGGCACGATCGCCGCGATGGTGGCGGTGTAACCGATGTTGAAGAAGACCGACGTCGCGTTGAGCACCGCCACCGCCGCGAACACGAGCGGGATCGACAGCACGTCCAGCCAGTACGCGATCGGCATCGACAGCACGACGAGCAGCCGGATCAGGTCGCAGGCGACCAGCGTGGCACGCAGATTCCAGCGGTCCACGAGCATCCCGGCGACCAGGCTGAGCAGCGGGATGGCGAGATACTGCGCCATGCCCACCAGGCCGACCTGGAACGCCGAGGCGTGCAGCAGCAGGATCATCACCGTCGGCACGACGAACAAGGTGATCTTGTCGCCGACGTTGCTGACCGTCTGCCCCGCCCACAGCAGGTTGAACTCCCGGCCGAGGGTCATGACCGCCCCTGCGCGAGGAACCGGGCGTGGGCCGAGCGGTAGGCCTCGAACCGAGCCTGAATGGTGTCCCGCTGCTTCTGCACGTAGTCCGGGCCCGGGCACATGATGGCGCCGTCGAATTCGATTTCGGAGAGCCAGAACTTCTCGCCGTCGTGCAGGAAGTCGACGCACAGGTACGGTACCGGGAACTTCTCGGCGAAGTAGGCCACCGCCTCCTCCAGCTCCGGCGGAGTGTCGATGTAGGACAGCTTCGCGCCCGTGCTGAACTGCGGATACGGCGCGCCCGGCCCGGGTTGGCGTACCAGGACGGCGGCCACCTTGCCGTCGACGAGATGCAGCCGGTAGTCGGTCGTCCCGTGGCCGAGGAACGGCTGGAAGACCAGCACCGTGTCCCCGCCCTGCGCCAGGCTGAGCAGTCCGCGTACGTCGTGCGAGTCGCGCGCGATGTTGATGCCGCGCGACGTCGCCCAGCCCGACGGCTTCGCGATCGCCGGATACGTCAGGTTCTCGGTGACCGCCTCGTACTCGTCGAAGACGAGGTCGCGGCCCGATCCGATGCGGACCGTCGGGATCGGCGGCACCGGCGAGTCCTTGAGCATCAGGATCGTCGCCATCTTGTCGTTGCAGACCGCCGCCAGGCTGGGCGGATGCGGCAGGTAGAAGCCGCCCTGCTCCAGCACGGCGTACAGGGTGAACTGGGTGAAGACGTCGGCCGACTGGTAGGGCAGCGAATAGATGGACGTGATGAACAGCGTGTCCTCGGGTGTCACCGGCTCGCCGTCGATGTAGAACTTCGCCGCCGTCGGATCCAGCGCGTCGACGGTCACCGCCTCCGGCGTCACCCGCTCCCACGACAGGTCCAGCTGCTTGGCGACGTCGGTGTAGGCGTCCCAGAACGCCGCGCCCCACTTGGCCCCCATCCGGGTCGACTCCCGGTCCGGGAACAGCCACACCAGCCGGCGCAATGTGCTCGTGTCAGTCATGGCGGCATTGTGGGAAGCACCGCCATGAAATCACTGCGAATTCGCTCCGGAAGCGGCGACGTCCGCGCGGCGCGCGCTCAGGAAGGCCCGCTCGGCCGGCTGGGTCACCAGGCTCAATGCCATGTCGTACGCCGAAAGGGCGGCCCGCGTCCGGTCGAGCCGCCGCAGCAGATCGGCGCGGACGGCGTACCAGAGGTAATAACCGGACAGCGGCAGTGAGTCGACGATGGACAGTGCCACGAGCGGGCCGTCGGTCTCGGCGACCGCGACCGCCCGATGCAGCTCGGTGACCGGGCTCGGCGCGACCGCCAGCAGCTGATCGTAGAGCTGGACGATCTGCCGCCAGTCGGTCCGGTCAGCGGTATGCGCGTCGCTGTGCACGGCGTTGATCGCGGCCTGGATCTGATAGGGGCCGGGCTGGTTCCGCCGCAGGCAGCGCCGGACGAGGTCCTGACCCTCGGCGATCAGCTCGGCGTTCCACAGCCGACGGTCCTGATCGGGCAGTGGCACGAGACGGTCGGCCCGGGCGGGCCGGCGCGCCTCGGTCAGAAGCAGCAACGCCAGGAGTCCCAGCACCTCCGGCTCGTCGGGCATGAGCCCGGCGAGCAACCGGGCGAGCCGGATCGCCTCGACGCTCAGCTCGGCCCGGCCGAGGTGCCCCTCGGTGTAGATGAGATAGACGACGGCGAGCACCGAGCGCAGCCGATCGGGCAGGTCGGCATCCCCGGGCACCCGGTACGGGATGTGGGCGTCGCGGATCTTGCCCTTGGCCCGGACGAGGCGCTGCGCCATGGTCGGCTCGGGGACGAGGAACGCGTTCGCGATCTCGGCCGTCGTGAGGCCACCGAGCAACTTCAGTGTCAGTGCGACCTGGGCCGATTCGGCCAGCGCCGGATGGCAGCATGTGAAGATCAGCCGCAGGCGGTCGTCGTCCACCGGACTCCCCTCCCCCGACTCGGGCCGGTCTGCCTCCTGGGCGGCCGCCAGCAGGGCCGCCTCGGCCTGTTTCGCGTCCCGGGCGGCCTCCCGGCGTACGCGGTCGATCGCGCGGTTGCGAGCGGTGGTGATGATCCACCCGGCCGGGCTGGGCGGCATACCCGTCACCGGCCAGCGCCGGACCGCCTCGGCGAAGGCGTCCTGCACGGCCTCCTCGGCGAGGTCGATGTCGCCGAAGGCGCGCACGAGAACGGCGACCGCGCGTCCGTACTCCGCGCGGAACACCGCCTCGACGTCGGTCACTACTTCTCTTCGAACGCGATCGGCCGGACCTCGACGGGCAACGTCAGGACGGCCGCCATCCGCCGGCCCCAGCTCAGCGCCTCGTCCAGGTCGGCGGCCCGGATGACGGTGAACCCGCCGACGTGCTCCTTGCCCTCGGCGTACGGCCCGTCGGTGATCAGGTTCTCCCGTGGGCGTACCACGGTGGCGGTGCTCGCCGGATGCAGGCCCATCGCGAACACCCAGACCCCCGTACGCCGCATCTCGTCGTTCAGCGTCGCCAGGTTCTCCATGATCGGGTCGAGGACCTCCGGCGGCGGCGGATCACCGTCGGGCTGGTAGATGCTGAGCAGGTACTCCGGCATGGTCTGACTCCCTTCCCACAACCTTCCTACCTCCTACACGAACACCCCTCCCGCATTTCGACACTCTCCCACCGGCGATTTGGGCTGTCGCGGGCCGTGACACGGATGGGGCCGAACTACCGACCCGATGCCACGTTGGCCCGACCGCAGTGATCGGCAAACATGGCCCGGGTGACGTCGGCTTCGCTCATCCGGCGGGCCCAGGACGGCGACGAACTCGCGTTCGACCAGGTGTACTGCGCTGTCCATCCGGGTCTGCTGCGCTACCTGCGCGTTCTGGTGGGTTCCGACGCCGAGGACGTCGCCTCCGAGGCGTGGCTGTGCATCGTCCGCGATCTGCCCGCGTTCACCGGCGACGATCAGGCGTTCCGAGGCTGGGCCGCGGCCATCGCCCGGCATCGGGCCATCGACCATCTGCGGCACCGCGACCGCCGTCCGGCCGTGCCGGTGCCCGCCGAGGACCTCGCCGACCTGCCCGCGCACGAAGACGCCGAAACGCTGGCCCTGGCGGCGGTCGCCACCGACGCCGCCGTACGCCTCATCGCGACCCTTCCGCGGGATCAGGCCGAGGCGGTGATGCTGCGCGCGGTTCTGGGCCTCGACGCGAAGACCGCCGGGAAGGTGCTCGGCAAGCGGCCGGGCGCTGTGCGTACCGCCGCCCATCGCGGTCTGCAACGGCTCGCCGATCAGCTGACCACCCCCACGACCAGCGAAAACCGAACGAGAGTGACGTTTTTGGCGACGCCGGCGGTTAAGGAGGCGAGATGAGCACGCGGCCCCGACTTCGGCGAGCCGCCGCCGGGCACCTGCTCGACGGCGGGCACGAAGGCGGACCGGCGCCCCTGGCCGACCTGCTCGCCGCAGCGGCTGCGCCCGCCCACCCGGGTGAGCTGGCCGGTCGGCGGGCGACGGCGGAGGCGTTCCGGGCTCATCGCGACGCTGTCCCCCAACCCCGGAGACGTTCGATGCTCAAGACAGCCCTGGCGAAAGCGCTCACCGTGAAGGCGGCGGCCATCGCCGCGGTCGCCGTCGGCGGCGGCGTGGCCCTCGCAGCGACCACCGGCGTGCTGCCCAACCCGCTGAACGGGGCGACCGGCAAGCCCTCCGCCAGCCACAGCGCCAAGCCGAGCCACAGCCCCGGCGCGAAGGGCTCGCCCTCGCCCAACCTCGAAGGGCTCTGCAAGGCGTACGCCGCCAAGCCGGACGGCGAACGAGGCAAGGCGCTGGAGAGCCCGGCGTTCCAGGCGCTCGTGACCGCCGCCGGCGGCCTCGACAAGGTCACCGACTACTGCGTCACCCTGCTGCCCAGCGCGAAGCCGACCGGGCCGGGCGCCAAGCCCAGTACGCCGACCGGCGGCAAGCCGAGCACGAAGCCGAGCGGCGTCCCGACCGTCAAGCCGACGGACCACCCGGGCGCGCCGACCGTGACGCCGTCGCACCGCTGACGGCCTGACTTCGCCCGCTGGGACGACGGTGATCGGGCATCGTGTCCCGGCGGGCGAACAGTCCTCGGCGTGCCTCGCACCCCACGCCTGAGGATCCGCCGCACGGGCGACGCCCCCCAGACGTCGCCCGTGCGGCATCGGCTCAGCGGGCGTACGCGAGCCGGGTGAACTCGGCCGCACCGCCCAGGATGTAGAAGTCGGAGACCTGGGTGAGGGCGATGCCGATCAGGTCCCGATGCGGATCGGTGAACCACACCGTGCCGTAGCCGCCCTCCCAGCCGTATCGGCCGGGCACGTCCGCCGCGTCGTCCGGCGTGACGGTCACCGCCATGCCGTACCCCCAGCCACGGCCGCCCAGCAGCATTCCCGCCGAGCCGACCTGCTCCGGGGTGAGCTGATTCGTCGTCATCCGGCGTACGGAGTCTTCTGACAGGAGTCCGTCGCCGTTTCGGCGCAGCATCTGGGCGAAGGCCAGATAGTCCGCGGCGGTGGAGAGCAACCCGGCCGAGCCGGACGGGAAGGCGGGCGGTCGCGTCCACTCGGCCGCCGCCGACACCGGCTGCTCCTGCAACGGCCCGCCCTGAAGGTCGCTCATATAGTACGCCGGTAGCCGGTCGGCCTGCTCCTCAGGTAGCCAGAATCCGGTGCCGGTCATGTTCAGCGGTGCGAAGAGCCGTTCGGCGAGGAACTCCCCCAGCGGCTTGCCGGCCGCCCGCGCCACCAGTACGCCGAGCACGAGCGTCCCCGTGTTGTACCGCCAGCGCGTACCGGGCTGATCCATCAGGGGCAGTCGACCGAACCGCCGGAGCCACTCGTCCGGGTCCAGGGGCGTACGCGGATCGGGCACGTCCAGCACCAGCTCGGCGTCTCGGGCCGCCTGGACGATCGGGTACGCGGGCTGGAACGACGGTTCCGTGATCATCCCCTGTCCGAGCCGGAAGGTGAGGAGGTCCTCGACCGTGATGGGCCGCTCGGCGGGAACGGTGTCGTCCAGCGGAGCGTCGAGCGTACGGAGCACCCGCCGGTCGGACAGCTCGGGGAGCAGCCGGTCGACCGGTTCGTCGAGGGCGATCGTGCCGTCGTCGACCAGCAGCATCGTGGCGGCCGCCAGCACGGGTTTGGTCAGCGACGCGATCCGGAAGATCGTGTCGGGTCGCATCGGAGTGCCGCCGAACGCGGTGTCCCCCAGCGCCGTCACCTCGACGTCGTCCCCGTACGCCACGGCGTAGACCAGGCCGGGCAGCTCGCCTCGGGCCACCCGGCCGGTCATCGCGGCGGTGAGTTCCTCGTTCAGCGGGCTCGTCATGATCGCCTCCAGTCGTGAGTCTTCCTCAACGCGTCGGACGAGGGAGGCGGGATACGACACTCTCCCCGATTTCCGCGATCCCCGCGATTTCTGCGATCTCAGTCCGTGAGGTCGGAGAGGTCCAGACCGGCGAGGCGTTCGGGGTCGGCGAGGATGTCGATCGCGACGATCCGGCCGTCGACGACGGTCATCCCCATGACCCCGTAGACCTGGCCCGACGGCGGGATGTTGACCACCCCGATCGCGCCGTTGACCAGCGCCGGGCGAGCGTACTGAGCCATCTTGGAGAACATGAGCGCCTGCCGGGCCACCGCCTCGGCCCCCCGCACCAGCCGGGCGACGTCGAACGGGGCCGCCCCGAAGTCCGCGCGGAGTACGACGTCGGGGTCCAGCAGCGCGACCAGCGCCTCGAAATCGCCGCCCCGCGAAGCCGCCAGGAAGGCGTCGACGACCTCACGCTGACGGCCGAGATCGCGATCGGGGACGGGCGCGCCGCCCTGGACCCGCCGCCGGGCCCGGCTGGCGAGCTGCCGCGTCGCGTCCGGCGCCCGGCCGACGATCGGGCCGATGTCGTCGAACGGCAACGCGAACATGTCGTGCAGGACGAAGGCCAGGCGCTCCGCCGGGGTGAGGGTGTCCAGCACGACCTGCAGCGCCAGGCCGACCGAGTCGGCGAGCATCGCCTCCTGCTCGGGGTCGATGCCGTCGGCCGGAGCCACGATGGGGTCGGGAACACGCACGTCCAGCGACTCCTCCCGCCGGGAGGTGCGCGAGCGCAGCATGTCCAGGCACACACGGCCGACCACAGTGGTCAGCCAGCCGCCCAGGTTGCGTACCTCGGCGGTGTCCGACCGGCTCAGCCGGAGCCAGGCCTCCTGCACCGCGTCGTCGGCCTCGCTCAACGAGCCGAGCATCCGGTACGCGACCGCGCGCAGGTGCGAGCGGTGTCCCTCGAACTCGCCCGCCAGCCATTCCGTGTCGTTCATGATCACAGTCTTCCTCTCCGTTCAGCACCCTGACGAACGGAGCGGATCGAATGTGACAGGAGTCGGCGGACTACTCGTACTCGTCGTCGAGCGGGACGACCTGGGCCTGTTCGACGGCGTCGGCCTCGGGCACGTCGTCGCCGATCTCCGGCTCGACGGAGGCGTCGTCCTCGTCGTCGAACACGACGGGGAGTTCCTGGTCCTGGCGGTCGGCGTCGGGCACCTCGGTCACCTGGCCAACGTACCGAGAGTTGCGCCTGGCGTCGCGCCGAACGACGCGAATTTCCCGGATCGGCTTGACACGCCTTCAGCACGCGGCCCATACTCAACTTATCGGTTGATTAACCGATTGGTTGAATAAGGTGGTCACGGTGGATCAGCTCAGCACGGTGTTCGCGGCGCTGGCCGACCCGACGAGACGGGCCATCCTCGCCCGGCTCGCCGAGGGCGAAGCGACGGTGAACCAGCTGGCCGAGCCGTTCCCGATCAGCCTCCAGGCGGTCTCCAAACATCTGAAGGTGCTGGAGCAGGCCGGGTTGATCACGCGAGGCCGGGACGCGCAGTGGCGGCCGTGCCGATTGGAGGCCGCTCCCCTGCGGGACGTCACCGAGTGGGTCGAGACGTACCGCCGCTTCTGGGAGGAGCGCTACGACCGCCTCGACGACTACCTGCGAGAACTCCAGCATCCGAGTACGCCGAAGGAGAAGTGAGATGTCCGAGAACGCCGTTTTCCAGGTGACCCCGCGGGGCGACCGCGAGATCGTCATGACCCGCGTCTTCGACGCTCCCCGCGAGCTGGTCTGGGCCGCCTTCACCGACCCGGAGCATCTGAAGCACTGGTGGGGCCGGGGCAACCCGATGACCATCGAGATCGACGTACGCGTCGGCGGGCGCTACCGCTTCGTCGAGCACTCGCCGGAGGGCGACGAGGCGTTCCGGGGCGAGATCCTGGAGCTGGTCCCGAACGAGAAGGTGGTGCAGACCTTCGAATGGGAGGGACTGCCCGGCCACATCGCGACCGACACGATGGTCCTGACCGAGCAGGACGGCAAGACGCTCGTCACAACGACGTCCATGTTCACCAGCCAGGAGGACCGGGACGGCATGATCGCCTCCGGCATGGAGACCGGAGCACGCCAGTCCTACGAGGCGCTCGAGGCGTACCTGGCCAAGCTCTGAGTCCTGGCTGTGCCGCGCGTCACCGGAAAAGAATTTGCAGAGACTGAAAGATCACTTGTAGCTTCGGCGGGGTGTCCACCACCCCGCCGAAGCCGTCGCTGGGCCGTCGCGACCTCAAGAAGCAGCAGACCCGCGAGGCGCTGCTCACCGTGACGCTCCGCCTGGCCGCCGAGCGGGGACTCGAGCACGTCACCGTCGAGGAGATCTGCGCCGAGGTCGGCGTCTCGTCACGGACGTTCTTCAACTACTTCCCCAACAAGGACGACGCCGTCCTGGACGACAACACCGCGGCGGCCGAAGAGATGCAGCGCCGGCTGACCGACCTGCTCGGCGAGATGCCGGTGCTGGCCGCCGTGCACGCCTCCCTCGCGGCGATCATCGCCGAGATGGAGGAGGAGCGGGACCGCTGGCTCCAGCGACTCGCCGCGATCGAACGCAGCCCGTCGCTGCTTCCCCGGCTGATCGCGACCAGCGTGAAGACCGAGCAGCAGGCCGCCGAGATCATCGCCCGGCACGTCGGCGTACCCGCGGACGGCTATCCGGCCCTCGTGATCGGGGTCGCCGGAGCGGCCTTCCGCGCGGCGATGCAGCGCTGGGCGACCGGCGACGGCTCCCGGCCGCTCGCCGCCTATGTAGACGAAGCTTTCGCCGCCCTGGCCAACGGGCTGGCTGATCCGAAGCACCAACTAGAAGGAAGAGAATGACCACAACCACCGCGCCTGCGGACTCCCCCGAGACGGGCGCCGCCCCGCAGCCGATGTCGCGCCGCGAGGTGCTGCAGGCGCTGTCCGGCCTCATGCTGGGCATGTTCGTCTCGATCCTGGCCTCCACGATCGTGTCGAACGCGCTCCCCCGCATCATCGCCGACCTGCACGGCAGCCAGTCGGTCTACACCTGGATCGTCACCACCGAGCTGCTGGCGATGACGGCCACCGTCCCGCTGTGGGGCAAGATGGCCGACCTCTACAGCAAGAAGCTGCTCATCCAGCTGTCGCTGGGCCTGTTCGTGGTCGGCTCGCTCATCGCCGGGTTCACCCCCAACGTCGAGATCCTGCTGGTCAGCCGGGCCGTCCAGGGCGTCGGCGCGGGCGGCATGACGGCGCTCGCGATGATCGTCATGGCGGCGATGATCCCGCCGCGGGAGCTGGGCCGCTATTCCGGCATCTTCGGCGCGGTCTTCGGCATCGGCACGATCGCCGGTCCGCTGATCGGCGGCGTCCTGGTGGACACCTCCTGGCTCGGCTGGCGCTGGTGCTTCCTGATCGGCGTCCCGTTCACGCTGACTGCGATCTTCCTGCTCCAGAAGACCCTCCACCTGCCGGTCGTACGCCGCCAGGTGAAGATCGACTACCTGGGCGCGCTGCTCATCATCGCGGGCGTCTCGACGCTGCTGATCTGGTCGACCCTGGCCGGCTCGAAGTTCGAGTGGGCCTCCGGCTGGACGGCGTTCCTCGTCGCCACCGGCGTCATCCTGCTGGCGCTCGCGGTCTTCGTGGAGGCCCGCGCGGCCGAGCCGATCGTGCCGCTGGGCATCTTCCGGCACCGCACGGTCAGCCTCACCGTTCTGACCAGCATCTTCGTCGGCGTCGCGATGTTCGGCGGCACCGTCTTCCTGTCGCAGTACTTCCAGATCTCGCTCGGCAAGTCGCCGACGGTCGCCGGTCTCATGAGCCTGCCGATGATCTTCGGTCTGCTGGTCTCCTCGACCGTCGCCGGTCAGCTGATCACGAAGTACGGCCGCTGGAAGATCTTCCTCGTCGCGGGTGGCATCGTGATGACGGTCGGCATGCTGCTGCTCAGCCGGATCGACGCACACACCCACGTCGTCGTGCTGTCGGCATACATGGCGGTGCTGGGCGTCGGCGTCGGCATGCTCATGCAGAACCTCGTGCTGGCCGCCCAGAACGACGTGCCGGCGCAGGATCTGGGTGCGACGACCTCGGTGCTGACCTTCTTCCGGAGCATGGGTGGGGCCATCGGCGTCAGCGCGCTCGGCGCGGTTCTCGCCAACCGGGTCACCGACATGTTCACCGAGAAGTTCGGGCCGATGGCGGCCGGTGGCGGCACTGCCGCCGTGCCTGACCTGAAGACACTCGACCCGGCGATCCTGCAGATCGTGCAGCAGATCTACGGCGACGCCACGGCCGACCTGTTCCTCATCGGTACGCCGTTCGCCGTGCTCGCCCTGCTGACCGTGCTCTTCATCAAGGAGAAGCCGCTGCACACGCTGAGCGGCACCGACCGGCTCGCCCAGGAGCAGAGCGACGCTCCGCCGCCGATCGCCGTCCACTGAGGATCAATCAGGGAACGCCGCCGGGGGATGCCCCGGCGGCGTTTCACTTTTCCAGGGCCAGGGTCACCAGCGGACCGTCTCTGTCGACGAAGGTCGCTGCGCTGAGCGTACCGTCTGATTGAAGGCGGCGGATGGTTCGCGTGGCCGGCTGGTTGCCCGCGAGCACATGGACCACGATCTTCCCGCGAGCCGCGCCGGCCAGACGGCGCGCGAGCAGAGTCCCGACGCCGCGACGTTGCCAAGCGTCCTCCACCAAGATCGCGGCCTCGGCCGGGTCACCGGACAGGCTGGCCATCGCCACGAGCCGGCCGTCCTGCGCGCCGCCGGTGGCGACCGCGACGACCGTGCCCGCCGAGAGCAGCCCCGCGAGCAGGACGGCCGGCGGCGTGCCCGCCCCGGAGACGTATCGGCGGTAAAGGCTCTCCCGTGAGCAGCGCCGATGCATCGCCAGCACCTCGTCGAGATCGGCGGCGGTCGCCGCGCGAACCGTCACCACCACCGGTTCTATGTCGAGCATCATAATCCGATCGTGCGCTATGATGACCGTCATAGTCAAGGGGAGCGAGATGACGACGGACAGCCGCGAGAAAATGATCAAGACCGCCGCCTTCCTGTTCGGCGAGCGGGGCTACGCGGCGACCTCCTTCCAGGACGTCCTCGCGCGCTCCGGGGCGCCACGCGGGTCGATCTACCACCACTTCCCCGGCGGCAAGGAACAACTCGCCGCCGAGGCACTGCGGTGGTACGCCGGACGCACGCGCGAGGCGATGGCGGCCGGAACCGCCGACGGGCCGACCGTGGAAGCCGTCGCGGGCTACTTCGCCGCCACGGCGGCGTGGCTGAAGAAGTCCGACTTCCGCGGCGGCTGCCCGATCGGCGGCGTCGCCCTGGACATGTCCGGTGACGAGCCGCTCCGCGAGATCGTGGCCGAAGCCTTCGCGGACTGGCGACGCATCGTCGAACGGTCGTTGCTGACCGAAGGATGCGCGCCCGACACGGCCCGATCCCTGGCGGCGCTGGTGATCGCGGCGTCCGAAGGCGCGCTGATGCTGGCCCGCACCTCCCGCGACATCCGCGACTACGAGTCCGTCGGCGCCCAGGTGCTGGCCCACCTCCGCACCGTCCTCGCCCCCCGCTGACCTCGCGCGCCCGCTTCCCTCACGCGCCCGCTTCGCTGCGCGCGCCACCTGGCGTGATCATTGCGTCAGCCATGCTGTTTCACGCGACGAAATGTCCGTTGATACCGCATGGCTGACGCGATGATCACGCTGAGCGCATCGACAGGGGTCTTGTCGCGGGAGCGCTCCCATGTCAGACTGTAGGCCCTCTCCTTGCCTGATCTCCCACCGCCCGGCGAGGTCCCGCCCCAGGAAAGGTCGAGGCCACACATGAAACGTGTCGCCCTGGCGAGCATCGCCCTGCTCGTCCTCGTATCCTCCGCCCTCATGATCGCCGAACCCGCGTACGCCGCCACCGGGCTGCACGTCAGCGGCCGGAACATCGTCGAGGCCAACGGCAGCACCTTCGTCATGCGTGGCGTCTCCCACGCGCACACCTGGTACCCCACCCAGACCAGCTCTTTCGCGAACATCAAGGCGCTCGGCGCCAACTCCCTCCGGGTCGTGCTGAGCGGCGGCCGCTGGACCCCGAACACCGCCTCCGACGTCGCCAACGTCGTCAGCCTGTGCAAGGCGAACAAGCTCATCTGCGTCCTGGAGAACCACGACACCACCGGATACGGCGAGCAGAGCGGGGCGTACACACTGGACCAGGCGGTCGACTACTGGATCGGGCTCAAGAGCGTCCTCGTCGGCCAAGAGGACTACGTCGTCATCAACATCGGCAACGAGCCGATCGGCAACAACGACGCCGCCCAGTGGACCACCGCCACCAAGAACGCCATCACCCGGTTGCGCAGCAACGGTTTCCAGCACCTCATCATGGTCGACGCCCCGAACTGGGGCCAGGACTGGCAGTTCGTGATGCGCGACAACGCCGCCTCGGTGTACGCCGCCGACACGGCCCGCAACACCGTCTTCTCGATCCACATGTACGGCGTCTTCGACACCGCCGCCGAGATCAACGCGTACTTCGACGCCTTCCAGACGGCCGGGCTGCCGCTGGTCGTCGGCGAGTTCGGGTTCAACCACTCCGACGGCAACCCCGACGAGGACACCATCATGGCTCAGGCCGTCGCCCGGGGCATCGGCTACCTCGGCTGGTCGTGGAGCGGCAACGGCGGTGGCGTCGAGTACCTCGACATGGTCACGAACTTCAACCCGAGCGCCCTGACAACCTGGGGCCAGCGGATCTTCAACGGGGCCAACGGCATCGTCGCGACCGCCCGGGAGGCCGCGATCTACTCCGGCGGCACCGCCGACACCGTCGCGCCCACCACCCCCGGTACGCCCTCCGCCTCGAACGTCACCGCGACCGGCGCCACGCTCAGCTGGACGGCGTCGACCGACAACGTCGCCGTCACCGGTTACGACGTGCTGAACGCGTCGAACGCCGTCGTCGCGTCCTCGGTGACGAACTCTGTGACGCTCACCGGGCTCACCCCGTCGACCCAGTACGCGTTGCGCGTACGCGCGCGGGACGCGGCCGGCAACCAGTCCTCCGCTTCCACCGCCGTCACGTTCACCACGACCACCGCCCCGACGGGCACCTGCAAGGTGGTCTACACGGCGAGCCCGTGGACGGAAGGCACCGGCGTCGGCGGCTTCACCGCCAACATCACCGTCACCAACACCGGAACCAGTCCCCTCTCCGGCTGGACGCTCAAGTTCACCCTGCCCAGCGGCCAGACCCTGACCCCGCCCGGATGGAGCGCCACGTTCACCGTGAGCGGCCAGGCGGTGACGGCCACGAACCTCTCCTACAACGGCGGGCTCGCCGCGGGCGGCTCGACCGGCATCGGTTTCAACGGACGCTGGAGCGGCTCGTACAGCAGCCCGACGTCGTTCACCCTGAACAACAATCCCTGCACGACCAGCTGAGCGAGAAACGGGCACCCGTCGTCGGCGGGTGCCCGTCACACCGCCGCGTCCGCCAGTTCGCGCAAAACTGCGAGGTCCCGGACGACGATGCGCCGGTAGCCGGTCTCCACCAGGTTCGCCTGCCGCAGCTCGCGCAGCGCCTTCTGCACGCTCATCGACGCCGCGCCACACAACGTCGCCAACTCGGCCTGAGTGAGGTCGACACTGACGACGATTCCGTCCGCGCCGCGACGCCCATAGGCCGCGCTCATCTCGGCCAGCACCCGGGCCAACCGGACCTTGACCGGGTAAGCCGCGAAGTCCATGCGTCGCCGATTCGCCCACCGCAGCCGGTCCGCCACCGTACCGGCGATCTCCACCGCCGCGTCCGCCCGCGTACGCATGTACTCCCGGAACTCGTCGCGGTAGATAACGCGGACCGCCGAAGGACGGCAGGCGGTTACCGTCGCGGATCTCGGGACTTCGTTCAGCGCCGACATCTCGCCGACGATGTCTCCGGACATCCGGATCGACAGTAGCGCCGGTCGGCCGTCCGCCATAGCCGCGGTCACCTTCGCGACGGCGTCGATCAACAGCACGACGAACGTCTCCCGATGACCTTCGCGGATGATCGGGCTTCCAGCGGCCACCGTCTTCGGTACGCCCAGCGCTAGCAACGCCTTTCGGCTCGTCTCGTCGAGACGGCCCAGAAGGGTGCCGGGCAGCCATTTCTGTTCGGACATCGCGTCTTCCGCTCCCCGTACGTCGGCGCTGTCATGATGTCACACCGACGTCGCTGTCAGAAAGATGACTTCCGATATTTCGATGACAAGCGGATCCGCACTGAGCCGTTAGATGGCGAGAAGTCATGTCCGAGGCAGAAAGGCCGCCCCAGTGTTCGACGAACTCCGCGCCGATCGACGCCTGCTGATCGCCGCCGATATGGAAAGCTATAGCAGCCGCGACAACGTCCTCCAGTATCGAGCCCAACGCGGCTTCCACGACGTCATGAACGCCGCGGCCCGCCGGCTGGGTCTCGACCGGCTCCAATGGGTCACTCAACAAAACGGCGACGGCGAACTCGCGATCCTGCCCGAAGGCACCGACGAGACGCGCATCGTCACGACCTTGCCACCAGTCGTCGACCGACTGCTCCGTGATTACAACCGCGGGCTCGCCGCCGAGGCTCGCGTCCGGCTTCGTATCGCCCTCCACGAGGGGCTGGTTCATCTGGACGGCGCCAACGGCTTTCCCGGCGAGGCGATCGTGACCGTCTGCCGGCTCGTCGACTCCTCCGCCGCCAAGCGGGCGCTCAAGGTCTTTCCGAACGCCAACGTCGCCCTCATCGTCTCGGACCGGATCTACCGGGACGTCGTCCGTCACTATCACGACCTCCGCCCGGAGCGTTTCCAGCGCGTCACCGCCCAGGTCACAGGCAAGAATTTCGGCGAGCCCGCCTGGATCTACGTGCCCGACGAGGACGCCACGAAGGTCTCTCTCGACGACTCGCAGCCGATCGCCGCGCCTCGCGAACACGACGCTGGCACGAGGCCGACCGGTCAGCGTGACACGCAGGCCACGTATGGCCGCATCACCACGCACGGACCGGCCGCCTTCGGCAACGGGAATATAGTCGCCGGTCACATCGGCCAGGTGTCGCCGGAATGGCATGGCCGTGGCCATGACTGAAACCGCCGTCGCCCCGCCTGCCGAGGTCATTCCCGCACCTGCTGCGACAGGTGCCGGTCCTAAGAAGACGACGACGCCCGCCGCCGACGAAGCGGTCGCCGCCCCCGAACCCCAACCCGTCGCCGCTGAACAGGACGACCGGCAAGCCGAGGAAAAACTTGACGAGTGGCGGCACACCATCCCGCCGGACTCCCTGCGGCTTCGCGCCTCCCTCGGGGCCGAGCTCTACGGCGTCGAGTACCACGACATCGGAACGTACGGCCCCGCCGCCTTCGGCAATCACAACATCGTCACGGAGCATTTCCACGAAGCGGCTCGACCGATCCCGCCCCACGTCGGCGTCCTGCAGCAGGCCGGCGCCCTCCTGCGTACGCACACCGCGACGCCAAGCGACGGGACGCTGATGGAGAAGCTCGAGCAACGTCATGCCGTCTGCCTCACCGGCTCAGCAGGCACCGGACGCTTCACCAGCGCGGTGGCCGCCCTGGCGCAGCTGCACGGACCGGAGGAGGTCTACGAGATCCATCTTCTGGCCGGTTACGGAATATCGGCTCTGGAGCACCACGATGACGTGTTCGTCGAGAGCGGCGGGCACATCCTGCGCGTCGACCACGTCGCGCCGAACGAGGTACTCGGATTCTTGAGCAGCGCGGCCGCAAAGCGGAAGGCTCGCGTAATACTCATCCAGGAGGCCGATCCGCGAACAGGCGAAGCCAACGGCGGGGAGGTGCGCCACACCGGGCCTGATCCGTTGGCGGTCTTCCGGAGCCATTTGAAGACACTTCTCCGTCCACTCGCGGACGAACCAGGCCTGTCTCCCGACCCAAGCTGGGTCGTCGCCTATGTAAACCAGGTGTGCGCCGCCGAGGAGCTATGCCAATCCGTCAACCGTGCTCGGCGGCCGAAGGAGATCGTCGCCATCGCCGCCGCGATCGCGAAGCAGCGGCCCGATCCGTCGGACCTGACCGGTGTCCTGTCCTCCTCCCAGCCGCGCCGCCGGGACCTCGCCCAGCAGGTGCTCGCCTGCCCGCAGCGACCCGGAATCCTGCATCCACCGCGGCTGAACCAACACGAGCGCGCCTTCCGCATCGCGTACACGGTCTTCTACTCGCAGGCGGTTAATTACGTCTTCGAGGCGACCGGATGGCTCCTGGAGGAGATGGACGAGGCGTCCGCCCGGACCGGGTGGAACCGACCCGTCCTGGAACACGCGGTCGCCGACTTGCTCGGTGGAACGCTCGCGAAGGACTGGCTTGAGGAGAGCGCGGCCACCACCGATTCGGGCAGCCGGGTGGCGGTGTTGCGCGATCCCGGCCTTCGGGGCGCCGTGCTCGATGTCGCCTGGCACGAGTTCGACAACGCCCGGCCAGCCCTCTTGAACTGGCTGAACCGCCTGGCGTCCGACGATGACGAGGTGATGCAACGAGCGGCCGCGGAGATCGCGGGCCTGCTCGCCCACTTCGACTTCGACCTCGTCTTCACCCGGCTGGTCGACGTCTGGGCCGGCGCGTCCCGAATCTCGATCCGGCAGGTCGCGGCCTGGGCCGCGGCGACGGCGATGCTGGGCGGCCACGCAGGCAATCGGGTCCTGCGCCGGGTACGCGACTGGTCGCAGGGAACGTTGGCCCGCCAGCACGACACCGCAGCACGCCTCTACGCGAGCGGCATGCGCCAGCCGGCCCTCGCGTGGACCCTCAGCGATCTCCGACACATAGCTTCCGACAAGGTACAGCGCGGAGGCTGGGTGATCGCCGAGGCGCTGAACCAACTCTTCGACTATGCCGACGCCGCGGTTCTTCTCCAGGAGCTGGCCCGCTGGAGCCGCGACCGCTCCAGTCCGCTACTTGCGAACCACGCCGCACGGGCGATGCTGGCGGCGGCCGACCGGGCCGATGTCGCTCAACCCTCCACCCCCTATTTGCTGGGTCTGCTGGCCGGGGGCGACGTGCCCGACGACGATATCGCCGCGCTATGGCGGATCGCGCTGCTCGATCCTGCACTGGCCGGACGGGGATGGGTCACGTTGGCACGGTGGATTCGGGCCGCTGACGTGACGCCAGGGCTTCGCCTACCCATCCAGCGGCTGCTTCGGGGGTACGCCGACGATCCGGTAATGCGGCGTCGGCTCGCCTTCTACCGCGACCGAATCGGCCTCAGCGGCGCGGGCTGGATCGACGCAATGACAGGAGTCGTCAGATGAGTACTGCCACCTCTCCCCTACAGCGGTTGGGCCAACGCGTCGCCGCCTACTTCCGACTGCCCCCCGAGCCGCCGCCCGCCGTGCCGCCCCGACGTTCTCATGTTCGCCTGCGGCTCACTCCCCCGCTCGTCGTCGCCGCCCACGGACACGTCTTCACCTTTCAGATCAACGCCTCGTTCGTCTGGACCGGTGAGGGCGTCTTCCGCGAGGATCTGGAGAGCCTGGCCCAGAGCTCCATGGGATTCGCCCGGCAGGAACTGCAGCGGATCGCAGCAGACGTCGCCCGGACGCGCGAGCCACACGAGGCCCGGGAACTCGAGATCGAACTCACCCGAGTCGCCGCGGCACACGGCCGATGGACGTTTACGCGGAACGGCACGACGTACCGTTGCCGACCGTACATCCGGGTCGACCTCGACGATCGCGTGCGAGAGCAACTGTTGCCGGTGTGGGAACGTCAGGTCCGGCTGCAGGCCGAACATGAGGTCGAGCTCCGCCGGGCCCGGCTTGCCGAAGAGCGCAGCGTCGTCTGGCTCGAAGTGCTGGAACGTCTGGCTGGTCACCCCCTGGCGGCAGCGGCCACGCGGCTGACCGAAGGCGAGCTGGCCGACGTGGTCGACACGGTGATGACGGAGCAAAAAGAGGCTGTCGACCGGTTGACCGCGCTCCTGGACACCCTGCGCAACACGTCCGACCTCGGTGCCTACGAGCGGGCCGAAACTCTCGACATCCTGGTCGAACAGCTGCGTACCCGCGTCGCCGGCCGCCGCCGAGCCGAGTGACCAGGCGAGGCCGGCGAGGGTTTCGTGCCCGCCCCCTTCCGGGTACGCCCGGTGTCATGACCGAAGAGCAGACGACCGAGGTCGTCCCGACGCGCGGCGACGGGCATGACGAGATCCTGGCGCTGGACACCAATGGGGACGGCAAGCCGGACTTGTGGGCGATCGATACCGACGGCGACGGCAAGCCGGACCTGTTCCAGTCTGATGTGGATGGTGATGGCCAGGTCGAGGTCACCATGGTGGACCTCGATCAGGACGGCACGATGGACATCAAGGTCGACGGCGACGGGGGCCACCCGCCGATGTGACTCGCCTTCGCATGATCGTCGCGTCAGCCATGCTGTTTCAACGGACAATTCTCCGCCCGAAACAGCATGGCTGACGCAATGATCAGCGCGGAAGGCGTCAGCTCAATGCGAGGCGGGCGATCCGGCCGTCGGCTCCGGACGCCCAGCAGGCGCCGTCGTTCGTGCACTGCACGCCGTGCAGGCTGCCGGTCTCGAACCGGTGCCAGGTACGGCCGCCGTCCCAGGTGATGTCGCTGCCGGTCGGGCCGACCGCGATCGCGACGCCGGGCACCTTGGTCCAGGCCACGCCGGATCGATACTCCCCGGGTACGCCGTCGGCCGCGACCCAGGTCCGCCCGCCGTCCGCGGTCCACGCCGCACCGTTGGGCGCCGAGTCCGGGGCGGCGTAGTCGCCGCCGACCGCGATCCCGTGACGCGAGTCGCGGAAGGCCACCGAGTAGATGCCCGCACTGGCGCCGCTGGGGATCGGCGAGTCGGTGACCGTCCAGGTGCGACCGCGGTCGGCGGACCGGAAGACGCGGGAGGTCGCGCCGCCGCCTGTGGCGAACCAGGCGTCCCGGCCGGAGGTGCTGACGATGCAGGTGCCGCTCGCGGCGAACGCGAACTCACCCGCGAGCGCGGCCGGCATGCCGTCGCCCGGCACGATCGACCAGCTGCGGCCGCCGTCGTCAGTGGACAGCAGCCGGAAGCGCCCGTCGACCGGGTCGGACAGGGCCAGCCCGTGCCGGTGGTCGAAGAACGTCAGGCAGTCGTAGAACGCCGCCGGTTCGGCGTTGCGGAAGCTCTCGGTCCAGCTCGCCCCGCCGTCGGCCGTGGTGTAGATGCGGGAGTCGGTGCCCTCGCCGATCGACAGGATGACGGCATGGTCGGCGTCGAACGCCTGGATGTCACGGAACTGCAGCTCGGCGGTGTCCGGCGGGCCGACGTGCTGCCAGGTGCGACCGCCGTCCACCGTACGCAGGACTTCGCCGCCGCTGCCGCTGGCCCAGGCGATCCGGCGGCTGACCGGGGACAGCCCCCGGAGGCTGGAGGTGGAATCGGTCGCGAAATCCTGCCAACTCGGCTGCGGCCGCTGCCGCCCGGACGCGTACGCGGAGCCGGGGGCCAGGGAGGTGGTGAGGGTGGCCACCGCCACGAGGGAAACGATCGTCGTCAGACGTCTCATGAACGCCGAACCTACCGCCGGTGATCGAATCCCGCGACCGTCACGGGCCACCACGTCGGCACAAGATCTCTTAGGATGCCCGGATGCCTTACGTAGCCCGCTTACGCGCGGCGTTGCCCGCCGTCCTCGGCAAGTTTGTCGGGCTCTCCATCGGTCTCTGGATTCTGTCGGCGCTCATGCCGGGCTCGTCCGCCCTGGTCTTCGCCGTGCTCAACGTTCTGCTGCTGCTTTTCCTGGCTGGGCTTTCGTCCCACGTCATCCTCAGCGCCGTGTTCCGCGTACCCGCGGTCCGGATCGACCGGGACGGCATCCGGTTCCCGCTCATCGGCGTGGCCCTCCCGTGGGAGGACGTCGATGAGATCGACGACCAGACGCGGACCTCCGACGGCTCGGATCTCACCGTCCTCCGAGTAATCCCGGTCGACGACGACGCGGTGCTGCGGCAGATGCACTTCTGGCTGCGGCGGCAGGGCCAGGCGAACCTCGACCGTTACGGTACGCCGATCGTCTTCGTCGGCGAGGCCTTCGACCAGCCACTCCACCACGTCGTGTACGCCGCTCAGCATGAGCTCAAGCAGTCCCGCGCGCAGGCCGGCTGACGATGTGGCACTCCGCTCGTCCTTCAGGGCGAGTCGCTGGACCGGCCGCTCGACGAGATCGCGGCCGGACTCCGGGCCTACCTCGCGGCGCAGAGGAGCACGGCGTGATCAGATCGGTTTGATTGCGACGCCGCCCCAGAATGCGTCCGGGACCTGCTCCGGTTCCCCGTCCGGCCGCCACTTCGCCACCGGGACGACGCCGTCGATGCGCCAGTCGCCGAGGAGGCGGCCGAAGGCGGCGGGATCACGCATGTGGAATCCGGGGCCCATCATGGCCAGCGCCTCCGGGTACGCCGTCAGCTCCAGCCCGTCGAAGTCGATGATGAGGAAGCTGGCCGGTTCGACTTGGGCGTACAGCTGACGGAGGGCGCTGGACAGCTGGTCGTCGTCGAGGAAGGCGGCCAGGCCGAGGAAGACCACGCCGACCGGCCGGGTGCCCCACCCCGGCAGGTACGCCGAAGGGTCGAACCCGCTCAGCGCGGTGGCGTCGGCCTCGACGTAGTGCGCGTTGTCTTCCAGGGCGAGCAGCGCCGACCCGTGCGCGACGATCTTCGGATCGGCGTCGGTGTAGAGGACGTGCGCCTCCGGGGCGAGCTGGTGGACGTTGCCCTGGCTCGGGATGCCGGCGCCGAACACCAGGAAGTCGGTGATCCTCTGGTCGGCGACGAACCGCACAGTCCGGCCCATGAAGGCGCGCAGCGACCGGAAGATCGCCGCGCACGGCCCGTACGCCTGCTCGAACGCCTCCGCGGCGGCGATGTCCACCGGAAAGTGGTCGTATCCGCCGAGCCAGAAGTCGATCATGCGAGCGGTGCTGGGCGTCGATGGCTGCACGGTCATAGAGGCAACGTACCCGGCTCGCGCAATTCATGGTGATGCTCACGCGTGGGCCGGCGTACGGCGCACAATGGTAAGAATGTCGACGCCCGAGGAACCGGAGACCCGCTTCGTCGGCGCTGCCCGGGTGCCGTCCCGGGCGGTGGAGCCGGTGACCGCCGTGCCGTCCCCGGCGGGCCGGCCGCCGAAGCCCAATCGGGCGATGTGGTTCGCCGGGGCGGGTGCGGTCGCCGTCATCGTGCTGTCGATCGGCGTACTGGTGGGCTATGCGCTGCGCCCGGCGCCCGTGGACGGCCCGCCGACGGTCACGAAGACGGCGGCGTCGCCGAAACCGCCGCCCCGTGACTCCCCGAAGACGGTGACCCAGCGGTATCTGGACGCGGTCGTCGCCGGAGACAAGGCGACGAGCGAGAAAGACCTCTGTGGTCTCCTTCGCGGTGCGCCGCAGAATCAGACGGACCTCTCGCAGTATCACGTCAACGACCTGGTCACGCTGGAGGCTCAGGAAGGCCGGGTCGACGGCAAGCGCGCCACCGTCCAGGTCAAGGTAGCGGTGCCGATCCTGGGCTCGACCACGTTCACCGTGGACCTCGTCGACGAGCAGGGCGCGTGGAAGGTGTGCGGCTTCGGCGCAGGTCAGTGACGGTGGGGTTGATCATGTCGTGCCGGAGGCGCAAGATGGCGCAATGTCCGAGACGACGGGGGTCAAGCCGCCCAGCCTGTGGCGGAACAAAGCGTTCACGCTCCTGTGGAGCAGTCAGGCGTTGTCCGATCTGGGCAGCTCGATGTCGCAACTGGCGATGCCCCTGCTCACCCTGGCCATCACCGGTTCACCGATTCAGGCCGGCATCGTCGGCACCGCCTCGGCCGCCGTCCGGCTCCTCTGCCAGCTACCCGCCGGTGTCGTGACGGATCGCTTCGACCGTAAACGCCTCATGCTCGTCTCCGACGCGGTACGGCTTTGTGCGTACACGTTGTTGGCCGTGCTGGTGCTGCTGGACCGGGTGTCGCTGGCGTGGATCATGGCGGTCACGATGATCGCGACGGTTTTCCACGTGGCCCACGAGAACGCGCAGTTCGGCGCGGTCCGCAACGTGGTGCCGCTGGACCGCGTGACGGAGGCGACCGCGCGGAACGAGGCTCGCGGCGCCGCGGTTTCCCTGGTCGGGCCGCCGATCGGCGGCGCGCTCTTCGGCTTCGCCCGCGCGCTGCCCTTCTTCGCCGACGCGGTGTCCTACCTGTTGTCGTTCATCGGCGTGGCGCTGATCCGGCAACCCATGCAGCAGGAACGATCCGAACCACGCGAGCATCCGGTGAAGGAACTGGCCGAGGGCGTCAAGTTCACGCTGTCGGAACCGTTCCTGCGCGCTGTCCTGCTCATCGCCCCGCCGATCAACCTGGCGTTCAACGGCATGATCTTCGCGATGGTCGTGATCTTGCAGCAGCAGGGCACGCAGCCGGCGCTGATCGGCTTCGTAGAGACCTTCATCGGGGTCGGGCTGCTGGTGGGCGCGCTGATCGCGCCGCGGCTCTCCCAGCGGGTGCCGATGCGGCGGCTCATCACCGGGATCACCTGGCTGGGCGCCGCGCTGATGGCGAGCGCTGCGCTGCTGACCGGATCGATCCTCGTCGGCATCCCGGTGGCGCTGGCCATCATGCTCGGGCCGGCCTGCAACGCCGCGCTCTTCGGCTATCAGGCCGCGGTCACCCCGGACCGCCTGCAGGGCCGGGTCATGTCCGTGATCTTCCTGCTCGCCACCAGCCTGGCCAGCGTCTCCGCCCTGCTGGGC
This sequence comes from Hamadaea sp. NPDC050747, assembly GCF_040654195.1. Lineage (NCBI taxonomy): Bacteria > Bacillati > Actinomycetota > Actinomycetes > Micromonosporales > Micromonosporaceae > Hamadaea > Hamadaea sp. NPDC050747. The sequence goes on from NZ_JBFAHM010000006.1 coordinate 402,798, forward strand.
GGCTCGCTCGTGCACTGGGTGGGCGGTCCCGCCACGGTGCTGGTGTTCGCGGGGATCATGGTGATCGCGGCGGTCGCGGCCACGTTCAGCCAAGGGGTACGCGGCATGAAGCCGTTGTCGGAGCTGCAACCGGCGACCTGAGCTCACCGTTCGGGTGGGGATGGCGCGGCCCCGACGCGCCTGAGGGCCACGCCATCCCGGTCTTCAGGGCAGCTGCCACACCTGGTTGGCCGAGGCATAGCAGGTCCAGATCTGCAGCCGGGTGCCGTCGGCGGAGCTCGGCCCGGTCGCGTCCAGGCACTTGCCCGAGGCGGGGTTGACGAGCGTGCCGTTGGACTGGCCCTGCCAGACCTGGGCGCCGGTGCCGTTGCAGTCCCACAGCTGGATCTGCGTGCCGTTGGCGGTGCCCGCGCTCGTCACGTCCATGCACTTGCCGAGCGCCCGGATGGTGCCGTCGGAGCCGACCGTCCACTGTTGAGCGTTGGTGCCGTTGCAGGTCCAGAGCTGGATCGCGGTGCCGTTGGCGGTGCCCGCGCCGGAGACGTCCACGCACTTGCCGCCATAGCCGGTGATCCGACCGGTACGCCCGGTCGGCGGGGTCGTGGTGCCGCCTGCCGCGTCGAAGATCGCCGAGACGAGGGAGGTCGACCCGGTCGTGTCCTGGGACAGCTCCCAGTTCATGATGCCGCCGGCGTTGGCGACCGCCCACTGCGTCTTCCGCTTGATCGTCGGTATGCCGTTGTAGCACTGCTGAACGCCGCTGACGGTGGTGCAGTCGCGGTTGGCGTTGGCCGGGTCCATCGCCACGAGTTGGGCGTAGGTGTAGTAGCCGGGACGGCTGTAGAACGGCACACCGAGGACCGTCTTCGAGGCAGGCAGACCGCGCGACTTCCAGAAGTTCGCCGCGGCGATCGACCAGTCGTAGTTGGCGTGCGGGCTGCCCCCGTCGTACGCCATGATGTTCAGGAAGTCGACGTAGCCGAAGACGGCCGTCTCGACTCCGTAAGCCGTCGAGCCCTCCGACACGACCGCCGCCGTGAGCAGCTTGCCCCGGCTGTGCATCGCCGAACTGAGCTGCGCCATCAGCTGGGTGTAATTGGCGGCCGAGGCGCCGGGATCCGGGTACTCCCAGTCGATGTCGACGCCGTCGAGGGCGTACTGGTTGATGAGGTTGACGACGCTGTTGACGAAGGTCGTGCGGCCGGTCGCAGTTCCCGCCAGCGACTCGAACGCCGAATCGTTGCCGTCGTTCCAGCCGCCGATCGAGATCGACACCTTGACGCCGCTGGCGTGCGCCAGCGACACCAGCGACGACAGCTTCGAGGCGTTGTCGACCGCCCCCAGCGTGCCGTTCGAATTCGGCAGGACGAAGGCGTAGTTGATGTGCGTCAGCTTCGCGTACTGCACCGAGGTGACGCTGCCGGACCACGACGGCAGATAGCCGACGCTGCGGAACCCGGCGGGCAGCGCTGCCTGCGCGGGGGTGGCCGGACCTGTCGCCAGCGCGGTAGTGGCCAGCGCCGTCGTGACCACCGTCAGGGCGGCGGTGGCGCAGCGACGCCACCAGGGGACGGATGTGGGCATCGAGGAATCCCTTTCGCAGAGGGCCGGTGGGGGCCGGCGGTCTGAGCGAGAAGCCTCTAAATATTAGGAAACCTTAATTAAAGAATCAAGTTAAGCCTTGAAATAAGTCACTGCGCGGGATGGCGAAGCGGGCGCGCCCCCTCCGGGGACGCGCCCGCTGTTCTGTACTTTGGGACTATTCGGCGACGGCGTGCGGCTGCAATCCCCGCTGCGTCGGGATGAGCCGGCCCAGCTCGTCGCGGTCCGGGACCGCGTCGGCCGGCAGGTCGTCGTCGGCGAGCTCGGCGTCGACCGTCTCCTCCAGATCTTCGGCCTCGTCCACCAAGGCCTCGATGACGGCGGCGGACTCCCGGAGATCGGAGAGTTCGTCGGCGCGGGCCGGGTCGTCACGGCGCGGCAGCTCCGGGCGGGCCGACCCCTCCGGCACCGCCGGAGCGGCGTCTGCGGCCTGCGCTTCGCCGGATCGCCGGCCTGCGGTGAAGCCGTCGAAGACGTCGCGGTCGAACAGCAGCCGTTCGCGCCCGTTGCGGTCGGGCGTCGCGGGGGCGTGCCCGTTGCGGTCGGCGAACAGGCTCGACTCCGGTACGCGCCGTTCCATCGCCCGCTGCTCGGCCCCGCCGGGGACGCGTACGTGCTCCTCGGAAACGGGAGCGACCATCGGCGACTCGGCCGTCGGCAGGTCGACCGGGGCGGCCGCGGCCGGGGCGTCGACGGTGGGCGGCGCGTCGACCGGGATCGTGGTGCCGTCGGGCCGCATCGCGACCATCTGGTACTCCCCCGTCTCGGCGCTCATCGCGGCGGCCGCCATGACCGCCTGCGCCGCCCGGTCGGCCATCCGCTTGGCCTCCCGCTGCAGCCGCGCCCGAACCTCCTCGGCGTGCCGCTCGGTGGCGTCCGCCTCGCGGCGGGCGTCGTTGAGCCGGTTCAGCTCAGCCGCCAGCTCCTGCTTCACCTCGACCAGGCGGCGCTGCAACTCGGTCAGCTCGTTGGCCGCCACCGAACCCTGCTGGCGCGCCTCCCCCAGGCGCTGCTGGGCGTTGTCCAGTGCGGCTTGGAGCTGGGCCAGGCCCTGCTGGCGTACCTCGATCTCCTGCTGCACGGCGGCGAGCTGCTGCTGGTGTGCGGCGTTCTGCTCGCCCGCCTTGCGACGCAGCTCGGAGGCGTATTGCTGGGCCTCGGCCTGCAACGCGGCGTTCTTCTGCTCGGCTTCGTTACGGAGCCTGGCCAGGTCGGCCTCATGCGCCGTACGCAGCTCGGTCAGCTCCTGCTGAGTCTGCGCCCGCGCGGCCTCGATCTCCTGCTGCAGTTCCTGCCGCGCCTGCTCGGCCTCTTCGAGGCTGTTCTCGCGGGTCTGCTGCGCGTCCTGCTCGGCCTGCTCGCGTGCGGCCTGGGCGTCGGACCGGATCTTGTCGGCCAGCTCCCGGGCGTCGGCCACCGTCTTGTCGGCCTCGGCCTGGTGATCGGTGGCGCGCTGGGCGGCGGCGGTCACGATCGCCTCGGCCTGCTTCTCGGCGAGCCCGATGATCTGGTCGACCATCGTGCCGAGGTGGCCGAACGACGCCCGCTCGAGCTGCTGCGGCCGCTGGTGCAGTTCCGACAGCTCGACCCGGGCCTGCTGCAGCTGGTTGTTCAGCCGCTGGACCTGGTCGAACGCCCGCTGCCGTTCGGTGGACAGCGTCGCGAGGTCGCCCGCCACCTGCTCGACGTAATAGTCGACCTGGCGCTTGTCGTACCCGCGCATGACCTGCGTGAACGACGGACGCGACGGCCCGTCGCCTCGGTACGGCTCCTCGTTCTGGGACATTACGCGCCACCCTCCCAACGGCCACGAGCCCGCCGCGGGGACGTCGGTGGGCTCGGCGACGGACTATACCGCCCGCCTGCGGTCGCGCAACGGTACCGCCGACCGGCGGGACGCCAGCACCCCCCACCCGGACATCATCTCGGCGACTTTCGCACCCGGCTGCCGGCCGCGGCAACGTGGCACACGCCGATCCGCGTACCCCTCGTAGGATGCCGGAGGTGCGCAGACTCGCCCTCCTCCTGTGCTTGTCCCTGGCCGGATGCGGCTCGGCCGAGCCGGCCGCGACCTGGGTGGACCCGACCGGCTCGCCGTCGGCCGGCGCGGTGACCACCGCGCCGTCAGCCGCCTCGCCGTCGCCGTCCAAGCCGGCTGTCGCGTTCCTCGCGGGCAATCCGAAGGGGACAGCGAAGGTTCCCGCTGAGGCAAGGGCGGTCGACACGAGCAAGCCCGACCGGGTCGTCGGCAACGGCACCGCGGCGAGCTGCACCTCCGAGGCGGTGGTCGCGGCGGTGACGAAAGGCGGCGTCATCACCTTCTCATGCGGTCCGGCGCCGGTCACGATCACCATGAAAAGCACCGCGAGGGTACGCAACACGAGCGCGAGGGTGGTGCTCGACGGCGGCGGCCTCGTGACCCTCAGCGGCGGCGGCAAACGCCGCATCCTCTACATGAACACCTGTGACAAGTCGCTGGTGTGGACGACCTCGCACTGCAACGACCAGGCGTCGCCGCACCTGACCCTGCAGAACCTGACCTTCGCCGACGGCAACTCCACCGGGGATGCCACCGAAGGCGGTGGTGGCGGGGCGATCTTCGTCCGGGGCGGCCGGGTCAAGGTGGTCAGCTCCCGGTTCCTCCGCAACAAGTGCGACAGCACCGGGCCGGATCTCGGCGGCGCGGCGTTGCGGGTGCTGGATCAGTACCAGGACAAGCCGGTCTACATCGTGAGCAGCACCTTCGGCGGCGCGTCCGGCCAGGGCGGCGTCTGCTCGAACGGTGGCGCCCTGAGCAGCATCGGCGTCTCCTGGGTGGTGCTCAACAGCGTGCTCACCCACAACCGCGCGATCGGCAAAGGCGCCAACCCCGCCCGCCCCGGTACGCCCGGCGGTGGCAGTGGCGGCGCGATCTACACCGACGGCGACCGGTTCACGGTGACCATCGCGGGCAGCATCGTGCAGGACAATCGGGCCGCCGAGGGCGGTGGAGCCGTCTTCTTCGTCAGCAACGACCGCACCGGGACGATGACGATCGAGAATTCGACGTTGCGCCGCAACTCCAGCGACGGTTTCGAGACCTATCCCGGGATCTTCTTCCTCGGCGCCCGGCCTCCGACGATCATCGGCCCGAAGCCCGCACGCTGACGTCGGTGAGCCCGCGGGCGGCCAGCCGGGCGTCGCGGTCGGCCTGCTGCAGACGCTTCCGGGCGGCCTGAACCGCTCGGTCGGCGTCGGCCCGTTCCTCGTACGCCGCGTCGAGCCGCTGTTTGAGATCGTCCACTGTGGCACGTGCTGCGCGGAGGGCGGCTTCAGCGTCGGCGAGGTCGGCCTCGGCCTGCTTCCGGGCCGCCTCGGCCGCCTCCCGCAGCCGCTGCTCCTCCTTGCTCGCCTTCCGCTGCGCCGCGGCCGCCTCCCGATCGGCGGCCTCCCGCCGAGCCTCCGAGGCGGCGGACCCTCGTCTGCTTCGTGACGTGCCGTCGGCCGGTTCGCCCTTACCACTTCCGCGTTCACCCCTAGAGATCGCGCGTTCGCCGGTGGCGGCTGTGCGTTCGCCAGCGGGGGCGGTGCGTTCACCGGTGGGGGCTGCGCCGAGCAGGCTCGTGAAGCCGATCCGGGACAGTCCTTCGGCGAGATGCCCGGCCAGCAGCTCCTCGGCGGCGGCCGGGTCGGCCAACGCCGACCGCAGGGTCTGCTCCAGTCCGCGTTCGGTCGCGTCGGTCACCGGACGGTCGGAGAGTTCGCGCGCTTGGCGTACGAGGTCGGCGACGACTTCGTGTTGACGCGTGGACAACCGGCGCAGTCGCTCGCCGTCGAGCTGAGCGGTGGCCGCCCGCAACTCGTCCCCGAGGTCGACGAGCTGCTCGACCGCCTCCCGGCGCTGCCGGACGAGCTGGTTGGCCAGCCAGGCGACCGCGTTCGGCTTGCGTAGCCTCGCTATCCGGGCGGCCAGCAGCTTGTCGCCGGCCGCCTTCGCCTCGCGGGCCGCGGCGTCGCGGGCGGCGGTGAACTCGGCCTGCGGCAGGCCGTAGAGGTCGTCGGCCGGATCGGTCACGCCTGCGGACCGTCCCAGGACCAGTGCGGCATGGGCGAGTCGGCCGGTGCCGTCGCCTCCCGGCTCATGTGGTTCATGACGTCGTCGACGGCCCATCGCATGTACGCCGCCAGCGCCCCCCGGAACTCCGGATCGTCCGGCAGTCCGGCGTCGTCCATCGCCTGCACGAAACACTCGTAGAAACGCTCCCCCATCTCGGTGGGAGCCTCGTTGCCGCAATGGATGCCGAGCATCTGGACGTGCCCGCCGAGCGGAGTGAACTCCGCCGGACCACCGAGGACCTCCGCCCAGTACGCCGCCAGCCGCTCGACGTGCTGCGGATGGCCGGGATGGGAGAAGGGGTGGTTGAGCAGGGGATCGTCCAGACACCGCTGATGGTGGGCGGCGGCCAGGGCCAGGAAGGCGGGGCCGCCGCCGGCGTACTCGAAGAGGGAGGGCCGGGCCATGCCTGCGACTATTCCACTCCGAAGGTGCCGTAGGTGGGATCTCCGGCAAGGTCAAATACCTGCAACGCCACCCCGCTCGGGGTCGCTCGCGATTCCCGCAGGTGGAACGCGGTCGGCGTACGCCCCTCGCCGAAAAGGCGCCGGCCTGAGCCGAGCACGACCGGGCAGACGACCAGCCGGAGGGTGTCCACCAGCCGCGCGTCGATCAACGAAGCCCCGAGTACGCCGCTGCCGTGAATCTGCAGCTCCTTGCCGGGCTGCTCCTTGAGCTTGGCGACTTCGGCGACCGGATCGCCGCTCAGGATCCGGCTGTTGTTCCAGTCCACGCCGGTGAGCGTGTGCGACACGACGTACTTAGGCAGGTGGTTGAGCCCCTGCGAGATCGGGTCGGGCTGGTCGGCCATCTTCGGCCAGTACGCCGCGAAGATGTCGTAGGTCTTCCGGCCGAGCACGAAGCCCTCGGCGTCGGAGAACACAGCGTCCATGAAGGCGTCCACCTCTTCGTCGAAGTACGGCTGGAACCAGCCGCCCTGGGTGAACCCGCCGCCGGTGTCCTCCTCGGGACCGCCGGGCCCCTGGTAGACGCCGTCCAAGGTGATGAAGGTGGTCATCGTGAGTCTCATACCCGTCAGACTCGCACCGGCGGCCGAACTCATCGGCCGCTCGCGGAGAATTTCGCCCCGTCGCGACCGCTTCGCCCCGTACCGTCGATCTATGACGTTGACGCAGGTGGGCGGCTGGCGCAGCGCCACCCCGGCCGGCGCGATCACCTCGATCGTCCTCGGCCTGGTGCTGCTGGTGTGGCCCGGCCAGACGCTGGAGGTCTTCGGCTGGCTGCTGGCGATCGCGCTGTTCCTGATCGGGCTCGCCCGGATCCTCAGCGGGATCACCGGGCACCGCGCCGGGCAGGCACGGGTGTGGCGCATCGTCACGGGGCTGATCTACCTCGTCGCCGGGGTGGTCGTCGCGGCCAACCTGCCGGGCTCGATCCGCACGATCGTGGTCCTCGTCGGCATCGGCTGGATCGTCGCGGGCATCGTCGAGATCGTCGCGGCGTTCCAGAACCCGCCCGGCGAACGATCCGTCGCGGTCGTCATCGGCCTGATGAACGCGGTGTTCGGCCTGATCCTGCTCATCTTCCCCGAACCCAGCCTCGTCTTCCTCGTCTGGATCGCGGCGATCTGGCTCATCCTGACCGGCGTCCTTCAGCTCGCCTTCGCGTGGTGGGTGGCCCGCTCCGCCCCGTGACGTCGAAGTCGATCAGGCCGTCACGGAATCGATCACGGACGCTGGGACACGACACGCCGGTCGATCATGGCCGAAAGTTCATGATCGACCGGCGAGTTCATGATCGACCGGCGAAAGCAGGGCGGCGGTTAAGGGGCGGTGCTTTCGGCGTACTCGATGGGCTGCGGGGTGGGCGCGGCCGGGCGGAGCTTGGGCAGCAGCACGGCCGCGAGCACAGCGGCGGCCAGCGAGAATCCGACGGCGGCCCAGGAGCCGAGCGACATGGCCTTGATGAACGCGTCGCGGGCGAGGGTCGCGAGCCCGGCGTCGCCGAGCGAGAGCGCCCCGGCGAGTGATTCGCGTGCCACGGCCGGCGCCTCGTCGGGCATCCGCGAGGTGTAGACCCCGGCGAGGACGCTGCCGAGGACCGCGACCGACAGCGCCATGCCGACCTGCTGGACGGTGTCGTTGAGGGCGGAGCCGACTCCGGCGTGCTGTTGCGGGACGGCCCCGAGAAGCGTCGCGTACGCCGCCGGTCCGGCGAGGCCGCCGCCGACGCCCATGATCATGAGGCCGGTGATGAGCGCGCCGTAGCTGCTGGACGCGTCGAGGAAGGCGATGACCACGAAGCCGACGGAGATGACGACGAGCCCGACCATGATGAGCATCTTGTTGCTGACCTTCTGACCGAGGGCCGCCCCGACCGCGTTGAACAGCGCGGCGGCGACCGCATAGGGCAGCAGAGCCAGGCCGGCCTTGATCGGCGTGTAGTCGTGCACGAGCTGGAGGTACTGCGTGAGCATCAGCAGCAGCGCGCCGGTGCCGAAGGAGAGCAGCACGATCGAGAAGCTCGCGCCGCTGAACCGGCGGTCGCGGAACAGCTCCAGCGGCAGCATCGGCGCGGCGCTACGGGTCTCCCAGAGTACGAACGCACCGAGTCCCAGCACCGCGAGGACGATCGCGATCAGCACGTTCCCGGCGGACCAGCCGTCGACCGGCCCGGCGATGATGGCGTACACGAGGGCGGACATGCCCACTGTGGACAGCGCCACGCCGGCCGGGTCCAGTTTGCGGGCCGGGCCACGCGACTCCGGCATCAGCAGCACCGCGGCGAGGATCGCGACCGCGGCGACGGGCACGTTCAGCAGGAAGATCGAGCCCCACCAGTAGTGGTCGAGGAGGAAACCGCCGACCGTTGGGCCGGCGATGACCCCGAGCATCGCGACCGCACTCCAGGCGGCGAAGGCCTTGCGGCGTTCCTGCTCGTCGAAGACCGTGATGAGAATCGAGAGCGTGCTCGGCATCAGCAGGGCCCCACCGACTCCCATCAGCGCGCGTACGCCGATGAGCTGCCACGGCTCGGTGACGATCACGGCCAGCGTCGACGCGCCGCCGAAGAGGGCCAGTCCGATCAGCAGCAGCTTGCGGCGGCCGAAGCGGTCGGACAACGAACCCGAGGTCAGCAGCAACCCGGCGAAGACCAGGATGTACGCGTCCAGCACCCACTGGATGTCGGACGGAGTGGCCTTCAAATCGGTCATCAGCGCCGGGATGGCGAGGTTGAGCACGGTGTTGTCGACGACCAGGACCAGCAGGCTGAGGCAGAGAACCGCCAGGATCCACCAGCGCCGCGGGTCTCGGTCCGTCGATGCCGCCGTCTCTCGTACAGTGTTCGAGTCCATTCGCACACTGTACGACAGACTCGCACAGTGTGCGATACCACTTATGCTTGGACCATGCAGACTCCGGTGACCTCGGTGTGGACGCGCGAGAAGCGGTCGGCCAAGTCCTCGAACCTCGACCGCGCGCAGATCGTCCGGGAGACCCTCGCCCTGCTGGACGAGGAGGGGCTCGACGCGTTGAGCATGCGGCGGCTGGCCGCCCGGCTCGGCTCCGGCGCGACCAGTCTCTACTGGCACGTCGCGAACAAGGAGGAGCTGCTCGAACTCGTGCTCGACGAGGTCTACGGCGAATTCACCCTGCCGGTCGGCGACGAGGTTCGGTGGCGCGACGTCGTGCAGCGATACGCGTACTCGATGCGGGACACGCTCATCCGGCACCCGTGGGCGGTCCCCCTCATCGGGACCCGTCCCGCCATCGGGCCGAACGCGCTGCGCACGATGAGCCGCGTCACCAGCACCCTCACCGAGGCCGGGTTCGTCCGGATGAACATCGACTTCGCCTGGGCCGCGATCTTCTCCTACGTGCTCGGCACCGTCACCAGCGAGGTCGCGTACCGGGCGATGGTCGCGAAGTCCGGCGGGGACGCCCAGGCGCTGCAGCTCAAGATGCGGCCGCTGCTTGTCGAGGCCGCTACCGACCACCCCGAACTGATCGAGCGCTACGACTCCTACGAGGACGAGGACCCCGCCGTGGCGCGGGCGCTCAGCTTCGACTTCGGCCTGGCCAGCCTGCTCGACGGGCTGACGATCCGGCTGGAACGCCAGGAGCGTTGACACTCTGCCGCTTGGGGGTACAGTGGGGTTATAACCCCAACCTAACCCCAGAGGAGCGGTCGTGATGCCGAAGATCAACGTCTACCTCTCGGACGAGCTGGCCGACGCGGTGAAGCAGGCCAACCTGCCGATCTCCGCGATCTGCCAGCGTGCCCTGGAGCAGGCGGTCCGGCGGGTCACCGCCATGCACGAGTCGCTGCACGACGAGGTGAACCTGGAGGCCAACGTGCAGTTCAGCCGGTTCACCAAGCGGGCACAGACGATCGTCTCGCTCGCCGTCGACGACGCCCGCGCCGACAACCGCCCGGCCACCACCGCCGACCTGCTCGCCGCCATGGTCGACGAGAACGAAAATCTCGCGCTGCGCGTCCTGCGGTCGATGGACATCGAGCCGGAGGAGCTGAAGGCGGCTCTGGCCGCCCGGCACGCGCAACCGGCCGAACCGTCCGACCAGCACTACGAGGAGGCCCTCAAGGAGGCGCTCCGGCTCGCGGTCACCGAGGCCATGTCCCTCGGGCACAACTACGTCGGCTCCGAACACCTGCTGCTCGGCCTGATCGCCGAGCCCGCCGGGTCCGCCGGGCACCAGCTGCGCAGCGCCGGGGCCGACCTGCGCCTGACCCGTCGCGCGGTCGCGGCCGTGCTGGCCGGCTGGGCCGCGCGCAACGAGACCGCGGCCACCCCCACGGCCGACGTGGTCACCGCGTTGACCTCGGCGGTACGCGAACAGCTGCAGCCGATCACGGAACGCCTCGACCGCCTCGAACAGCGCCTCGCCTAGCGCCCCGCTCCGGCCCCCTGCCGACCGCCTGATCATCGCGCCGGCCATGCGGTTTCCGGCGGCGAAATGCCGGATTCCACATCGTGGAGGGTGCGATGATCATGGCTGTCCCGCGCGATAGGGTCGGCGGATGCAGGGTGACCTTTCCCGTCCGCCACTGCCGGATCTCCTGGCCGGCGGCCGAGGCGGCGCGCTGCTGTTCGGCATCACTCCGCCCCGGAGCAGCGCCACCCCCGACCAGATACGCGAGATCGCCGCCGTGACGACTGCCCGGCTGGCCGCGCTCGACGTCGACGGGCTGGTCCTCTACGACATCGACGACGAGAGCGACCGCAACCCGGCCGAGCGGCCGTTTCCGTACCTGCCGACGATGGATCCGGCCGCGTTCCACGCCGACCACCTGACGGGCTGGGACCGGCCGGTCGTCATCTACCGGTGCGTCGGCAAGTACGCCGAGGACGAGTTGCGCGGCTGGCTGGCCCAGGCCGATCCGCGGCGCGTACTCGGAGTGTTCGTGGGCGCCTCCTCGAGCCGGAAGGCCGTCCGCACCGGACTGCCGCAGGCGCAAAAGCTCCGCCAGGAGGTCCGGCCGGATCTCCTGCTCGGCGGGGTCGCCATCACCGAGCGCTACGTCGGCGGCCGGGACGAGCACCGGCGCATGCTGACCAAGCAGGCCGACGGGTGCACGTTCTTCATCTCACAGGTCGTGTATGACGTGGACTCGACCAAGAGCATGGTCTCCGACTACTTCTACGCCTGCGCCGAGCAGGGCGTCGCACCCCGGCCGCTGCTGTTCACGCTGTCGGTCTGCGGTTCGCTGAAGACCCTGGCCTTCCTCAAATGGCTGGGCGTCGGCATCCCCCGCTGGCTGGAGAACTCGCTACGGCATACGGCCGATCCGCTGGCCGAGTCCTACCGGCACTGCGTGGCCGCGGCACGGGAGCTGAGCGAGTTCTGCCGCGGGCTCGGCATGCCGTACGGGTTCAATGTGGAGAGCGTGTCGATCCGCAAGGTGGAGATCGAGGCGTCCGTCGCCCTCGCCGCCGAAGTGCGTACCCTCCTGCCCTGAGCCGGCCGCCTCGACCGGCGCGCCCCCACCCGCCCGGCGGGCGGATACGCCATGATCACGGGGTGGTTCTGGCGGAAGACATCGACACCTCGATCCTCACCCCGCGGCAGCGCGGCATTCTCGGCGTGATCCGCGACTGGGTGGTCCGGCACGGCTACCCGCCGACCGCGCGGGAGATCGCCGACCGCGTCGGGCTCAGCTCGACGTCGTCGGTGGCCAAGCACCTGCGCGATCTGGAGGAGCGCGGTTATCTGCGGCGGGGCCGGGCGGCCACCCGGCCGGTCGACGTCCGTATGTTCCTGCAGCCCACCGCCGCGGACGCGCCCGACGCGTCGCCGCCCGCGATGGTGCCGCTGCTCGGCGCGATCGCGGCGGGCGGTCCGATCCTGGCCGAGGAACACCCCGAGGAGATCCTCGCGCTGCCGCGCGAGCTGGTGGGCCGGGGCACGCTCTTCTGCCTCCGGGTCCGCGGCGAGTCCATGATCGACGCGGCGATCTGCGATGGGGACATCGTGGTGGTACGCCAGCAGCCGGACGCCTACAGCGGAGACATCGTCGCCGCGATGATCGACGGCGAGGCGACCGTGAAGGTCTATCGCAAACGGGGCGGCCACGTCCTGCTGGAACCCCGGAATCCGGCATACGAAGTCATCGACGGCGACGGCGCGGTCATCCTCGGCAAGGTCGTCTCCGTCATGCGCCGGGTCTGATCCCTCACGATCATTGCGCCGGCCATGCGGTTTCGGCGGACATTTCGCCGCGCGAAGCAGCATGGCCGGCGCAATGATCACCTCACTCCGTACGCAGAGCGGTCGCCGTCCGGATCCGCGCGGCCCACCCGGCGGGCAGCAGTGCGCCGACGATCGCGATGACGAGGCCGCCCAACGCCAGCAGGCCGATCAACCAGGGTTGATAGACGTCGACGAGCGCCGGAGGGAGGCGTACGCCGGCGCTGTCGCCCATCGCCGGAACCATCACGCCGTGCAACGCGATTCCGGCAGGCACTCCGGCGATACCGCCGACCACTCCGATCAGGACGACCGACGCGAGCACCACCGTGACCGCCTGCTTCGGGGTCATCCCGATCGCCTTGTGCACCCCGAGTTCGCGTACGCGTTCCCGTGTCTGGAGGACGACCGCGTTGAGCACGCCGAGCGCCGCCACCGCCACGAGCATCACGGTCAGCAGCCCGGTCAGGGCGTTGAGGGCGGCGAGGGTGCTGCTGTTGCCGCCCGGGTTGACGTTGGCGTGCAGGCCGAACGAGGTCAGCGCGGTCTCCAGCTTGTTCGCGTACGCGGTCGTGTCGGTCCCGCCGGTCAGGCCGACGTAATACTCCGTGGGCGTCACCTGCGGCATGACCGCCGTGAGGGTGGCGAAGTCGGTGAACACCTGCATCCCGTTGTTCTGCGTCGAGAAGACCTCACCGACGACGCGTACGGGGATCTGGAAGGTGTTCACCGTCAACGTGATCGTGTCGCCGATCTTCGCCCCGGTCGCCGTCAGCATCGGCGTGGGCAGGATCGCCTCGCCCGCGCCCGCGTACCAGCGGCCTTCGGTCATCTCGAAGCCGGCCCAGCGCGGGTCGCCCCGGTACGCGAGCACGTCGACGTCGCCGGCGATGCCCGCGACGGTCGCCGGAGCGGTGAGGACCCCGTAGCTCGCCTTGGTCCCGGAGACTCCGTCGATCGCGGCGGTCACCGCGGCCGGATCGGGACCGCCCGCGTCGAACGGGCCGGGCGGCGGCCCCTGGTTGGTCGGCGGCGGACCGGACTGCTCTGCCCCGTCGGGCGGTCCCATCCGGAACGGCCCGACGAGGATCTGGGCCTTGTCGTGCGAGCGGGCCGTCTCGATCAGGGTGAGCGACGAGGTGAGGCCGATCGCGAGCGCGACCGACGCCGCTCCGAAGATCACCGTCGCGAGCATCGCCGTCATCCGGGCGGGCCGGGCGAACGGCTGGGCCAAGCCGAGGCTGACCGGGCGCGGCAGGGGCAGCCGGGCCGCGACCGAGGCGGCGAACCGGCCCCGGCCGGCGGCCGGCGCCCGCCCGACCGCGAGCGCGTCCACGGTACGCAGGCGCCCGGCCTTCGCCGCCGCGACCAGCGCCGTCAGCGTCACAATGGCGAGTGCCGCCACCACGACCATGACGTCCACCCAGGGCTGCACCACGGACGGAGCCGTCTCATAGACCTCGTCCGTCTCGGCGAGCACCGGGATGGCGAGCAGATTGCCCGCGACGACGCCCAGGACGATGCCGATCGTGGCGGGGATGAGCGCCTGCACCACGTACGCCCGGACGACCTGCGCCGGGGTGAAGCCGATCGCCTTCAGCACGCCGATCCGGAAGGTGGCCGCGCTCACGGCACCAGCGACCACGCCGCCGACGCTCAGCATCGCCATGACCAGTCCCAGCAGCCCGAAGGCGATCAGGAACGGCACGAACAGCGCGGCGGTGCGGTCGGAGGCCTCCTTGACGGTCAGCCAGGATTGGCTGCCCAGCATCGTGTCACTCGGTGCGGCCGCGACGATCGCCGCCTTGGCGTTGTCCATGTCGGACTGTGTGGCCGCCGCCGCGAACCGGTAGAGCATCTGGTGTCCGGGCTTGGCGTCGGCGGGGGTCAGCGAGGCGATCGCGGCTTGCAGCACCCACGCGTCGGCGGTCCGGCTGACCGAGCGGGCATGCCCCACGACGGTGAAGGCCGGCTTGCCGGGCAGCGACTCGAAGGTCAGCTTCGCGTCGAGGGGAACCTGCTCGGTCAGCACGATCTCCGTGGCCGAAGCGGGCCAGTGACCGTCGCTGAGCGACACCTTGTCGATGCCCGAGGCCGGCTGAGCCCGGCCGGCGATCGTCAGCGGTTGCAGCTCGAACCCGCCGCCACCACCGCCACCGTCCGGATTGAGCGTCGGGGTCTGGGTGACGACCTCAAAGGGTCCCGAGGTCTCGGCGACCCCGCTCGCGCTCGCCGTCGCCGCCGCCTGGGCCTGCGTCACCTTCGCCCCGTCGAAGAGGGCGCTGAGATGGGCGCCGTGCTGGTCGGCGAAGCCCCGGTCGAACGGCGCGGTCGACGCCACCAGCAGGGACCCGCCCAGCACCGCCGCCGCGACCGCCATGAAGGTGGCGAGCCCGATGACGACCGTCTGCACCCGGCGGCGGCTGACACCGGACCGCACGACCTTGCTCAGCCCGCTCACCGCACGGCTCCCGCGCGCGCGTCACCGTCGAACCGGCCGGTCCGTGGCCGGACGCTCGTTCCGGTGTCGGCGTCGATTCGCCCGTCGACCAGGCGCACCGTACGCGTCGCGCACGCGGCGGCCAGCATCTCGTCGTGCGTGACGAGGATCAGCGTCTGGCCTTCCCCGTTCAGCTCGATGAGCAGTTTGCGTACGTCCTCGCCGGAGGCGCTGTCGAGGGCGCCGGTCGGTTCGTCGGCCAGCAGCAGGGTCGGTTTGTTCATCAGCGCGCGGGCGACCGCGACCCGCTGCCGCTGGCCGCCGGACAGCCGACCCGGGTACGCCCCCGCGTGGCGGGCGATGCCGAGCGCGGTCAGCAGCGAGTCGGCCCGCTTGCGCGCCTCCGCCCGGCCCATCCCGGCCAGTTGGGCGGGCAGGACGACGTTGTCGGCGACGGTCAGGTCGTCGAGCAGGTTGAAGAACTGGAAGATCATGCCGACGTGCGCACGGCGATACCGAGCCGTGGCCGCTTCGCCCAATTTGTCCAGGCGGACGTCAGCGACGGACACCGTGCCCGCGTCCGGCCGGTCCAGCCCGGCGATCAGGTTGAGCATGGTCGACTTGCCGCTGCCGGACGGGCCGAGGATGGCGACCGCCTCCCCCGGTTCGACGGTGAGCGTCACATCGTCCAGCGCGGGCGGTCCCTGGTCGTACCGGCGGCTGACGCCGCGCAGGTCGATCACAGCCATGGGTGTGCTCCCTCTTAACGAGATCAAGTGACGTCACGGTAGGAACCGGACAGGCCGGGCCGCGTCAGCGCGCGGAGCGATATCGCGTACGCCGTTGGGCGGGGGTCATCCTCCCGGCGTAGTCCGCAGGCTGATGGCAGCGCCGCGACCAGCACGCATAATGGCCGCGTGGCGGAGACCGAGGACGAGCTGACGGAGCGGATCAAGTCCGCGCTGCGCCCGAGCGGGCCGGTTTGGCGGATGACGCTGCGCAACCAGCTCTTCGACATCGCGCTCGCGCTGCTCTGCGCCTTCGGCGGACTGGACTACGTCTTCGACAAGGCCGGCGACGAGACGATCGTGCCGCTGCCGGGCCCGGACGGCCCGGTGTTCGTGCACCGGGACGGCCCCAATCTCGGCGGTCTGATCTTCGTGACCTTGCTGGCCTGCGTCCTGATCAGCCAGCGCCGCCGGTTTCCGCTCGCCGTCCTCTGGGCGGTCGGGGCGTTGACCATCCCGGTCATCGACGACATCCCGCGCGTCTGCTACTACGGCTGTGTGATCGCGGCCTACGCCGCGGCGGCGTACAGCCGATATCGGCTGCCGACTCTGGTCAGCGTCGGCGTGCTCGCCTTGCTGACCTGGCGCTCGACCAGCAACGGCATGCCGTCCGTACCGGACCAGTACGTGGGGATCGTCGTGCTGGCGATGCTGGTGCTCGCCGGACTCGCCCTGCGGTTGTGGCGAGCGCAGAACACGGAGAACGCGCGCAAGCTCGCCGCCGCCGACGAGGAACGGGCCACCGCGCTGCGCCGGGCGGTCGAGTCGGAGCGGTCCCGGATCGCCCGGGAGCTGCACGACGTCGTCACCCACAACGTGAGCGTCATGGTGATCCAGGCCGGGGCGGCGCGGCGTACGCTCGACATCTCGCCCGAGCAGTCGCGGCAGGCGCTGCTGGCGGTCGAGGGCGCAGGGCGTACTGCGATGGCGGAGTTGCGGCACGTCATGGGGCTGCTGGCGCCGGCCTCGGGGATGCCGTCATCCGGCCCTTCGTCCTCACTCCCGGCTCGAGCGTTCGGGCCGGGCGAGGAGGCGCCCGACCTCGCCCCGCAACCCGGCCTCGACCAGCTGGAGACCTTGGTCGGCCGGGTCCGCGACACCGGGATGCCGGTCGCGCTCAGCGTCACCGGCACGCCGCGCGCTGTCGCCAGCGGGGAGGCGCTGGCGGCGTACCGGGTGGTGCAGGAGGCGCTGACCAATGCCGTGAAACACGCCTCGGGCGGAGCCGCCACGGTCTCCGTCCACTATGGAGAAGAGGAGCTCGGCATCGAGGTCACCGACACCGGCGGTCGCTCAACCGGGGACGGCGGCTCCGGCCGTGGGTTGCTCGGCCTCCGCGAACGTCTCGCGGTCTACGGCGGAACCCTGCGGACCGGTCCGCTGATCACCGGCGACGGATGGCGGGTCACCGCCGTCATACCCCTGGGTACGCCGTGAGCGCGCCCCGCGTCGTGATCGCCGACGATCAAGCCCTGGTACGCGCGGGGTTCCGGATGATCCTCGCCTCCGACGGAATCGAGGTCGTGGCCGAGGCGGTCAACGGCGTCGAGGCGGTCCAGGCCGTCCGGCGTACGCGCCCGGACGTGGTCCTGATGGACATCCGGATGCCGGAGATGGACGGCTTGGAGGCCACCCGCCGGATTCTGTCGGGCGACAGCCCGGAGCAGCCTCGGGTGGTGATCCTGACGACCTTCGACCTCGACCAGTACGTGTATGCCGCGCTGTCGGCCGGAGCCAGTGGCTTCCTCCTCAAGGACGTCACGCCGGAGCAATTGGTCGCCTCGGTACGCCTGGTCCGGGCGGGGGACGCGCTGCTCGCCCCGAGCATCACCCGCCGCCTCGTCGACCGGTTCGCCCGCCGCGATTCGCCGGCCTCCACGGCCCACCGGGATCTGGCCACGCTGACACCTCGGGAGCTGGAGGTGCTGACCCTGATCGCGCACGGCCACACGAACGCGGAGCTGGCCGCTCAGTTGCACCTGTCGGAGGCGACCGTGAAGACGCACGTCGCGCGCATTCTCGGCAAACTCGGTTTACGCGACCGCGTACAGGCCGTCATCCTCGCGTACGAGACGGGGATAGTCGGCCCCGGCCGGACCGAGAGCGAGTGACATGCCCGCACCGAGCGGATTCGATTACCTGGTACGCGCGGACGGGACCGTGGTGATCACCCACCGCGGCCGGGCCGCGACCACGTTGCGAGGCGGCCGGGCCGCCGAGTTCCTGGCCGAGGTGGACGACGATCCGCAGGAGGTCATGGCCCGGTGGACGGGCAACTATCGCCGGGGCAACGAGCGGACGGCGCGCAACCATCCACGGAACCGGGGTTAGCCCGCGCGATATCCCCACGGGCCTGGATTGAGCAGATCAGGCGGGATGGGGTCGGCCGGGCGGTAGACCGCCGGAGCCTCGCCGTCGGCCAGCGCGGCCGCCGCGTCGGCGAGCCCGAAACGGTCGCGTACCCGGCTGAGGAAGTCGAAGTCGCCGACCCGGGCCAGCCGGGCGGGCCGGGGCGCGGCGTAGACCGAGACCCAGTCGCCGGGTTCGAGGACGCCGCGCAGCTGACCGTCCACGGTGACCGCGACCCGGCCGGACCGTTCGAGCACCAGAACGCCGACTCGCTCCCGCCGGGCGTCCAGCAGGATGCTGCGGTTGAACGCCATATGCGGGGCGACCGGGGTGAAGACGAGTGCGTCGATGCCGGGCGACACCACCGGGCCGCCCGCCGCGAAGCTGTACGCCGTCGACCCGGTCGGCGACGCGACCACCAGCGCGTCGGCCGAGTACGAGGCGAAGTGGCGGCCGCTGACGTAGACGGCGACGCTGGCCAGCCGATCGCGGGCCAGCTTCTCGAAGACGACGTCGTTGAGGGCGGTGATGTCGAGCGCGACGCCCCAGCCGACCTCCTCCGGCGTACCGAGGCGGGGCTCGGGCGGGGGAAGCATGGGACCACGGCCGAACTTCAGGTAGGACTTGATGTCGGGCGGGATCGACAGCGGGCGCGAGGCCCGCATCGTCAACGTCAGCCGCTCCTCCACCTCGACGTTCCCGGCCTGCACCGTGTCCAGCGCCGCGACCAGGTCCTGCGGGCGTACCTCGGTGAGGAAGCCGACCCGGCCCACGCTCACGCCGAGCACGAGAGCGTCGGCGTGCATCGCGACGCGTACGCCCCGGAGGAAGGTGCCGTCGCCGCCGATGGTGACGATGAGGTCGGGATGCCCCGCGCGGGCCGCCTCCTCGGCGCTGTGCAGCCGCCCGTCGCCCGGAGCCGCGTTCCACACGTCCACGTCGACGCACGGTATGCCGTGGTCGCCGGCCCAGGTGCGGACCTGAGCGGCGGCGATCGCGGCCTGCTCCCGTCCACCGTGCACGACCAGCCCGATGCGGCGGATCATCGGCCACCCCCTCTCGCCCCTTGGCCTTTCGAGCCTAGGTGACCGGGGGTGGCCCGCTCCGAGAACGACACCTATAGACACAGTAAGGAAAGTTTATTAATAATGCACGCATGAGAAAGCTTCGATTCATCGCGCTCGCCCTGGTGCTGGCCGGTTCCCTGCTCGTCGAAGCACAACCGGCGTACGCGGCCAACCTGCTGAGCAATCCCGGCTTCGAATCCGGCGCCCTGTCCCCGTGGTCGTGCACCGGCGGGCTCGGCTCGGTCGTCAGCACCCCCGTCCACAGTGGCAGTCGGGCCCTCGCCGGAGCCGCGTCGGCCGCCGACAACGCCCAGTGCACGCAGACCGTCACGGTCCAGCCCAACACCGCGTACGCGCTGACCGGCTGGGTCCGGGGCAGCTACGTCTACCTCGGCGTCGTCGGCGGGGCGTTGACGTGGACACCGTCGGCCACGGCGTACACCCAGCTCACCGTGACCTTCACGACCGGCGCGTCGCAGACCAGCGTACAGATCTTCCTGCACGGCTGGTACGGCACCGGCACCTACTACGCCGACGACCTCTCGCTGGACGGCCCCGGCGGCGGAGGCGGCACCCCGACCGGCCCGGCGACGCCGACCGGGCTGGCCGTCACCGGCACCACGAGCAGCTCGATCTCGCTGGGCTGGGCCGCGTCGACCAGCGCCACCGGCTACCGCGTCTACGAGGGCACCACCCTGCGCAGCACGGTCACCGGCACGACCGCCACCATCAGCGGGCTGGCGACGTGTTCCAGCCACAGCTACAGCGTCGCGGCGTACAACGCGGACGGCGAATCGGCCGCCTCGGCCCCGGTGAGCGCGAGCACCTCCGGCTGCCCGAGCGCGCCTGGACTGCCGCTCGCACCCTATGTGGACCTCGGCGCCTGGCCCACTCCCCTGCTCACCGACCTGTCCAGCGGCAGCACGGTAAAGAGCTTCACGCTCGCCTTCATCACGGCGTCGGCCTGCAAGGCGATGTGGTTCAACGCGTACGACCCCCGGCAGGCCTGGAACCTCGACCAAATCCAGGCGATCCGGGCGGCCGGCGGCGACGTCAAGGTCTCCTTCGGCGGCGCGACCGGCATCGAACTGGCCCAGGCCTGCTCGACCGTGGCCGCGACGCAAGCCGAGTACCAAGCCGTCGTGTCGGCGTACAACCTGAAGTACATCGACCTCGACATCGAAGGCTCGGCCACCGCCGACCCGACCTCGGTCGCCCGGCGCTCGCAGGCGCTGGCGGCGTTGCAGCGGGCCAACCCCGGCCTCAAGATCTCGCTGACGCTGCCGGTCCTGCCCGAGGGCCTGACCGCCGACGGGCTCAACGTCGTACGCTCGGCCCGCGACGCCGGAGTCGACCTCGACCTGGTCAACGTGATGGCGATGGACTACTACCGAAGTGGTGACTACGGCGATCTCGCGGTCCAGGCGGCGAACTCGACCTTCGCCCAGCTGAAGACGCTCTACCCGGCCAAGACCGACGCCCAGGTCTGGAAGATGGTCGGCGTGACGCCGATGCTCGGCCAGAACGACGACGGGCACGTCTACGACCAGGCCGACTCGCGGCAGATGGTGACCTTCGCCCAGTCGAAGCACCTCGGGATGCTCTCCTTCTGGGAGACCACCCGCGACCGCAACGCCTGCACCGGTGCGCTCTACCGCTGCACGAACGTCGCCCAGGCGCCCTACGAGTTCAGCAAGATCTTCGCCGGCTACACCGGCTGATCAGGCGCTGACGGCGGGCCCGGTCACCGGATGACCGGGCCCGCCTCCGCGTTGCGTCACGAGATTGGTGGGCGATTAGCGTAGGTTCATCCGTTGTGTTGAGAATTAGCGGTGTTCGCGGCATCGCCAGCAGCCTCGCCGGACTGGCGGCGATCCTCACCCTCGCGACCGCGGCCGCCGCCGACACCGTCCACAGCCTTCCCGGCGGCAACTGGAGCGTCCTGCCCGACACGACCGCGGGCGGATCGGTCGCGATCGTCCCCGGCCCCGGTACGCCGCCCGCCGGAACCGGCAGCCTCAGGCTGCACGTAGACGGAACCGCGGACCGGGCGCTGGCCGGGACGGACCTCGGCGAGCTGACGACCCGGCCCTGGTCGGCGCTGTCGGCGTCCTATTCGACCTACGTCGAGGCCGGCGGTTCGGAGTCGTTCACGCCGACGCTGCGCTTCGCCGGGTTCCAGGTCGTGACGCCGGTGCCGCAGAACTTCACCACGCTCAGCTTCGAGCCGCGGCACAACGGGACCGTCACGCCCGGCCAGTGGCAACAGTGGACCCTCGGACCCGACTCGATCGTCTGGCAGTCCACCACCACCGATGGATTCTGCGTCCAGGCCACCCGATGCACGCTGGCCGAGTTCGCGGCGCACTACCCGGCTGGGGCGTGGGGTCAGGCACAGCTGGGCCTGGGCTCGGGCGTCGCCGGACCGGCCTACGGGTACGCCGACGCGGTGACCGTCACCGACGGCACGACCAGCCAGTTCACCGACTTCGACCCGACCCCGGCGCCCTCGGCCAGCCCGTCCGTCAAGCCGTCGCCGACCGGACCGACCCTGCCCGACACCGGAACCCAGGTCGGTACGCCGGCGCTGATCGGCGTCGGCCTCCTCGTGATGGGAGCCGCGCTCACCTTCGGGCTACGCCGCCGCCGCTTGTCGTGACCGGGTGACGCCCGCCGTCCTGACGGGCGTCACCCGGCCGCTCAGCGGAAATCTCCGACGCTTAGCGGACGACGGTCGCCGAACTCTCGATCACCGAGGCCGGAATCTCCGGCGCGGCGGGCAGCTCCAACGGCTTGCGGGCCTTCGTGACCAGCTCGACGACGCTGCGGGACAGCTGCTGCGAACTGGCCGACATGGACTCCTGCGCGGTGACGATCACGGTCACCACTTCGGCTCGGGCCTGCTGGCCGAAGCGTACGGCCTCTTCGATGCCCTTGGCCTGGGCGTCGATGGAGGCGGCCACCTCCAGGATCGTCTCCGGGCGTACGGTCGGGGTCTGGATGATGCGGGCGATCTCGGGGACGGCCTTGCCCGACGCCGACGCGTACGCCGAAAGCACCTCGTTGGCGCCGTCGGCGACCGCCTGCTGCATCTGCGCCGCCTGGTTCGCCTGCAGGAGCAGTCCCCACTGGGCGATCGTCAGCTTCATCGTCGGGATGGTCAGGTTCACCAGCAGGGCGAGCCGCTGGCCGAGCCCGTAGTTGAGCAACCGGATGTTGCGGACCTGGGGCGAGGTCGACCACGCGACGAACAGCCGTTGCTGGTACTCGTTGATCCGTACCTCGATCGCCTGGACGAACTCGGTGACCCGCGACAGTCGCTCCTCCTTGTCGCGCTTGTCGGCGTCGTTCGGGTCGATCACGATCGACCGAGCCTCGGCCACGGCGAGATCGCGTACCAGCTCCATGACGGCGATGGCCCCCACGAGCTGGCCGATGGCGGCCTCGTTGGCCCGGTAGAGCTCGTCGCACAGCACGACGTTGCGCTTGAGCTGGTGCTGCTTCTCGACCAGCGTGCCGGCGATCCGGTCGAGCTGCTGCTCGACCGAGCGGGCCTCCTCGAAGAGCATCTCGACGAGGTCGCGGCCCTTGCGGAAGATGCCCTTGACCGCGTCCATGAACTTGTCGAAGGTCTCGCGGAGCTTGGGGTCGGTGGGGTCGTACTTGTGCCGGAACTCGCGCATCCGGTCGTTGATCTCGTGCATGATCGCGGTCAGCTCCGGGATCTTGACCGGGCCGACCTCGCGGAAGATCCGCGAGACCTGCGCGTTGACCCCGTCGATCGCGCCGGAGCCGAAGGTCGCGAGCTTGTCGGTGTCGGCGAGCATCTGCGGGTAGAGCTGCTGGGCCAGCGCCGCCGCCTGCTCCCGCTGAGCCGGGGTGAGCAGCTCGGCGCAGACGAGCTGCTTCGGCTCGCCCGCCGCGACCAGCGTGGTGATGGCCTGGTCGGCCGGGCCGACGGCGGGCTCGGCGGGACCGCCGACGATGCTGCCGAAGTCGATCGCGAGCTCGGTGGGCTGAGACATCAGGAGCACTCCTTCGCGTCCTTGACGCAGGCGAGCAACGCCAGGGTGACCTCGGCGTTGGGCGGGGTGGTGGTGCGGACCTGCTCGGCCAGCGGCAGATCCTTGAAGACGGACGTCTCGTTGATGCCCACCTGGACGCTGGACCGGAAGCCGTACTTCTGCCAGGCGATCTCCTGGATCTGCCGGTCCTTCATGGCCTCGATGAACCGACCGGCCGCGCCGTCCAGCGCGAGGATCGGGTGATCGCTGTAGATGGTGGGATCGGGGTAGAGGATGCGCACGTTCTTCAGCACGGCGGCGCTCGACGTGCCCATCTGCGCCACCTGCTGGATGAGTTGGTTCTCGTACCCGGCGTAGAGCGGGGCGTGGAACTCCGCGCCCTGGGTCAGCCACTGCCGGAACCCGGCGTCGGAGCTGGCCGCCTGCAGGCCCTGCGCGTCGTACAGCGCGCGAATGGTCGGCAGCGCGCTCTTGGCCTGCGCCAGGCTCGGCGCCTGGAAGACGTCGGCCGTCGCGATGATGTTCAGCTCCAGCTGGGTCAGGGTGAAGCCGCTGTTGGAGCGGGCCGGGTCGGTGCTGGACACGGTGATCGGCCCGTGCAGGTCGGCAGCGCCCAGCGAGTCCCAGGTCTTGCGCTTCAGCACGTACTCCAGAAGCAGCTTCTTCAGGTCGACGATGTAGTACCGCTCCGACCGCTTCACCACGAGCCCGGCTTTGACCAGCGCTTCGGTCCCTTGCGGACCGGCGTAGACCACTTCCGGGGACTGGAGCACGGTCTCGGCGCGGTATTCCCCGAAAGCGCCCTTGTGCTGGGTCTCGAAGACGTTCTGCGCGCTGGCGCTCGACGGCCACAGGCAGTCGATCTTGCGGCTCTTCAGATCCTCGGTGCTCAGCTGCACCTGGTCGTAGGAGCCCTGCGGGTTGAAGGCGACGGTGACGCCGTAGGTGTCCTTCAGGATGCGCTTGACGTCCGGGTCGGCCATCAGCTCGGTCTTCTCCGAGCCGCCGACACAGTTGACGGTGACCGCCTCCGGCTTGCCGCCGCCCTGCGGGCTACCGCCGCCGCCCCGGGTCAGCACCCAGGCGGCCGCGACGCAGACGACCAGGACGAGCACGAGCCCGATCAGGAAGCGGGGACTCGGCATTCTCACTTTCGAGCGCTCCTTCGCTAAAGGGTGGGCAGCTCAGCCCCGGCTGGCGGGCCGGCTGCGGGGGCTCCGGCTAGAGGGTGGGCAGCTTCGGCGGGGCCACGGTCTCCAGGTTCGCCTGGTACTGGGCGATGTCACCGGAGTTGACCAGGCGCAGACTGTCCAGAGTGAACTGAGCGAACCGGTCGAACGCCGCCTCGCCCCCGGACATCAGCGCCGCCGGATCGGTGTAGAACGACGGGTTCCGCTGGATGTCGAGGTACTGGGTGAGCACGCCCGACAGGCTGGTCAGGTGGGCGCCCAGTTGGCTGGCGCTGGAGTAGAGGCTGTTCGGCGACCGCGCCTTCACTCGCGACAACAGCTCGGGCGCCTGGTCACAGGCCTGCTGCAGCAGGTGCTTCGCCGTCGGGGAGGCCACGTCCTTCAGACCCCGCCGGATCTCCCGGATCGTCCGCAGCGCCTCTTCCATCTTCTTCTCGGCGTCGGCGGCGTACTCGTCGTCGGAGACCTCGCTGGGCCGCCGCGAGTCGATCATCAGGTAGAGGCCGACCGCCCCGGCCGCCGCCAACAGCGGCGACCAGAGCAGACTCCGCGTCGCGACGAACATTCCGACGAAGATCCCGACCGCGGCGACGAGCGCGGCCCCGGCCGCCAGCTTGCCCCTCACTTGTAGCCAGCCGCCTGCCGCAGCGCGGCCACCAGGTCGTTCTGCTGGACGAACGTCCCGCCGGTCGCGGCGGCGACCTCCGTCAGCTGGTCCGGGTCCGCGTCACTGCCGAACGCGATGGAGATCACGGGTACGCCCAGCGCCTTGATCGCGTCCAACGCGGGTCGCCGGTCGCCACCGGTGTCGGACTTCCCGTCGGACATCACGATGATCAGGCGTTTGCGGCCCGTGTCGGTGACCTTTCCCAGTTCCTCGGCGGCCCGGCGCAGGCAGGCGTACATGTTGGTGCCGCCGCCGGGCGAGTAGTCGGTGATGTGCGTGGTCAGTTCGTGCAGCTTGGCCGCGTCGTTGCCGTCCACACTCCACGGACCCTCGGTGACCTTGCTGTTGAAGATCGCGACGGTGGTGCGGTCGAGCGGCCCGGTCTGCAGGAAGTTCAGCGCGGCCTGGTCGGCGTCGAACACTTGGTGCGCGGCGTCCTCGACGCCCGTCCAGCCGTTGTTGTCCTCCATCGACCCACTGCCATCGAGGCAGTAGTACGCGTCCACCGGCTTGCGGTAGTGCGTCTGATACCGCTCGAGCGCCGCCACGATGACCGCTGCCGACGGGTACTGGATGCCCTGTTCCTTCAGGTTCGCCTGGATGCCCCAGTCCGGGTTGAACACCGTCACGTCGGGGTTGTCCAAGGTCAGCCCGATGCTGCTCGACGGACGTCGGCCGAGCTGGAGCAGCTGCTTCTTAGCCTGCTCGTCGGACAGGAGGTACGCCTGCAGCTCGGTCAGGATCCGCCGCTTGCCCGAGTCCGCGTCAGTGCCGTGCGGCAGGAAGCCGAGCGGCGCGTCGCTGATCGCCAGCGCGCCTCGGGGGTAGACCGCGTACAGGGGTTCCTTGTTGGCCTTCACCAGTTCCTGGTTCTTCTCGATGACCAGGTCCTCGTAGGTGAACAGGGTCCGGCAGGCGTCCGGGTGCGCGAGGCACTCGTTCATCATCGTGCCGGTCGACGGGGGCGTGGCGTCCATGGCTCGGATGAACCGCGTGATGCCCTGCTCGACCGCCGGCGAGTCGAGCTGTGCCTGTGTGAGCGCCTGACCGGTGCCGTTGCCGGCGAAGTGGTTCATGAAGGCGAACAACGCGGTCGCGCCCGAGTTGGACTGCGTCGGGTTGGTCGCCCACACCTTCGTCTGTCCGGACTCGACCGCGCCAAGGATGTCGCCGATCTTCACGTCCGGCTTGCCGACGAAGCCGAGCTTCTGCATCTCGCCGCGCCAGCCCGCGTACACGATCGGGGTCAGGAACATCGGCTTGACGTCCTGCAGCGTGCTGGCCGCGTCGCCGATCTGCGAGAACACCGAACTGGCGAACCAGTACGCGTCGTAGTCCTTGTCGCCCGCCTTGAGCAGCCGGGCCTGGTCCACCGAACCCTTCAAAGTGAACCGGCAGTCGTAACCCTTGCCCTTGCACCACGGCACGACCACGGTGTCGAGCACCTTCTGCTGCTCGGATCCCGCGACGATGCTCAGCACCTTCGGGTCGGCCGAATAGCCCTTCCCTTGGGAATCCTCGTCGTCGCCGGTGCACCCCGTCAGCGACAACGCGGCCACGACCGCTGTCATCAGCAGTGCCCTGAGTCGCACCTGCCACCCCTCCCCTGTCTGCTGGAACGATTCCCTTGGTAGCAGCCTCTGACAAGGGCAAACATGGTGAACGCATAGTGAACGGCAGATGAATCGACAGGCACTCGCGCGTTATCCGGGATGACGCGGCTTCGGCTAGATTCTTAAGCTCGTCATCCCGCATGACGCGCAACCTCACGGGGTTGCACGACAGCCAGGCGGATCAGCGGGCAGGCGTGATGTCGAAGCCCTCCTTGAGCGCCAGGATCGTGCCGCGGGCGCCTTCGACGAGCGAGCGACCGTCCGATGTGGTCAGCGGCTCGTCGGCTTCGAATCGGGCCATGATGGCACCGGGCAGCATCGTCACGCCGCGCTCCGGCAGACCGGTCACCCCGGGCGGACAGACCGGCAGCTCGTGCACGACCCCGGCGGGGCCGTCCCAGCGCAGCAGCAGATGACTACCGGGCCGAACTGCATCCGGCGCGCGAGACGGCACGCCCAGCGGTACGCCGACCAGGGCCTCCACATGCGACACGAGACAGGGCTCGTCCTGGAGTTCGCTCAGCAGCCAGGAGGATCCCTGCACCCGGGGGTTGACCTCCAGCAGGGCGATCTCGGATCCGCAGACCGCGATGTCGATTCCGAAGATTCCCCGATGGCCGAGAGTACGCAGCCACTCCCCCACGATCGCGGCGGCTTCGATCGCGGCGGTCTCCACCGCCCGGGCGAGCGGACCGCCGAACGTGCTCCCGCAGTACGCCCCGAAGCCGAACCCCAGTTCACCGATTCCGCTGGACTGGGTGGACACCGGGAGGAGGCGTACGCCGTCGTCGTAGACGACACCGGCCGAGTTGATCGTGACGTCTCCGGCGTACCGGGAGAACAGCCAGTGCGGGACGTGCGGCTGGCCGGTCAACGCCCGCGCCACGTCCGCCTCGACGGCGACGAGATAGGTGCCCTGACCGCCCGCCCCACTCGGCGCCTGCATGACGAACGGCGTACCGAGCTTGCGCGCCACCGTCGCGAAATCCACATCGGACGCATCGAGGATCAGCTCCTCCGGCACGGGCAGGCCGAGGTCCCGCAGCTTCGCGCGTACCATGATCTTGTCCTCGGCGATGGGCTCGGCGACGCCCAGTGGGCTGGCCGCCAGGCGTACGCGGCCGGGCCAGGCGGCCGCTGCCGACTCCCAGGCCAGGCTGGCCCGCGGTGGGATGAGCAGCACCGGGCGGCCGTCGTCCTCGGCGCTCGCGGCGAGCACCTTCGGGACGAAGTCGGCGAGCCGGGCCACGTCCCCGAACCGCCACCGGCGGCGTACGCCGTCCAGCCGTTCCAGCGACAGACCCGTCGTTCCCGGCGTGGCTCCGGCGTCGCCGGACAGGACGCAGATGCACGAGGGATGCCGGGTCAACGGCGCCATCATGCCCGGGTACGCACTGGCGGTGACCAGCCGATACCCGGCCAGGCCCGAGCCGGGACCGCTCGATCCAGGGCCGGGACCGCTCGATCCAGGGCCGGGACCGCTCGATCCAGGGCCGGGACCGCTCGATCCAGGGCCGGGACCGCTCGATCCAGGGCCGGGACCGCTCGT
>NZ_JBFAHM010000006.1:430941-448146 GCF_040654195.1 Hamadaea sp. NPDC050747
CGCTCGATCCGGAGCCGGGACCGCGAAGATCCGATGTCATGCGCGAACTGTGACGCAGCGCGCCCCCGATCGTCATCGCAGGTGGGTGGACGACAGGTGAACATTCGCCGACCGGAGGCGGACATTTCGCCCCAGCGCCGGCGCGCGGCGGAACGGTAGAGTGGATCTTCATGGAGCACCGTCACCTGGGCCGAAGCGGCCTGCAGATCAGCGCGATCACCTTCGGCAGCTGGCTCACCCACGACTCGTCGGCCGCCGACTCGGCCAAGGCGACCTTGCGTACGGCGCTCGACGCGGGGATCACCACGTTCGACACCGCCGACGTCTACGGCCGTCCGGAGTTCGGGGCCGCCGAGGAGTTGCTCGGCGACACCCTGCACGGCGTACGGCGAGAGTCCTTGGAGATCCTCACGAAGGTCTGCCTGCGTACCGGGCCGGGGGCCAACGACGAGGGCCTGTCGCGCAAGCACATCCTCGAGAGCTGCCACGCTTCGCTACGCCGGTTACGCACCGACTACGTCGACCTCTATCAGGCGCACCGGTTCGACCCGAACACTCCGCTCGAGGAGACGATGACCGCCTTCGCCGACCTGGTACGCCAGGGCAAGGCGCTCTACATCGGAGTGTCGGAGTGGACGGCCGCGCAGATCGAGGCGGGCGCGGCGCTGGCCCGGGAGTTGCGCGTACCGCTCATCTCCAACCAGCCGCAGTACTCGATGCTCTGGCGGGTGATCGAGGCCGAGGTCGTCCCGGCCGGTCAGGCGGCCGGGCTCGGCCAGATCGTCTTCTCGCCCGTCGCTCAGGGCGCGCTGACCGGCAAGTATCTGCCCGGCACCCAGCCGCCCGCCGATTCCCGGGCCGCCTCCGAGAAGGGATCGGCCTTCGTCGGCCGGTACCTGGCCAACCCGGTCCTCACCGCGGTGCAGCGACTCAAGCCGATCGCCGACGACTACGGCGTCTCCCTTGCCCAGCTCGCGGTGGCCTGGGTGCTCAGCCGTCCCGGAGTCAGCGCGGCGATCATCGGCGCCTCCCGGCCGGAACAGGTGGCCGAGAACGTGGCCGCGGTCGACGTCAAGCTCGACGAGGCGGCGCTGGCCCGCATCGACGCCGCGCTCGTCGACCCGGTGCACGGCGACCTCGTCGAACGCGATCCGGCCAAGACCGCCCGACCGTTTGACGTCATGCCCGCCTGGCGCTACTGACGTCTTCAAGATCATTGCGTCAGCCATGCGGTTTCGACGGACATTTCGCCGCGTGAAGCAGCATGGCTGACGCAATGATCACGCGAGAAAGGTGCGGGCGGCGGCCTCGACGCGATCCCGGTAGTCGGCCCAGTAGCCGGCGTCGGTCGACGGCAGGTTCGACACGCCGGCGCGCAATCCGATCGCGCCGTCGATCAGCTCGCGGACGAGGTCGGCGTGGCCCGCGTGCCGCTGCGCCTCGGCGGTCATGTGGCAGAGGATCTTGTGCAGGGTGACCTCGTTGGTCTTCGGGTTCCACCACGGCACGTGCCCGATCGCGTCCAGCGGCAGCGCGGTGATGGTCTCGTCGGCGTGCGCCCAGGCCCGCTCCCACAGGCCGAGGATGTCGGCCCGGCTCTCCTCCGGCGTGGCCCACATGTCGGCGTTGTCCTCCGCCTCGTCGCTCAGCCACGGCGCGACCTCGGGGAACGGCCGGTCGAAGGTGTCGCCGAAGTACCCCGCGGTCACGATCGCCACGTGCTTCACAAGGCCCAGCAGGTTGGTGCCGGTGGGCACCAGCGGCCGCCGAAGGTCGTACTCGCCGAGCCCGTCGAGCTTCCAGATCATCGCGTCGCGGGCGGCGTACAGGTAGTGGACCAGGTCATCCTTGGGGTCGCTCATCCCGACAGCATAGGTTGCAACCGTTCGGGGGCCGGTCTCGTGTCCATCGGCGGAAGATCCCTACGAACAGGCGGTACACGTGGATTTCGTCGAGTTCTATCGGGCGACCTCCCCCCGGACCCTGCGCTACGCGTACGGTCTGACGGGAGACCTCCCTCAGGCCCAGGACGTGGTCCAGGAGGCCTATGCCCGCGCCTGGCAGCGCTGGCGCAAGGTGAGCGGCTATGACGACGCCGAGGCGTGGTTGCGCTTGGTGGTCACGCGTCTGGTCTTCGACTGGTGGCGGCACTTGGCGGTACGCCGAAAGGCGCCGGCTGCTCGCGTAGGCGTCGTCCCACCGCCCTCCGAGGACACGGTGCTCCTGACGACCGCGCTCCGGCAGTTGCCGGAGCCGCAACGGCGCGCCCTCGCCTTGCACTACCTGCTCGACCTGCCAGTGGGGCAGATCGCCGCCGAGACCGGGGTGCCCGAGGGCACGGTGAAGTCGTGGCTGTCGCGGGGGCGGGCCGGGCTGGCCGAGGCGCTCCGGGAGGAGTCCGACGCGGCGAAGATCCCGCCCGTCGAGGAGGTGACCGCCCGCGCCCGCCGCCGGACGCGTACGCAGGTGGCAACCGCCGCGGGCCTGGCCGTGCTCGCGATCCTGGTGCTGGCGACGGTGATCTTGCGGGACAGCACGCCCGATCCAACCCCGCCGCAGCCCGTCGCGCCGACCACGAGCCCGGTCGCCTTCCGCAAGCTTGAGCAGGTGGGCGACGTCGCGGTGACGATGCCGAGCGGCGTCGAGTTCGGGATGGCCGACGTCGTCGGCGACCGCGGTTTCGTCGCCTGGCGGGGACCGACCGGACAGCTCGGCCTGGGCGCGGTCGACGTGCGGACCGGCAAGGCGCTGTGGCCGGTGCGGACGCTGCCGGGCACGTTCGGCGATTGGAACGGCATGATCGCATTGCCGAACGCGATCATCAGCATCGGCGAGCACGACGACGGCACGAGCCCGGACAAGGAGATGTTCGTCGTCGACCCGGCGACCGGCAAACTGCGCTGGCATCGCGGCATGGACGTCAACGGGTTCGACATCCTGGCGTATCCGGACGTGATCGTGCTCGCCGATCACGACGGGAAGAAGACCACCGCCTACGACTGGGTGACCGGGCGTCCGGTGTGGAGCATCGAGGGCGCGATCACCGCCACCTTCGGTATGCACGCCGCGCACGACCTGACCTCGCCGGCCGGATACCGAGCCGGCCCGTTCGCCACGCTCGAAAGCGGCAGTACGCTGCTCCAGGTCGACGGCGCTGGAACGCTCACCGAGTACGCCGTCGCCACCGGCAAGCCCACCGGGCGCTCCTGGCCCGGTGCCGCGCCCGGCAACGAGCCCGGCACTTTCATGGCGTACGAGGGCAGGGTCTACACCGTTTCCAACTCCGCACTGCGAGTGTTGCGGTTGGAGGCGGGCCAGCAGTGGCAGCCTGTCTATTCCGCCGAGGTGCCGGTGGCGTCGCCCGACAACGGCCATCGGCTGAACAACCTGACCCCGTGCGGGCGGGGATTGATCTGCGTGGTGGACGGCGACCTGTTCCAGGCCGACGTCGTCGCCCTCGACGGGACCAAGGTCGTCTGGCGTACGCGGGTCGCGGGCGCCGAGACGATGCTGCCCGCCGGTGAATACCTCTACGTCTCGGGGAGCAGCGAAAAGGGCCCGCACAGCGTGCTCCTGGACGGCCACGGCAAGGACGTGCTGACCGAGGCCGAACAGGCCGGGACGTTGACGCGCGTGGACGGGAACGCGATGTTCCTCTACCACGACGGGCACCTGTTCGGGCTGGACCTCGGCACTCGCCGCCGGACCGATCTCGGCGCGTTCGAGCAGACCGGGCTCGGTCCCGGCGTCGGCTCGAAGGTCCTGATCACGCAGTCCGGCGGCGGCTTCGTGCTCTATCGGTACGGCACCTGAGCGCGGTCAGACGGTGCGGGATCCGGCCGCCGAGCGCAGGATCAGGGCACTGAGCCCGGCCCGGGTACCGACCACGGTCAGCCGATCGTTGGTCCGCATCCGCCGGGCCGGCGCGGGCCGCCACAGCGGCCGGGGCTCACCGAACTCGTTGAGCGCGATCACCCGCAGATCGCCCGGATCGTCGGCGTCGGCGATCCGGGCGCCGTCCAGCTCGGAGCCGGCCGCCACGACCACCTCGGCCAGCAGCAGCACCCGGCGTTCGACCGGAATCGTGCCGATGACCTCACGGTCCATCAGCGCCTCCGCGAACGCCGGGGCGGCCAGGTAGGAGACGCTGTGCGAGTAGGGCAGGTTGAACGTCCGGCGTACGCGCCGCGCCAGGTCGCCGTCGAACAGCCGGAGGACGACGTGGAGGCTGGATCGCAGATTCCGCGCCCGCAACGCGGTCTCGAGATTCGAGGCGTCGGAGTTCGTGATGGCGAGCAACGCCCGAGCCTGGTCGACTCCGGCCGCCCGGAGCGTCGACTCCCGGCCGGGGTCGCCGATGACCAACGGGATGCCGAGTTCGCGGGCCAGCGGCACACCCCGCGACTGCTCGTCGGCGGCGATGGCGACCGTGCGTACGCCCCGGTCGTGAAGCAGCCGCAGGACGCGGGTGCCGACGCCGCCGAGCCCGGCGACGACGAGGTGGTCGGCGTGCGGCTGACGCAGGCGTACCTCGGCGACGGCCAGCCGGGCGCGCACCATGCCCTCGACGACCAGCGCCGTGATCAGCGGCACGAGAGCGAGCCCGGCCACGCCCAGCACCATCTGGAGGGTCTTCTGCCACGGCGAGTACCCGTCGGTCGCCTGCGGTCCACCTAGGACGGTGGCGAGCGCCTGATAGGTCGCCTCACCGGGACTCACCTTCAGGCTGACCGCGAGGGCCGCCGTCGCCACGACGATGAGTCCGAGCACGAGGCTGATGGCGATGCGGGACTTACGCGACACCAACGCGCCGAGGAAGGTCTTGGCCACCCCGATCCGGCGGCCGCGCGCGGGGGCGGGACGCGAGCCCAAGGTCGACTCCAGATCGGGGATGCCCCGCACGTCCGCCAGGACCAGATCGGCCGCCTGCTCGTCCCGGGGCAGCACCCGCGGCCCACCCTCGGCGGCGGTGTCGGCCAGGCCGCAGATCACATACCGGTCGCCGACGTCGGCCCGCCGGACCACGACGAGCGTACGCTGAGCGACCCGGGCCGGATTGGCGGCGACCTCCCGCAACGCCGACGCGACCAGGGCCGGTGCGGCGATCTCGGAGTCGGAGAGGACCTTGCAGTCGCCGAGCAGCGGCTCGATGCTGTGCGCCAGGCTGCTGTTGTACATCCGGATCACGATGCGCATCCGGTCGGACTGCTCCCGCGCCTGCAACGCCAGGTGGATGTTGCCGACGTCGTCCTGGGCGGTCAGCGCCAGCCCGGCCGCTTCGGTCAGCCGCGCCGACTCCAGCGCCTTCTCGCTGATCCGTTCCACCACGAGGACGCGTACGCGGTCCAGCTCGGTGAAGTCGCGGGCGCCCGGCTGACGTTGCTGGTCCGCCGTCATCACGACCACGACGTCCGTGTCGTACCGAGTGGTGAGCTGCTCGGCCAGCCGGTACGCCAGACCGTCGAAACCGCAGATCACGAAGTGCGCCGAGACCGGCGTGCGTTGCGCCGGGACGGGAGAGGTCACGGGTGGATCGTATAGAGCCCGGTCCCCTCCCGTCCGGCCACACTGGACCGACCTCAGGCGGTCGGCGGGCCTCCGCTGGGCGGGGTGCCGCCACCGCCGGGAGCGCCGCTGGGCGGGGTGCCGCCCGGCCCGCCGGGTCCGCCCTCGCCGCCCGCCGGCGCCTGACCGCCCCCGCCCGCCTGGGTGCCGGTGTCGACGCCGACGGTCAGCGCCACCTTGTATCCGCTCGTGACGTCGCCCGTCACCGTGCCGAGCTGGGATACCCCGGAGTCGTCGCCGAAGACGTTGTCGGTGCTGAGGCTGACCTTCGCCAGGTTGGTCACCGACTGCTCGTAGCCCGTCGTCGCGTACGCCGTCTTGCAGACGTCGGCCGGCAGGGCTACCTGGGAGGTCGCGATGGCCTTGGTCGAGTCGGCGATGCCGGCCTGGTCCGGATAGACCTCGAAGTGGATGTGCGGCCACCGGCCGTCGTAACAGGCGGGAAAGATGCTGGTGAAGGTCACCTTCCCGGCGGCGTCGGCGACCTGGACCCCGCGAAGGTAGTTCTGGTCGGTGACCCCCTCGGAGTACATCGAGTACTTGCCGTCCCGGTTGGCGTGCCACACGTAGACCGCCACCCCCGCGAACGCGGCTCCCCCGTTGGCCAGGTCCTTGATCGTCAACTCCAAGGTCATCGGAATGCCCTCGGCCGTCCCGCTGGCGCTGCCGAAGCTCGACCGGATGTCGCTGCGGACGATGCCGCTCTGCTCCAGGACGTCCGGGCCGTTCGAGCCGTCGCCGGGATAGGGCCCGGCGGTCTCCTCCGGGATCTCACCGGCTGAGGTCGACGCGTTTCCGGCCGTCGTGCCGCCGGACGCGCTGTCGTCCGACTTCCCGCACGCGGCGAGCCCGAGGCCCGCGACGCCCAGCCCGAAGGCGGCCAGCAGCTTCCGGCGGCCGAGCACCGTCTGCATGTCGAAGCGCAGTCCCTGGTCGTAGATGTCCTCGTCGGGCTTGGCCAGCGGTCGGCCCTCGTAGGTCGGCGGCTGCGCTGACGGCCCCGATGGCGCTGTCTTGCCCATCACACATCTCCTCGTCGTCGGAAATCTCGGCGTTCACCCCATCCTGGGCTCCGTTCCTCAGCGAAGACCGTGACGAATCTCGACGTGACCTGTGAGTCCGCTGCTGAGCCGATGTGCGTACGCGTCAGCGTCGGCGAGTTCGCCAGCACCCCGCCTCGGGACGACTCGGCAGTGTTCTGCGCTGGATCAGGGTTCTCGGTCGAATCTTGGGCCAAGATTCGACCCGGAACCCTGATCCAGCGCATGCGAGGGGCGAGTGGCGTGCTCAGCGGCAAGCGGGGGCGTCACGCCACGGCGAGCCAAGCGGTGACGGCGGCCAGCACGAGCAGCACGATGTTGAGCCCGATCAACCGAGCCTCGCCCCGCGACAAATGCAAGGCGATGCCGCCGACCTGGATCAGGGCCAGCCCGATCGCCGCCGCGATCGCCAGTCCCGGCAGGATGCCGGTCAGCTTCGGCAGGATCAGGCCGATGGCGCCGAGCACCTCCAGCGTCCCGATCGTGCGGACGAGCGGCAGGGGCACCTGATCGACCCAGCCCATCATCGGCCGCAGCTGGTCCGGCGACTGCGCGATCTTCTTGCCACCGGCGTACGCGTAGAACAGGGCGAGCAGCCCGGCGAGGATCCAATAGGCGACGTCCATGAGGGGCCCTTCCAGGATGGTTACCGTTGGTAAGTTGCCTCATGATGAGTCAGTTTCGGCGGGCGTACAAAAGGCACACGCGTGTGCGTAGGGCACAACGCCGTCAGCAGTCAGGAGCGATATGTCGGAGTACGAGCACACCTGCCTGATCCGGGGCGACGGCGGGGCGACCCTGCGCGCCATCCTCGACCAGATCTGCAACAAGTGGACGTTGCTCGTCGTCGCGACGCTCGACCAGGGCCGGCTGCGGTTCACCGAACTGCACCAGCAGATTCCGGGGATCTCGCAACGCATGCTGACCCTGACGCTGCGCAACCTGGAACGGGACGGGCTCGTCGCGCGGGAGGCGTACGCCGAGGTGCCGCCGCGCGTCGAGTATTCGCTGACCGCCGTGGGCAAGAGCCTCATCCCGCCCGCGTTGGCGCTCGCCGGCTGGGCCATCGAACACGTGCCGCACATCGAGGCCAGCCGGGCGGAGTTCCAGCCGGCACGCTAGACCGAGTGGATGCGCGGAGCAGCGATGATCACCGGTATAGCCTGGTGCCTATGATCAGCGCGCAAGACGAGGCACTACTGCGGCGGGCCATCGAGATCGCGGCGCAGGCCGTCACAGCGGGCGACGCCCCCTACGGTTCGCTGCTGGCCGATGAGTCCGGCACGATTCTCATCGAAGAGCACAACACGGTGAAGCGGGACAACGACATCAGCGCGCATCCAGAGCTGAAGCTGGCGCGCTGGGCGGCCCGCGAACTCGACCCCGAGACCGCGGCGCGGACCACGATGTACACGAGTTGCCAGCCGTGCGGCATGTGTCACGGCGGGATCATCCGCTCCGGACTCGGCCGCGTCGTGTACGCGTTGTCGTCCGAGCAGCTCGTCCAGCTGAACCCGGGGTCGGCGTGGCCGACGGTGCCCCAGGACGGCCCGGCGTTGTTCGAGGAGGGCAGGGTGCCGATCGAGGCCTACTACCGGTGATTCACATCCACGAGGACGATGTGGGCATGCGGTGCCTGCATCCGCTCGCCGCCGCGGCCGAGGTCAGCCGGGATCTCGACGTGGCAGCTCAGGCGAGCGAGGCCAACCGGTCGCCCGACGGCGCCGGCTGGACCGATGTGCACGTCATTCAGACGCCGGAGCACGACTACGCCCAGGCCGGGCTGCCGGTCGGCGCGGCGGACGCCGCTCTCGCCCCGATCCTGCCGCGCGTACGCCGATTCGCGGCCACGGCGATGGCGGGGTTCGACGGCCACGATCCCTTCGGCACCTACGAGGAGGACGCGTACTGCTATGGCGTGGACGCGTCGCTCTTCGTCAAGCTGGAGACCAACGGTGCTCAGGTCCGGCACATCTGGTTCCAGGTCGAGACCGGCGATCCGGAGCGGTTGCAGGATCTGAAGGCGGCCCTGCTCGCGGTCGACCGGCTCGTGCCGTCGATCGTCGCCGACTACTGGCTCGACCGCACGGGCCCGGTCAGTGATCCCGGTTTCCTCGACGATTACCTGGCCGAACTGGCCGACGGCCGGACCTGAGAGGTCCGATCCGGGCCACCCGGGAGGCGCGCCGAAGGTCGCGTACTCACGTGAGTCAGGGGGCGGCCGGAAGCTCCCGGCCGCCCACCCCCCGTTCGACCCTGGAAACGATCTCACGGCCCACGCGCCGTGACATCGCCACTAAGATCGACTTCCGCATACCGCAGAAGTTGTAGACGGGGTAAACCTAGGCTGTAGTCCCCTGGGGAACGGGCAGCGTCAGCGTCACCTCGAAGCCGCCGCCCGGACGCGGCCCGGCCTGCAAGCTGCCGCCGTAGAGGCGGGCCCGTTCGCGCATGCCGATGAGCCCGTGGCCACCGTCGGCATCTCCGTCCTCCCGCGCCGCGCCGGAACCGTCGTCGGCCACGGTCGCTCGGAACGCCTCACCCCGGAAGTCCAGCGTGACCGTGGCCTTGGCCTCGCCGGCGTGCTTGAGCACGTTCGTCAGCGACTCCTGGATGACCCGGTACGCGCACAGGTCGAGCCCGGCGGGCAACGACCGGCGTGGGCCGAGCACCTCGACCTCGGTGAGGACGCCGGCCGCCCGCATCCGGTCGGCGAGCCGTTCGACCAGTTCGACCCCGGGCGCGGCCTCCTGCGGCGGCTCGACCGCGTTGCCGGTGGGCGCCCGCAGCAGGCTGAGGATGCGGCGCAGTTCCTCGTTGCCTTCCCGGGCGGCGCCGGCGATGACCGCCAACGCCGAGCGGGCCGTCTCGGGCTGACTGTCGAAGACGTATCCGGCCGTCCCGGCCTGGACCGCGATGACCGACATGTGGTGCGCCACGATGTCGTGCAACTCCCCCGCGATGCGCATCCGCTCGTCCGCCACCGCTCGCCGGGCGCGGTCGGCCTGTTCGCGGTGCAGCCGCTCGGTGACGGCGGCCAGCTCGGCATTGCGCAGTGAGAGCTTGCGGGCGTTGTCGCCGAACTTCCAGACGGCCATGAAGATGACGACCGCCATCACCATCACGGTGGCCATCGACGAGTCGGGCGTACGCACGCCGGAGTAGACCCAGACGCCGGCCAGCGCCACGGCCGAGGTGAAGCCCATCCATCGCGGTCGCTCCGCCGTGACGGTGTAGAGCGCCACCAGACTCCCGTACGCGTTCAACGCCGGGAAGTAGCCGAGTGCGATGAAGGTCAGCCAGGACAGCCCGCAGACGATCACCACGCCGACCGGGAACCGCCGCCGGAACGCCACCGGCAGGTTCGCCAGCCCGGTCAGGAGGTAGCCGGTCGCGTCCAGCGAGAGCCACTCGGCGTGTTCCTCGCGCCCGATGAGCACAGCCATCGTGGTGTAGCCGACGGCGAGCAGGACGTCCAGCAAAGGCGGCAGCTGGGGGAAGCGTGACAACGGCAGCGCGAAGCGGCGCCGGGGGTGGGCGTCTGGCACGGGCCGAAGCCTACTCGCGGGTCTACTACAGAAGTTGCAGACGACGGGACCTCGCACGGTACTATCCTGCGCGTGGTCCGGGTCCTCGTCGTTGATGATCAGATTCTGATCCGGGCCGGCTTGGTCGCACTCCTCAACGCCGCTCCCGGCATGGAGGTCGTCGGCGACGCCGCCGACGGCAGGCAGGCGATCGCGATGGCGGCCGAGCACAAGCCGGACGTCGTCGTGATGGACGTGCGGATGCCCGGCCTCGACGGCATCTCCGCCACCCGCCAGATCGTCTCGCAGGGCGACACGCCGCCGCGCGTGCTGATCCTGACCACGTTCGACCTCGACGAATACGTCTACCAAGCGCTCCGCGAGGGGGCCAGCGGGTTCCTCCTGAAGGACACCCCGCCCGAACGGCTCCTGGCCGCGGTCACCACGGTCGCCGCGGGCGACATGCTCTTCGCGCCCACCGTCACCCGGCGGCTCATCGAGGCGTACGCGCCTTCGGGTGTGCCCGGTGCGGGCGAGTACGCCGAGCAATTGGCCACGCTGACCGCCCGGGAGCTCGAAGTCGTCCGCTGGGTGGCCCGGGGTCTGTCC
Organism: Hamadaea sp. NPDC050747; assembly: GCF_040654195.1. NCBI lineage: Bacteria > Bacillati > Actinomycetota > Actinomycetes > Micromonosporales > Micromonosporaceae > Hamadaea > Hamadaea sp. NPDC050747. The sequence goes on from NZ_JBFAHM010000006.1 coordinate 441,683, forward strand.
AATCAGGAGATCGCCGACCAGCTCGTCGTCTCCGAGGCGACGGTGAAGACGCATCTCAACCGCGCCATGGTCAAGCTCCGGCTGACCAACCGCGCTCAGGCGGTCGTGTACGCGTACGAGGCGGGGCTGGTCACGCCCCGCCGCATGCAGACCCCTTAGAGCAGCCGGCCCGGCCCGAACTTCACCGGTACGCCTGGCGAATACAGCACGCTCGTCGGCGGCCCGTCCGGCACCGGTACGCCGCTCGCACTGACCAACCGGTCGTCGAAGGCCAGCAGCTCGGCCCGGTGCAGCGGCCATTCGGGATGGTCGTTGGGCAGGTAGAGGGTCCGCCCGTACCAGCGGACGTGCAGCCCCCAGCGAGCGGTGACGAACTGCTCCATCGGGCTCGGCTCGGCGATGGGCGCACCGATCCGGACGGCGATACGGCTCGGCAGCCCGCGCGGCCCCGGCCAGCGTCGCCGGGAGGCGTAGACGATCCGGTCGCCCGAGCGCTCGATGCTCATCGACGACCAGATGTACGGCAGCCGCAGCGAGGCCCGGCCGGCCAACACCGGGATGAGCCGGGCGGCGTCCAGCGACCGGAACACCACCCCACGGCGTCCCGCGTCGTCGACCGAATAGAGGCGTACGTTGGTCTCGGCGAACGTGCCCAGGTAGGGCAGGCCGGGTCCGGCCAGCAGCCCGACGCGGTACATCTCGAAGGGCACCAGCCCGACGTAGGTGACGCCGTCGAGGGTGTCCGGGCGCGTACCGGCCGGGAGGAGTCCCGCGACCAGCGCCGGATCGACCGGCCAGTGCAGCATCGTCAGCCGCCGCCACTGCTGGACCAGCAGCCGGACGCGTACCGGCCGGGGGGTCAGCGGCGTCACCGGCTCGACAGCCACGGCCATCTCAGAACACCACGTTCAGCAGGACGGTCAGCAGGATCGACAGCCCGATCGAGACCGCGATCATGAGCAGGCAGCCCGTCGCGCCGCCGAGCGGCCGCACGTCCCAGTTCCCCATGCGCACCCCTTGATCCTCCCACCGGGCACCGGCCGCCGCGACCGATCAGGCGCCCCCGAGGAGGTCGAGGCGTTCTTGATCCACCTTCGCCGCCTGCCGTGTGGCGGCCTCGTAACGAGACCGGAGCCGGGTGCGTACCTGGCCGACGGCGTTCACGCAGAGCTCGACGTCCATCAGGGCTTCCCGGATCTGGTCCCGCACTTTCAAGTCGGTGAATATGTTGTCGAACCAGACGTCGAGGAACCGGGTCATGCCGTCGACCGCGAGATCCGGCAGCTGGACCGGGAACGCGGACACATCGGCCAGCTCGGTCCGCAAGACCGCCAGTCGCTCGCTCGCCTGCGACGCCGCCCGCGCGGCGGCGTCGAGCCGATCGTGCTTGAGGGAGCTGCTGATCGCCCCGCCGCCGAAGAACGTGTCATAGGTGGACCACCCTGAGGCGCTGTCCAGCGACGATTTCGCCGACGCGAGCGCCTGGGCCGCGGCGTCCGCCGCGCCGATCGCCTCCACCAACTCGGTGAGTTCGGCGTGCAGGCGTCCGCGGTCGGCCGCCAGCCGCAACAGCCGGTCACCGGGCTCGCCGCCCTGTTCCGCCAGGAAGGCCTCCTTCTCGGCAAGGATCTGCTCGTACGCGTACCGCGCGTCGCGGAGTTCGAGCAGCCGGGCCTCGGCCGCCGAATGTTCGCGGTTGACCGCGGCCAGCCTTGCCTCCGCGTCGGCGAGCTTGAACGCGGCGGCCGCGGCTTCGGCCTCCTCCCGCGCCAGCGCCTCGTCCCGGCGTCCCCGCAAAGAGGCGAGCACCGAACTCAGCGACAGCCGGCCCAGGGCGTCGACGTCCCGCTGTTCCGCCTTCGCGCGTACGCGCAACGCCGACACCTGATCACGCAACGCGCCTCGGCGTACCACCAGGTCTTTGCGACGAGCCTCGGTGACCTCATGCTCGCGCAGTGCCGCGGCGGCGGCGGTCAGCCGGTTCTGGATCTCGGTCAGCATCTCGCCAGTGCAGCACCCGTACGCAAGGCCGAGGGTGCGCCGGGGACCGGAGTGCCCGGTCCCCGGCGTCGGCACTGGTCGCTCGAGCCGAGCGTGAGGACGGCCTGGGCCGGCCATCAGCGTCTCAGCGGACGCTCACCAACCGACGGCGACCAGGAGGTACTGGGGGTTGCCGTGGGAGACGAACGACGACTGCCCTGCGTAGTCGTCGTAGGGGAACCCGTACGCGAGCCGGTCGATGGCGTGGTCGTGCCAGAACTTGGCGTAGTAGTTGGCCGGGCCGGCCTGGTAGTACAGGCTCGGCGTCGACCACTGCGACTGCGGCAGGTGCGCCACGTGCCGGTTGAGGGCCGAGCACATGCCGGCGTCGTTGGCGAGGACGCCGGCGCAGCCGAAGATGTCGGAGGTGGGCGCGGAGACCCCGACCGAACTGGCATAGCCGGTGAAGTAGGCGGCGTTGACGCCGCCCGCCCGGAAGCTGGGGTCGCTGCCGGGCGCGATGATCCGGTAGGGCGCCTGCGTCTGCGCCAGCACCTTGAACTCCTGCGGCACCTCGTTGATGAACTTCTGGAAGGTGACCGCCCGGTCCTCGGCGAAGGTCGCCTGGTCCTCACCGACCGCGACGTCGTACCCGTCGTGGGCGTGCAGGCGCATCGCCAGTTTGACGCCGAACGCGTCCACCCGGGTGGTGTTGCCATTGAAGACGGACGCGCCGACGGTGAACTCGATGAAGTCGTAGTACTGGCTGGTCGGCGAGCCGAGGTAGAAGTACATCCGGCCGGCCGAGTTGACGGGCATGTCGAGGTAGGGCTGCTCGGCGATGGAGTGGGTCTGGCCGTTGAAGCTCCAGTACACCTGGCTGTCGGGGTACTTGCCGTTGGTGCGGTTGAGCACCTTGACCATCAGGACGTTGGCGGCGGGCGGGATGGTGCTGGTGTCGCCCCAGAACGAGTCGTTCGTCGGCGAGGGTGACGGCGACGAACTCGGCGACGACGTGGAGCCCGTCGTGCGGACGGTGAACTCCCACAGCGAATAGCCGTACGCGGTCGCACGTGCCGTGCCGTTGACCCGGATGTAGCGGCCCGACCCGTTCACGGTGAGCGTCTGGGTTCCGCCGGTTCCCGTCGTCGTGCTGTAGATCGTCGTCCAGGGACCGCTCCCCGAGGCCGCCACCTGCACCTGGTACGCCGTCGCGTACGCGGCTTCCCAGGCCAGCACGACCTGGCAGACGGTCTGCGTCGAGCCGAGGTCGACCTGCAGCCACTGGGGGTCGCTGAACGCGCTCGACCAGCGCGTACCGGTGTTGCCGTCGACCGCCGCGCTCGCCGGGGTTCCGGCGTTCTCGGTCGAGGAGGCGGTGGCCGGCCGGTTGAGCGCGGCGTTGCCGGTGCCGCAGCTGGACGCGGTGAACTCGCCGTAGACCTGGAACTCCCACAGCGAATAGCCGTAGGGGGTGGCGCGGGCGGTCCCGTTCATCCGGACGTACCGGCCGGAGCCGCTTACCGTCAGGTTCTGCACGCCACCGGTTCCGGTGGTGGTGCTGTAGATGGTCGTCCAGGGACCGCTCCCCGAGGCGGCCACCTGGACCTGGTACGCCGTCGCGTACGCCGCCTCCCAGGTCAGCGTGACCTGGCTGAGGGTCGCGGTGGCGCCGAGGTCGATCTGGATCCATTGCGGGTCGCTGAAGGCGCTCGACCAGCGCGTACCGGTGTTGCCGTCGACCGCCGCGCTCGCCGGGGTTCCGGCATTCTCGGTGGACGAGGCGGTGACGGATTTGCCTTGGGAGATCAGGGTCGGCGCGGCTCCGGCGCTCGTCGCGAGGCCGACGGCCGTCGTCAGACCGAGTACGAGGGCGAGGGAGGCGAGGAGAGCAAACGTTCTCCGAGAGCGGGCAGGCATGAGCGGCTCCGTGGGGACGGTGGGCAGGGCGCGGCGGTGCGCCCCGAAGGGAGACGAGTGGGAGAGCGCTCTCTCGCCATGAGACTCGCGACCATAGCCGTCGATGTCAAGACATTGACGCGCGGCCGCACCAGATTGGCACGGCCGCGCCCCACCGGATCCGGGACAACGACGCCGATCTCCCCCACAAGATCCGGGACAACGCCGCCGATCTCCCCGCAGGATCGGGACAACGCCGCCGGTCTCCCCGCAGGATCCGGGATAACGCCGCCGGTCTCCCCGCAGGATCCGGGATAACGCTGCTTTCACCGCGATCACAACCGCGTTATCCCGGGATTTTGCGATGATCTTGCCGGTGCCTCGGCCCGGCTGCCGGCTGTCAGCAGCGCCCGAGGTCCTCCCATTGAGCGGTCCATCCCGGCTCCGAACCCTGCGTCCACCAGCGAGCCCGCCACAGGTGCAGCCCGTCACCGGACGGTGGCCCGGACGGGTCGCCGTACTTGCTGCGCTCGTGGACGACCCGGTCGCCGGTGTTGTAGACGCCTGAGATCGTCCACGCCTGGACACCCGCGCATCCGGCTGGAACCGACGTCGACGGCGAGGGAGACGCCGAGGACGACGGCGACGCCGACGAGGAGGGCGAGGAGGACGCCGTGGCCGAAGTGGACGGCGACGGGTTGGTGCACGTGCCGGAGGAGTCGACGGTGTCGGCGAATCCCGTCCCGGCACTGCGGTACGCAGCCGCCCGCGAGACCGCGTCCGTCGGCGCGACGACCTGGTTCTTCGCGAAGTACAGCCAGTCCACCTGTTCGATGTACTTGCTCTGCCCGCCGGTGTGCGCGGCGGTGTCGATGAACCACAGGTTGTAGTTGATCGTCATCGTCTGGCGCGGGTAGAACTTTCCACTGTGGTCGCCCACCAGCGTCCCGTCGATGTAGTACTTCACATGGCCGCCGGCGACCTGCGCGACGAGCGTGTGCCAGCCGTCGAAGCTCTGCCGCTGCTCCGAGTGCATATTGTCGGCGTACCAGGGGTCGTTGCGGTAGGTGTACCAGGTGGTCTGGTAGTTGATCGGGCCGGTCTCGCCCCAGCCGCCGTTCGGGAGGTACTCCGAGATGTCCAGCTCGGAGTAGGTCGGGTCGAGATCGCCGTTGAGCGGGCTGATGGTGAAGAACGTCTCGTTGATGTGATCGCCGTCGTTCCCGCTGGCCGGCGCATCGGTGAACCGGATGCGGGTGGCGTAGGTGCCCTCGAAGTAGCGCTTCTGACTGGTGTAGATCTCGGCGTGGCTGGTACCGGCGGCGGTGCCGTCGGTGGCCGAGTTCAACTGCATGATCCCCGAGGACGGGAAGGTGATGTTGGCGGCGCTCCAGGTCGCCCCGGGCACGCCCGGGCCGCCCTGGTAACTGCGCGGCACCCAGCCGTGCGCGGTCAACGCCGAGTCCGCCGACGACGTGTAGGTGAAGTCGTCGAACAGGACCCCGCAGTCGGCCGCGACGGCCGGAGTGCCCGATACCGACAGCGCGGCGACCGCAGCCGTTGCGGTCAGCGCCGCGGCGGACAGAGCCGCCGTGAGTTTGGTGGACATGGTGGTCTCCTCAAAGGGGGATGAGGAACTAACGGACAGCGCCGGCGGTCAGACCGGCGCGGAGGTGCCGTTGGAACGCGACGTACGCGAACAGCACGGGCAGCATCGCGATGACGAGCCCGGCGAACAGTCCGCTCCAGTCGCTGCGGTAGCCCTGGCTGACGGACAGCGCCGCCAGCCCCTGTGCCAGGACGTACCGATCGGGGTCGGGGTTGAGGACCAGCGGGAGCAGGTACTGGTTCCACAGCCCGAGGAAGTTGAAGATGCCGACGCTGACCAGCCCGGAGCGGGCCATCGGCAGCATCACGCGGGCGAAGACCCGCAGGTGGGAGCAACCGTCCAGGAACGCCGCCTCGGCGACGGCGGACGGCAGGCTGCGAAAGAACGAGTGCAGGAAGAACACCGTGAACGGCATCGCGTACGCGGTGTAGACCAGGATCAGCCCGGGATAGGTGCCCAGCAGCCCCATCTTCTGCACGACGAAGAAGAGCGGGACGAGCGCCAGGAACACCGGGAAGAACATGGACGCGACGAAGGTGTAGTAGACGAGGCGGTTGCCCCGGAACTCATACCGGGCCAGGGTGTAGGCCACCAACGACCCCAGCGCCATGGTCAGCGCCAGAGCGCCACCCACGACGATGAGGCTGTTCAGGAAGTATCGCCCGATGTCGGCGGCGTTCCAGGCTCGCGCCCAGTTCCCGAGGCGTATCGAGGAGGGCGGCGCCCAGGGATCGGCCAGGATCTCCGCGTCGCTCTTCACCGAGCTCATCAGCGCCCACACGAGCGGGAACGCCGTGACGACCGCCCACGCCACCATCACGGCGTGCAGACTGACCCGCCTCATGCCACCACCGTCCAACGCCCGGCGACCGTCCGCGCTGGATCAGGGTTCGCGGTCGAATCTTGGAGCAAGAGTAGAGCCCCACAACCCAGAGACACCCGCCAAAAACCGCCCCCCCGCCCCCCACGGGGCGGC
>NZ_JBFAHM010000006.1:448156-523283 GCF_040654195.1 Hamadaea sp. NPDC050747
GGTCGCGGGGCCAATACACCCACCAAAACCCCCCCCCCAACCCTGATCCAGCGCGAACAAGCGGCGACCCAGCGCGAACAGGCGGCCGCATACCGGAGACAGAGACTCACGCGACCTCCAACCGGTCGGTACGCCGTCCCCGCAGGGCGAGCAGGGCGACGGCCAGGGTGAGGAAGAACAACGTGACCCCCATCGCGGAGGCGTAGCCGAACTTCCCGTAGGTGAAGGCGTTGCGATACAGGCTGAGCCCGATGACCTCGGTCGCGCCGTCCGGCCCGCCGGGGCCGACCGTCATGATCTGCACGATCGCGAAGCCGTCGAGCGCTGCGATTCCCAAGTAGACGAACGCGACCCGGACGTTGTCGCGTACCAGGGGCATCGTCACCTTGCGGAAGGTCGCCCAGGCGCCCGCACCGTCGATGAGCGCCGCCTCGTAGAGCTCGCGCGGTATGGCGTCCATCGCCGCGCTGAACAGCACCATGTAGAAGCCGACCGACGACCAGACGATCACCGCCATCACGGCGGCCAGCGCCAGGTGCGGCTCGGCGAGCCAGCTGCGGGCCAGCCCACCGAGACCCAGCCCGCGCAGACTGCCGTTGAGCAGCCCGTTCGTCGGGTTGTAGACGAACTGCCACAGCACCGCGACGATGGCCAGCGACAGCAATTGCGGGAAGAAGTAGACCACCTTGTAGAAGGAGCTTCCCCGGACGCCGTCGAGGCCCCGCCGCCCGCCGAGATGCAGCACGCTGGCCAGGAACAGCCCGATCGCGATGGTCACGGTGGGAACGACGATCAGCATCACGGCGGTGTTGCGCAGGGCGTCGAGGAACAGCGCGTCCCCGCCGAGCCGGGCGTAGTTGCCCAGCCCGACGAAGTGCGCGCCGCCCGCGACGCCCGTCCAGTCAGTCAGCGACAGGTAGAACGCCTGCGCGTACGGCGACAGCACGAACAAGGCGTGCAGCACCAGCGCCGGAGCCAAGGCGCCGGCGACGAACCGGAGCTTCCCGTGACGCATCAGCGCTGGTACTTCGTGACGCTGGAGTCCTTGGCCACCGCGTCGGCCGCCTTCTGGATGCGCTCCGCCCACGCCTGCGGCGTGATCCGCTTGTTCGCCAGCTCGCCGGTCGCGTCGTCGACCGCCTTCGCCAGAGGCGCGTACCAGGATCGGAAGCCGAAGCTGAACGCCTCCTTGCCCGCGGCGGTCACCGCGTCGCGTACCGACGAAAGCCCCGACGTGAGGGTGAGCCCGTCGGTGGCCCCGGCGATCGCGGGCAGCGTGGCGTTGGCCTCGGCGAACGCCTTCGCGGACGCCTTGGAGAAGAGGATGCGCAGGTACTCGAGGCCGCCGGCGGAGTTCTTCGCCTTGGCCGGGACGAGGTAGGACTCGCTGCTCGCGGCCTGGACCGCGGTCCCGGCCATCTTGTCGCCCGCGGTCAGCGCGGGCACCGCGCCCATCACCATGCCGAAGTTCGCCGGCGCCACGCCCTTCTGCTCGCTCTCCAGCCACGAGCCGCACGGGATGAACGCGGCCTTGCCCTGGCACCACGCGGCCTGCGACTCGGTGTGCGACAACGCCTCCGACCCGGCCATGATGTAGCCCTTACCGGCCAGCTCCGCGATCGCGCTCGCCGCGCCGATCAGCGCGTCGCTCTTCCAGGCGTTCGGCTCCAGGTTGTCGACCGCCTTCAGCAGATCGGTTCCGCCCGTCTTGGCGGCCATCGTCAGCAGCGGGTCGTTCAGGTATTCGGGATACTTGCCCTGGTAGGTCCAGGGCGCGATGCCCGCGCGCTTGATCTGGTCGCACAGCGCCAGCATCTCGGTCCAGTTTTTCGGGTACGCCCATCCGTGCTGATCGAACAGGGGACGCGAGTACCACAGCCCCCACACCGTGTAGGTCAGATTGAGCGTGACCACTTTTCCGGCGAGCGTGCCGTCCTCGATCACCCCCGGGAGCAGGGTGTCGCGGACCTTCGCCCCGGCGACGTCCCAGGCGGGCGCGTCGAGCAGCTCGGTCAGGTCGGACAGCTTGCCCGCGGCGGCCAGGGTGGGCAGGTCGAGACGGCCCGCGCCGCTGTTGTCGACCACGTCCGGCGGGGTGTCGGCGACGAAGCGGGGCTGCAGCGCCTCGCCCACGCGCTGGATGCCCTTGTGATCGATCTTCGCCTTCGGATACTTCTGGGCGTACTGGGCCTCGGCGTTCTTCGCGTAGTCGTCGCCGTAGCCGCCCTTGAAGACGACCACCTCCAAGGGTGCGTCGGGGACGACGCCCAGCGGATTCTCGGCCGTCTTCGCCCCGGTGGCGGAGCCGTTGCCGGAGTCGCCGCCCGAGGTCACGCACCCGGCCAGGGCCGGTGCGGCGACGCCGGCCAGTGCCGCCCCGAGGACGGCCCGGCGTGGAGTGCCATACTTCGTTGTGGGGATCTGAACCATCGCAGCGGTTCTCTTTCTCCTAAGCGGTACGCCGGATGCGCCCGGCGTACCGCGCCTCTGTCTGAGCGTTGTGTTCGCGCCCGCCGGGCACGTTGTCGGACAGGTAGACCGGCGGGGTGATCCCGGCGTCGAGCAGCCGGGCGACTACGTCGGCGACGAGCTGTTGCGCCAGCAGCGCCGCCGTGATCGAGGAGACGGCGCCCACGCTGCCGCCCCCGGGCAGGGGCAGCGCGGCGTCGCCGTAGGGTGCGCCGTTGTCGAGGACGACGTCGGCGAGGTCGAGCAGCTTCTCGCCGGAGGGATGCCTGGAGTCGACGCCGGAGCTGTGGGCCAGCGAGGTGATGGCGATCAGCGGATGCCCGGCCGCCTTGACGACCCGGGCCAGTTCGACCACCGAGCCGTTGACCCCGGAGTTGCTGGCGAGGACGAACGCGTCGTCCGGCCCGACCGGGGCCAAGTCGTAGAGTCGCTGGGCGATCGTGTGATCGCGTTCGAGCCCCGGATCGGCCAGGATCGTGGCCGGTTCGCCGCCGTAGTGGACGAGGTCGCGCAGGGCGATCCGATTCGTGGGGACCAGTCCCCCGGCACGGCCGGCGATCTCCATCGCCAGCGCCTCGGAGTGCCCGCAGCCGAAGGCCTGGATCACCCCGCCCTTGCGGACGCAGTCGGCCAGCAATCCGGCCGCCGCCGCCAGCCGAGCGGGCTGGCCGGTGCCGACTCGATCGATCGCCTCCCGGATGACGCTGAGATAGTCAGCGCTGCTGATAGTCACGTGGTAGGGCCTTTCTTCGTCCGCTTCGGGGTTTCGGGCAGCCGATGGGCGTCGACGGCGCGGACGGTGACCTCCAGCGCTTCGGCCGTGCGGTCGAACGTCTTCTGCGCGACCGCGACGTAGATGAGATCCAGCACGACGAGCTGGGAATGCAGCGCCGACAGAGCGGCCAGCCGGAAGGTCGTCTCGTGGACCGAGGTGGTCAGGACGACGTCGGCGACCTCGGCCAGCGGCGACCGGCCGAACGAGGTGACGGCGACGGTGGTCGCACCATGGTCCCCGGCTTCGGCGAGCGCCTCGATGACCTCCCGCGTACGCCCGGAGTGGGACAACCCGACGGCGACGTCCCCGGGGCCGAGCAGGGCGGCGTTGGTGAGCGCGCGGTGGGTGTCCGGCCGGTACCAGACCGGGATGCGGATGCGCTCCAGCCGGAACGCCATCTCCTGACCGGCCGTGCCGCTGCTGCCCAGGCCGAAGATCTCGACGCGGGAGGCCGCCGCGATCGCGGTCGCCACCTCGTCCACCGCCGCGAGGTCCAGACCGGCCGCGGTCGACTGGATCGCCCGCGTGTCGGCGGTGGCGATGACGTTCAGCGCCCGGTCGAGCGAATCGCCCGGGGTGATGTCGCCGCTGATGTCGGTCTCCCAGCGGGCCTGCTCGGCCCGGCCCGTCTCGGTAGCGACGGCGACCCGGAGATTGGCGTAGCCCCGGAAGCCGAACATGCGGCTGAACCGGGTGACGGTTGCCGTCGAGGTGCCGGCCCGCTCGGCCAGGTCCACGATGGACGCATGGGCCGCCGCCTGCGGATCGGCGAGGATCTGCTCGGCGATGCGGGCCAGCGCGTCGGGCAGGCCGGGCCCCTCCGTCTTCAGGCGCTCCATCAGGCCGCCGCTCACCACCGTCATTGTCTTCACCTTTTTCACGTTCCTGTCGGTGCGATGAAAATTACGATCGCGACTAGGTCTTGTCAATAGTTGTTTTCGCGTGCTTCGATGACCTGCGTGAACGCGCTGATGGTGGGAGTCGACGCCGGCGGCACCGGCACCCGCGCCGTGGTGGCCACGGTGGATGGTGTCGTCCTGGGCCGGGGCCAGGCCGGTCCCGGCAACCCGCTGCGTCATCCTTCTGCCCCGGTCGCGTTCGAGCAGGCGGTCGGGGCCGCGCTGGCCGGGCACGACGTCTCCCGCGTCGTCGCGGTCGGGCTGGGCGTCGCGGGGATCACCGGCCTCCGGCTCGGCGACTACTCCGGGTCGCTGATTCGCCTCGGCCTCGCCTGTTCCTTCTCGGCGTACGCCGACGCGGTCACGGCGTTCGCGGCGGGCACCACCTCAGACCACGGCGTCGTGCTGATCGCGGGCACGGGGGCGATCGCGGCCCGCGTACGCGATCGGCAGGTCACCGCGACGGCGGACGGCTTGGGCTGGCTCCTCGGCGACCGGGGCTCCGGGGTGTGGCTCGGCCTATCCGCCGTACGCAGCATCGCCGTTCACTGGCCGGACACGCCGTTCGCAGCAGCCGTCGCGTCGCACGCGGGCGCGGAAACCGTCGACGAACTGCTCGCCTGGGGCAACCGCACCACCCCCGACCAGTACGCCGCCCTCGCCCCCGTCGTGTGTTCGCACGCTCTTGCCGGCGACCCTCTTGCCCAGTCCCTTGTAGACTCCGCGGCCACCGAGTTGCTCCGTACGCTCGACGACCTCGGGCCGCCGGACGGACCGGTGGTCCTCGCCGGCGGCCTCCTCACCGGGCGTACGCCGGTCTCCGCCGCTCTCACGCGCGCCCTGACACGGCGTTCGGTCTCACACTCCGTCGCCGGCGACCCGGCCCTCGCCGCCGCCCGCCTCGCCCTCCCCACCCCGTTGATCACGGCCGGCCCCAGCGCCTAGACGACTTCGAAGTTGGCCATCATCATCATGTCCTCGTGCTCGAGGTTATGGCAGTGGAGGACGTATTTGCCGCGATATCCGGCGAACTTCACCAGCAGCTCGGCCTTGCCGCCGTTGTCGAGGTTGACGGTGTCCTTCCAGCCTTGTTGCGCACTGTTCAGGATCTGGAATCCGGCGAGGTGGATGTGGAAGGGGTGCTCGACGTTCAGCGCCCGGACGGTCCATTTCTCGACGGTGCCGAGCTTCGGGCGGGCGACGATGTAGTCCTCGGTGAACGGTTTGCCGTTGACCGTCCACAGTGTCATGCCGTTTTTCTCGCCACCGCCCCGGGCGAAGACGATCTGCCGCTCGGCGACGGCCTGGTCCGGGGAGAGCTGCTCCCGGGCGGCGAGCTTGTCAGGGATGCGGCTGTCGTCCGACGCCGTACGCGTGACGACGAACCGCATCACGTCGGCGGTGCCGCCCCGGCCATGGCCGTTGCGCATGGTGATCTGCCGGCCGGGCGGGAAACCGGAGAAGTCCACGATCACGTCGTACCGTTCGGCTTGGGCGATCTCGATCGTCTTGCGCCGAACCGGCCGTTCGAGGAGGCCGAGGTCGCTGCCGATCTGGACGAAGGTCGCGCCCTCGTCGAGGCTGAGTTCGTAGCGCCGCGCGTTGGAGGCGTTGAGGATGCGGAAGCGGTAGCGGGCGGCCGCCACCTCCAGCACCGGCCAAGGGGCGCCGTTCACCAGGATGCAGTCCCCCAGGACGCCGCTGACGTAGTCGCTGGTGACGCCGGGCGTATTCGCCAGCGACGGGTCGACCGACGGGTAGCGGAAGCCGCCGTCGGCCTCGAACGCCCGGTCGGTGATCATCAGCGGGATGTCGCGGTCGCCGTCAGGCAGCCCCAGCGACTCCTCCAGGTCGTCCCGGATCAGGTGGAATCCGGCCAGGCCCCGGTAGACCTGTGGTCCGGTGAAGTCCATGCGGTGGTCGTGGTACCACAGAGTGGCGGCGGGCTGGTCCAGCCCGTAGACGTAGTCCCGGGGACCGGTCGTCATGCGTCCGCTGTGGCCGGAGTGCGGGCCGGTGCCCATGATCAAATCCGTCGGGTAGCCGTCGTGCTCCGGCGCGACCTTGCCGCCGTGCAGATGCACCGAGACCGGCACCGGCAGCTCGTTGCGATGGGTCACGACGGTACGCCGTCCGGCCTGGGAGACCACGGTGGGTCCAGGGAAGATCCCGTTGTAGCCCCACACCGTCGTGGACACGCCCGGCAGGATCTCGGCCTGTGCCACCTTCTGGGTGATCTCGTAGTAGTCCGTCGTGCCGTCGGTGCGTACCGGCTTGAGGACGGGCGGGATCGGCAGGGGCGCCTGGAACCGGCCCGGCAGGTCGAGCTTGCTCTTCAGGAGACTGCCCGCACTGCCCTGGGCGCTGTTATTTGCGCCGCCGGAGGCGATGATCCCGTCGCATCCGGCCAATCCGGCCGCGGCGAGGGAACCGGCCGTCAGCAAAGCGCGCCGGGAGAGGGCAGTCATCGCACACCTCGCAGCCGCTGGACGAGCAACGCGATCAGCCCGGTGAACGCGCCCCAGATCCCGTTCGTGAGCAGCACCGGGATGAGGGCGAAGCCGAGGAGCGACAAGTCGAGCCCGGTCGACGGGTCGTCGGCGAAGACCCCGACGACACCGCCGATGGCCAGCTCGATCACCCCGTACGCCGCGCCGGCCGCCGTCAGCGTCAGCACCGGTCGCTCCACCCGACTCAGGCCCACGACGGCGATCCAGATCACCGAGATCGCGGCGAGGACGGACAAGTGTGTGACGGCGTCGCCGAAGATGTCGGCGAGCCCGGTCACGCTGATCAGTGGGTGCACGAGGGCGAGCCCGCCCAGCCCCAGGATCAGCGGCCACGGCAGCCGCCGGAGGCCATCGGAGAACTGCTTGACGTCTTCCATGCGGCCAACGCTAGGAATCGGCGCCTCGCCCGGCATCGGACCACGATCGCGTACCGGGACTCGAAAACACGGCCCTTAAGGGTCGTCACCGGTTGACCCCGGAAGTCGTCGGCAGGCGACGTTCGGCAGGTCAGAACCCGCCTAGCATCGAGACCATGGAGAGCCGGCCGGACGAGCGGGACGATCGAGGGGTCGCGCCCTGGGTGATCGACGTGCTGTTCGGCGTCTTCGTCACGCTGGCGATCGCGCTGATCATCGCGACCGACCGGGCCGGCCAGTCGTCCCCGGGAACGGCATCCGGCGTCACGGCGTACGCCTTCGCCCTGGGCTTCGGCGCGCTGATGCTGGTCCGGCGGCGTACGCCCCGGGTCGTGCTCGCCGTGACGACGCTGGGGCTGTTCGCGTACTACACGATGGGCTACCCGGCGATCGGCGTCGCCGTCCCGGTGGTGGCCGCCCTCTATTCGGCAGCCGAGCTGGGGCTCGTGCGGCCGGCCGTCGTCACCGCGATCGTGGTGGTGAGCGTGTCGTGGTTCTTCCGGTTCCGCGGCGGGGAGCCGGCTGCGTACCTGCTCGGCTACGAGCTGATCTCCAACGTGGCGCTCCTGGCCGCCGCCATCGCGCTCGGCGACGGCGTACGCTCCCGTCGCGTGATCCGCCGCGACGAGCAGGAGCGGCTGACCCGGGAGGCCGAAGGCCGCCTGCAGGCGCAACGGGAGGTCATCGCCCGGGACCTGCACGACTCGGTCGGCCACACGATGTCGGTGATCGCATTGCAGACGAACGTAGCCGCCGAGGCGATCGTGCGGGGTGACACGACGGTCGCCGCGAAGGCCGTCGCACTCGTCCGGGACACCGGGGAGCAGACGATGCGAGAACTGCGGAGCACGGTGAAACTGCTGCGTACCGACGACCCGCCGAAAACAATGGTCTCGCTGCGAGACCTCGACGGCCTGATCGCGTCGGCCGAGGCGACCGGCCTCACCGTACGCTCGCATGTGGACATGGGACTCGGCCGGATCTCCCCGGCCATCGACGCGGCGGCGTACCGGATCGTCCAGGAGGCGCTGACCAACGTGATCCGCCACGCACAAGCCCAGAACGTCCGCATCGCGCTACGTCGGGAAGAGCACATCCTCCGGCTGGAGGTCAGCGACGACGGGCACGGCGGGCCGGTGGCGAAGACCGGGCACGGCCTGCGGGGCATGAGCGAACGCGCCCGGCTCCTCGGCGGAAGCCTGACGGCCGGGAACGGAACGCCGGCCGGATTCACCGTCACCGCCACCCTCCCGGTGAGGCTGGCGTGATCCGGATAGTGATCGTCGACGATCAGGAACTCGTCCGCGCCGGTCTGCGTACCCTTGCTGAAAGTGAGGGAGACATCGCGGTCGTGGGCGAGGCGGCGACCGGAAGTGACGCGGTCTCGCTCGTCCGAAGCGAGCGGCCCGACGTGGCCTTGATGGACATCCGGATGCCCGGGGTCGACGGGCTGGAGGCGACCCGGCGCATCGTCGCGGACCCTGAGCTGCGCGGAGTCCGGGTCCTGGTGCTCACGACCTTCGACGAGGACGAGCACATCGCGGCGGCGCTGCGCCACGGGGCGGCCGGTTACCTGCTGAAGGACATCCGGCCGGGCGATCTTCGCCACGCGATCCGCGTGGTGGCGGCAGGCGAGGCGCTGCTCTCCCCCGCCGTGACGCGCAAGGTCATCGCGAGCTACACGAGCGTGCGCACCCGGCCCGAGTTGCTCAGCACGCTGACGGACCGCGAACGCGATGTGCTCCGTGAGATCGCCCTGGGCCGGTCCAACACCGAGCTGGCCACGCGCCTGCACATCAGCGCCGCGACGGCCCGGACCTACGTGAGCCGCCTGCTGGCCAAACTCGCCGCCCGCGACCGGGCCCAGCTGGTCGTCCTCGGTTACGAGAGCGGACTGGTCAGCCCGGGTGAGCTGAGCGCCTTGGCGTAGCAGAGGCTCAACTCCCACTGGTCGTAGGGCGGGTAGTTCGGAATGCGGGTGAACCCCGCGCGTTCGTAGACGGCGATCGCCTCCGGCTGGCGCGGTCCCGTCTCCAGGCGCATGCTCGTCAGTCCACTTGCGAGAGCCAGCTCCTCGGCCGCACCCATCAGCCGCTTGCCGATCCCGAGACCACGGTTGCCCGGCCGCACGTACATCCGCTTCAACTCCGAGTCACCGTCGCCGAGCGCCTGCAACGCGCAACATCCGGCCGCGTGGCCGTCCACCAGCGCGAGCAGGAACCGCGCCCGCGCCTTGACCCGCGGGTGATCGAACTCGATCTCCTCGGGATATCGCGCGTCCAGCTCCGCGCGCAACTCGCGCACGAGCGGCGCCACGCGAGGATCGCCCTCGTCGGTCTCCACGATCTCCACGGTGGTCACGCTGCGTCCTTTCCAGTGGTACGCCGAAAGCCATGATCGGCCGGGCCCTTCGACGCTATCGCCGCCCTGTTAAGAGCACGTTTCACCGCCAAGATCCACGAACCTGCCAGCGGTGCCGTGCCCCCGGCCAGCGCTGGATCAGGGTTCCGGGTCGAATCATCGCCCAAGATTCGACCCGGAACCGTGATCTCGGGCGTCCGGAGGGGCCGGTCAGCCTTTGACCGCGCCCTGCATGATGCCGCCGATGATGTGGCGGCCGAGGATGCCGAAGAGCGCCAGCAGCGGCACGGTGGCGATGAGCGTACCGGTCAGCGACAGCGAGTAGTCCTGCACGTAGCCGCTGGCCAGCGTGGACAGCGCCACCTGCACCGTCGGGTCCTCCGGGGTCAGCACGACGAGCGGCCAGAAGAAGTCGTTCCACGCCGTCATGAAGGTCAGCATGCCGAGCACCGCCGCGGCCGGACGAGAGGCGGGCAGCACGACGTGCCAGAAGATCCGGATGGTGGAGCACCCGTCGGCGCGGGCCGCTTCGAGGAGTTCGGTCGGCACCGCCTCCCGCAGGAACTGCGTCATGAAGAAGACGCCGAACGCGCTCACCAGCGACGGCGCGATCACGGCGTACATCGTGCCGGCGAGGTGGGCCTTGATCATGATCAGGTACAGCGGGATGATGCCGAGCTGTGTCGGCACCATCATGGTGGCCACGATCATGAGCAGCATCGCGTTGCGGCCCCGGAAGCGCAGCTTGGCGAAGGCGAATCCGGCCAGGGTGGAGAACAGGACGACGCTGACCGTGATGGCGCCCGAGACGATGAACGAGTTGGCCAGCGCTCGCAGGAAAGGGACCGTCCCGAAGGCCCGGTCCAGATTCTCGAAGAGGTGACTGCCGATGCCGAAGGGCGGCGGGACCGCGCCGAGCACGGAGTTGTCCTGCGACGCGACGACCAGCGACCAGTAGATCGGGAAGCCGGAGAAGACGGCCAGCCCGGCCAGCGTCAGGTACGCCAGCTTCCCCGGCCGGCGCTCGGCGCGATAAGGCTTGCGGCGACCTTTCACCGCCGGCCGGACGGCAACCCGGGATGTCAAAGTCGTCATCAGGACCTCCGCAGACGGCTGGTGAGGAAGTAGTTGGCGATGGCGGCCAGCACGATCACGCCGAACATGGCCCAGGCCGCGGCGGCGGCGTACCCGAAGTCGAACCGGGTGAAGCCGGCCTCGTAGAGGTAGAGCCCGAGGGTCTGGAACTGGCGGTCGGAGCCGCCGGTGGTCGAGGAGCCGCCGAAGAGCAGGGGTTCGGCGAGCACCTGCATGCCGCCGATGGTCGAGACGATGACGGTGAAGATCACGGTCGGCCGGATCGCGGGCAGGGTGATCCGGGTGAGCTGCTGGAAGCCGCTCGCGCCGTCCAGTTCGGCCGCCTGGTAGAGGTCGCGCGGCACGGCCTGCATCGCGGCCAGGTAGATGAGCGCGTTGTAGCCGGTCCAGCGCCAGATGATCATCACCGAGATGGCTACCTGGGACGAGGCGGTGCCGGCCTGCCAGTCGATGTGCCCCGCGCCGAACAGGCTCAGCACCCAGTTCACCAGGCCGTACTCCTTGCCGAAGACCTGGCTGAAGATGAGCGCCACGGCGGCGACCGAGGTGATGTTCGGCAGCAGCGCGGTCAGCCGCCAGAACGTGGGCGCGCGCAGCCGCTGGTTGAGCGTGTTGGCGAGGAACAGTGCCGCGACGAGCTGCGGGACGGTCGACAGGACCCAGATCTGGGCCGTGTTGCGCAGTGCGTTCCAGAAGCTGGAGTCGGTGAACAGCGTGGTGTAGTTCGCGAGGCCGATCCACGGGTGGCTGTCCTCGAGCAGATTCCACTCGTGCAGCGACACCCATCCGGTGTACGCCAAGGGAAACAGCCCGAAGCTCGCGAAGATCAGGAAGAACGGCGCGACGTACAGGTAGGGCGAGCCCTTGACGTCCAGCCGATAGAGGAACGACCGCATGCGGCTCCTTCGGGAGTGAGTCGGAGAGCGCTCTCCGAGCGAGCATGCTTCCGTTGCGCGGCCGTGTCAAGGGGCGGGTGTGGGAGCTGGATCAGGGTTTCGCGTCGTATCTTGACCGAAGATTCGACCGGGAACGCTGATCCAGCGCGGAAAGCGCGACCGTCAGGCGGACTGGCGCACCACGAGCGTGGGCTCGAAGACGACCGACGTCGTCCGCGCGGCGGGGTGCTCCAGGTGGAACATGAGCATCCGGGCCATCTCCGCCGTCATGTCCTCCACCGGCTGGCGTACGGTCGTCAGCGGCGGACGGCAGGACGACGCCGCACTGCTGTCGTCGAAGCCGACGACGGCCACGTCCTCCGGTACGCGTTTGCCCGCCTCGCGCAGCACGTGCACGGCTCCCTGCGCCATCACGTCGCTGGCCGCGTACACCCCGTCGAGTTTGGGATGTTTCTTGAGCAGGCGCAGCATGGCCTGCTCGCCGCCCTCCTGGGTGAACCCGCCCTCTTCGGCGGGCACGTCGGTGATCCCGTGGTCGGCCAGCGCGGCCCGGAACGCGGTCAGCCGGTCGTGGCCGGCCGGCATGTCGAGCGACCCGGCCACGGACACGACACGCTTGCAGCCGCGGCTCAACAGGTGCTCGGCGGCGAGTTTGGCCGCGCCGGCCTGGTCGACGTCCACGTAGTCGATGGCGGTCGGGGTGGACGGCCGTCCGAACAGGACAGCCGGTGCCTTGGCCTCGGCGAGCTGGCGGGGCAGCGGATCCTGCGGATGCAGCGAGATGACCAGCGCGCCGTCGAGCTGGCCGCCGCGCAGATCGGCGATCAGCTTCCGGCGGGCGGCCGCCGAGCCCACCAGCGTCAACGGCACGTGTACGCCCAACGGAGCGAGGACACTGAGCGCGCCGCCGAGCACCCGGCCGAAGAAGGGGTCGCCGAGGAACCGGCTGTAGAACGGATCGTCGGAGGCCCGGTTCTCCGCCTCGGAGACCACCAAGGCGACGACATCCGTCCGCCGCGTCACCAGCGATCGGGCCGCCCGGTTGGGGACATAGCCCGTGGCGGCCACGGCGTCCCAGACGACCGTGTGCAGCGCCGGATCGACGTTGCGGGTGTTGTTGACGACGCGCGAGACGGTGGCCCGGGACACGCCCGCCACCTTCGCGACGTCCTCCAGCGTCGGGGCGCGCCTCCCCGTGGGCTCTCCCAAGGCCATGCGGCCTTTATAGCACGAGGGGAGAGCGCTCTCCATTTCGTCCGCCGCATGATCATTGCGTCAGCCATGCTGTTGAATCGGGCAAAATGCCCGCGGAAACAGCATGGCTGACGCAATGATCATGAAAGCGCGGGGCGCTCGGGCAGGAGCGCCCCGCGTACGGGAGTCACGGCTTGTAGACGCCGAACTCCCACAGGGAGTAGCCGTATGTGGTGGCCCGTTCGGTGCCGTTGACCCGGACGTAGCGAGCTGAAACTGTGGGTGAAGACCCGTTCAGCGCGATCTCGTCGAACCCGCCGTCGCCGCCACTGGTCGAGTACACCGTGGTCCACGTGCTGCCGTCGGTGGACACCTGCACCTGGTACGCCTTGGCGTACGCCGATTCCCAGGCCAGCTCGACGTGGTTGACCGCGGTGACCGCACCCAGGTCGACCTGGAACCACGCCGTCGCCACCCATTCGGAGGCCCACCGCGTCGTCCAGTTCCCGTCGACCGCGTACGACGGCAGCTGCGGCCCGTTGGTGCCGGTCGGCTGGTACGACGAGGCGGTCGCGGTCTTGCCGCGCGCCACGTTCGTCCCAGGAATCGTCGGCGGCACCACCTTGACCGAGCGCTGCTCGATCCCGACGTTGCCGTGGCCGTCGAAGGCGTACACGTAGATCTTCCAGACGCCCAGCGTCTCCGGCGCGGTGACGGTGAACTGGCCGTTGCCGGTCTGGGTGAACCGGAGGTTGCTGAAGCCGGTCCCGCCGGTGATGTGCTTGTCGCTCGCCATGAGGTTGTACCGGATGGCATCACCTTGCGGATCGCTCGCGGACACGTTCACGGTGAACGTGCCGCCCGCCGGGACGGCGGTCTGGTTCGACACCGTCATCGAGGTGATCTCCGGTGGCGTGTTCGCCGCCGTCGTCCCGGTGTAAGCCTTCTGCAGGGCGTAGAAGCCGAGCCGATGCCAGCCGCCGGGATAGGTGTTGAGCCAGACGCCGCCGAAGTCGTTCTCCAGTCCGTAGTGGAACTCGGTCGCGCCGAGCGCCACGCCCGGATGGGACTTGACGGCGGCCCAGCTGGCCGCGTATCCGTCTCGTTTCTGCAGGTCGGAGGGCTCGGTCGGGACGCCGTTCACGTCGTTGGGCACCTCCCACTCGCCCGCCGGGCCGCCCTCGGTGATGATGTACGGCTTGGTGTAATTGCCGTCGATCCAGGCCTGCTTCACGCCGCCGATCGCGCCGTACGAGTTCACCGCGAGCAGGTCCAGCGCCGGGGCGTACTGCTTGTAGTAGGGCCACGCGCCGGTCCAGGCGTCGGTCGAGGTCACGGGGTGGTTCGGGTCCGCGGCATGGATCGCGACCGCGACCTCGTTCACGAACTGGGCGTACGCGACGCGCCGCGCTTCGACCTCGGCCGCCGGGAGGCCGTGATCCTGCATGGTCAGGATCACCTCGTTGCCGACGTCCCACAGCAGGACGCCGGGATTGTTCTTCAAGGCGTTGACGCGGTTGACGATCTCCGCCTTCGTGGTCGCCTTGTAGGTCGCGTCGTTGACGTAATCCGCGCCCTGGTTCAGCCAGTGCCCGACGACGACTTTCAGACCATGTCGGGCCGCCGTGGTCAGCAGTGTCGGCGTGTTCGCGTCGTCCACTCCCCAGGTACGCACCGTGTTCACCCCGGCCGCCTGGAGATCCCGGACGTAGCCGTCGGCGGCACTCTGGGGCGGCCCGTAGGTCAGCCCGCGTACCTCCCACGGCGTTCCGTTCACCTGCAATTGCCAGTTGCCTTGCGTACCAACGACTTTGACGACGCTCGGCCCGGCGGGGATCGGCGGGTCGGTCATCGCCGGAGCGGTCGCGCCGGTCTGCTTCTGCACGGTCACCGAGTCGACGACCATGACGCCGCCCGACGTCGTGTCCGGGGTCGGCACCGTACGCCCGGCGACCGCGCTCGGCCACGCGCCGCCGATCGGCAGCTCCAGCCGGAGGTAGAACCCGTGGTGGACGGCGGCGTCCCAGGCGGCCACGCCGACCTGGCTCTCCTTGACCACCCAGGTCTGCACGCCGTCGAGGTAGAACCGGATCTCCTCGTCGGTCTTCGTCCGGTCGACGACCTGGGCGTACTCGTGCAGGCCGGTCTGGCAGCCGGCGCAGGTCGCCAGTCCGCTGCTGCGCCCGGTGTACTCACCGCAGACGCCGTCCGGTGCGGTGCCGCAGTGCAGCGTCTGGGCGAGCTGGCTGCGCCCGTTGACCCCGGCCATGATGTCGGTCTCCCCGACGCCGGGCCAGTTGGTGAAGTTCCCCCGGTACGCCGCCCCGGTCGCCCGGAAGGCCGGCCAGTAGCCGAGCGCGTTGGCGACGTTGGGCTGCTGGATGACGGCGGCGAAGCGGACGAGTTCGCCCGGGTTGGCCGCGAAGTCGGTCCGCTGCGTCTCCAGCCGTCCCGAGGTCCAGTTGCCCGACCCGTCGCGGATCGCCTTGACGTTCAGCTTCCCGGTGCCGTCGAGGTAGACGTTCGCCGTCGAGGCGCTGGCGGTCTCGACTTCGCCGGTCCCCCAGTTCGCCGCGCCGCCGGGGTACTGCGTGCCGGTGCGGAGCAGCCAGTTCGCCGAACTCGGCGAGGAGTTGGCCGCGCCGGTGAAGTCGTCGCTCCACACGGTGGTCCAATTCCCGCTCGGGCTCGGGCTCGGGCTCGGGCTCGGGCTCGGACTGGTCGTGCCGCCGGAGCCGGTGAAGATCTGGAGTTCCCAGATCGAGTAGCCGTAGCCGGTCGCCCGGGCGGTGCCGTAGACCCGGAGGTAACGGCCCGATCCGGAGACGTCGAGAGTCTGCGTACCGCCGCTGCCGGCGGTCGTGGAGTAGATCGTCTGCCAGTTCGTGCTGCCGTCGGCCGACGTCTGGATCTGATACGCCGACGCGTACGCCGCCTCCCACTGCACCACCACGCGGCAGATCGACTGGGTGCTGCCGAGGTCGACCCGGAGCCATTGCGGATCGGCGAACAGACTCGACCATCGCGTACCGGTGTTGCCGTCGACGGCCGCCGTCGCCGGGTTGGCCGCGTTCTCCGCCGAGGAGGCGGTCGCGGGCTGGTTCAGTGCCCGGTTCGTCGCCGTGTCGCAGGTGGACGCGCCGAGCGTGCCGTACACCTGGAACTCCCACAGCGAGACGCCGTACCCGGTCGCGCGGGCGGTGGCGTAGACCCGGACGTAGCGGCCGGAGCCGGTGAGGCTCAGCGTCTGCGTCCCGCCCGTGTTCGTGGTGGTGGAGTAGATCGTCTGCCAATTCGTGCCGTCGGCCGACGTCTGGATCTGATACGCCGACGCGTACGCCGCCTCCCACCGCAGGACGACCTGACTGATCGTCGCGGGGGCGCCGAGGTCGACGCGGAGCCACTGCGGATCGGCGAACAGGCTCGACCACCGCGTGCCGGCGTTGCCGTCGACGGCGGCCTCGGCGGGGGTGCCGGCCCCTTCCGAGGACGAGGCGAGGACCGGTTTGCCTTGGGAGAGCAACGGATCCGCCGCGCTGGCGGACAACGGGAGGACCGTGAGCGCGGCGGCTAACGCTGCCGCCGCGAGGGACACGAGGGGTATGCGGAGGTTCATGGGCGATCACCTGCCAAGGACGGGGGCAGCCGGAGTTGGAGAGCGCTCTCCGTTCGTACGCTCATGTTTCGCCCTTGTCAAGCATCGATGTCTTGACAAGGCACCGGATCAGGCGGAATCCTCTGCTTCATGAATGGAGAGCGCTCTCCGGCATCTCTGGCCGGACTGGCGGAGCAATTCCCGGCCGGCTTCTGGTGGGGGGCCGCCACGGCTGCGTACCAGATCGAAGGGGCCGTCGCCGACGACGGGCGTACTCCGTCCATCTGGGACACCTTCTGCGCCCGGCCCGGCATCGTCGCGAACGGGCACACCGGCGAACGAGCCGCCGAGCACTACCACCGGTACGCCGGCGACGTCGCGCTCATGGCCGAGATCGGGCTGACCGCGTACCGGTTCTCGGTGTCCTGGCCGCGCGTCGTGGCGGACGGGATCGGCCCGGTGACCGAGGCCGGGCTCGCCTTCTACGACCGCCTCGTCGACGCGTTGTGCGAGCGCGGGATCATGCCCGTCGCCACCCTCTACCACTGGGACCTGCCGCAGGCGCTGGAGGATCGCGGCGGCTGGCTCGAGCGGGACACCGCGTACCGGTTCGCCGAGTACGCCGAGGTCGTCGCGAACCGTCTCGGCGACCGCGTCGGCCTGTGGTGCACGCTCAACGAACCCTGGTGCTCGGCGTTCCTGGGCTACGGCTCGGGCGCGCACGCCCCTGGGCGGGCCGACGGCGCGGCTGCCTTCGCCGCCGTGCACCACCTGCTGCTCGGTCATGGTCTGGCCACCCAGGCGATTCGCGGAGCCGCTCCCGACTCCCGGATCTCTATAGCGCTCAACCAGGGGGCCGTCCGTGCGGTGTCCGGCGATCCAGCGGATCTCGATGCGGCACGCCGGATCGACGGGTTGCTCAATCGCGTCTTCACCGACCCGGTACTGCGGTGTGCGTACCCCTTGGATGTGCTGGACGACACCGCGGCCGTGACGGACTGGCGGTTCGTGCGGGACGACGACCTGAAGGTGATCGGTACGCCGATCGACCTGCTGGGCGTGAACTACTACCAGCCCGACCTCGTCGGAGCCGCCGCCGAGCCGGTCACCGGGCCCTGGCCGTTCCCCAGCGCGGAGCGGGTGGCGTTCCACAAGCCGCCGGGGCCGGTGACCGCGATGGACTGGACCGTCGACCCGAGCGGGCTCACGGAGATGCTCGTCCGCGTCACCCGCGAGTACGACGTGCCGATCGTGGTGACGGAGAACGGCGCCGCCTACGCCGACGAGCCGGCCGACGGCCGGGTCCAGGACGCCGAGCGGACCTCATACCTCCAGCGGCACATTTCCGCGTTGACCGAGGCGATGGCGGCGGGCGTAGACCTGCGGGGCTACTTCGTCTGGTCGCTGCTCGACAACTTCGAGTGGACGCTGGGCTACGGCAAGCGGTTCGGCCTCGTCCACGTGGACTACGCGACCCAGCGGCGGGTGCTGAAGGACAGCGCCCGGTGGTACGCCGATCTCCTCGCGCACCACCGGGCGACCGGTGCTCAGCAGTAGGTCAGCATCGTGCTCAGAGCGGACTTCTCGGTGCTGTCGACGGTGAGGTTGTAGTACCACTTCACCTGGATCCACGCCCGGACGTAGGTGCACCAGAACGAGGTGAGCGACGGCTTCCAGTGCGCCGGGTCCTGGTCGCCCTTCGCCTGGTTCACATTGTCGGTGACCGCCCACAGCTCGGGACCGCCGAGATCGTTGGCGTAGGTCTGGCGCTGGGCCGTCGTCCAGGCCCACGCGCCGGACCGCCACGCCTCCGCCAGCGGCACCATGTGGTCGATGTCGATGTCGGCCGGATCGGTCCAGGTCGCGCCGTCGTAGGGGCTGTACCAGGAGCCCGCGGTCGGGTAGCAGCTGCTGTTGACGACGACACCGGTGCCGTCCCGCTTGAGCACCTGCTCCCGAGTGTTGCAGGAGCCGGTGATCGTAATCCAGTGCGGGAACAGATCCCGATCGTAGGTGGACTGGTGGGACTCGGCGGCCACGGTCAGCGCCGCGAGCCGGCTGACCGCGGTGGAGTACGACGGGATGTTGGGCGGGGTGGCGTTCGCGGGTGGCGCGGCCACGACCACGAGGACGAGGGCGACCGCCACACTCAGCGCGGTCTGAAGGGTTCTGCGCACGAGGGTTCTCCTGCCTGTCCGCGTACGCGGCCGGGCGGGGGTCTCCGGCAGGGGCGCGACACACGGATGCATTGATTGTGCGGAATATATAGGTCTTGCGCATCCTGGGTGGGTGCGCTTTCCGGTGAACTGCTCGCCGCGCGATCATGAACTTACGGTCGTGATCGACCGGCGTGCCGCGTCCGCCGGATCCTGATCGACTCCGTAGGTCCCTGATCGACTTTCCATCGATGCGCCACAGCCCGATTGATCAGTCGTTCGGGCGACAGGACTGTCGCGCCCGTGTCACGGATCAGGCTTGCGCTGTGGTGGCCGCGTCACGTGGGCAGCCGTTCGAGCAGGTCGCCATAGGTGATCACGGCGTTAGCGTCAACGAGCGGCGGCCCACCACATGGGAGTGAGGGGCCGCGACTCTCAGGAGGTATACCCCCGTGAATCTCCAGCGCCAGGCGGCCCACCGGCTCGCCGTGGGCGCGCTCGCCGTGGTCACGATGGCCGGTTTGACGGTCATTCTGAACGGCAGCGCCACCGCGGCCCCGGGCGGCGCCGCCGACACCGCCACGTACATCGTCCAGACGGCCGGCCAGCCGATCGCCACCTACGCCGGTGACCGGACCGGCTACAAGGCGACCAAGCCGGGCAAGGGCAAGAAGGTCGACGCCCACTCCCCCGAGGCGAAGGCGTACGCCCAGCGGCTGACGAGCGACCACGACGCGACGCTGCGCACCGCCGGGATCAGCACGTCCCGCAAGGGGTACGACTACCAGACCGTTTTCAACGGCTTCACGGCCCAGCTGACCAAGGCCGAGGCCGCTCGCCTCACCAAGACCCCGGGCGTGACCGGGTTGTGGGCGAACGAGACCGTCCAGGTCGACACCGTCACCACACCGAGCTTCCTCGGCCTCACCGGTGACGACGGCGTATGGCAGAAGCAGTTCGGCGGAGTCGCCAACGCGGGCGAGGGCGTCATCGTCGGCGTCATCGACACCGGCATCTGGCCGGAGAACCCGGCGTTCGCGGCGCTGCCCGAGCCTCGGCCGGACGCGGCGACGATTGCCTCGAAGTGGCACGGCACCTGCGACGCCGGCACCACGGGCGCTCCCGTGACCTGCAACAACAAGCTGATCGGCGCACGATTCTTCCGGGGCGCCGGGCAGAGCTCGATCCAGCCGGTCGAGTTCTGGTCCCCGCGCGACTACGACGGCCACGGCTCGCACACCGCGTCCACGTCGGCTGGTAACAACAACGTCCCGGCCAGCATCAACGGAGCGGCGGTCGGCTCGATCAGCGGCATGGCCCCGGCGGCTCGCGTCGCGGCGTACAAGGCGCTCTGGGAGAACCCGCCGGGCTCGGCCTCCGAGGCGAGCGGCGCCGTCTCCGACCTCGTCGCGGCGATCAACGCGGCCGTGACCGACGGTGTCGACGTCATCAACTTCTCGATCTCGGGCTCGACGACTGCGCTCTTCTACCCGACCGAGGTCGCGTTCTTCAACGCGGCTGCGGCCGGCGTGTTCGTCGCCGCCTCGGCGGGCAACAACGGCCCGGGTGCGAGCACGGTCGCGCACATCGCGCCGTGGGTCGCCACCGTCGCCGCCAGCACCCACCCACGGGGCAACCAGAAGACGGTCGTCCTCGGCAACGGCGCCCGCTACACCGGCGTCGGCGTCGTGCCCGGCGCGGTCCCGACGTCGCCGCTGGTCGACTCGGCTGCCATCCCGGCCGCCGGGCGGACCGTCGCCGACGCCACGCTCTGCATGCCCGGATCGATCGACCCGGCCCAGGCGGCCGGGAAGATCGTCCTCTGCACCCGGGGCACCAACGCCCGGGTCGAGAAGAGCCAGGTGGTCAAGGACGCCGGCGGTGTCGGCATGGTGCTGGCCAACCCGGCGGGCACCACCGGACTGGTCGGCGACTTCCACTCCGTTCCGACGGTGCACCTCGAAGCCGCCTCGGGCGGTGACGCCGTCAAGGCGTACGCGGCGACGCCGGGCGCGACCGCGTCGCTCACCGAGACCGACACCACTCCGGTCGAGGCGCCGATGATGGCGGGCTTCTCCTCCGCCGGACCGTCCCTCGCGGGCGGCGGTGACCTGCTCAAGCCGGACATCACCGCACCCGGCGTCGACGTCATCGCGGCGATCTCGCCGGCCAAGGACGGCAACAACTTCAACGCCGAATCCGGCACCTCGATGTCGAGCCCGCACATCGCCGGTCTGGCCGCGCTCCTCAAGAGCGCGCACCCCGACTGGGACCCGATGACGATCAAGTCGGCGCTCATGACCACCGCCGGGCAGACGACCAACTTCGGCAACCCGATCAAGGCGTCCGACGGCACCGTCGCCAACCCGCTGAACTACGGCTCCGGGCACGTTCAGCCCGGTGCGGCGTTCAACCCCGGCCTGGTCTACGACTCAGGCCCGGTGGACTGGCTGGCGTACGCGTGCGCCATCGGCCAGGCGGCCAGCGTCGGCGTGGACTGCAGCACCCTGCCGGTGATCGACGCCAGCGACATGAACTACCCGTCGATCTCGGTCGGCGACCTCGTCGGCTCGCAGACGATCACGCGTACGGTCACCAACATCACCGACCGCGACTCGAAGTACACGCCGACCGTCGTCGCCCCGGCCGGATTCACCGTCTCGGTGAGCCCGTCGGTGCTGAAGGTCGACGCCGGGCAGTCGGCCACCTACAAGGTGACGCTGACCCGGACCTCGGCCGCGCTGGGCGCCTGGGCGTTCGGCTCGATCACCTGGTACGACAAGGCCACGGGTCACCGCGACCACATGGTCCGCAGCCCCATCGCGGTCCGGCCGGTCGCGTTCGCCTCGCCGACCGAGGTCACCGGCACCGGCTCCGCGGCGATCTCGGTGAAGGCCGGTTACACCGGTACGCTCACCGCGTCGCTGGCCGGCCTCGCTCCGGCGACGGTCACGAACTACCCGCTGACCACGAGCGGTCCCGCGTTCGTCTCCACCGCGCCGGCCGCGTCCTCGCGTACGGCGAAGGTGACGGTCACGGTGCCCGACGGTTCCATCGGCCGGTTCGGCACGTACGCGGCGGACTACTCCGCCACCACGGACATCGACGTCTACGCGTACAACGCCGGCACGAACAAGGTCGCCGGGCAGGCCGCCGACGGTGACTCCGAAGAGCTCATCACACTCGGGCCGGGCACCTACGACGTCTACTACGACCTGTTCGCCGGTGACACGCTCACCACGATCAAGGGTCACGTCTTCCTGCTCGGCACGACCGCGACGGGCAACGCCACGGTCAGCCCGGCCAGCACCGCGGTGACCACCGGGCAGTCGCTCTCGGTGACCGTCACCGGCAGCGGCCTCACATCCGGCCTGCGGTACCTGGGCCGGGTCACCCTCACCGACGGCACGTCCACGCTCGCGCGGCCGTTCGTCACCATCACCGGCTGATTCCTCAACCCCATCGGAGCGGCCCGCGAGGTTCTTCCTCGCGGGCCGCTCCTCTTCGCCCAGCACGCTGCGGTGGTGGGCTTCCGTTGATCGCGGCGGACCATGATCAACGGAGGACTTGTGGGCTATGGCCCCGCGAAACCTCCGCTCATCACGGCGGACCATGATCATGGTCAATTCTGCGTTGCCATCGCGACATGGAGATGACCATGATCATGAAATCTGGCCGGATGCGCCTCGCGAACCGTGGCCGGCGAGTCACTTGCGGACCTGGTACCGCAGGTGCGTGACCCGGTCGCCGGGAACGATCGACACTGGACCGTCGAGCAGCACCGGAGCCGTCCCGAGGTGCTCGAAGAACGGCGTACCACTGCCCAGCAGGACCGGGACCAGGTCGACCCAGACCTCGTCGAGCAGCCCGGCGTCCAGGCATTGGCGCGCGATGGTCCCGCCGTTGACCCCGACCACGCGGTCCCCCGCGATCTCGGCCGCCTTGGCCACCGCGGCCTCGATGCCTTCGGTGACGAAGACGAAGTTCTCGTCGGCCGGCGCCCAGCCCTCGGGGACGCTGTGGGTGAGGACGACGACCGTCCGGTCCAGCGGATGACGCCCACCCCAGCCCTTGACCAGGTCGAACAACCGGCGGCCCACGACAAGTGAGCCGGTCTGCGCCACGTACGCGGTGAGATAGTCGGCGCTCGCCCGGCTGAGCTTGAAGGTCATGTCCGAGGCGGTCGGCACCTCGACGTCCCCGTTGAAGTACCACTCGAAGAGGTGATCGAAGCCGCTCTCGCCCGGACCGGCGATGTAGCCGTCGAGGGACATGCTCGCGCCGGTGTAAACCTTGCTCATCTCAATGCTCCTTCGGTGTCACGGTGCTTATACCCATGCGTCGGACGGCGCCCGCCGGAAACGACACCCGCGCCAGACTTTTTCCCGGGTACGCCTCGCCAGGCGGCAGGCCCCGTCCACCAGGAGTCAGGGACACCGGAACCGGGTGGCAGGGCGCCGCCGCCGAGTCGAGCCGCGAACCGCCGGAATCGGCGACTCCCCGCGTACGCCGCTGGTCCTAGCATCGGCGCATGCAGATGGGCTGGGCATGACCGCGCCCGCCGGCTCACCCTGGCGATTCAACGCGCCGCCGGGCTGGCCGGTGCCGCCCTCGGGCTGGACGCCGCCGCCCGGGTGGAAGCCGGACCCCTCGTGGCCGCCCGCACCCGCCGGCTGGACGTTCTGGATCCCGGCGCAGCGAGCCCCGCTGGCCGCGGCACCACCGATCCCGCAGACCCCGGTCGCCGCACCCCAGATCCGCCAAGCGCCGGTCGCCGCGCCCCAGAGTCCGCAAGCCCAGGTTGCCGTCGCGCCGCAGATCCGCCAAGCCCCGCCGGCCGTCGTGTACACGCCCACCACCTACGCCTCACCGCGCAAATCAGGGCTCAGTACCGCCGTCAAGATCCTCGCCGGGTTCATCTCGCTGGTCGCCGCGCTGGCCTCGATCTGGTTCGGCTACCGGGCACTACCGGAGAAGTACACCGCCGAGCAATGGCGGCAGAAGGCGTTGGCGACCTGCGAACGGGACTTCGCCGACGTCCGGTTCTCCATCAACGGCGTACTGCTCAAGGTCGCCGCGGCGATGGCGACGCTGCCGCCGCCAGGTCAGGTGGACCAGGGGATGACCGAGGCGGGCAACGCCCTCAGCGACCTGGCGAAGGCGCTGCGGCGGTTCAGCGCCGACCTTCGGGAGATCAAGGTGCCCGACGACTTGCCGCGGACGGACCTGGACGCGTACCTGACGGTGACCGGTCAGCTCACCGGAGGCATCGAGCAGATGGCCGATCTCCTGGTGCAGTACCAGATCGGCAACGCCACGCCCGAGATGATGCAGCAGACCATGACCACGATGAACACGATGTCGCAGACGACGATCCCCCAATGGGGGAAGGCCGCGCAGCGACTCGGTCTGGATACCTGCGTGCCAACCTCTTGACCAATGGTCGGCAATAATCTTCAATGTGTCTCTGCCGGATGAAATCCGGCACCGTCCATCAAGGACGGCATCGCGCAACTCCGCCCGCAACCCCCACGGAACCAGGAGTCAACGATGCTCAGACACGCCCTCAAACTCCTCACCACGCTCGCCCTGGCCGCCGGGTTCTCCGTCACGGCCCTGGTGTTCACCGGCGCGCCCGCGCACGCGGACGGCTGCTACACCTGGGGCCGGACGCTGTCCCAGGGAATGTCCGGCGAGGACGTACGCCAACTCCAGATCAGGGTGTCCGGCTACCCCGGCTACGGCGCGGTCCTCTCGCTCGACGGCGCGTACGGGCCGGCCACCGCGGCCGCCGTCACGCGCTTCCAGCAGGCGTACGGGCTCTCCGCGGACGGCGTCGCCGGACCGCAGACGTTCAACCAGATCTACGCCCTGCAGGACGACGACTGCACCCCGATCCACTTCTCCTACGCCGAGTTGAACAAGTGCAACTCGGACTGGTCGGGTGGCGCCGTCTCGGCGAGCACGGCGAAGTTCAACGCCCGCGTCACCATGTGGAAGCTGGAGGCCCTCCGCAAGGACCTGGGCTCTCCGCTGTACATCAGCAGCGGCTTTCGCAGCTACTCCTGCAACAGCGCGGTCGGCGGCTCGTCCACCAGCCGCCACCTCTACGGCGACGCGGCTGATCTGACCGGTGCGCCGTCGTTCTGCACCATGGCTCAGCGCGCCCGCTACCACGGGTTCGCCGAGATCCTCGGCCCGGGCTACCCGGACCACAACGACCACACGCACGTCGCGAACCGCGCCAGCCAGTACTGGTCCGCGCCCAACTGCGGCATCTGATCGCGCGGGTCAAGCAAAGGAGCGGCGGCGCACGGCCGCCGCTCCTTTCTTTCCATCAGTACGCCTGACGCCACGGCCCGCCCGGCTGCTGGTGCCGGGGGCTCGCCGGTTCGTCTTCCGGGATCTCCGGCTCGGCCAGGGTGTCCGCCTCGGCCGCGGGCGGCTGAGCGGGCTGCGGAACGACCGGAGCGCCGTAGACCCCGCCGACCGGAACAGGGCCGCCACCGTGCACCGGAGCGCCCTGGCCGCCACCGTAGACAGTGGACGTCGGCCGGTACGCCGGCGGAGTGTTCGGCCCGCCCGGGTAGCTCGGCGCGGTCGGCTGCACACCCGGAACCGAAGCGGTCGCGACATACACCCCGGGAGTCTTCTCAGCCACGACGGCGGCGTCGCCGTCCCCCTCGGCGGCCGTCTCCGCCGCCACCTCCGCGGCCGCTCGAGCGGCCGCGGTGCCGCCAAAATGTGCTGCCTCACCGTCCGTCGAATCCTCGTCGCCGATGGCGGGACCAGCAGCTGCCGCTACCAGGGCGCCCGCACCTTCGCCTTCGTCCGACGCCTCGTCGCCGACCTCGTCACCCGCCTCGGCATCCTCCGCGGCCACGACGACCTCAGCAGACTCATCCGCAGCGCCGTCACCCTCGGCCGCGCCATCGGCCTCCGCGACTACCTCAGCGGCATCGCCAGACTCGTCGCCCGCTTCGCCGTCCTCGGCGGCGGCCAGCGCGTCCACGGCCGCAACAGCGTCGTCGCCCTCAGCGTCATCCGCCCCAGCAACAACCTCAGCGACATCGTCGGACTCGCCATCGCCCTCAGCGTCGTCGGCAGCGTCGTCGCCCTCAGCATCGTCGCCCTCAGCGTCATCCGCCCCAGCAACAACCTCAGCGACATCGTCGGACTCGCCATCGCCCTCAGCGTCGTCGGCAGCGTCATCGCCCTCAGCATCGTCGCCCTCAGCGTCATCCGCCGCAGCAACAACCTCAGCGACATCGTCGGACTCGCCATCGCCCTCAGCGTCGTCGGCAGCGTCGTCGCCCTCGGCGAGATCCGCCTCCGCAACAACCTCGGCCTCGTCGCCGGACTCAGCGTCGCTGTCGGCAGCCACGGCGTCCTCGTCAGCCTCATCGGAGTCGTCTGCCGCTTCGCCGTCCACGGCCGCAACAGCGTCGTCGCCCTCGGCGCCAACCGCCTCAGCAACCAACTCGGCGACATCGTCGGACTCGTCATCGCTCTCAGCGTCATCGGCAGCCACCGCGTCAGCCTCAGCGACGACCACCCCCGCATCGCCAGTCTCGTCATCGCCCTCGGCGTCATCGGTCGCAGCGACATCCGCGGACTCGTCGCCCGCTTCGCCGTCGTCAGCAGCGGCCAACGCGTCCACGGCCGCAACGGCGTCCTCGGCTTCAGCGTCATCGCCCTCGGCGACAACATCCGCAACAGCGTCGTCGCCGTCGGCGTCATCCGTCTCCGCGACCACCTCAGCGACATCGTCGGACTCGTCGCTCGCTTCGGCGTCCGCGACGGCCGGTGCGTCGACGGCCTCGACGGCGTCCTCGTCCGCTGCGCCATCCGCCTCCGCGACGAGGTCAGCAGCCTCAGCAGCGTCGTCGCCCTCGGCGTCGTCCGCCGCAGCGACAATCTCGGCGACCTGCGCGGCCTCGGCAGCATCGTCGGACTCGTCGCTCGCTTCGGCGGCCTGTGCGTCCACGGCCTCGACGGCGTCCTCGTCCGCTGCGCCATCCGCCTCCGCAGCAAGGTCAGCAGCCTCAGCAGCGTCGCCGTCGCTCTCGTCGGCTTCGGCCTCTGCTGAGATCTCGGCGGTTTCGTCGGACTCGGAGTCTTCGTCGGCTGGAGCGTCATCGGCCACAGCGACAACGACAGCGGCCCCGGCCCCGGCTTCGTCCTCTTCGGACTCACCGTCAGCGTCAGCATCCACAAGGGAGCCTGCCACCACGGCGGCGGCCACTGGAGCGGCTGCGACCTCGGCCGACTCGGAATCGGAGGACTCGGCGGACTCGGCCGTTTCGGTGTCCTCGGCGGCATCGTCGGACTCGGTAACGGTCCCGCCCCAGGTCACCTCGATCTCGATGGAGGTCTCCGGGCCTTCGCTCTCGATTTCCAGTTCACAGTGGACGTTGTCGGCCACGGAAACGGTGCCGCCGGCGCCGAAGAACACCTTGCCGCCCGAGTCCAGCTGGTCGGCGATAGCCCGCAACCAGGCTGCCAGATCATGTCGCGAGATGACGCGCGAGTCCTCGAAGATCTCCATGGCGAGCATGTTTGCACAACCGTGCACCTACCGCGTCCACCCAGCGGAGGAACCATGGCTGAACAACTCCGGACGGCACACGAGTCAATCATGATCGGGTCACCGATGCCTGTCGGGAAACCGGTTCCCGCACCAGATATCGGTGACCCGATCATGAAGCACCGCGACCGTTAGAGCGGTACGCGTACGATCTGCCCGCCGCCGGCGCACACGCCGCAGTCGCTGATGTAGGCGTACCCCTCGTGCAGAGCGAGACCACCGGGGAGGACGAGGCCGCCGGCGATGGTGACCGGCGACTGGCCCGGGCGGATTTTGAGCAGCCGGCCGGACGGTACCGGGCTGAGCAGGCCCTCGTGCGCGATCTCGAGCGCGTAGAGGGTGCCGTTCGGGGCGATCGCGACATCGATGAGGTTGGTCAGGCCTTGCGCGACGATCTGCGGCTGGTGGCCGGGGACGACCCGGTAGATCCGCGCTGCGCCCTTGGGGAACGGGAAGCCGGTGAGCTGCGCGACGTAGTACGCCCCTTGGTAGTAGGCGACGCCGGTCGGCACCGCCTGGAAGCCGTCGCGCTCGGGGAAGACCGCCAGCGTCTTGATCGCGCCGGAGGCGGAGACGCCGAGCAGGCTGTTGCCGCCCGCGTCGGTGACGGCCAGGCCGCCAGGGCCGGGCACGACGCTCTGGGGGTTGGAGTCGATCTCACCGCCGTCGGGATTGTGCGCCTTCTCGTACGCCGAGATGTCGGCCACCCGCTTGAGCGTCGGCGCGGGCGTGACCGGGCCGGGGACGAACGTGAAGAGGCTGCCGAGCTTCTGGCCGGCGGCGGGCAGCTGAGCGCGCAGGTCGGGGTTCGCGCCCAGGCCGGTGGTGAGCAGGCCGAGGCCGAGGAAGCTGACGTCGGACGGGCCGATCGCGCCGGAGCCGTCCGGGGCGGCGAGTGACGGCAGGCCGGTGACGACCCGGGTGAGCGTGCCGTTCTTGATCCGGGCGAGTGCTCCGGTGGTGCCGAAGCAGGATTCGCCGCCTTCGGGGCCGGGGAAGCAGGGGCCGTTGCCGCCCTTGCCGGCCTCGGCGACATAGAGCGCGCCGTCTGGGCCGAAGGCCAGCCCGCGCGGGTTGTTCAAGCCTTGGACGACGACAGTGGTCGGCGCCGCGAAGGCGGGTGTGGGGGCGAGCGCGGCCGCCAAGGCGACCGCGCTCGCGACGAGTACGCGCACGAAGATCCTCCGATGTGTCCGGCCCGCCGATCCGCGGGCTCTCTCGGCGATCAAATCGCACTAAAAAGGGCAGACCGTGTCACCACGCCGAAGAAGGCGTCCCAGGTCAGCAGTCGTAGAGCGAGTTCGGATGGATCTTCTCGCAATAGCGGATGTGAATGTGATTGTCGTGCCCCTCGTACGCCGAGGTCAGCCCTTCACTGATGAGCGTCGGATCGTTGAACCAGATCGCCATGATGTGCCCGGGCGCGGCGGCCCGGATCATCTGCACCAGCTGCCGGGTGGCGGCCCGGTCATAGGTGGACGACTCCCAGGTGATGCGCCCGGCGGTGCACTGGGCGTCGTCCGTGCGGATGGGCCAGACGTCGACGTCCAGCCCGACCTCGTGGCTCGCGTGCCCGGCGATGTCACCCCCGTGCTCGAACCCGGCGTCGCCGAGCGGCAGCTTGCCCTGGCCGGTCGCGGCGAAGTCGGCCGCAGCCTTCTCCACCTGACCGATCGCAGCACCGGTGGCCCAGTTCGCCGTTCCGTTGCCATCCGGGTCCTGGTCGCACATGTTCGTGAAGACCGGGTAGTCGTAGTGCCAGACGAGGTTCTTCCAGGTGATCGGCCCGGCGATCCCGTCGATCCCGATGCCCGCGTGGGACTGGAAATTGCGTACGGCGGTGTTGGTGGCGGCGTCGAACGAGCCGGAGACCGCCAGCGAGAGGTTGCGCTTGGCGTTCAGCTCGACCTGCAGCGCCTTCACCGCGTCGTTGGCCGCGCCCTGGCCGATCTGCACGACCAGGGCGCCCCAGGTCGCCGGGCCGACGATGCCGTCGACGCCGAGCCCTTTGGCCGTCTGGAAGGCCTTGACGTTCGTGACCGTCCCGGAGTCGAAGACACCGGTCAGGGCGGTCGCCTGCCCGTGGTACGCCAGCAGGTGCTGGATCGCCAGCACGTCCGCGCCGCGGTTGCCGCTGCTCTGCGTCGGGAAGAACGCGTTGGCGTACGCCTGCGCCGGGGCGGCCGCCGTCAAGGCCGCCGGGACTGCGGCGACCAGCGCCGTCAGGAGGAGAAGGAAGCGTCTCATGGGAGGGATTTTCATCTCTGCTAAACGATATGTAAATGCATCACATCGATGGGTGTTGCGCGATGTGCCGGAGTCGCGGCGCGCGTTATCCGGGATAACGCTGCCTCGAAGGGTGCCGAAGGCCGCGTTATCCCGGATAACGCGAGGAACCCGCGGGGAACCGCACCCGCGAGGAACCCGGGACGCGGGAAGCTCAGGAATCTGCCAGCGACACGCGGTCGCGACGACGCCCCGATCCGCAGACCGCCTCGCTACGATGCACCGCCAAATGCCCGAAATGCGAAGAATTGCGCCCGGGCGTGCGAGACACCCGCGAGGGTGTCCGAAACGGGGGTGGAGATGTCTTTACGAAGAGAGTTCCTGGCGGCCGACCTGCCGGCCTCGATAACGGTGGCGCTGCTGGCGGTGCCGTTGTCGCTCGGCATCGCGGCGGCGTCCGGTGCGCCGCCGATCGCCGGGCTCGTCGCGGCGGTGGTCGGCGGCCTCGTGGCGGGCGGCTTGAGTGGCGCGCCCTTGCAGGTCAGCGGCCCGGCGGCCGGGCTGACCGTGATCGTGCTCGGCTTGGTGGCCGACTACGGCTGGGCGACGATGTGCGCGATCACGCTGCTGGCCGGTCTCGTGCAGGTGGCGGCCGGGTTCACCCGGCGGGGCCGGTTGGCCTTGAACCTCCCACCGGCGGTGGTGCACGGCATGCTCGCCGGGATCGGCGTGGTGATCGTGCTGTCGCAGTTGTGCGTCGTACTGGGCGTACCGGGGCAGGAGACGCCGCTGCGGAACCTGGTGAGCCTGCCGACGGCGCTGAGCCTCGACCGGATCGAGTCCGTCGCGGTGGGGGCGATCACCGTCGGCGTACTGCTGGGCTGGCCGCGTCTGCCGTATGTGCGGCGCGTCCCGGCTGCGCTCGCTGCGGTGGCCACAGCGGCCGCTGTGGTGGCGGTGCTCGGCTGGCAGGTGCCGCGCCTGAACCTGCCGAGCGACCCGTTCGCCGCGCTGACGCGCCCGGTCCTGCCGACCGGCGACTGGGGCGGCCTCGCGCTCGCGGTCCTCACCGTCGCCCTGATCGCCAGCGTCGAGACGCTGCTGTCGGCGGTCGCGGTGGACAAACTGCACAGCGGCCCGCACGCCGATCTCGATCGGGAACTGCTCGCCCAGGGGGCGGCGAACACGGTCAGCGGGCTGGCCGGCGGGCTGCCGATCACCGGCGTCATCGTGCGCTCGTCGGCCAACGTGGCGGCCGGGGCGCGTACGCGGGCGTCGACGATCCTGCACGGGGTGTGGGTCGCCGCGCTGACCCTCGCCGGGGCGGGGCTGCTCGAATTGGTGCCGCTCGCGGCGCTGTCAGCGCTTCTCGTCGTCGTCGGCGCTCGCCTCGTGAATCCGGGGCACATGCGGGAGCTGCGCCACCATCGGGAGATCCTGCCGTACCTGGTCACCGCGATCGGTGTGGTCGCCGTCAATCTGGTCGCCGGGGTGGCGCTCGGGGTCGCGACCGCGGCCGCGCTAGGTCTCTGGCGGCTGAGCCACAGCCAGATCAGCCTCGACGGCGACCACCTGAAGATCAGTGGGAGTCTGCTGTTCTTCACCACGGCTCGGCTGACTCGCGTACTGCGGGACATCCCGCCGGGCCGCAACGTCCACCTCGATCTGCGGGCCGACTTCCTCGACCACGCGGCCCAGGTCGCGCTGAGCGGCTGGGTCACCGACTATCGGCGGCGCGGCGGCAACGTGGCGGTCACCGATCCGAGCCATCACCTGACCGCCGGGAAACGGCCCGCCCGCCGCAAGCCGGTGCACCGCTGGCTCGCCCCGCATCACGTCACGCCGCGGCTGGAGACCGGGCTGCGCTCCTACCACGCCCAGCACGCGCCGCCCGCCGTGCTCGGCCTGCTCGCGGGCGGCCAGCAGCCCAGCCACATGTTCATCGGCTGCGCCGACTCGCACATCGTGCCGCACCTGATCACCGGCAGCGGTCCGGGCGACCAGTTCTGCGTGCGCAACATCGGCAATCTCGTGCCGCGTCACGGCGAGGATCCCGGCATGGACACCGCCGTCGACTACGCCGTGACCGTCCTCGGCGTGACCACCGTCATCGTCTGCGGGCACGCACCGTGCGGCGGCATCCGCGCGGCGCTGCGTACTCGGCACGGCTGGCTCCGGCACGCCGCGCTCGGTCCGTCCACCATGGACGACGCGGCCCGGCTCAACGTCGTGGCCCAGCTCGACAACCTCGCGACCCATCCTGCCGTGGCCACCGCGGGCTCCGCCGGGCGCCTGCGCCTGATCGGCTTGTACGCAGACACCGTGAACGGAACGGTCGCGCGCGTCGGGCCGGACGGCGTCCTGCTCGATCCCGAGCCGCTGCACTGAGGCGGCCGCACGGGTGGCCCGGAGCTCCTGGGTCACCCGTGTGATGTGACGTGGCTCTCCCGCTCCTGGCGGTTGGTTGAATCCTGAACAAAGCTGGACGCATGACGACCTCCGCCGACATGTGGTTCGACCCCGTCTGCCCCTGGGCCTGGATGACCTCCCGCTGGCTGCTGGAGGTGGAACGCGTACGCGACGTGCGCGTCCGCTTCCACGTGATGAGCCTGTCGGTCCTCAACGAGGGCCGCGACCTGCCGCCGGAGTACCGGGGGCTGCTGGACGACGCGTGGGGTCCCGTCCGGGTGGCCATCGCCGTCGCGCAGCAGCACGGGGACGAGGCGGTGCGGACGTTCTACACCGAGATCGGCACCCGCATCCACCTCGAGAAGCAGGAGCGCGGGCGCGACCTCTACGTCGCGTCGCTGGCCGCCTCCGGGCTGCCCGTCGAGCTGGCCGACGCGGCCGACGACCCCTCGTACGACGAGCCGCTGCGGGTCAGCCACCACGAGGGCATGGACCCGGTCGGCGACGACGTCGGCACTCCCGTCATCCACGTCCCCGGGCCGGACGGGCAGCTGATCGCGTTCTTCGGCCCCGTCGTCTCCCCGGCCCCGCAGGGCGAGGCGGCCGGGCGGCTCTGGGACGGCGTACTGCTCGTCGGGGGGACCGACGGCTTCTTCGAGCTGAAGCGGACGCGTACGCGCGATCCGATCTTCTAAGGGAGCCGATCTTCGGCGTACCATCGCGACGTGCTCGACGCAACGATCTTGGGAACGCTGAAGATCTGCGTCGACGGCGAACCGGTCCGCCTGGCCCGGCGGCAACAGCGGCGCATGCTGGGCGCACTGCTCCTGACGCCCTCGGTGGAGATCCCGGCCGACCGGCTGGCCGGGATCCTCTGGGAGGAGGCCGAGCAGCCGCTCTCCCCGGCCGCGACGATGTCCACGTACGCCTCCCGCATCCGCCGGGATCTCGGTCCGGCCGGCCCCGTGCTCGGATCGGGGCCGGACGGCTACATCCTGCGGATCGAACCGTCCCAGGTGGACGCCAGCCGGTTCCTCGACCAGGTACGCCAAGTGTCGGCAGTGGACGATCCGGAGATCCGGGCCGACCGGCTCCGCCAGGCGCTCGGGCTGTGGCACGGGCCGGTGCTCGCCGACGCCTTCGACGACCGCTTGCGCGACCGGCTCTGCCTGCACCTCGACAGCGCTCGCGCGGCCGCGTACGAGCTGCTCTTCGAAGCCGAACTGGCCCGCGGCCGGCACGCGGAGGTGCTGGCCGACATCGTCTCCGCCAGTGACCTGTACCCGGATTCGGAGCGGCTGGTCCGGCACCGGATGGTGGCCCTGGCGGGCTGCGGGCATCGAGCCGACGCGCTGCGGGTCTACCGCGAGACCCGGCAACGGCTGCGCGACGAGCTGGGCCTCGACCCGTCGGCCGACCTGGAGCGGCTGCACGAGCAGCTGCTGCGCGAACAGCCCGCCGACCGGCCGGTGCCCCGGCAGTCGGCGCCCCAGGCCGGGCGGCTCTACGGGCGCGGCGGCGTGCTCGGGGAGATCGACGCCTACCTGGATCGTCATCGGGCCGCCGACGATGTGACCGGCCCGGCCGGGATCCTACTGACTGGACCGCCGGGAGTCGGCAAGACCGCGGTGGCGCGCGCGGTCGCCGAGCGGCGGCGCGGCGCGTTTCCCGACGGCGTCCTCTACGCC
Source organism: Hamadaea sp. NPDC050747 (assembly GCF_040654195.1). NCBI lineage: Bacteria > Bacillati > Actinomycetota > Actinomycetes > Micromonosporales > Micromonosporaceae > Hamadaea > Hamadaea sp. NPDC050747. Next base: position 481,433 of record NZ_JBFAHM010000006.1, read on the forward strand.
CGCCTGACCGCCGCCGACGCCCGGCCGGTCGCGACGGAGACGGTGCTGCGCCAGTTCCTCCGGGATCTGGGCTGGCCGGCCGACCTGCCGATGAGCCGGGCCGAGCTGGCCGAGCGGTGGCGTACGGTCACCGCCGAGTCGGCGATCCTCCTCGTGCTGGACGACGTGGTCGGCGCTGAACAGGTACGCGACCTGCTGCCGGGTGGCCGCTGCGGTGCGGTGATCGCCACGAGCCGGGAGGACTTCGGACGGCACGACGGGTTGCGCGTGCTGGCGATGTCGCCGCTCGATCCGGCCGCCGCCGCCGAGATGCTGCGCGACCTGGTCGGCGAGGCGCGGCTGCCGGGCGAGACGATCGACGACCTCGCCGCGGCCTGCGGACGGCTGCCACTGGCCTTGCTGACGACCGGGGCGGCGGTCGCCTCCCGTCCGCAGTGGACGGCCGAGGAGATTCGCGCCCGGCTTGGCCCGCCCACGCCGTTCGCGCTCGGCGGCGCCTTGTCGCGCAGCGTCGACGGCCTGTCCGAGTCGGCCGCGCGCGTCCTGCGCCGGCTGGCCGAGCTTCAGTGGACCCGATATCCGGTGTGGCTCGCCCCGCTGCTCGCCCCGGACACCGGGCGTACGCCGGACGGCGCGTGGCGGGAGCTGGTCGCGGCGAACCTGCTCGACCCGGCTGGATTCGTCTGCGGGACACCGACCTACGAGATGCATCCGGCCGTCCGCCACTTCGTCCTCGACCGGGGTGACCACACCGAGCTGACCGACGCGATCCTCACCGTCGTGTACGCCACGCTGACGTGGTCGGTCGCCGTCGCCGACGGCGCCCTCACCGCACGGCACTTCCCCACCCCGGTCGTGGCGGCGTACCCGCTCGCCGCCGACGAGCGGCAGGTGGCCGCCGATCCGGTCGCCTGGCTCGACGGGCACCTTCCGGCGATCCAGACCGGCCTGGTCCAGCTGGCCAGCCGAGGCCGGTACGCCGAAGCAGCCGACTTGGCGACGGTCGCCGTCAACTACGTGACGAGCTGCGGCGGACCGGACGATCTCCGGCTGCTCGCCGAGGCCGCTCAGGAGGCGGCGGCTCAGCCGGGGGTGCCCGCGGCGACCCGGGCCGCTGCGATGCTCGCGTACGCCGGGGCGCTGCGCGGCAAGGAACAGTATGCCGAGAGCATCCAGGCTGCCCGAGCCGCGCGCCGGATGTATCTCCGGCTCGGCGACCGGCATCGGGCCGCCCTGGCCGCCTCCACAGTGGGCAGTTGTGCCCGCGTACGCGGTGACCGGCGGACGGCGTTCGCCGCCGGAGCGGCCGCGGTCGCCGGGCTCGCCGCGCACGTCACCGGTCAGCACGGGTCGGTCTGGCTCGCGTTGGCCAACTCCGGACGGGAGTTCGGCGCCGACCCAGCCGCCGTACGCCAGCTGCTCGACGTGGCGGTCTCCGCCTTCCACCTCGGCGGCGACGTCGCCGGGCAGGCCAACGCGCTCGCCATCACCGCGGTGATGCTCCTGCACGAGGAGCGGGCCGACGAAGCCGTCAAGGTTCTCGAAGCGGCCCACGACCTGCTCGCCCCGGCGGGCGACCGGGTGAACCGGCCGTTCATCGCGATGTACCTGGCCGAGGCGCTGCTCGCCGCCGGCCACCCCGACCGGGCCTGCCGGTACGCCGTGACCGCCCGCCAGCACTTCAGCCGCATCGGGTTCCACATGGGACTGGCCCGGTGTCTCGGCGTGCTCGGGCAGGCCGAGCTGGCCCGCGACCGGCCCGACCTCGCCCTCCCCCAGCTCCGCCAGGCGCTCGACCACGCCGAGATCGCCGGGAACGCGCACACCATCGGCTGGACCCGGTTCCAGCTCGCCCGGGTGCTGCTCGCGGCCGGCTCGCCGGACGACGCCCGGACTGTCGGCGAGGAGGCGTTGGCGACCTTGCGGGCGATCTCCTCGTTCCGCGTCGCCCGCGTCGAGGACTGGCTCACCCATGCGGTGCCGGATCAACGTTCTCCGTCGAATCTTGCCCCAAGATTCGACCCGGAACCCTGATCCAGCCCCTACGGCGGCGCGGTGGGCGGCGCGGCCGGTCAACCGGGCGTGGCGGGGCGATAGGCGCGGAGGACCCGGCCCAGTGCGGAGTCGTCGGGGACGAAGCCGAAGTGCCGCGAGTCCAGGCTGCGCGGATTGTCGCCGCGGACGAGGAAGTGCCCGGGCGGCACGGTCGAGCCCCACTGTTCGAGTCCAGGCGGGACCGGTTGCCCGGCGGTGGCGACGACCCGTTTGACCAGCCAGTCGACGTCGGGCGGCGCGGACGGCGGGCCACCCCGCGACGGCACCTCGAAGACGACGGGCACGCCGGTCCGGGGCCGCGAGCGGAGGACGAGCAGGCGGTCGCCGTCGGCGTACGTCGGCTCCATGCTGACGCCGCGCACGGTGAGCCACCGCAGTCGCGACCGGCCGAACAGGACGATCAAGGCCAGCGGGATCACGCCGGCTCCAGGTAGCCGGCCGCCTGCGCGGTGAACAGCTCCGCGTACCGGCCGCCCGCCGCGAGCAGCTCGTTGTGCGTACCGGCCTCCACGATCCGGCCCTCCGCGAGGATCACGATCTGATCGGCGTGGCGCAGGGTCCCGAGGCGGTGCGACACGAGCAGACTGGTACGCCCGAGGGCGTGCTCGCGTACGCGCCGTTGGAGGTCCTGCTCCGCGAGCGCGTCGAGCCCGGAGTTGGGCTCGTCGAGGATCAGCAGGTCGTGCGAGGTACGCATCATCGACCGGGCGAGCGCGACCCGCTGCCATTGGCCGCCGGACAGGGAGACGCCCGGCTCGGCGTCGTCGTCGAAGAAGATCCGGCTCAGCATCGTCCCGGAGCCCTTCGGCAGGCCCGTCAGGATCGGAGTGGCTCCCGCCGCCTCAGCGGCAGCGGCCACGGCACGGGCGTCGTCCACTCGGGACGGATCGCCGATGCCGATGTTCTCCCCGGCGGTCAGCTCATACCGGACGAAGTCCTGGAAGGTCGCGCCGATGCGACGCCGTAGCTCCGCCGGGCGCAGCGTCCGGAGATCGGCGCCGTCCCAGTGGATGCTCCCCCGAGTCGGGTCGTACGCCCGGGTCAGCAGCTTGACCAGGGTGCTCTTGCCCGCGCCGTTGAGCCCGACGAGCGCCGTGGTCTGTCCGGCCGGGAGGAAGAGGTCGACTCCGCGGAGGACCCACGGGCTGTCGTCGGCGTACCGGAACCACACGTCGCGCAGTTCGACGCCGTGCCGCAGCGGCTCGACGGCGTGCTCGCCGACGGGCAGGTCCGGCGGGGCGGCCATGATCTCCCGGTAGTCGCCGAACAGCAGCATCGCCGCGCTCGTCTCGGCGTACTGGTGCAGCAGGCCGGCGATCGCCCCCTGTACGCCGACGACCGCCGCCGTGAACAGGGTCAGGTCGCCGACGGTGAGCCGGTGGTCGAGGACACCCCGCACGGCGACGATGGTGCCCGCGACGGCGACCGCCGCGCTGAGCACGGCGACGCCGAGCGCGGCGCGGATCTGCGTACGCTGGGCCGCCCGGTGCAGCCGAGCGGTGGCGGTCAGCCCGTCGAGCAACCGCGACCGCAGAAGCCTGCCGGAGCCATACAGGCGGATCTCGCTCGCCGCCGAGGCCGTCGTGAGCAGCTCGGTCAGGAAGTACGCCCGCCGTGTGTGGACCGCCGAGTCGCCGGCCGCCCGGGCGGATCGCCGCGCGGCGTTCCGGTACGCGAGATACGCCGGGACGGCGGCGGCCACCACCACGGCGGCCATCGGGGGCCAGAGGGCCAGCAGCACTGAGGCGTACCCGATGATGGTGACGACGGCCTGGCCGCCCTCCACGAGCATCGCCGTGGCCGCGGCCGGGGCTTCCTGAGCGCCCTGCGCCGCGATCCGGAGCTTGTCCTGAAAGGACGGATCTTCGAACGGGCGGAGTCCTACGAACCGGTCCACCCGCGCGTAGAGCGCGTCCTGGGTGCGCAGGGCGATCCGCTGCCGGGCGAGCACTCCGGCGTAGTCGCCCACCTGCCGCAGCGCGACCATCGCGACCGTCGCGACCGCCCCGGCGATCGCGAGCCCGATCGCGTGCCGCGCGGTCGTCCCGGCGACGAGCGCCTCGATGAGCAGCTTGGCCAGCCAGGCGACGACGACCGGCAGCAGCCCGGACAGCAGCGCGACCAGCCCGAGCACGGCGGTCGGACCGGCCGCGTGCCGCAGCGCCAGGCCGAGCGCGGCCTTCATGTCAGGCCGCGACCAGAGAGGGGGCGACCGCGTCGACCGAGCGACCGGCCGCGGCGATGACGCCGCCGGAGATCCGCAGGACGGTCGGGAAGCTCGAGACGCCGCCGAACGCCGCGGTGACCGCGCCGCCTTCGTCGACGACGGCGACGCGACCGGCGACCGCGCCGACTTTCCGGGCGAGTTCCTGGGTGACCTCGTCGGCGGGGTTTCCGGCGACGAAGGCGGTCAGCGCGCCGGACGGGTGCTCGGCGAGCGCGGCGATGAGGTCGGCGCACGGGCCGCAGCCCGGCATGACGAACAGGACGGTTCCGTCCTCCACATCAGACTCACTGAGCGTGGTGGCGGTCAGGTCGGCCGCCTGGAAGCCGGCGACCGTCAGGCCCACCTCGGGCAGCGTGGCCGCCGGCCCGTTCAGGCGCTCCTCGATCGTGCGCAACCGCCGCACGACGGCGGCGAGCATGAGGAGGCAGACGGCGGTGAGGGCGGCGAGAACGACGACGGCGGCGGTCAGCACGGCGGTCATGGGGTTACCTCCACGGGGGTACGCGGGAGGTGGGGCCGCCCTACCACGGCCCCACCGGTGTGGCTGTCAGCAGGTGCCGCGCTTGCGGACGTAGCAGCTCGTGTTGGCGCACGAGCCGGTGCAGCTGATGGTGCCGCTGCAGTAGGTCTGCCACCAGTAGCCACCCGAGCAGTGGCCGTCGCTCTTGTAGTAGCTGCAGGAGTTGCCCTGCTCCGGTACGCACGCGCCGGCGGTGCCGGTGCCGAGGGCCCGGCCGAGCAGACGGTCGCCCCACTTGCTGATGGTCTTCATCGCGCCTCCTTCAGGCTTTGCGGTGAACTGCCATCAGCCTGGCGGGTGATCCTTTCCATCCGACTTCCATCGACTGTCCACTGTCACACCGAGAGCGCGGCCCCCACGATCCCGGCGTCGTTGAGCAGCTCGGCTGCGACGATCTCGGTCCGGAGTTTGATGCGGGGCAGGAACTTGTCCGCCTTCTTGCTGACGCCGCCGCCGACGACGATCAGATCCGGCCACAACAGCCGCTCGACCAGGTCCAGGTACGCCTGCAGCCGCTTGCTGTACTCGCCCCAGGAGAGGTCGTCCTCCTCGCGTACCGAGGCGGCGGCCCAGTCCTCGGCGTCGCCGTGGTGCAGCGGAAGGTGGCCGAGTTCGGTGTTGGGCACGAGCACCCCGTCGACGAACAGCGCGCTGCCGATGCCGGTCCCCAAGGTGAGCATGAGGACCACGCCCTTCCGGTCGCGCCCCCGGCCGAAGCGCATCTCGGCGATGCCGGCCGCGTCGGCGTCGTTGAGCACCGTCACGGTCCGCCCGGTCGCCTGCTGGAAGAGCTCGACGGCGTTGGTGCCGATCCACTTCTCGTGGATGTTGGCGGCGGTCATCGCGATGCCCTGCCGGACGACGGCGGGCAGGGTGATGCCGACCGGACCGGCCACCCCGAGCTGGCCGAGAACCTGCACGACGACCTCGGCCACCGCGTCCGGGGTCGCCTTCTCCGGCGTCGGGAGGCGTACGCGGTCGGCGGCGAAGTGCCCGGCGGCGAGGTCGACGGGCGCGCCTTTGATGCCTGATCCCCCGATGTCGATGCCGAGGGCCTGACCTGTCCGGTTCTCAGTCACCACTCCATCATGGCGCGATCTCGGGCAGGCGTGGGGAAAATCCGCCAGGGCACGATCTCGGGCAGTCCTGGAAACGGTCAAGCGCGGGCGAGCGCCGCCTCGATGACGGGGATCGGCGCGGGAGTGCCCGCCGGGTCGCTGATCGGACCATAGGGCAGCCCGTACGCGGGCGTGCCGACCTGGAAGCGCCGGCCGCCCTCGCCGAGCGGACCGGCGTCCACGGCGTCGTAGCCCAGCTCGGCGAGGAAGTCGCTCACCACCTGTTTGGCGAGACCGTCGTCCCCGGCGATCGGCAGCGCCGTCCGATCAGGCGCCCCGATTGGGCGTGGCAACGACAACAGATGCCGATAGTTGATGTTGTTGAACACCTTGACGACCTTCGCCCGCCCGAGATGGCGCTGCAACAGTTCGCTGCTGGTGGTCGAGCCGTCGTCGAGTGCCGCGATGTCACCGTCGCGCTGCGGGTAGTAGTTGTTGGTGTCCATCACGGGCTTGTCGGCCAGCGGCTCGACCGGCACCGTGGCGTACGCCCGCAGCGGGATGCTGACCAGCACGAGTTCGCCCTGATCGGCTGCCTCGTCAACGGTTCCGGCCGAGGCGAGCGGGCCGAGGTCGGCGACCAGGTCGGCCAGCGTGTCCGGTCCGCGCGAGTTACTCAGGACGACTTCGTGTCCGGCGGTGACGGCGAGCCGGGCGACCGTGCTGCCGATGTTGCCACTGCCGATGAGTCCGATGATGGCCACGTTGGTTACGGTATCGCCGGATTCCTGCCACCGTGCTGGATCAGGGTTCTGGGTCGAATCTTGGGGCAAGATTCGGCCGTGAACCCTGATCCAGCGCCAGAACGCTGGACGCGGAACCCGGCGCGGAAGCCTCCAGCGCCGAGGTGAGCCGGATCAGGTCACCGAGCAACTCCGGTGGATCGTCCTTCCACCAGGCGAGGAGCACCGGGATCGGCTGGGCGTCCCGGAGCGCCCGGTACGCCACGCCCGGACGCGGGTTCTGGTGGGCGGTCGCCTCGGAGGTCACGCCGACGGCCTGGCCCGCCGCGATCAGGGTCAGCCACTCGTCCACGCCGTGTGTGGGGCGTACCGAGGTCGGCGCGGTGCCGGCCGGCCACAGGTCGAGGGTGGTGGTGCCGGTGCGGGCGTCGATCGCCACGGTGTATCGGGACAGCTCGGCCAACCGCAGGCTGCGCCGCCGGGCCAGGGCGTTGTCGGTCGCCACCGCGGCGACCCGGGACTCCACGCCGACCTGGGCGGTGGCGAAGCGCGGGTCAGTCAGCGGCCGGCGCACGACGGCGACGTCGGCCAGCCCTTCGCTCAGCCCGGCGGTGACCGAGCCCGACTGGACGAAGACGAGCGGCGTCTGCGGATGCTCGGCCGCCCAGGCCTTCTGCAGCCGCCGGGTGTGCTTGCCGAGAGCGGCCCAGGCGTACCCGACGCGCAGTTCGGTCCGGGCCTGCTCGACGAGCCGATGCAGGTGTCCCACCTCTTCCAGGACACGCCGCGCTCCGGCGAGCACCTGCGTGCCGACGCCGGTCAGGCCGACCTGCCGGGTGGTGCGCTGCACCAGGCGCGTACCCAGGGCCTCCTCTAGCGCGGCGATCGACCGGGACACCGCGGCCTGCGAAACGCCCAGGTCACGGGCGGCGTCGGTGAACGTCCCCGCGTCCGCCACGGCCACGAGGACGGCGAGCTGCCGCAGCTGCACATCCATACGCTGATCGTATAAGTGGACCGGTTCACGCATTTCTCGGCTGGACCAGCCGCTCTCACACTGGTCGCGTGAGTGCACGCAAGGTGATCGGCGGGCTCGCGACGATGGTCGCCAGCGCGGCCAGCAATCAAGTCGGGGCGGCCGTCGGCGCGCACGCGTTCGGCGCGATCGGCCCGGCCGGTGTCGTCGCGGTCCGGCAGTTCGTCGCGGTCGCCGTTCTGCTTCCGGCGGCCCGGCCCAACCTGCGCCGATTCACCTGGGCCCAGTGGTGGCCGACGATCCTGCTCGGTCTCGTCTTCGCCACGATGAACCTCAGCCTCTACACCGCGATCAGCCGGGTCGGCCTCGGGCTCGCGGTCACCCTGGAGTTCCTCGGCCCGCTGGCGGTCGCGCTGGCCGGCTCGCGTACCCGGGTCGATCTGCTCTGCGCGGCGGGCGCGAGCCTCGGCGTCTACGTCCTCGTGCTGCCCGACCCGTCCAGCGACTACCTCGGCATCGGGCTCGGGCTGCTCGCGGCCGCCTGCTGGGCGGCGTACATCCTGCTCAATCGCATGATCGGGCAGCGGCTGCCCGGCCTGCAGGGTCCGGCGGCGGCCACGTCGGTCTCGGCCCTGCTCTACCTGCCCGTCGCCGGGATCCTGCTCGCGCAGGGCCGGCTCACCGGCAGCGCCATCTGGTACGCCGTCGGCGCCGGCGTGCTCAGTTCGGTCATCCCGTACGCCGCGGACCTGATCGCCTTGCGCCGGGTGCCGACGAAGTTCTTCGGCGTCGTGATGAGCATCCATCCGGTGCTCGCGGCGCTGGCCGGGCTCGTGCTGCTGAACCAGGTCCTCGCCCCGCACGTGTGGCTCGGCATCGGGATCGTCGTCGGGGTGAACGCGCTCGCCGTCACCGCCGCCGCTCGTCATGCGACCTCAGCGGCGGCTGTTCCAGGCGAAGGACTCCGGAGCGCCGGTGAGGAGCGCGCTGGTGAGGGTGTCGAGGTACGCCTGAGCCGGCCGGTCGGCGCGGCGGGCGACGGCGAGGCCGATGTGACGGGCCGGGCGCGGGGTCTCCAGCGGGACGACGGCCAGCCCCGGCGGCAGCTGGTCCAGGGCGACCTGCGGGATCAGCGAGACCCCGACTCCCGCCGCGACCAGGGAGGCGGCGAAGAAGTAGTCGGTGGCGCTGCACGAGATGCGTACCTCGAAGCCGGCGAGGGCGGCGTACCGCTGGAGCAGGTCGGCCGTCTTCAGGCAGCCCAGCACCCAGCGTTCGGCGGCTAGCTCGGCCAGGTGCACCGCAGGGGCGTCGGCGTACTTGTGATCGGCCGGGAGCACCAGCCACAGCGGATCCTCCGCGACCGGTGTCCAGATGAGGCCGGAGCGCTCCCCGCGCGCAGGCGGTGGCCCGTCGAAGTGGTACGCCAGCGCGATGTCGGCCCGGCCCGAGCGCACCAACGGCAGGCTGTCCTCGGGCTCCCGTTCGAGGATCGTCAGCTCGACCTCGGGATGCTCGGCGCACAACCGGGTGAGCGCGGGCGGCAGCAACCGGCGGCCCCCGCTGGCGAACGTCGCGATGGTGAAGCGCACCGATCCGGTCGTGAGCCGGTCGATGCGTTCGCGGGCGTGATCCAGTTCGGCCGTGATGTTCTCGGCCGCCTCGACGAGCAGACGGCCGGACGCGGTCAACCGGACGCCGCGGGTGCTGCGGTGGACGACCGGCGTACCGAGGGTCCGTTCGAGCGCGGCGATCTGCTGCGACACCGCCGACGGCGTACAGCGCAGCGCAGTCGCCGCGCGGTTGAAGCTGCCGTGCCGGGCGACTTCGTGCAGCACCCGTAGCCGGTGAACGTCGATCATCAGTTCTCCTTACGACTGAGTTAGCTGATCATCACTTCTGCTGGCGACCCTGGCAAGGCATTGTGATCGGCATGAGGGACGTCTTGGTGATCGGCGGAAGCCGGTACTTCGGGAAACACGTGATCGAGCAGTTGCTGGCCGGGGGCGTACGCGTGACGGTGGTCAACCGGGGCTCGACGGCCGCTCCGGTGGGCACCACCCACCTGGTTGCCGACCGCGACGACGAGGCCGCCCTGCGGGAGGCGCTCGGGTCGCGCTCCTTCGACGCCGTCCTCGACCAGGTCTGCTACACCCCGCGTCAGGCCGGCATCGCCGCGCGGGTGTTCGCCGGGCGTACCGGACGGTATGTGATGACCTCGACGATCGAGGTCTACGACCCGCTGTCCAGCGCCCGGCTGCTCCCGGCGCCGCCCGGTGTCCCCGTCACCGAGGACGCGATCGATCTGACGAGCTGGCCGGTCGACCTCGACGAGCCGTGGGACGACCCGGCGTTCCGCGATTCGGCGTACGGCGAGGGCAAGCGCCAGGCCGAGGCGGTGTTCGCCGGGGCAGCCTTCCCGGTCGCATCCGTGCGGTGTGGACACGTGCTCGGGGGCGGGGTGGCGGACTTCACCGGACGGCTGGCGTACTACGCCGACCGGCTGCGCAGCGGCCGGCCCATCGAGGCCCCGGCCACCGCGTACGCGTCGTCGTTCATCACCGACCGGCAGATCGCCGACGTCCTGACCTGGGCGTTGAAGGCCGACTTCACCGGACCGGTCAACGCGGCGTCGGCCCAGTTCGACGTCTACGAGCTGGTCGCGGCACTCGCCGGAGACACCGCGCCGCGCTATACCTCTGGCACTTCCCCCTACGCCTTCGACCGCTGGTACGCCATGGACACCGCCCGGCTGGCGTCGCTGGGGATGAAGCTGCCCGACGCGGCGGCCTGGCTGCCCGCGATCGCCGCCGAAGCGATGGCGGCGTGATGCGTACGCGCCGGATCGGAGACGTCGACGTGAGCGCGATCGGCCTGGGCGCGATGCCGCCGTCGATCGAGAACCGGCCGGACCGGGCTCGGGCGATCGCCACTGTCGGCCGAGCTGGCTCGCCTCGGCTGATCAGGCCAGCGGCAGCACGCGCGCGACCTTGATCGTGGTGCTGCCGCCCGCCGCCGGATAGGCGACGCTGCCGTCGGCGTACGACTTGAACGCCAGATAGTCGTGGTCCTTGACGCCGATGGTGAACCGTACGCCCACGGTCTTGCCGGTACCGGAGTCGTAGACCTGGGCGGCGAGGGCGGACCCGGAGGACCACGCGAGCAGCATGCGGCCGCTGCCGTAGCTCACAAGATGCGGATGTCTCGTGGACGCGCCGGTCTTGACGGTCGTGTCGGACGCGCCGGTGGTGAAGTGTTCCAGGCGGGCCTGGCCGCCTTGGCTCCACGCGGTCCAGTAGCCCTTGGCCTTGGCGAGCACGAGGTCTCCGCCGAACAACGTCCCGTCACAGGCGCCCTTGGCGACTGTCCGATAAGGATTGGGCCGGGCGATGCGGCAGTCGTTGTCGGTGGCGCAGACCATCACGAAGTGGCTCGTCCGGGGATCCCAGACGATCCGCGACGTCCACGCGTGACTGCAGCCGACCTCGAAGGTGTCGTGCCCGGACAGCAGCGCCCCGGACGGGCCGACGACCTGCATCCGGTCGCCCTCATGGATGTCCACACAGGACCCGTTCTGGACGGTGATCGCCACCCCGAAGTACGCCGCGTAGTTCTTGCCGTCCGAGGCCAGCCGCCCGTGATGCTGGTACCACCAGACGAACCGGGCGCCGTCGTCGTACCCGCCGCGGCTGCTCGTCAGGTTGGTGACCTGCCGCTCCCACACCTGCCTGCCGCTGGTGTCGAAGCGGATCATGTGCATCGTGTTGCACGGGCTCGACGTGCCGCCGCACAGCGGTCCCGTCTTGCAGTCGCCGCGCCGGGTCACCAGCAGTACGCCCCCGGTCGCGTCCGCCTGGACGTCCTGCAGGTCGATGCCGGTGAAGCTCGTCGGCGTACCGATCAATTTGTCGTCGCAGCCGAGCCTGCCGAGGTAGACCTTGCCGTTGGTGCCGAGCCAGGCGAGCCAGGAACCGCCGGAAGGGGTCGCCGCGATCGCCATCGGCAGCGGCTCGGTGTCTCCTTCGCCGCCGTAGCCCTTCACGGCCACCCCGACGTTCACCGTGGTGACTTTCACGACCGGCGTCGCCGACGCCACTCGCCCACACGGTCCCGCGCTCGCCGCCGCCGTTGGAGTGGAGCTCACTGCGGCGCTCGGGCTCTGGCTCGGGTCCAGCGTCGCCGCGTCGCTCGTCGGGCTCGTCGCAGCCTGGTTGTCGGCAGACGGCGTGCCCGCCCCGGACAGCGCCACCACCAGGGCGAACCCGGTGATGGTGGCGACGGCGGTGGCGGCGAGCGCGATCAGAAGGGGTTTGCGTACCGGTCGGCGATGCTTCATGCCTGCCTCACGTCGATCGACATCTTCGGACGCGGTTCCCGGTTCCGCGTCGGTCACCCTACCGGAAGCGCTCCCATGCTGTCGCTCCCTGGCCGCCCTCGCCCGCCCTCGCCCGCGCCGGCCGCCGGGCCTCGCCGCGCCGGGCCTCGCCGCGCCGGGCCTCGCCGCGCTGGGCCTCGCCGCGCTGGGCCTCGCCGCGCTGGGCCTCGCCGCGCGTTATGCGGGATAAGGCGGCCTTGCGACCCCGCCGACACCGCGTTATCCCGGATAACGCGCAAGCCGGCGGTCCGCGACCAGCCCGGTGCTAGCCTCGTCGACTATGCCGTCGTATCTGGAAGACCTGTTCTCGCTGGCCGGACGCACCGCGCTCGTCACCGGCGGCAGCTCCGGCATCGGCTTCGCCATGGCCGAGGCGATGGGCCGCGCCGGAGCGGATCTCGTCCTCGTAGCACGGCGAGAGAAGGAACTGGCATCGGCGGCCCAGCAGCTCGCGAGCGCGAACGTAAGGGTGCGCACGATCAGCGCGGACCTCGCGGAGCGGGCCGGCGTCGACCGGGTCACCGAGGCGGTGCCGGACGTCGACATCCTGGTGAACTGCGCTGCGAACAACATCCGGCGTCCGATGGACACGCTGACCGACGAGGACTGGGACGTCTCGGTCGCGCTGAACCTCACCGCGCCGTACCGGCTGGGGCAGCAGTACGGTCCGCGGATGGCGGCGCGCGGCTGGGGCCGCATCGTCAACGTCGGCTCACAGCAGACCATCGCCGCCTTCGGCAACAGCGGCGGCTACGGCGTCACGAAGGCCGGCATCGCGGGTCTCACCCGGTCACAGGCCGAGGCGTGGAGCCCGCACGGGGTCTGCGTCAACACGCTCATCCCGGGCTTCGTGGTCACCCCGCTCACCGCGCCCGCGATGGCCGTCCCCGGCCGCGCCGAGGAACTCGCGCAACGCTCGATGGCCAAGCGCAACGGCCTGCCGCCGGACTTCGCCGGCGCCGCGGTGTTCCTGGCCAGTGGGGCGTCGGCGTATGTCACCGGGCAGATCCTCTACGTGGACGGCGGCTTCTCCGTCCATTAGCGACTGGTACGCGGTGCCGCGCCGCCCGGCCCGAGGGCCGGGCGGCGCGGCGCAGTTCACGGAGTCGGATAGTCCGTCACGAAGACGGGCTGGCCGATCCGGGTCGTGTCGGCCGGACCGCCGACGCCGTTGACGACGTGGTCGATCGTCCCGGCGCTCAGGTTGACCGTCATGATGTGGTGCAGGCGTACGCCCGGCTGATCCGGCACCTCGAACCCGTTCTCAGTGTGGATCGACGGGTTGTTCTGGTTGAAGACGTAGACCCCGGCGCCGTACAGGTTGTGCGTACGCACATGGTCGCCGACCTTGTAACCGGCGTAGCCCTCGACCGCGCCGTTCATCCAGTCCGCCTGCGTCGGCGGGTCGTAGGGCAGCTCGTTCTGGTACAGGATGGTCGTGCCGCGCTCGCCGTTCCAGACGGTGTTGTACCGCTGGAAGTGCTCGACGAACAGGCCGGTCGCCGTGACGTCGTCGCCGTTGATCACCGCGCCGTACCGGCCGGTGTTGGTGTTCCAGCGCTCGGTGTCGGTGAAGCCCTCCACGCCGTGGTCCCCGCGCCACACCCAGGTGTGGTCGATGAGCACGTGGTCGCTGTTGACCTCGAGTGCCGTGTCCGCCTTGCCGACGTGCGGGCCGCCGACTCGGAAGTACACATCGGACAGGGTCGTCGGGTTCTCCGCCGAGCCCTTCCGGGGCCCGTGCGGCTTGCCCACGCGCAGCAGCACCGGCGATTCGGTGAGGCCCGCGTCGATGGTGACACCCGCGACGATCACGCCCGGGACGTCGGCCACGTCGAGCGGGATCGCCCCGTCGACCGCCGTGAGCGTGGCGTGCCCCAGCCCGAGGACCACCGTGCCGGGCCGCTTGACCTCGATGCTGCGCGCGATGTCGTAGACACCCGGAGTCAGCAGCAGGTTCTGGCCTCGGGCCAGCGCGTTGTTGATCTCCTTCACGGAGTCGCCGGGCCGGGCCACGAAGAAGTTCTTGAGCGACGTGGTACGCCCGGGCGTGAGGCCGTCGGCCCACGAGATCCCGCTGCTGTTCGTCCGGGCCGCCGGTATGCGTACCTGGAATCGGCCCTGCGCGTCGGTGAACAGATAGGGCTTCTCCCGGCTGACCGGAGTCGCCGCGAGCGTCGTGTACGGCGGGTCCGGGAACCCGGCGTCGGCGGGCGCGCCGACGACGCCGGAGAACACCTGGTTCCACACGGCATTGGACCAGCCGCCGATCTCGCTGTTCCGGATCAGCCACTGCTGCTGCGAACCGTTGACGACGAAGGGCAGCCGGGAGTCGGCGATGAAGCCGCCACTGGCGTACTGGGGTCCGGCGGTGCAGTAGTCCATCAGGGACAGGTTGGCGCCGCTGATGTTCAGCCGCCGCATCGAGACCGCCTGGGACACCGCCCAGAAGTCGGCCGACGCCCGGCAGCCGTCCTGCCCGGTCGAGTCGATCGACAGCGACAGGTTCGACAGCGTACGCCAGAAGTTGACCAGGGCCAGGCAGTTGCCGGTGCCGCCGTCGGCCAGGCAGCGGTTGTAGACCTCCACCTTGCCGTTGATGACGACGTCGGCGGGGGACGCGCCGAGCCCGGCGATCTCGGTGTAGTACCCGACTTTGATCTGCAGCGGCTGCTCGGCGGTTCCGTAGACGCCGGGCTGGAACAGGAAGGCGTACCGGTCGGTGGACATCTCGGCGTCCACCTGGGCGGCGTGGACGGCGTCGAGGGTGGCCTGGATCTGGCTGACCGGCATGTCCGGGGTGAAGACGGTGACGTTCGGGCCGAGCCAGCCGCCGGTCGATCCGGCGGCGGGGGCGGCGGACGCGGTCGCGGCGACCGCAGCCAGGGCCGCGAGGCCGAACGCCAGTCTCCGGCGGAGCGGACGTGTGCTCATGGGTTCCTCTCAGGACGGAGCTCAAAGAGAGCGCTCTCTTGCGCAGGACTATTGATCCGTGTGACAGGTTCGGGCGGTGTGAATATTTGTACCTTGAGTCGTCGCCGGGGACAATAGGTTGTCGGCTCGAACAAACGCGTGGCGCAGCTCTCACGATGCTCCCCCCAGCCGAAGGGCATCGACCGGAGACGACTACCCTCCGGAAGGATGTCCCCCTCCCCCGCCGAACCGCGTACCATCGCCGGCCGCTATCGCCTGGAGAACGCCCTCGGCCAGGGCGGCATGGGGCGGGTCTGGTTCGCCCGCGACGAGATCCTCGGCCGCGACGTCGCCATCAAGGAGATCGTCCCGCCGCCGGGCCTGACCGACGCCGAGCGCCGGGAGATGCGGGAACGCTCGCTCCGCGAGGCGCGGGCCATCGCGCGGCTCAATCATCCCAATGTGGTACGCGTCTTCGACGTCGTCCGCACCACTCCGGAGACCGATCCGTGGATCGTGATGGAGTACGTGGCGTCACGCTCCCTTCAGGACGCTCTCGCGGCGGACGGTCCCCTGCCGGCCCAGCAGGCCGCACACGTCGGACTCGAGGTCCTGCACGCACTGCAGGCGGCGCACCGGGCCGGAGTGATGCATCGCGACGTCAAACCCGGAAACGTGCTGCTCGGCGAGGACGGCCGCGTCGTCCTCACCGACTTCGGGCTCGCGACCGTCCCCGGCGACCCCAACGTGACGCGTACCGGGCTGGTGCTCGGCTCACCGGCGTACATCTCGCCGGAGCGGGCCAAGGAGGGGACCTCGGGCCCGGAGGCGGACCTGTGGTCCCTCGGCGCCACGATCTTCGCTGCGGTCGAGGGCCAATCCCCGTACGCCCGAGCGACCGCGATCGCGACGCTCACCGCGCTGGCGAGCGAGCCGCCACCACCCCCGAAGAACGCGACCGGCCCCCTGAAGACGGTGCTCACCGGGCTGCTGCGCAAGGATCCGGCCAAGCGGATGACGGCGGAGCAGGCCGAGAAGCTGCTGGCCCGAGCGGCCGCGCAGCCGACGCGGACCGTCGCGCCCGCAGTAGCCGCGAAGCCGGAGCCGACGCGGCTGGACCTGTCGCGGCTCAACCCGGAGCCGTCCACTTCGGAGGCCCCGGCGGCCCCACCGCCCCCGCCCGCGACCCCCCGGTTCACCGCCCGCCAACGCTGGTACGCCGTCGCCGCGAGCGTGCTCATCGTGGTCGCCGTCGCCGTGACGGTGC
Organism: Hamadaea sp. NPDC050747; assembly: GCF_040654195.1. NCBI lineage: Bacteria > Bacillati > Actinomycetota > Actinomycetes > Micromonosporales > Micromonosporaceae > Hamadaea > Hamadaea sp. NPDC050747. The sequence goes on from NZ_JBFAHM010000006.1 coordinate 497,567, forward strand.
CGCTGCTGAGCGATCGGGACAACGACGCCGGCGCGAGCGGCAAGCCGTCGGCCACCCCCACACGCGTCGCCACCTCGTCTCCGTCGGCATCGCCTTCCTCGTCGCGGTCGCCCAGCCCGGCGGCGTCGCCCAGCGCCGTGTCGCCGAGTGCCGCTCCCACCGACGGTGGCACGCTCCCGGCGGGCTGGCACGTCTTCACCGGCCAGGACTACTCGATCCCCGTTCCGGACGGCTGGTCCAAGTCGACTGAAGGCGGCATGATCCTGTTCCGCGAGCAGGACGGTCTCGGCCGCGTCCTCGGCGTGATGAGTTCCGAGGTCACCACCGGCGACCCGAAGGCGGCCCTCGCCGAGCAGGAAGGCGAGCAGAGCGGCAAGTCGGGGTACGACAAGCTCAAGCTGGACACCGTGGACTACCGGGGCCTCCCCGCCGCCGACTGGGAATGGCTGTACACCACCGGCAACGGCACCCACATGCACGTGCTGCGCCGGGGGATCATCGCGAACAACCGCTTCTACACCTTCTCCTGGTATGTGCCGGCCGACGAATGGGCGGCCAACCAGGACGGGCTCGCCGTCGTCGCGGGCGGCTTCCAGCCTCGCGGCTGACCTGAGCCAACCCTTCACCGCCCCTCACGCGTTTCTTTCTCGGGACGGCACCGGACCGAGAAGGAGCCCATGGCCAGACGTCGCAAGCCGATCGCGCTGCGCGAACACGCACGGCTGCACCCGCCCGAGACGGACCACGTGCTGGTGACCGTCTCCGTCGGCCCGTTCGGCGAGGCGATCGCGCTCTGGTCGTCGGCCTCGGGACGGGAGGCGCTGACCGCCCGCGTCACCGAGCCGAGCGGGGCGTCGTTCCCCGTCACGACCTCAGCCCACGGCGTCCGTGCCCGCGTCGTCGCGTACGCCCCGGAGCCGGGACTCGACCTCACCGTGGGCGACCTCCGATTGGCGCACTGCCACGTCCAGCCGTTGCCCGGCGGTCGCGTCCTGTTCGTGGCAGCCCGCTGCCGCCTCGGCGCGGACGGAGCCGAGGCCAACGCGATGATCGTCACCGCCGAAGGCCAAGTGGAACGCACCGGGGTCCTCGGCGACGGCATCGAGCACGTCCAGACCACCCCGGCCGGCAAAATCTGGGTCGGCTACTTCGACGAAGGCGTCTACGGCGGCAACGGCTGGCACGTCGGCTCGGTCGAACCCCTCGGCGCGGCGGGGATGGTCCGCTTCAGCTCCCGCCTGCGCCCCGAATGGCGCTTCGCCAACGGCCCCGACCCGATCGAGGAGTGCTACGCGCTCAACCTCTCCGGCGAAACCGCGTGGAGCACCTACTACTCCCGCTTCCCGATCGTCCGGGTCGACGGCGACACGGTCACGTCCTGGCCCGGCACCGGCAGCGCGGCCCAAGCCCTCATCGTGGACGGCACCCGCTGCGCCCTCCTCGGCGGATACGCCGCCGACCGCGACCGTCTCCTGGCCGGCGACCTGACCCGGGGGCACTTCCGGGCGTACCAGCTGATCCTGCCGGGCAACCGGCGGCTGCCGAGCAACGCCTGGGTCATCGGCCGGGGACCGCACCTGCACGTCTTCGCGGACACCACCTGGTACCGCCTCGACCTCGACGACCTCCGCTGACCACCCTGGATAGGGTGATCCCATGCGGTTGGCGGTGGGGTGCGCGATGTGGACGCACAAGGCGTGGCAAGGGCACCTGATGCCGTCCGGCGGCGACCGGCTGCGGGCGTACGCGACCTGGTGTGACGCCGTCGAGGGGAACACCACCTTCTACGCCACCCCGTCCCGGGCGACCGTCGAGACCTGGGCGCGCCAGACCGGCGACGACTTCCGGTTCGTGATCAAGCTGCCGAAGACGATCACGCACGAGCGCCGGTTCCACGGCGTCGACGAGGACCTTCGCCGCTTCCTGGCCGCCATCGAGCCGCTCGGTGGGCGTACGCACGCGTTGTGGTTGCAGTTGCCGGGTTCGTTCGCCCCCGCCGACGTCCCGGCGCTGGAGAGTTTTCTGCGCCGGCTGCCGCCCGACCACCGGTACGCCGTCGAAGTGCGTCATCGCGCCTTCTTCGAAGACGCTCGCGCGACGGCGATCCTGGAAAGCGTCCTGGCCGGGGCGGACGCGGAGTGGATCCCGTTCGACACGACGGCATTCTTCCGGGCCGCGCCGACGAGCGATGCCGAGCGGGACGCCTGGGAGAAGAAGCCGCGGATGCCGAAGCGCGAGCGTGCGCTGACTGGTAGGCCCATCGTGCGCTACCTGGGTCGCGATGCGACCTCGCAGACGGTCGACGGCTGGCGACCGTGGCTCGAGGTGGTCGCCGGATGGCTTCGGGAAGGCCGGTCGCCGACCGTGTTCATCCATACGCCGGACAACGCCGACGCCCCCGTGCTCGCCCGGCGCTTCCACGACGAGGTACGCGTCCGCGTACCCGATTTGGCGCCGTTGCCCGAAGCCGAGCCGGTCGAACAGGGCACGTTGTTCTAGCTGGAGGCGGTTCGTTGGTCATCTTCGGTCCCAAGTTCCCTTCGCCGCAGGACGAACCGTCGCGACAGAGCGGTGGTGCGCGCTGTTCCTGTGGGCATGGCGTCGGCTCGCACAGCGCGGCTTCCGGCCGGTGCGAGGAGGTGATCGGCCATTGGCAGGAGGACCACTGGGTCGAAGAGTATGCCTCGACACCCCCTAAATGGGTCTGCGACGAGCCGTGCCGATGCAGTGGGTACGACGGCCCGCAACGCGATCTCCAGGAGTTGGGGTCCGGCGCCGTCCGGAAGCCGTCGAGGCCCGGCTAGGCTCGGCGTATGGCTCTGCTCGCGAGTGACGTCGACCTGTTCGAATCGGCGCGCCCGCGTCTGGAGGCCATCGCCTATCGGATGCTGGGATCGGCGGCCGAGGCAGAGGACGCCGTGCAGGAGACCTTCCTGCGGTGGCGGACCGCCGAGGTCGACCGTATCGAGGTGCCCGAGGCCTGGCTCACGAAGGTCCTGACCAACATCTGCCTCAACCTGCTGACCTCGGCGCGAGCGCGCCGGGAGACCTATGTCGGGCAGTGGCTGCCCGAGCCGCTGCTCGCGGGTGACCCGATGCTCGGCCCGCTCGAGACCGTCGAGCAGCGCGAATCCGTGTCGTACGCCGTCCTCACCCTCATGGAGCGCCTGTCGCCGAACGAGCGCGCGGTGTACGTGCTGCGGGAGGCGTTCGAGTACTCCCATCAGGAGATCGCCGACATCCTGGAACTCAGCCAGGCCGGTAGTCAGCAGCTCTACCACCGGGCGAAGAAGCACATCGCGGAGGGCAAGGCCCGGACCCAGGTGGACGAGGCGACCGCCCGGCGGATCGTCGACGAGTTCCTGGCCGCGGCGACCAGTGGCCGGACCGAGCCGCTGGTGAAGCTGCTGACCCAGGACGTGGTGTCCATCGGCGACGGCGGCGGGAAGGTGCCCGCCCGGGCGAAGGCCTTCGAGGGTGCGCTCGCGGTCGCGAAGTTCCTGTGGGGCCTGTTCAAGCCGACCGAGGCCAAGCGCAAGGTGCTCGGCGGAATACCGGACGTCTACGCGGGGACGGCGAACGGCGATCCCGCCCTGCTGGCGGTGCTCGACGGCCGGGTGATCGGCGTGATGTGCCTGGAGGTCACGGCGGACGGCATCGCGTCCGTGCTCAACCAGGTCAACCCCGACAAGCTGGATCGCGTGAGCGCTCGATTCGCGTCGTCCGAGCACGGAAAGGCGCTGTTCCAGGCGTCCTGAGCAGGCTGTGACCTGCTTCACAGCCTTTACCTGTCAGGGTTCGGCGGGCTGCTCGGTTCAGGGAGCGAAACCGAGTCAGACAGGAGCAAGGACATGCCGCACCGCATCGTCGTTCTGGGCGCCGGATACTCCGGAGCCATCGCCGCCGGCCGCCTCGCCAAGCGGCTGCACCGCGAGGAAGTGGCCGTCACTCTGGTGAACGCCGAGCCCGACTTCGTCGAGCGCGTCCGGATGCACCAGGTCGCGACCGGCCAGGAACTCAAGCACCGCCCGTTCAGCGAGATGTTCGCCGGCAGCGGCGTCGAGGTCAAGATCGCCAAGGTCACGAGCGTCGACGTCGACCGCAAGACCGTGTCCGTCGCCGGCTCCAGCGGCGTCGAGACGCTCTCCTTCGACACCCTCGTGTACGCACTGGGCAGTGGCTGGAACGCGCAGGGCGTACCGGGGACGGCCGAGCACGCATACGAACTCGCCAGCCGCCCCGGCGCGATGCGCCTGCGGGAGCGGCTGAGCCGTCTCGAGGCGGGGCAGCCCGTCGCAGTCGTCGGCGGTGGCCTGACCAGCGTCGAAGCCGCCACCGAGATCGCCGAGGCTCGGCCGGACCTCGACGTCAGCCTGGTCGTCCGGGGCGCTCTCGGCGACTGGCTCTCCGCGAAGGGGCAGGGCCACCTGCGGAAGGTCCTCGGCAAGCTCCGGATCACCGTGCACGAGCACGCCGACGTCACGCACGTCGCGGCCGACGCCGTGGCGACTGCCGACGGACGGTCGATCCCGGCCGCCGTCACCGTGTGGACCACTGGATTCGCGGTGCACCCGATCGCCGCGGCGACGACGCTCGACGTCACCGCCACCGGGCAGATCGTGGTCGACGAAACGATGCGCTCGGTCTCCCACCCCGACGTGTACGCAGTCGGCGACGCGGCGTACGCCATGGGCGTGGGCGACAAGCCGCTGCGCATGTCCTGCGCCTCCGGTACGCCGATGGCGTGGCAGGCGGCGGACTCGATCGCGGCTCGGCTGACCGGCGGGAAACTGCCGCAGGCGCACTTGAAGTACTTCAACCAGTGCATCTCGCTGGGCCGCAAGGAGGGCCTGATCCAGTACGTCACCGGCGACGACCGGTCGGTGAACGCCGTTCTCACCGGCCGTTTCGCAGCCGTCTACAAGGAACTCGTCTGCAAGGGCGCCGCCTGGGGCGTGGCCAACCCCACCCTCGGTATGCCGACCCGCCGCCGCCACGTTCTCCGCGACGCGGCTGCCGGCAGCGCCGTCGAAGCCCTTGCGTAGCGAAGTCGATCACCTGCTTGCGGAGTTGATCAGGGCGCTACGGACACGCCGCGCCGGTCGATCATGGCCGATAGTTCATCATCGCGCGGGAGAGGGCGGGCGCGCCGGAGGGCGCCCGCCCCGTGCATGTCCGGGGTCAGCGGAGCGGGGTGGGCAGCGGCTGCTGGTGCACCACCACGAGGCTGGCGACGGCTCGGGTCAGCGATACGTAGAGCCGGGCGTACCCGCGGGGTTCGGCGGCCACGACGTCGGCCGGTTCCACCACGATGACGTGGTCGTATTCCAGCCCTTTGACCAGGCTGGCGGGGACCAGCGAAACCTCCGGCCCGACGATCGGGGACAGCAGCGCAACGGCCGCGTCGGCGGCGATGACGGCCACCGTGCTGCCGGCCGGAGCCGCCGCGATCGCGTCGCGTACGCCGGTGAGCAGGTCGCCGACGGGCTGCAGGGTCAGCGAACCGCCGTCGCGATAGGACTGGGTCGGGGCGATGCCGGGTGCGAGGAACTCCGCGGCGTACGAGGCGATCGCCTGGGGCACCCGGTATCCGGTGGTCAGGTCGAGTGTGTGCGCCTCCCGGCGGCCCAGCCGGAGCAGGAGATCCGGCCAGGTCGGCGCGGCGAGCGGATGCGTGGCCTGCCCGAGGTCGCCGACGATCGTCATCGAGGCGTACTCGGAGCGGCGGGCGATCATCCGGCACTCCATCGGCGACAGATCCTGCGCCTCGTCCAGGATCACGTGGGCGTAGGGCGGCTCGACCGGGGCCTCGTCCTCCTCCTGGACGGGCAGTGGATCGGCGAGCACCGGGACGTAGCCGTCTTCGCCGTACGGGTCGTAGCCGTCGATCCAGCTGACGACCTTGTGCCCCTCGCGCAGGATGACCGCCTCGGCCCAGCGCTGGGCGGCCACGATCGCGTCGTTGTCGATGTTCGGGCCGGCGTTGGCGATCGGTGTCGGATGCCCTGGAGCGTATAGGTTCCAGCCGTCGTTGAGGCTGATGCTCAGCACGAACGTCTCGACCACCTGCGGTCCTGTCGTCAGTTCGCGGAGCCGGGCGGCGGGCGCCGCCGCCCGCGCCTTACGAGGTGGCTCGCCGAGCATCAGCGACAGCTCGTCGAGCAGCGGGACGTCGTCCACCGACCAGTCGTTGTTCACGTGGTACGACTCCGACAGCGTGGCCGCCTCCGCCGGGCTGAGCCCGGTGATCCGCTCGACGTCGAGCAGCCAGGACAGCACCGGGGCCGGGCGCAGCGGCGGCCACCACGCCGCCAGGAACCGCTGGAACTCGGGCCGGTCGACGACGTCCTCCAGGAAGAGGTCGCGTTCCAGCGTCGGCTTGTCCAGTTTGGACCACAACGCCGCCGCCAGCTCGGCCGAGGCGATCCCGGCCGCGCCGTTGGGCGCCAGCGACTCCGCCTGCCCCTTTCGGCGTACCCCTTGGCGAACGGCCGCGAGTTCCGCGGCCTGAAGCGTCAGGACCTGGCCTGAGTAGACGAGTTTGAGCCGGTCCGGGGCCTCGGGCGGGGTCTGCCACATGAGGTCCGCGAGGACCGCTAGCATGCGCACGTCGCCCTTGACCGCGGCCACCGCGGCGCTGTCTCGCCGCGTGGCCGTGACTCCGGGGGCCAGCTCGCCGAGCGCGCGCAGGTGCACGCTCTCCTCGCCCAGGGCGGGCAGGACGCGGCTGATGTAGTTCGTGAACACGGTGGACGGACCGACCACCAGGACCCGTCCGTCGGCGAACTTGCCGCGGTCGGTGTAGAGCAGGTACGCCGCGCGGTGCAGCGCGACCTGGGTCTTGCCCGTGCCGGGTCCGCCGGTGATGAGCGTGACGCCGCGGGCGGGCGCGCGGATCGCCTCGTCCTGCTCCTTCTGGATGGTCGTGACGATGTCGCGCATCTGCGGCCCGCGCGATCGGCGCAGCGCCGCGAGCAATGCGCCTTCCCCGAGTACGCGAAGGTCACCGGCCCGATCGGGGGTAAGCACGTCGTCGTCGAGGTCGATCACCTCCTGGCCGCGGCAGATGATCACGCGGCGGCGGACGACGCCGAGCGGATCGCCGGTGGTCGCCCGGTAGAACGGCGCGGCGGCCGGGGCGCGCCAGTCCACGAGCAGCGGCTCCATGTCGTCGTCGCGCAGGCCCAGGCGACCGATGTGGTACGCCTCGCCGTCGTCGAAGTCGAGCCGGCCGAAGACCAGCCCCTCCGCCTCGGCGTCCAGTGAGCGCAGTTGCCGGCTGGCGCGGTGCACCATGGCGTCCCGTTCGACGAGCCCGGTCTTCGGGCCGGCGGCGGACCGGCCGTAGGCCTCGTGCTCCAGTTCCTTGGCTTGGGCCCGGACGAACTCGACCCGTTCGTAGACCCGATCGACGTGCTTCTGCTCGTCGTGGATTTCCAGCGTTCTGGCGTCAGGCACAGTGCTCCCCGGTACTGAGTTTGCGGGACCTGACGAGCATATGGGCAGTTCACGCGCCAAAAATCGTCATTCGGGGCGATTCGCGCGGCGCCCTCCCTCCCATATACTGAAAAGGGCAGGGGGGATTCCTACTGCTTCTTGACCGCCCGCACGACCGCGTCGTGGAGGGTCACCTCGTTCCCGTCGGGATCGGTGAACAGGCGTCCCGGGTTGGTCGCCTCGATCTCCCAGTCCTTCGCGTCGAGCGTGGTCGCCAGCCGCTCGGCGGTGTTCATCAGGGCCGCCACGTGCGCCGGGCGCTGGATCGCCTCGACGTCCGACGGGTGATGGCCGACGATCAGCAGCGTCCCGCCGGGCTTGACCGCGTCGGCCAGGCGCCTGTGCAGCGCTTGGAGGTCCTCCCACGGCAGGTGCACGAAATGCGCCGTCACCAGGTCGTACGCCGCCTTCGACGGGACCCAGGTGAAGATGTCGGCCTGCTGCCAGGTGATGCGATCCGCGAGCTCAGGGCCGGCCGCCTCGGCTGCCCGCTTCAACGCGACCTCGGAGATGTCGGTGCCGGTCACCTGCCAGCCGTGCCGGGCGAGCCAGATCACGTCGGCGCCCTCGCCGCTGCCGACGTCGAGTGCCGTGCCCGGGGTCAGCTCGGACGCGATCCTGACGAGGTGGGGATTGGGGTTTCCGCTCCAGATCCGGTCGGCCGAGCCGTAGCGCTCGTCCCAGAACTCCGCCGTGAACATCTCCTGGTGATTGTGCTCGTGCTCATGCTCCATGCGTTCAGCCTGCCCGGAGCACGCTCGTCGCGCCAAGGAAGTTGCCGATTCGGCAACACTCACCTTCAGTGAGCATTTCGGTCTAGTCCACAATGCGTACGAATGCGTTGACGGATGCTGTTCTCGGCATTACGGTCGTGTCCTAAAACCACAAAGGAGGGACGCATGAGGCGTACGTTGGCGATCTTGCTGCTCGCCGGCCTGGTGGTCGCGCCCGGGCAGGCGGCTGCGGCCGCCTCGGCCTGCGATCCGCCGGGATACCAGACGTTCGGACCGGCCTCGGTCACCGGCGCGATCGTCGGCGCCGCCGTGCACGACGGGCACGCGTACGTGGTGACCCGGGGTTTGAAACCGCCGATCGTCGCCGACATCGACCTCGCCACCCGGACGGTGGTACGCCAGTCGCCGATCCCGGACGGGCCGGCGACCGGCGAACCCGAGGGCGCCTGGGCGACGACCGTCTCCGGCGGGCAGCTCTACATCGGCGCCTATCCGGTGCCCGACCTCTACCGGATGGACCTGACGACCGGGGTCGTGACCCGGCTCTTCTCCTTGGGCGTCAACGGCGGCTTCATCTGGAGTCTGACGACCGCGCCCGACGGCAAGGTGTACGCCGGAACCTATCCCGACGGCAAGGTCTGGGAGTACGACCCGGCCACCGGAGCCGCGCCCCGGAACTTCGGCGTCCTGGCGACGGGTGAGCGCTACGTCCGGGCCGTCGCGGCCGACTCCGCCAGCGTGTACGCCGGGCTCCTCGACAAGCACAAGCTGGTGGCGATCGACCGGGCGACCGGCGTGTCCCGGGTGCTCGCCGACGCCGGCACCGGATTCGGCGCGGTCGCGGTCGCCGGGGACCGCGTCCTCGGCGCCAGCGGCACCGTGCTCGTCGATGTGCGTACCGACGGAAGCGACCTGAAGACGACGGACCTGGCGGCGCTGGGCCTGGACTCGATCGACTCGATCGCGATGGACGGCGACGGGAGCGCGGTGGTCTCCACCCGCCCGAACGGCGTGATCTATCGTTACCGCGCCGGCGCTCTGACCCCGATGGGCACACCGCGGCTCGGCGAGGAGACGCGGCTGCTGGTCCCCTCCCCCGGTACGCTCACCGGCTTCTCCGGCAGCGGCGGCTTCTGGACGATGGATCCGGCCACCGGCACGACCGAGTTCACCGACCTGATCGCGGCGGGGCTGACGCCCGGCTCCGAACGGCCGCAGTCGATCCTCCTGCAGCCGAACAAGTACCTGTACGTCGGCGGCCACTTCTCCATCACCGTGCGCGACCTGCAGACCGGGTCGAAGCGGCGGGTGTGGGTGCCCGGTGAGCCCAAGGCGCTGGCCCGTCGCGGCAACGAACTGTTCGCGGCGATCTACCCGAGCGGGCAGATCATCGCACTCGACCCGCGCGACGACTCGATCCGGAGCCTCGGTTACCTCGGCAACGGGCAGAAGCGGCCCTGGGACCTGGAGTACGACCCGGTCACCGACAAGCTGCTGGTGGCCTCCGCGCCATTGGGCGCCGATCTGCAGGGTGCGCTGTCCATCGTGGACCCCGACACCGGCGAGAAGCAGGTCTACAAGAACGTGATCCCGGACGAGAGCCTCTACAGCCTGACCGTCGACTCCGCGGCCGGGATCGTCTACCTCGGCGGCGACGTGCTCGGCGGCGGCGGTACGCCGGCCACGAAGACGGCCGCCTCGGTGGCCGCCTTCGACCTGAACACGCGACGGGTTCTCTGGCAGGTCGACCCGGTGGCCGGCTACAAGACCCTGCAGGACGTCAAGGTCTACCACGGTGTGCTGTACGGCGTGTACAAGCGCACGACCAGCTGGTTCGCGATGGATCTGGCCACCCGGACGCTGCTCGGATCGGGCCCGCTGACCACGTACGGCGAGATCGAGGTGCATCGCGGCCGGGTCTTCGCCAGCAGCTTCAACGCTCAGGGCGCGGGCGAGGTGCACCTGCTCGGGACGACCTCCGCCACCAAGCTCGCCAGCGGGCTCGGGATGGAGTGGTACACGAATCCCCAGCTCGCCTTCGAGCCCGGGTCGTGGGACGCCTGGACGCTCGTCGGGCGCGACCTGGCTCGCGTACGCCTCGACCCGGGCTGCCCCGCCCTGGTTGTTTGATCATTGCGCCAGCCACGCTGTTTCGCGGGACAAATCGCTCGCTGAAACAACGTGGCTGGCGCGATGATCACCGAACATGGCAGCGGTGAGGCGGGCCGATATCGAGCGACGTCAGCCGTGACGAGAGGTGCGGACAGTTAGGGGCTAGATTCGGACCGGACCGTAAGTTAGAGTGCCTCCACACCACCCGAGAGGACGCGACATGCAACTTCGCAAGGCTGTGTCGGCCGTCGCCGTCGCATCGTTGACGGCGCTGCTGGCCGCGTGCGGCGGCGGAGGCGACTCCGGCGACGACAAGGCCACGGTCACCATGTGGATCTACCCGGTCGTCGTCGACGAGACCCAGCACCGCGCGTACTGGTCGCAGACGGTCGACGCGTTCAAGGCGCAGAACCCCAACATCGACGTCAAGGTCGAGATCTTCCCGTGGGCCAACCGCGACGAGGCGCTCACCACGGCGATCGCCGGGAACAAGGGTCCCGACGTCGTCTACCTGATCCCCGACCAGATCCCCAAGTACGCCACCGCGATCGAGCCGATGGACTCCCACCTCGACGCCGCGGCCAAGTCCGACTACCTCGAAAACGTGGTCAAGTCGGTCACCCTGGACAACAAGCTCATGGGCGCGCCGATCCTCACCTCGGCGTTGTCGTTGCTCTGCAACAAGAAGGTGTTCGCGGCGGCCGGGCAGACGGCGTACCCGAAGACCTGGGACGACGTGAAGGCGATGGCCCCGGCGTTCAAGGCCAAGGGCTACGACATGATCTCCTACGACGGCGACGTGAAGACCACGCTGAACGTGACGTTCTACCCGTTGCTCTGGCAGGCCGGCGGGGACGTCTTCGCCGCCGACGGCAAGTCGGTCGCCTTCGACCAGGCGCCCGGCGTACAGGCCCTCACCTTCCTGAAGGACCTGGTCGACGGCGGATACATCAACAAGGGCCCGATCACCACCACTCCGGCGATCGAGCAGAGCCGGCTGGCCCAGAACAAGGTGGCCTGCTCCTGGAGCGTCACCCCGGCCGACCTCACGAAGTTCTGGGGCAAGGACAACATCCAGGTGCTGCCGCCGCTGACCAACGCCAAGCAGGTCACCTACGGCACCGTGGGTTCGCTGGTGATGCTGAAGGGCTCGAAGAACAAGACGGCCGCCGCCAAGTGGGTTAACTTCGCCACCTCCGCGGCCAACGTCAAGACGTACGACACGGCCTCCGGTTTCTTCTCGCCGATCAAGTCCACCGGCGCGCTGTACGCCAGTGACCCGGTGCTCGCCGAGGCCGAGAAGAACACCCAGTACGCCACGGTCGGCCCGCTGCAGGTCAAGTCGCGGGACGTGATGGGCGTGCTGGCCCCGGAGATCCAGGCCGCGCTGCTGGGCCAGAAGACTCCGGAGCAGGCGCTCAAGGACGCGGCGAAGGCCGCCAACGCGATGCTGGGCTAACCGGATGACCACCACCGCCTCGGCGCGCGAGCGTGCCGCGACGAACCCCGCCCCGGCGCGCAAGCGCGCCGGGGCACGGTTCTTGCGGCCCGAGGCACGCAACGGCCTGTTGCTCGTGCTGCCCTGCTTCCTGTTGTTCGTGCTCTTCCGGTTCGGCCCGGCGATCGCCGGGGGCATTCTGAGCTTCACCGACTACACCATCGGCGGCGAGACCGAGTGGACCGGCCTGGCCAACTTCGAGCGTCTCGTCCACGACGACCGGTTCTGGGACTCGTTGCGGGTCACCGTCGTCTACTCGTTGCTCGCCGTGCCCGGGTCGATCATCGTCTCCGTCGCGATGGCGATGCTGGTCCGCCGGACCTTCCGGGGCGTACGCCTGTTCCGGTCGATCTTCTTCCTGCCGGTGGTCACCAGCCTGGTCCTCGCCGGCATCATCTTCACCTGGATCTTCAGCGAGGACGGCCCGTGGTCGTCGCTGCTGCGGGCGGTCGGCTTCGAGGGCGGCTCGTGGCTGGCCGACAGCGTCCTCGTGTTGCCCGCCCTGGTCGTGGTCAGCATCTGGACGAGATTCGGCTACGGCATGCTGATCGTCCTGGCCCGGCTGCAGGACATCCCCCGCGAGTTGGAGGAGGCCGCGCACGTCGACGGGGCGGGCCCCTGGCAGACCTTCCGGCACATCATCCTGCCGCAGCTCAAGCCGGCCTTGTTCTTCCTGGGAGTGCTGGAGACCACGGTCGCCTTCCAGGCGTTCGACACGATCTGGGTGATGACCGGCGGCGGCCCCGGCCGAGCCAGCCGGACCCTGGTCATCGAGCTGTACGACCAGGGCTTCCGCAACTTCGACCAGGACTACGCGGCGACCATCGGGGTGGCGCTGTTCGTGATGACCCTCGTCGTCGCGCTGATCCAACGCCTGATCATGGGGAGGGACAAGTGAAGCGGGCCGCCCGAGCCGTCGTCCTGTTCGTCGCGGCCGTCGTGACGCTGTTCCCGTTCTACGCGATGCTCGTCCTGTCGTTCAAGCCGATCGGCCCGGTGACGCTGCCGGGCAGCCTGCTCCCGGGCGGGCTGTCGCTGGAGGCGTACGAGCAGGTCCTGGGCACGGCGAGTCTGGCGCGCTGGCTGCTCAACACCGCCGTGTACGCCGTCTTCTCGGTCGTCGGCGTCCTCGCGTTGTCGATGCTCGCCGGGTACGCCTTCGCGAAGAAGCGCTTCCCCGGCAAGGAGACCATGTTCTGGTCCTTCGTCGCGATGCTGATGGTGCCGTATCACGTGACCCTGATCCCGCTGTTCATCCTGATCGCGGACTGGGGCGGGGTCGACACCTACTGGGGTCTGATCATCCCGACGCTGGCCAACGCCCAAGCCGTCTTCCTGATGCGCCAGTTCATCAGCACGCTGCCCGACGAACTGTTCGAGGCGGCCCGCCTCGACGGCTGCGGCGAGCTGCGCATCCTGTGGTCGCTGGTGTTGCCGCTGACCAAGCCCATCCTGGCCACCCTGGGCGTGTTCGTCTTCCTGTGGCACTGGAACGACTATCTGTGGCCGCTGGTGATCGGGCAGAGCGAGGAGATGCGTACGCTCACCGTCGGCATCGCCTCGTTGCAGGCCGAGCGGGTGCCGCTGAACGTCGTCATGGCCGGGTCGGTGGTCGCGTTCGTGCCGATCTTCATGGCGTACCTGATCGGGCAGCGGTATTTCGTCGAGGGCGTCACGACCACCGGTATGAAGGGATGATCGCCGTCGACGTCCCACCGGGGCTGCGGGAACTCTTCTTCCCCGGCGACCTGTGGGCTCGGCTGTCGGCCCTCGGGCCGCTCACGGACCGGCTCACGGCGGACACGACGGTCGCGGTGACGAGCTGGGACAGCGCGCCGATAGACGCCGAGACCCTGCGGAAGGCGCCGAGACTCGGCCTGGTCGCGCACACCGGCGCGACCCTGCGTCCATATGCGACGGACGTGGCCTGGGACCACGGCGTGCGCTTCACCCAGGCCGGGGCCGCGATGGCCCATGCCGTCGCGGAGCAGGCGCTCGCGCTCACCCTGGCGCTGTTGCACCGCGTCCACCGATTCGACCACGCCCTGCGTACCGGGGTCGCCTGGGAGGCGGCCAAGCAGGCACCGCCCCGCCGCGAGCTGCGGGACTGCCCGGTGGGCGTGATCGGAGCGTCGCGCACCGGCCGGGCCTACATCCGGCTGGTGCGCGCGCTCGGGGCCCAGGTTTCGGTCACCGACCCGTACCTCGGCCCGGAAGAGGCCGCCGAGCTTGGCGTACAAGTGGTTCCGCTGGACGAGTTGCTGGCCGGCTCGCGGGTGGTCGCGCTTCACGCGCCCGTGCTGCCCGAGACCCGCGGCCTGCTCGGCGCCCGCGAGCTGTCCCGGCTCCAGCCGGGCGCGGCGCTGGTCAACACGGCCCGCTCGGCCTTGGTGGACATGCCGGCCCTCTATCAGCTGGTACGCACAGAGCACGTGGACGCGGCGCTGGACGTCTTCGACGAGGAGCCCCTGCCGGTCGACCATCCGCTGCGCGCGCTGCCGAACGTCCTCCTGACGCCGCACGAGGCCGGGGGCACCCTGGAGGCGCGACGTCGGGCGGGTGAGATCGTGATCGCGGAGATAACCCGCTTCCTCGGTGGCCGGGTGCTGGAGCACGAGGTCACCACGGCGGCCATGGCCCGGATGGGGTGATCGACCAGTTCGGGCGCGGCAGGTAGCGTCGCATCGTGATCGCTCTCGCCGGGCTGGCCACCAGCCACCCCTACACCGACGCCCGTACGCTCGCCGCCCAGTCGGCGCTGGCGGTGTGGGAGCCCGACGCCGGGCGGCTGGCCCGGTTCCGGGCGGAGCATCCCGACGCCGAGGTCTTCGACGACCTGACCGCGTTGCTGGACGCGAAGCCGGACGGGGTGGTGCTGACGGTGCCCACACCGCAGGTCGCCCCGGCGTTGGCCGCGATCCTCGACCGGGATCTGCCCTGTTTCGTGAACAAGCCCGCCGCGGCGACGGCCGAGCAGCTGGCCGCGTTGGACCCGGTCGTCTCGCGCTCGCCGCACCGAGTGCTGTCCAGTTCGGTCCTGCGGTTCGCGCCCACGTTCGAGGAGTTCCGGGCCCGTCACGCCGCCGACCCCGCCGAGATTCTGGCGGTACGGGCCACGGTCCGGCATTCGGTCCGACCGTGGGCCGAAGGCCTCAATCCCTGGCAGGACGACCCGTCGGCGGGCGGCGGAACCCTGGTGACGATGGGCATCCACGGCGTGGAACTGCTCGTCGCGCTGCTCGGCCCGGAGGTCGCCGTGGCCGGGGCGGTTTCGGCCATCCGCCGGTTTCCGACGCTGCGGTCGGAGGACACCGGGATCATCGCGCTCGGCTGGGCCGGCGGCCCGATCGGGACGGTCGAGATTCTCGGGGCGACCGACGACGAGGCGTACGCCGTCACGGCGGAGACCGCCGACGGCACCCACTCCGTGACCTTGACCAGCGGCGACGATCCGGAGACGGCCCTGGGCTACCGGGGCACGATCGCGGCGTTCCTCGGCATGGTCGCGGGCGAGCCGAGCCCGGTGCGCTGGACCGAAACCCGGGCGGTGCTGTCCGTCCTGGCGGCCGCTCGCGCGATGACCCGGTAGGAAACCTTCCGGCCCCATTGACGCCGCCCGCACCCGGAGGTTACGGTCAGGACCGTTAATCGGCGCTGGATCAGGGTTCCCGGTCGAATCTTGGAGCAAGATTCGACACAGAACCCTGATCCAGCGGGATGAGGGGAGCGGCATGCGATCGCTGACGGAACTCGAGGAACGGCTGTCGCGGCCGCGTGACGCGCTCGTGGAGGACCTGCGCAAGCTCGACGGCGACCTCCTGATCCTCGGTGCGGGCGGCAAACTCGGCCCGAGTCTGGTCCGGCTGGCCCTCCGGGGTGTCGCCGCCGCCAGCACGGGCGCACGGGTGATCGCGGTGTCCCGCTTCTCCGAGCCGGGCCTCGCCGACACGCTGCGGTCCGAAGGCGCGGAGGTCATCCCGGCCGACGTCGCCGACGACGCGGCTCTCGCCGCGCTGCCGGACGCCGCCAACGTCGTCTACCTCGTCGGCGCGAAGTTCGGGACCTCCGGACGCGAACACGCCACCTGGGCCACGAACGCGTACCTGCCGGGGCGGGTCGCCCAGCGCTATGCCGGATCGCGGCTCGTCGCGCTGTCCACCGGCAACGTCTACCCGCTCGTCCCGGTCACCTCCGGCGGCTGCACAGAGGACACTCCGGTCGACCCCGTCGGCGAGTATGCGATGTCCTGCCTCGGCCGCGAACGCGTACTGACGCACTTCGCGCACGAGCACGGTACGCCGACGGCGTTGATCCGGCTCAACTACGCCGTCGAGATGCGATACGGCGTACTGGTGGACATCGCGCGGGCGGTGCACGCCGGTGAGCCCGTCGACCTGACGACCGGGCAGGCCAACATCGTCTGGCAGGGATACGCCAACGAGGTGACGCTGCGGGCGCTGCACCACACGGGAGTGCCGCCGTTCGTGCTGAACGTGACCGGGCCGGAGACGGTCTCGGTCCGCCAGGCCGCCCTCGACCTCGGTACGCGCCTCGGCCGGGAGCCTCGGTTCACGGGGACCGAGGCCCCCACGGCGCTGCTGTCGAACGCCCAACGGTGCCACGGCCTGTTCGGCTACCCCGACGTGCCCCTAGCCGAGTTGCTCGACCACATCGCGGAGTGGGTCTCCCTAGGTCTGCCGCTGCTCGGCAAGCCGACCCATTTCCAGACGCGCGACGGCAAGTTCTGACCACGAACGGGGAACAAGTGCTCACCTCCCAGACCTCCAGCGCGCCCTCGGACGCCCCCTCCACGGCTCTTGAGGCGTTCCGGCGCGGCTGCGTCATCCCGGCTCACCCGCTGGCTCTCGACGAACGGCGTACGCTCGACGAACGCCGCCAGCGGGCGCTCACCCGCTACTACCTCGACGCCGGAGCGGGCGGGCTGGCGGTCGGCGTGCACACGACGCAGTTCGCCATCCACGATCCGGCGGTCGGGCTGCTGTCGCCGGTGCTGGAACTGGCGGCCGAGACGGCGAGGGGATCCAGCCGCGAGGTCGTCCTCATCGCGGGCGCGTGCGGCCCGACCGCACAGGCGGTCGCCGAGGCCGAACTGGCCGCCTCGCTCGGCTACCACCTCGTGCTGCTCTCCCCCACGCCCGACCTGGACGAGGATCAGCTCATCGAGCGCGCCCGCGCGGTCGGCGAAGTCCTGCCCGTCGTCGGCTTCTACCTTCAGCCGGCCGTCGGCGGGCGCACACTCTCGCGGGACTACTGGACGCGGCTGGCCGCGCTGGACTCGGTCGCCGGGATCAAGGTCGCGCCGTTCGACCGTTACCGCACCCTCGACGTGCTGCACGGCGTGGTGCGCGCGGGTCGCATCGGCGACCTGGCCCTCTACACCGGCAACGACGACCACATCCTCGCGGACCTGATCACCCCGCACCGCGTACGCGTGGACGGCCGGTCGGTGCAGGTGGAGTTCGTCGGCGGCCTGCTCGGGCAGTGGGCCGTCTGGGTGCACCGCGCCGTCGAGCTGCTGGCCGACGCCCGGGCCGCCCGGCACGGCGACGACGTGGCGCTACGCCGCCTGCTGAGCCTCGACGGGCACCTCACCGACGCCAACGCCGCCATCTTCGACGCCGCCCACGGTTTCCACGGCTGCATCCCCGGCATCCACGAGATCCTGCGCCGTCAGGGTCTGCTGGCCGGGCGCTGGTGTCTCGACCCCGCCGAGGACCTCTCCCCCGGCCAGCTCGCCGAGATCGATCGGATCTGGACGGCGTACCCGCATCTGAACGACGACGAGTTCGTCGCCGCGAACCTGGACCGATGGCTCGCCTAGAGGGTCAGCCGGTAGAGGGTGAGCGGGCGGCCGCTCGCACCGGACTGGAGGTGGCCCAGCCGCTCGGCGAGCCCGGCCAGCTCCAGCCGGTGCAGCATGCGCCGCGCGGTCCGTTGCTGGACGCCAAGCTGCTCGGCCACCTCCCGGGTGGTCAGCGGCTCGGCTCCGGCCGCCGCCTTGACCTCGCGCAAACGCTCCAGCGTGGACACAGACAGACCGACCCGCTGGGCGATCACGGCGGCCGTGGTGCTGCCGCCGGCGCGGGCGGGCGCCTCGGATTCGAGGACGACGTCCATGTCGCTGCGCAACGACAGAACCGCCGCCACCGGACCGATCCGGCGGGCGCGCGACAACGCCCGGCGGGCCAGGCTCTCCGCCTCGGCGGCACTTCGACCGAGGCCGAAGCCCACCCGGACGATCTCGTGCCGGTCGGCGAGCCGCCGCAACATCGGCAGCGCCGCGAAGCCCGCGGTCGCGTCGGCGAGCGGACCCCGCGTCGTGACCAGCAGATGCGTGCCGCCGGTGTAGCGGGCGACGCTGCCGCCCAGGGTGGCCGCCTCCCGCATCAGTCCCTCGTCCTCGCCGGAGACCTCGACCAGCCCCAGCGCGATCTGGGCGTCCTCGTGCGCCTGGTTGTCCGCCGTGAGGAGCAGCTGCCGCAACGCCGTACGCACCGAATGGGTCGACGGCGCCAGCCGCAGGACCGGCATGTGCGCGTGCAACGCCTCGTAGACGGAACGCACGCAGGTGACCGCGACGGTGGTGCCCTGCGGCCCCCGCGCAGTGCGCTTGTGGAACGCGACGAGGTCGTCGGAGGTCAGCCCGGACCGGTAGGGCAGCACCTTGATCCGGTCGACCGGCAGACCCGCCTCGATCAGGGTCGCGGCGACGTCGGCGTTCGGCAGGGTGTCGACCGACATCCGCGTCGGATCATGCCCGTCGCGCAGGAGGCGTACCGCCGCCTGGAGCAGCGTCGCACCGGTGTAGTCGACGAACGCGGCCGGCCGAGACCCCGCCTTGGCCTCCTTGGCCAGCGTGTACGGAACGATGCCGGTAAACAGCCACGCGCCGATCGTGGCGTCGTGCGCGGCGACGAGGCCGGGCGCCTGGGACTCGTGGTCGTAGTCGAGCCGCCGAGCGGTGACGCCGGGCTGCTCCTCGCAGGTGGCGGCGACGTCGTCCACCAGGTCGTGCGGGCCGACCACACCGATTTCGATCGCCACGGGTCCTCCTTGCCGTTCGCAGCTCTACCAGATTACGGTCAGGTCCGGTATTTCGTATGACCCGGGAGGGTGGAATGTTTCCCAGCATGGCCGACGCCGCCGGTCGGACGCTCGGCGACGAGGAGATCGCCGCCGTCACGCGAGTGCTCCGCTCGGGCATGCTCAGCTCAGTCTGGGGCACCGAGGTCCGGGCGCTCGAACGGGAAGTCGCCGAGCTCCACGGGGTCGCGTACGCCGTCGCCGCCAGCTCGGGAACGGCCGCGTTGCACCTCGCCATGGCGGCCGCCGCGCCGGACCCCGGCGACGAGATCATCACCTCGCCGATCAGCGACTTCGGCACCGTCGCCCCGATCCTGGCGCAGAACGCCGTCCCGGTCTTCGCCGACGTCGACCCCGTGACGGGCAACCTCGACGTCGACGCCGTGGCCCGCGCGATCGGGCCGCGTACCAGGGCGATCCTGGTGGTTCACCTCTTCGGCGCGCCCGCACCCGTCGCCGAGCTGCGGGCACTGGCCGACCGGCACGGGCTGATGCTCATCGAGGACTGCGCACAGGCCTGGCTGACCAAGCTGCCGAACGGCCGTCTCGTGGGAACCGCCGGCTCGATCGGCTGCCTCAGCCTGCAGCAGTGGAAACACATCACCTGCGGCGACGGCGGGCTCACCTTGACCGACGACGCCGACCTCGCCCGCCGCATGCGGCTGTTCGCCGACAAAGGCTGGCCACGCGACGTCGGGCGGCACCACATGAGCTTCGGGCTCAACTATCGGATGACCGAACTCGCCGGGGCGGTCGCCCGCGCGCAGCTCGCCAAGCTGCCCGGCGTACTGGCCAATCGGCGGCGGACCGCCCGTCGGCTGCTCGACGCGATCAGTGATCTGCCGGTACGCGTACCTCCGGCCGATGTGGACAGTCACGCCTGGTGGCTCTTCCCGCTCGTGCTGCCGGACGGAGGTGCTCCTGAGGCCGCCGCCAAACTGCAGGCGGCGGGCATCCCGGCTCGGGCCGGCTACCTCCAGGAGGGGCTGCACTGCGCCCCCGCCCTGACTGAGGCACCCGTCTACGGAACCTCCCGTTTCCCGCTGACCAGCCCGCCCGCGGATCGGGAACCCCGGTACGGGCGTGGCGCCTGCCCGGTGGCCGAGCGCATGATCGACGAGACGCTGATCGTGGTCGACTGGAACGAGAACTACACCGACGACCATGTCGACGCGATCGCCGACGCGATCCGGGAGGTGTTCCGATGACCGACGACCGCCTGATCGACAGCCGGGCGGCTCAGCTGCGAGATCGCCTGCGCGGGCAGCTGATCGCCGCGACCGCCACGCCGATCGGCCCCGACGGCTTCGACGCCGGGGTGCTCGCGGGCTACCTCGGCGGCCTCGTCGGCGACGGCGTCGGCGGGCTGGCCGTCCTGGCGCACACCGGGCGTGGGCCGTTCCAGCCGGACGAGGTCCGCGACGAGGTGGTACGGATCGCGCTCCGGAGCGGGGTACCGGTGATCGTGGGAGTGAACGACGTGGGGCAGGCTGAGCGGGCGGCTGCGCTGGGCGCGCACGGGCTGCTCGTGTTCCCGCCCGACGCGGCCGAGGCGGTCGCCGTGCACCAGGCGCTCTGGGAGGCCACCGGGGTGCCGCTGCTCGCCTTCGACCTCTACCTGCGCCCATATCCGCTGCCCGTCCTGAGCGACCTGGTCAGACTGCCGGGCGTCGCCGGAATGAAGGTCGCCCTGCTGCGGGACGACGCCGCCTGCAAGGACGCGATCGCCGCGACGGTCGCCGCCGACCGGCTGGCGATCACCGGCGAGGACCTCATGTTCGTGCCGTCGGTCGGCTGGGGTGCACAGGCGGCGCTCGTCGGCATCGCGGCGGCCGCAGTCCCGGCGACGGCCCAGGTCCTGCAGGCCGCTCTCGCCGGTGCAGCCGGGGACACCACCCGATTCGACCGGTACGCCGAGACGATCTTCGGCGACCCCGTCGACGGATACGTCCAGCGGATGCTGTGGGTGGCCGCCGCCGAAGGCCGGATCCCGCCCGAGTACGCCGTCGACCCGCACGGTCCGGCGTTGCCCGACGACGAACACGAACGTGTGCTGGAGGTAGTCCGTGCCCTTTAGGCAGATCGCGGCGCAGCTCGACGAGCTGCGGATCACCTTCGACGTCGATGCGCTGCTGGGTGCGTACCCGGGGAAGGAAGGCGGGATCACCGACCCGGGTGAGCTGGGCGCGGCCTTGCGCGACGCGAACACCGAGGCCGCGGCGGTCGCGAGCCTGCGCGCGGCGCTGTTCGACGTGCGCAGTGGCAATGACGAGGTACTGGCGACGGACTTCACGGCGGTCGGCGGCCTGGACCTACGCGACGCGCTCGGCGCGGAGCGGGAGCTGGACCGGCTGACCGAGCACGGAGTACGCGCGATCCGGCTGTTCCCCGACGAGCAGCACGCCGAGCCGGACTTCCCCGCCGTCCGCCACCTGGCGCGCCGCGCCACCGAGCTGGGGTTCGTGCTGCTCGCGGGCGGTGACGTCCGCCGGTTCTGGAAGCCGCTGGCCGGGCTGGGCGCGACCGTGATCTTCCTCGACACGCACTTCTACCACCTGGGCGACTTCCTCGTCGCCGCGCGGGAGGAGCCCGGGTTCCACACGTCGACCCGGCTGCTGAACTCGCCGGACGCGGTGGAGACGGTCGCCGGCGAACTCGGCGCGGACCGGATGGTCTACGGATCGCGGACCCCGTACGCCGAATCGGCCGTCCCCCGGCTCCGGCTGGCCCGCTGCGGCCTCACCGCCGCTGACGTCGCCTTGATCGCGGGAACCACCGCCCGCCGGCTCCTGGGAGTGGACGCATGATCATCGACGTGCACGGGCACTGGGGACCATGGTTCTTCACCATGGAGATCGGATCGGTCGCCGCCAACCTGGCCGCGATGGACCGGTACGGCATCGACCTGGCGATCGTGTCGGCGACCGAGGCGGTCTGCTACGACGCCGTCTCCGGCAACGCCGCCATGGCCGCCGCGCTGGCGGAATCGGACCGCCTCTACGGCTACGTCACAGTCAACCCACGCCGGCTCGACGACGCTTCGCGGGACCTTTCGCGCTACCTCGGCGACGGCCGGTTCGTCGGGGCGAAGCTGCACACCGACTACACGGAGTCGCCGATCAGCTCGCCGCAGACCCAGGACGCCCTCACCATGCTGGCCGAGCTGGACTGCCCGGTACTCGTGCACACCTGGGGGCGTACGGTGCTGGACCTGGCACAGTCGTGTGTGGATCGTCCCCGCCTGCGGGCGATCGCCGGGCACATGGGCGCCGACGGCTACCGGTACGCCATCGAAGCCGCGCAGGCCTGCGACCGCCTGTATCTGGAACCGTCCTGGTCACAGGCCCCGGCGGGACGACTTCGTGAGGTGATCTCATCGGTGGACGACCGGCAGCTGCTGTTCGGCACCGACTCGACCCTCATCGACCCCGCCTCCGCACTCGGCGCAGTACTCGCCTCCGGCGTCGCCGACTCCGTCGACCCCGCCGGCCCCGCCGGCCTCGCCGGCCTCGCCGGCCTCACCGCTGAACGGCTCGCTTGGCGGAACGCCGCTTCCCTCTTCCGCCTCCCCGTCGCGTGATCATTGCGTCAGCCATGCTGTTTCGGGCGGCGATTTGTCCGTCGAAACAGCATGGCTGACGCAATGATCACGTGCGAGCGGGCGCGCTGAAACGGCCTCCACGCTGCCGCGGCGTCGATACGCTGGCCGCATGCGGATACTGCTGTTCGGAGCGACCGGCACCGTGGGCAGCCGGATCGCCGCCGAGCTGACCGAGCGCGGCGAACGGGTCACCAGCGCGAGCCGGACCGGGCACTCCCCGTCGCCGGACATCCCGGCCGTCACCGTCGACCCGACCGACTCGGACTCGGTGGC
The DNA here is from genome assembly GCF_040654195.1 of Hamadaea sp. NPDC050747. NCBI lineage: Bacteria > Bacillati > Actinomycetota > Actinomycetes > Micromonosporales > Micromonosporaceae > Hamadaea > Hamadaea sp. NPDC050747. The sequence continues at coordinate 520,386 of NZ_JBFAHM010000006.1, forward strand.
CGCGGCGGCGGAGGGTTACGACGCGATCGCCTCGGCGGTGCACATCGACCCCGACAATGTGACCGCGGTGACCCAGGGGCTCCTCGACGGCGCTCGCAAGGCGGGCGTACGCCGGATCGCGTTCGTCGGCGGCGCGGGCAGCCTGAAGGTCCCCGACGGCGGGGACCTCGTCGACACCCCGACGTTTCCCGCCGAGTGGAAGCCGATCGGGCTCGCTCATCGGGACGAGTTGAACCTCATCCGGCCGGTGACGGATCTGGACTGGTCCTATCTGTCGCCGGCGGCGGCGATCGCGCCTGGTGAGCGTACGGGGAAGTTCCGGATGGGCGGCGACGATCTCATCGTCGGCGACGACGGCAACAGTTTCGTCAGCGCCGAGGATTACGCCGTCGCCTTCGCCGACGAATTGGAACAGGGCAACGCCATCCGGCGGCGGATCACGGTCGGCTACTGAGGCCGCAGCGGGCCGGTCACGCAGCGGCCAGGGCGGCGTAGCGACCGCCGTCGGAGATCAGCGACTCGTGCCGGCCGGCCTCGGCGACCCGCCCGTGGTCGAGCACCACGATCTGGTCTGCGTCGCGGACGGTGGACAGCCGGTGCGCGATGGTGATCGTCGTCCGGCCCTCGGTCAGCCGGTCGAACGCCCGCTGCACGGCACGCTCGGTCTCGGTGTCCAGGGCGCTGGTCGCCTCGTCGAGCACCAGGATCCGCGGGTCGCGCAGCAGCGTACGCGCGATGGCGATGCGCTGCTTCTCCCCGCCGGAGAAGCGGTGGCCCCGAGAGCCGACCACGGTGTCGTAGCCGTCCGGCAGCGACATGATCAGGTCATGCACCTGCGCGGCGCGGGCGGCCTCGACGATCTCGGCGTCGGTCGCGTCCGGCTTGGCGTATCGCAGGTTCTCGCGGACGGTCGTGTGCAACAGGTAGGTCTCCTGGCTGACCACGCCGACGATCCCCGCCAGGTCGGCGAGTGCGATCTCGCGCAGGTCGACGCCGTCGATCGTGACCCGGCCCGAGGTCGGATCGTGCAGGCGGGCGATCAGTCCCGCGACCGTGCTCTTGCCCGATCCGGTCTCCCCCACCAAGGCCAGTGAGGTGCCCGCCGGAATGTCGAGGTCGATTCCCGCGACGGCGTCGACGGGGCTGTCGGCGTACCGGAAGGAGACGTTCTCCAGCCGCAGGTGACCCGCGACCCGGGGCAGCCGGACCGGCTTCGCCGGCTCCCGGATGTCGACCGGCAGGTCGAGGTATTCGAAGATGCGGCCGAACAGCGCCATCGACGCGGTCACCGTGACGCCCACGTTGAACAGCCCCATGAGCGGCCGGAAGAGGCTCGACTGCAACGCGGTGAAGGCGACGAGCGTGCCGATCGTCAGACTCGACCCGGGCAGCCCGGCGGCCAGGTAGATGACGGCGGGAATGGCGGCGAACACGATCGACATGGACGCCATCCGCCAGCGCCCGGCCAGCTCCGACCGGAGTTCGAGGTCGATGAGGCGGCGCGAGGACGAGGTGAACCGGTCGATCAGGGCGGCCGAGGTGCCCATCGTCTTGCTCAGCTGCACTCCGCTGATCGATAGGCCCTCTTCAATGGTCACGTTGAGGTCGGCCAGCTCCCGCTGGCGCTCGGCGGTGATGGCCCGGCGCATCCGGGCGACCCGCCGGGTCAGGTAGAGCGCCGGGGGCAGCACGATCAGCGAGACGAGGGAGAGGCGCCAGGACAGCGCGGCCATCGCGACGGCGGTCGCGACCACGGTGGTCAGGTTGGCGGCGATCGACGTGGCGGTGGAGGTCACCACGGATTCCATGCCGCCGATGTCGTTGGTGATGCGCGACTGGACCTCGCCGGTCCGCGTACGCGTGAAGAACGCCATCGACTGGCGCTGCAGATGACTGAAGACGTCGGTCCGCAGCCGATGCATGATCCGCTGGCCGACGGCGGTCGAGATCCAGGTCTGGACCACGCCGAGGGCGGAGGTGACGGCGGCCACGGCGACCATGCCGAGCACGAGCCAGACCAGCAACGTCAGATTGTCGTGCGGGAGCGCGACGTCGATGACCTCGCGCAGGAGGAACGGGGAGGCCATCGAGATGGCCGAGCTGGCCACGATGATCGCGACGACGATCGCCAGCTTGCCCCGGTCGCCCGTGAAGAGGGCGCCGATGCGGCGCAGGGACACGGACCGGGCCTGGGCCTTCTCAGTCGCGCTGAGTCTGCCGGGCCCCGACTGTTTGCCGCCACTTTCCCGGGTGGCTCGGCGGCCGGTGTCTACGGGGAAATCCAAGGGGTTACCTCTTTTCTCAAAGCTCCAGTACTGAGGGTACCAGTTACTGAGGTTACCTCATCATGAGGCTGCAAGGCTAGTCGCTGGTACGCTGGTCCCGTGGAGCCCGAGAGCCTTCCTGACCTGTTCTGGGCAGTTGCGCGCCGAATGCGCCATCGGTCCAAGAAGGCGCTCGAACCCTGGAACATCTCCCCGTCGCAATGGCGCGCGCTGGCGAGCCTGCACCGCCATGGTGAGCTGCGTCTCAGTGCCCTCGCGGAGCATCTGCGGATCGCGGCCCGGTCGACCACCGAGGTCGTCGACGACCTGGAGACCCGGGGGCTGGTCACCCGCCTCCCCGACCCCACCGATCGGCGGGCGATCCTCGTCGCCCTGACCGAGGAAGGCACGACGCTGGCCGCCGCGGTGGACAAGGCGCAGCAGGCGGAGAACGAGCGCCAGTTCAGCGAGCTGAGCGCGGCTGACCGCGCGGACCTGGCCCGCGTACTGCGCAAACTGCGGGACTAAGGCCGCCTAGGTGTTCTGCCCACTCAGGTTGGGAACACGGCTTGCGGGTGGCCGACCGCCGAGTGCGGTGTGTGCTCGGTGATGGTTGTACATGTGCAGCCAGGCG
>NZ_JBFAHM010000007.1:0-404493 GCF_040654195.1 Hamadaea sp. NPDC050747
GCTGGGTTCTCGGTCGAATCTTGGCCCAAGATTCGACCGAGAACCCTGATCCAGCGCGGTCCCCCGGCGGTACTCATGACGCCTGCTCGAAGGCGATCTCGCTGGCGAGCAGGGCGGCCCCGGCGACGCCGGCCCGGCTGCCCAGCTCGGACAGGACGAGGGGGAGGTTGCCGGTGGCGAGCGGCAGCGAGCGCTTGTAGACGACGCTGCGGATCTCGGCCAGCATCACGTGCCCGAGTTGGGCCAGCCCGCCGCCGATCACGATGAGCGACGGGTTCACGAAGCTCACGAGGCTCGCCAGGACGGCGCCGACGCGGCGGCTCCCGTCCCGGATGAGCTGCATGCAGGCGACGTCGCCCTCGGCGGCCCCGGCCGCCACGTCGAGGGCGGTCACGACGCCGTTCGCGGCGAGCCGTTCGGCGAGCGCGGGCGAAGCCCCGGAGCGAGCCGCGGCGGTCGCCTCCCGAGCCAGGGCGCCCCCGCTGAACACCGCTTCCAGGCAACCGTGGTTTCCGCACGTGCACACCGGCCCGGCGGGGTCGACCTGGATGTGCCCGATGTCCCCGGCGCACCCGTCGGACCCCCGGTAGACCTCGCCGTTCAGATAGATCCCGCAGCCGATGCCGGTGCCGATCTTCACGAAGAGGAAGTTGTCGACCGAGTGCGCGACACCGCCGTGGCGTTCGCCGACGGCCATGATGTTGACGTCGTTGTCCACCACCGCCGGGCAGCCGTACTCCCGGGTGAGCAGCTCGCGTACGGGATAGCGGTCCCAGCCGGGCATTATCGGCGGCGACACCGGAATCCCGTCGCGGAAGCTGACCGGCCCCGGTACGCCGATCCCGATGCCGTCGAGGTGGGTGTAACTTCCCTCGGCCTTCGCCTTGGCCAGCAGCTCGGTGACGCGATGCAGGATCACCTTCGGCCCGGAGCGGATGTCGGCCGGTTCGCTGTACGCCGCCACCGGCTCCAGCCGTCCGTCGGTGATCTCGACGTCGATCGAGGTCGCGCCGAGGTCGACTCCGGCGTACCGGATCGAGGGGTTCAGCTCGACGAGGGTGGACCGTCGTCCGCCCCGGGACTGCGCCGGTCCGGCCTCGGCGATCTGACCGGCGGCGACGAGCCGATCCAACTCGGCGAGCAGGCGTGGCCGGGGAACGTCCAGCCGGGCGGCCAACTCGGCCCGGGACAACGGGCCTTCGTCGCGCAGGAGCCGCAGGAGCCTGACATGCATGCCGTCTCTCCTCTATGGACGCATCGACGCTCGCATGTGCGTGGTGTGGCGCACACGTTACGAGCTTTCTCCGACGCTGTCCATAGTTTTGTCGGTTCGATCAAAAGTTCTGCCAACGTGATCAAAAGCTGCTCTGGTCGCGGGCACTCAAAAGCGCTGGATCAGGGATCTCGGTCGAATCTCGCCGGGGAGCCTCTTGGGCGAGCCGCCAGGAGTGCAGTCCGACAAGATTCGACCCGGATCCCTGATCCAGCGCGAACTGAAGCGCCTCAGGAAGCGAAGACCGCGGGGCCTCGAAAGCTAGACGGCGTACTCGGGTTGGGGGTGCGATTCGAGAGCGGCCAGCGTGCTGCCGTTGTCGTCGACGACGGCCGCCCGGACCGCCTGCGGGTCGTACCGCAGTCGCGGGACGGCGAACACCGCCGACGCGGCCTGGCCGGCGTACCGGACGGAGTAGACCAGCACTCGCCAGTCCGCCTCGTCCCAGTGTTCGCGCACGTCCGAGGTCACGGTGCGGGCCAGGTCCCGCCACGCGCTGCTGTTGTGCAGCTGGTCCACGGTCGACTCCAACGGCACGTCGAACGCGCCGGGCGAGGCGAGAGGGTGCGACAGGCGGGCGTACAGGCGGCGCAGAGGCATCAGCCAGCGTTCGTCGAACTCCGGCGAGAAGACGACGATCGCGGCCGCTTCGACCAGCAGGAGCGCCACTCCGGCGACCGGATGATCGGCCAGCCCACTGGGCCACGTGGCGCCGGAGGCGACCGCCAGCACCGATCCGGCCAGCATCAGCCCGGCCCGGCCGAAGCTGCGGCTGTTGATCGGGATGGGCTGCGCGCTCAGGCAACCACAGGACGCCTTCGGGTCCTTGATCTTCGCGTACGCCAGATAGCCCAGGAACCCGGTGCTCAGCGCGGTCGCCGCGACCGCCTCCAGGCGTACGAGTCCGGGGAGGACGAGGGCCGCGCCCAGCACCGCTTCGACCCCGGCGAGCGTGCGATAGGCGAGCACCGCCCGATCCTCGCCGAGCAGCGGGGCCAGCGCCGTACGCCGGGCGTGCGCGGCCGCGTACCGGCTGAAAACCTTGGCTTGGGCGGACCACAGCAGGACCGCGCCGAGCAGGAGGGGTTGCAGCGATCCGATCCAGGCGATCATGACTTCTCCCCACGGGAACCGGGCAGCCGGGCGGCCGCACCCGCGCCGGACTGCCTTGTGCATACCAATTAGTGGTTGTGCTCGATGGTGGAGGTGTAGAGGGTGGCGATCTCGATCTCGTTGGTGTCGGGGATCCACGCCCCGATCACCTGAGCGTGCCGTCCTACCTGGACCATCGTCATGTCCGCGATGGCCGGGGTGCTGTTGTAGGAGGCGGCCGTGACCCCGGGCACGACGTGCCCGATGATGCGCTTGCCCCGATGGTCGAAGTGGATCTTCTTCGGAGCCAGCGCCGCGATGTGGACCTGGAGGTTCACGATGTTGACCCAGATCGCGTCGGCGGCCAGCGTGCCGTCGTTGAGCCGTACGCCACGGGCGTAGAGACCGTCACCCACCGCGACCTTGTCGAGACTGGTCGGGTGCAGTTTCCAGATGCTGGAGGCGTTCGTGACCCGGATCCGCCACAGGGTGCCGTCCGAGCCGGCCACCAGCAGCATGCCCTCGTTGATGCCGGTGACCCGGCCTTCGGCGAAGTTCGGGTCGGGCGCGCCCGGTTCCACGTCGTCGCCCTTGGCGAACGCCGCCTCGGGGGCGAGCGAGCCGAGCGCGGTCGCGCCGACGAGCGTGGCGCTGCCGAGCACGGCCGACGTGAGCAGAGACCGGCGATCCATGTTGAGAGCCATTTGAAGTCCTCCCCTACACGATGTCGATGTATGCGGGCCGCAGCCCGTAGGAGAGGCTGGAGATGGCGCTGAACGCCGCCGGCGTCAGGTCGATCAGGCGGTTGGATCCGCAGACCGATCCGCAGCAGGTGCGCTCGCCGCAGAACAGGTCGGTCTGCGGGCCGCAGTCGGCGATGGTGGTGCCGACCTTCTGACCCGTGCAGCGGTTCGTGGTGTAGTGCTTGAACCCGCAGGTGCGGCGGCTGAGGCTCTCGCCGCAGGCTTCCGGGTTCGTGATCGAGTGACAGGCGTCGGACGTGTTCGGCCAGGCGTGCTGACGGCTGCCTGAGTTACAGGTGCCGCAGGCGCCGTGCCCCGCCGAGCCGCAGGGGCCCCAGGAACTGCCGCAGCAGAACCACGAGACCTCGCCGTAAACCCCGGCCATGGGCTACTCCTTTCAGGACTGGGGGTATTCCTGGGAGCGTGCGATGGCCATCGACACTTATCGCAATCATGGCAATAAGATCGTTGTTAGTCAATCCTTAACGAATCACAATTCACGGACGACAATGTCGAACCCCTTGGCGGCCGGCTCGACGGTGTACTTCAGCTCGCGCAACGTGCCGAGCAGCTCATCGGTCGTCTGCGGCCGCGCGCCGGACAGCAGCAGGTCGCGGACCAGCCGGCCCTTGGTCGCCTTGTTGAAATGGCTCACCACCGTGCGCTTGCCGTCGCGTTCCTGCAGCACGCGTACCGCCACGTTCTCGCGGGGCGTCCAGGTCGCCGCGTAGGCGCCGGACCGCAGGTCCAAGACCAGCTCGTCGCGGACCTCGCGGTCCAGCGCCGGGTTCAAGGCCTTCTTCCAGTACGCCGTGAGCCCACCCACCGGCGGCAGACTGACCCCGATGGAGCAGCGGTACGGCGGGATCTCGTCGTCGAGCCGGACGACGCCCCACAGGCCGGACGAGACCAGGATCTTCCCCGTGTCCACCTCGGGCGGCAGGCTCGCCAGATCGAGGTTGTCGTAGAGCACGCCGGTGTAGACGTGCCGCGCCGGCAACGTCGACGCGGTCAGCAGACCGGCGTTGCGGGCCAGCTCGTCCCGCTGACCCTCGCTCAGCCCGAGCGTCGCCAACGCCTTGGCCTGCCCCGCCTTGCTCTTCGCCGAGCACAGCTTGACCAGCGCCTTCAGGACACGTTCCCGAGCGCGGCGCAATTGCGGCAGAAACAGCGAATCGTGGTCGACCACCGCGCCGGAGCCGGCGGCGGCCTTTCCCTCCGACGGCGGCAGCAGGATGAACACGCAGGTGAGCCTAGCTGGTCGAAGCCGCCACCCGGGCGGTCGCCTCGGTCAGGGTGCGGCGGGTCCACGGCGGGCAGGCCGGATGCGCGAGAGCCTCCTCTGTCGTCAACCACAGGATCTCGGCAACCTCCTCCGGGGAGGCGGCGTACGGCTCGGCGCCGGGCGGGACCTCGGCGGCGAAGACCACGTTGACCACCGCGTCGCCGTCGTCGCTGACGAACAGCGAGTTGCCCACGTACGCCATCGGCACGCCGTCGAGGTCGAGCCCGATCTCCTCGAGGACCTCCCGACGACCCGTCGCCTCCAGCACGCCAGGCAGGAACCCGTCGGTCTCGACCTTGCCGCCCGGGCCGGCGAGCGTACCCGCCGCGTGCCCCTCGTTTCCACGGCGGATGAGCAGCCAACGGCCGTCTCGGTGGAGGACGACCTCGACGTTGACCACGTACGCCGGACGCCCGGCTTGCGTCGTAGCGATCACCGCTGGAGGCTACAGGACGTTCAGGATCGCGGTGAGGACCTTCCGGGCGGTCGCCTCGTGCTTGGCGTACGCGTACGGATAGGCCGAGCCCTGCACGGCCTGAGCGGCGAGGGTCAGCTCCATGTTCTGCCAGCCGGAGACCTTGAGCAGGGCCTGGAAGAACTTCGTCGAGGAGTAGGCCGGGTTCATGATCTGCTTCACCGAGCCCCAGCCCATGCTGGTGCGCTGCTGGAACAGGCCGCACGAGTCGTAGTCGACCGAACTGCCCTCGTGCGGGTAGTCGAACGACTCGGGCACCGCCGAGCTGGCCTGGTTGTAGAGGTCGCTCTCCTGCATCGCGGTCATGATGCCGACCAGCAGTCCACGCTGCGGTACGCCCAGCTTCTGCCCGGTCTTGACGACCGTCAGCGCGTTGTTCATCTGCTTCTGGTCGAGGCCCGCGACCGGCTTCACTGAGGTCACGACCTTCTTCACGGTCGCCGACGGGGACGGCGACGCGCTGACGCTCACGCTCGGGGACGGGCTGGCCGACGTCGTGGTCCGGGGCGCGGAGCGGTCGGCGGCGTCGGCGACCGCGTTACGGTCGGCGAGCTGCTGCGCGGCGTTGTCCAACTGCGTCGGCGTACCCCGTTGGCTGGCCGCGACGGAGACGCCGAGGAGCGCGATCAGCCCGAGGGCGACCACGCGGCCCGCCTTCGCCGAGCTGTGCAGTCCGCGTACGGGGGCGATGCCGGGGGTCAGCGGACCGGCCGGGGTCAGGTAGCGCTCCGCGGCCTCGGTGGCCTTCTCGGCTTTCGCGCTGGGCTTCTCGGCTTTAGCGGCGGCCTTCTGCGCGTCCTTCGCCGATTTGGCCAACCGGTGCCGGCCCGTCTCACCCTCGGGACGGTCCTCGCGAATACGGTCGAGGAAGAACGTCTGAGTGTCGGTCCAGAGGTCGGGTCGGGGCGTCTGCGTACGGGGGCTGGGTCGACCGTCGTGGTCGTCATGCTGGGGGCGCATTGGTCGACCTTAAGCAGGGAAAACTTGGTCGCAAACCCCTTACGGGTGACCTGAATCACACTGTGGCCGGTCTATCTTCGCGCGCGGGTACGCGTCGGGCGGCGCTGATTTTTCGGTCATGTCCGGCATTTCCGCTGCGCTGACCAATCTGGACCAGCTTATCGACATCACCTGATTGAGTTATGGCTCCGAGCTGGGAATTTCCTGCCACCGAGATCGGCCGACCGGGCTCGCCCGTTCGAGCCCGAATCGTCCCCTTACCACGATCGTTTACGCCGCCGCCCTCGGTTCACCATCGGTCATCAGGCTGCCACCGAGGGCAACGCGATCCGTCCTGCCATTTGCGTGCGTCGATTATTGTGACGCAGTGATCGACGTCGTCAGGTTGTGGCTCGGGATCTTGGTCGCGGTAGCGGTGCCGCTCGGGTTGCCCGCCCGGCGTACCAACACCGCCGTGCGATGCGTCTTCACCGCGACCTATGCCGCATATGCCATCTTCCCGGCACTCCCCCTCGGCAAGGCGTTGATCACCTGGCTCAGCGTCGTCGGCATCGGCGTCGCGGCCCAGATCACCGTTCGCCGCCGCACCACCGCCGCGGACAAGACGCTGGACCGCGACGACCTGGCCCGGCTGGCGCACCGGATCTGGCAGGCGCACCGGCACGTCGTGTACGCCCTCGCAGGCCTCCTCACCCTGCTACCGGTCGTCGCCGCCGTGCATTTCGGCCGGCGATCACTGGAGGTGCTGGGTCGCGTGCTGGCCGACGACCGGGTGGCGATCGTCGTCTCGGGACTGCTCCTCGCGGTGTTCACCGGCGGCGATTTCGTCGCCACAGCCGTCCGGCCGCTGATCCGCCGACTCGCCGAGCGTGGCGCGGACATCCATCAGATCGTGCCGACGAGCGCCTACATTGGCTGGATCGAAAGAACACTCGTCTTCACTTTCGTCGCCGGCGGCCACCCCGAAGCCGCGGCGCTGGCCGTCGCCGCCAAGTCGTTGACCCGGCTGCCCAACGTCGACCAGCACCCCGCCGGCTTCGGCGAATACGTTCTGGTGGGTACGCTCTCCAGCCTCCTGGTCGCCGCCCTCACGGCAGTCGTCGTACGCCTGGCTCTGGGCCTCTCGCCGGTGTAGCCATGACCGGATTCCGCGACCATCGGTATTTCCGCGAACTCGCGACGTTGAACCTTCCGGCGGACGACTATGCCGTGGCCGGAAGCGGTCCACTCTTCGCTCGAGGCTGGATCGACGACCCCGGGGACATCGACGTGATCGCGCGCGGGGAAGCCTGGAAGACGGTCTGCCGGATCGGCTCGCTCAATCGCGCGCCCATCAGCGGATCCGCCCAAGTCAGCCTCTTCCACGGGCACCTGGAGTTCTTCGACGAATGGTTCCCGCCACGCTGGCGGGCCGCCGCGCTGATCGACGAAGCCGACGTCATCGACGGCATCCGCTTCATCCGGCTCGAGGTCGTCGAAGCCACCAAACGCATGCTCCGACGACCCCGAGACCTCGCCCAGCTGGCCGTGCTGGCGGCGCGCCGCCGGCCACGGCACTGAGCGGCGTCAGGGCGTCACGAAATCCAGCAGACGACGGCGTCGCCCTCCTGCGCCGCCGCCGCGAAGTACTCCTTGACGAACGGGAAGTGGCAGACCGCCCACTCCAGCTCGCCCGGACGCTCCCAGACACTCGGGTAGATCTCGGCCGCCGCCAGCTCGGCCTGATCCACCCCGCGAATCAAGTCCTCGGCGGTCAGCTCGGCCAGCGCCGCCGACGCGCGCTGCACCTCCTCGGGCAGCAGGAACCCCGGCGGCGAGTAGCCCCAGTACTGCGACTCGTCCTCGGTGTCCTCGGTGAAGAACCACTCGCCGGTGATGATGTCGATCGGAAACTCCCGGCGCGCCAACAGGAACAGCAACGCGTGCCAGGTCTTGTCACTCCCGAACGACCGTCGCCGCGCCACCGGCAGCTCCTCGCCGTCGTCACTCTCCACCTTCGACTGGTCCAAGGCGTACCGGTGGGCCCAGTCCAGGTCCTCTTGGGCGCGCTCAAGCTCGGCCGGCGTCAGCCGGATCCATTCCCCATACATTCCCACGCGCGCACCCTAGGCGGCCCGACCGACATTCAACGCCTTCTCGCGGTGCAGCCGACGGCGGCGCAGGACGAAGCCGATCCAGGAGATCGCCACGACGACGCCGACGGTGACCTGGATGAGCGTGGTGTACCGGGCGGGATAGACCACCCCGGTCAGGTAGGTGTCGATGAACCCTCGGCTCAGGCCGGCTTCGCCCGCCCCTCGCCGCGCCCAGTCCTCCACCGCGGTCAGCGGGCAGTGCCAGCCGAACACCGTGCTGGTCAGCCCCCAGGTCGCCATGGCCAGATGCGGCCAGATCACCCACGGCCAGCGCCAGGCGAGGAAGCCGCCCACCACGAGGAAGACGAGCAGTCCGAAGTGCACGACCATGGTCGCCTCGGCGACCAGCCGATACCCCATGAGTCGAGCCTAACCCGGCCGATCCGCCGTCGCGCGCATGATTCTCAGGCTCCCGTTGATCATGCGACTACGGAGTCGATCAGGATGCTACGGACACGACACACCGGTCGATCACGACCATTAGTTCATGATCGGCGGGACAAGGCGGTTGACGGTGATGCCGCGCTGCTCCAGGCGTACCAGATGGGCGTCGAGACGCCGCTGGAAGTCGGACAGGTCGCGATCCGCGGACCAGGCGATCTCGGCCACGGCCGCGAGGCGCGGGAAGGCCCGGAACTGCACGAGCGCCTGCGTGGGCGTGTACTCGCTCCAGAGCATGCCCTGGGTGCCCAGCACGCGCCCGGCCGCGCCGGTGGGCACCGGCTCGAAGCCGTAGACCCGCTCGAGCGGGGTGTGGCCGCCGATGGCCAGCGGCTCGTCCGGCGACCGCGTCTCGTAGTGATCGAGGTAGACGAATTCCTGGGGGACCGCGACGACCTCGTGGCCGGCGTTCAGCGCCGCGGTCACCCGCTCGGCGCCGCGCCACGCGAAGATCAACGTGTCCTTCGGGGGCGCGGCCTCGACCAGCTCGTCCCAGGCCGCGATCTTGCGGCCGTGCGCGGCCAGGTGGTCGCCCATCTCCTTGATCCACCAGCCGAGCAGCTCGGCCGTGCCCGCGAGGCCCTCGTTCGCCACGCGCTTCTGCGCGGCCTCGCTCGCGGTCCACTCGTCGAGCGGCACCTCGTCTCCGCCGAGGTGCACATACTCGAAGGGGAAGACCGCCACGACCTCGTCCAGCACGTCGCGGGCGAAGGCCAGCGTCGCGTCCTCGGTGTTGAGGACATGCTTCGAGATACCCCAGGCGGTACGCACGGGGAGCTGCCGTTCGGGCTCATTGCCCAACCAGGGGTACGCCGAGATGGCGGCCTGCATGTGGCCGGGCAGGTCGATTTCCGGCATGATCCGGACACCCCGACGCTCGGCGTACGCGACCAGGTCCCGCAACTGCTCCTGCGTGTAGAACCCGCCGTGCGGGGTCCCGTCGAAGTTGCCCTCGCGGGCATGCCCGGCGTTGGACTCCGTCCGGTAAGCCCCGACCTCGGTGAGCCGGGGGTACTTGCGTACCTCGAAACGCCAGCCCTGATCGTCGGTGAGGTGCAGGTGGAGCGTGTTGAGCTTGTGCAGGGCCAGCAGATCGACGAACTCGTAGACGAACTCCAGCGGGTGACACCACCGGGCCACGTCGAGCAGGGCGCCCCGCCAGGGCAGCCGCGGGACGTCGGTGATCTCCGCGTACGGGAGGCCGCCGGGCTGGGCGAGCTGACGGAGGGTGGACACCGCCCAGCGCAGGCCGGTTTCGGTCGTGGCGAGCGCCTCGACTCCGGCGCCGTCGATCCGCAGCCGGTAGCCCTCCGGGCCCAGCTCGGCATCCTCGGTCAGCTGAAACATGCCACCGACGCCCGGCAGCACCTCGGCGAGGAGGCCGGCGATCGCCGGGGGCGCGGTGACCTGGGCCGGCTCGTCGAGCGGCAGGACGCCGGGCGGGAAGGCGGCGTGGGCCGGCCGGGGAATGATCGCGGGCTCGGGCATGGGAACTCCCTGCTGAGGGGACAGCGCTTTCCTCGACCATGATCGCAGAGTCCGCTCCGGACCGGGGGGCGGCTTCGCCAGGGGCGGCCGATGTCGGTGTTCCGCGAGATAATCGGGCCATGTGCCGAAGCATCAAGACGCTGCGCCCGCCGTACCAGGAACTGGTGACGGAGGAGGACATCCGGGCGGCCGCGCTGCAATACGTCCGCAAGATCTCGGGCTTCCGCGCGCCCGCCGCGCACAACGCCGAGGCGTTCGACCGCGCGGTCGAAGCCGTGACTCAGGCGACCGCCGAGCTGCTGGGCTCGCTGCAGGTGCGCCGATAGCCGATCAGCCCAGGTAGCCCTCGACCTGCGCGGCCGAGCGGGCTTCGGCGTCGTCCGGGTTCTGATGCGCGGCCGACTTGGCGCGCCGCTGCCGGAGCAGATCCCAATACTGGTCGAGTTCAACCTCGATCGCGGCCAGCCGGGCCTGCTCGGACTCCGGGTTCAGCAAACCCGAGCCGACCTTCGACCGTAGTTCGCGCTCCTCGGTCTCCAGGTCGTTGATGTGCTTGAGGATCTGGTCGTCGGTCAGATGCCGGCGCTTGTCGGCCTGGTCGGACATCGCTGTTCCTCCTGTCACGCGTCCCCCGCGCGGATGGGACCCGTTGCTCAGTCTGCCAGCGGATGTGGCGTCCGTCATCCGATCTTGCGGACCAGGCCACCCCAGGAGCACGCTTTTGACCGTGAGCGAGGCTGCGATCGCGGCGGCCCGCCCCTCGCGCAAATGGCTGCGGTGGGCGGCGTACTGCGTCACAGCCGCAATCGTCTTCTTCGTGCTGCGGGACCGGCTGCCCCATCCCGCCGACGTGATCACCGCCGCTCGATCCGTGGACCTCCGCTGGTTCGCTCTGGCGTCCGTGGCGCAGATCTGCTCCCTGGCCAACTTCGCTCGCCAGCAACGGCGGCTGCTGAGCGCGTTCGGCGTACGCATGACGCTCCCGCAGTCGATGGCCCTGACGCTGAGCCGTTCCGCGATCGCGATCAGCCTGCCCGCCGGATCGGCGGTCTCGGCCGCCTTCGCCTTCCAGCAGTTCCGGGCGAAGGGTGCCAGCAAGCCGGTCGCCACGGCGGTCATGATCCTGTCCGGCGTGATGTCCTTCGTCGGCCTGGGCGTGCTCTACCTGGTCGGCGGCACCATCGCGGGGCTGATCAGCGTGTGCGTCGGCGCGGCCAGCCTGATCGGGCTGACCGCCCTGGTCGTGGTGCTGTGGCGCCGGTGGAACCCGACGTCCGACGGCCGGATCGCCCGCCTCGTACGCTCAGCGCACGACGTCGCGCCCCGGCACTGGCTCCTCGCGCTGCTCTTCGCGGTGGTGAACTGGTTCGCCGACCTGCTCTGCCTCTTCGCCGTCGCGCGGTCGTTCGACGTGAGCCTGTCGGTCAGCGCCATCGCGGCGACCTACCTGGGCGTGCAGATCGTCCGGCAGATCCCGCTGACCCCGGGCGGCATCGGCGTGATCGAGACCGGCCTGCTCGCCGGGCTGGTCGGGGCGGGGGCCGCGACTGCCCCGGCGGCGGCGACCGTGCTCGGCTACCGGGTGCTCTCCTGCTGGCTGATCATCCCGGTCGGCTTCCTCGCCTGGACCGCGCTACGCCGGGCCGGGCGGGCGGCGCTGGACGCGGTCACCCCGTCGCAGGTCCCCGCGTCCGTGGTGGAGGCCGAGCCGGAGCCCGCCGCCGTCTGACCGGTTTGCCCGCGGTTTTGCCCGCGGTTTGCCCGCGTGCTCCCCCCGCAGATCACGGGTACGCATGCCTCCGACGTCCGAGATGGCCTGCGTAACCGTGATCTGCTGCTGACGGGCGAACCCGACGGGTCAGAACCGTTCGTCGATGCGGAGTCCCAGCGCGCCCCACAGTTCACGGGCGTTGGCGTACTCGCCGTCGTCGGGCAGCTTCCGCAAGGCGGTGAGCACGTCGTCCGGCGCGTTCTCCGCCTCAGCGGCGGCCACGACGGCGTCCCGGTTCGCCGGGAAGGTGTTCTTGTGTAGGTAGGACCCGATCCGGGCACGCCATTCCCGGCGATCGGCGTCGGTTTCGTCCCCTTCAGCGAGGTCTATCCCGCCCTCCGGCGCCCAGCCCGGTTCGGGCTCGCCGTCGGCCGGCGGTTCGGGTTCCCGCCACTCCTCGCTACGGGCGCCCGCGCCGCCGCCTTGGGTGAGTCCCTGCGTCTCACGGGCCATCTGCTCGTCCAACTGGGGGCCGTGTTTGCTGCTCCCGCGCTCCATGTCCGTGCGCTTACCCACCCGTGGGCGCGGCGAACATTCTCGGGTGGGTGATCATTGCGTCAGCCATGTCGTTTCATCGGACATTTCGCCGCCTGAAACGGCATGGCTGACGCAATGATCACGCTTACCCGGAGGGGGCGCGACGAGGGCTCAGAGGTAGCGGACGGCGATCGACGCGAACACCTCGCGATCGGTCCCGGGTCGGTCGAACAGCCGGCGCAGGCCCCGGATCGTGGGGTCGTCGGCGTTCAGGTCGGCGGCTTCGGCGGCCTGCTTCCAGCGTTCCTCGTCGCCGGCCGAGTCGAGCAGTTCGGCGAGGGTCGTCCGAGCGGAGGTGCTCTCCTCGCCTCGCAACGCTCCGAGCGTGTCCAACAGCCACGGCCAGCGGACCATCAGCTCGACGAACCGGGCCATCTCGATGCTGTGCCGTTCGACCGCCGAGATGCTGCTGCTCAGGTGCCCGGTGAGGTAGTCGAGGACCATGTAGAAGCGCCACAGGTTGAGGAACGCCTTGGTCTGCCGGGGATTGCGCTGCGGCAGGTTCAGCACCGCCGTACGCAGTGCCAGCCGAACCGGCGGCAGCCGCTCCAGATCCTCCGCGAGCTGTGCTCCGCTGGCCGTGTCGGTGGGCGCCGACGGGTCGAGGGCGGCGAACGGTGCGGCCAGCCCGGCCGGATCGGCGGCCACTCCCGGCGCCCGCGGCGCAGCCTCCGGCGTATTCGGAACACCGGCCGCCCGTTGGGCGGGAACCCGCGCCGGAGTGGAGTCCGGGGCCGGGGAGGTGTCGAGCAGCGCGTCGAGATACGAGGCCATCGCCTGATCGCGTACGCGAGGCAGCCGGATTGGCAGGTCGAGGATCTTCTCCATGAACCGCCACCCGGTGTGCTGCAGGTGCCCGAACGTGGCGGGGTCGTCGTGCGCCCGCCGCCGCAGTGATTCGTAGACCGTCTCCAGCTGCGCCGCGACGGTCGCCGGGTCGAGCGCGATCACGAACAGGCAGTCCCCGAACGCCTTGTTCAGGAACAGGTTGACCGCCTCGATGGTGTCGGAGACGATCGCCGGGCTGCAGCGGTCGAGGTCGTCGACCATGATGATCACCGGCGAGTGCGCGGTGGCGAGCGCCACGACTTCGCGTACGTCGTGTTGCAGCATGTAGAGGTAGCCGCGTTGGCTGTTCTCCAGCGGATCGCGGGCGGCCTTCCAATCGCGGTCGCCGGTGTCCGCCGCGGCCACGCCCTCGGCCGCCGGACGGGTCAGCACGTCGGGCGAGATCCAGCCGCGTACCTGTTTGAAGCTGGAGAAGGCCAGGTTGCCGATGATCCAGGCGGCGGTGATGCCGATGACCGCGCCGGAGCCGAGCAGCGCGTTGAAGTCGGTGTTGTTCCAGGCGGCGACGCCGACCGCGACGACGCCCATGATCACGATGACCGCGACGGCGAGCCCGATCAGCATGCCGACCAGGGTCCGTGGAATGTAGCTGGCGAGGATGCGCTTGCGCATCGCGGCGGGGTCGGTGCGCCGCAGGTTCAGGTCGAACCACAGCCGCTCGCGCTGCGCGGGCGGGAGCCGGTCCGTGATCGAGGTCAGGATCTCGCGGGTCAGGCCCGCCCACACCTGGTCCGGCTTCTCGTACATCCAGGGGTTGAACCACACGGTGATCGCGGCTCGCCCGTCGGCGCCGGCCCGCGGCCGCATCTCGTACTCCAGTCGCTGGTCGCCGTCCGCGGGCCGGGCGATCTGCCGCCAGGCCCAGGCCCTGGTCAATCTGGTACGCACAACGCCGCCCCGCCAGTCGGTACGCGCCTTGGCGAACAGCCCCTTCGGTGTCTTCGCCGACGGCCGGGGCACCAGTTCGTGGGTGGCCTCCACCGGCGTCTCCGCGTCCGCCGCGGCCGCCCCGGCCGGATCCACTTTGGAGCGCAGCTGCCGGAGGACGCTCGACTTGCCCTGGCCCCAGGGCGCGTGGATGCCGACGACGACCGGCGGCTCGGTGTTGGGCGACATCAGCACCGAGTGGATGGTGTCGATCAGCCCGTCCCGGGAGAGTTTGTCGAGGTCGGTCGGCTGATCCTGAAGCAGGATGGAGGCCGGGCGGACGGCGGAGCCGATCGAGCCGCCCGATCGCAGCAGGCTGCCGGTCGCGATCGGCCAGAGGCGTACGCCGCCGTCGTCGTCCGCGGCGAACAAGGCCGGCCGGGTGACGCCGGAGCCACGGCCGTCCGGCGGCGCGATCTCGACGACGCCCAGCGCCCGGACGGTCGAGGTGCCGAACCGGACTGGCTTGCCGACCGGCGTCCCGTCGGTCTGCCAGACCAGGACCCGGCCGTCGTCGAATCCGCCGAAGATGAGGACTTCCTGACCGATCCGGGCGGCGGCCAGCGCCGAGACCTGGGCGCTGCTGTGCGTGTACCGGAAGCCGGTGGCGACCGTCCGCGCGACGGGATCGACGTACTCCAGGATGCAGGTGTCGCCGTCCGGCCGGGCGATGACGACCTGATGCCGGGTGCCGTCGTCGAGCGGGCACGCCGCCGAGATCTGGTGATTCGAGACGACCGTGACGGCGTCCGGGCTCTGGACGGCCACGACGCGTACGCCCCGGGTGGACGCGACGGTGAGCAGCGCTCCGTCGGCGTACGGCACCGCGACCAGCGCGTTGACCGCCCCGCAGTCGCTGAGCAGGACCGAGGCCGTGTCCCCTTCGGACAGCCCGCAGATCCGGACCGAACCGTCGGCGCTGCCGCTGGCGACGTACTGCGCACCGCGGAGGCGGAACGGCGCCAACGCCCACACCTCGCCCTGATGCCCCATCGGCAGCTCCGTACGCAGCCCGCCGGAGACCGGGTCCCAGTCGAACACGCGCCGGTCGGCCCCGCCGCTGATCAGATGCGGGTTCAACGCGGTGCCCGCCGAGGTGAGCGAGCGGACGGTGCTGACGTGCGCCTTCAGGGCGAGCGGCTGCCGGGCGGTGGCCATCGGGTCGAAGCCGCCGGACGGCATCTCGGTGTCGGGGTCGAGGACGTGGACCGTCTGATCCACTCCGGCGCACGCGACGTACTGACCGTTCGCGGTGACGCCGCTGACGGCCACCCAGGTCGTGCCGGGGGCGGCGAACAGGTCCCGCCCGGTGATGTCGCTGATCAGTTCGGTCTGCAGCGGGGTCATCTCGACCCGGCCGTGCATGTCCCCGGAGGCGATCACCACACCGCCGTCGGAGGTGGTCGCGCAGGCCAGCGCCCAGACCTCGCCGAGGTGCCGGGTGATCTCCCGGAGCGGCCGGTCGGTGGGGCCGTCGAACCGCCACAACGCCACCGAACCGCTGGCCGAGGCCGAGACCAGCAGCGGGGTCTCGGCGTCGCGGACGAACCGCAGACGGCGGACTGTCGAGGCTTCGTACAAGGTCCGGCCCAGGCGCAGCCCGGCGTTCCGGTCGGCGATCCAGAGCTTGACGGTGCCGTCGGCGCTGCCGCTGGCGACGACGTACCCCGAGGCGGGCTCGTCGACGGCGATCAGCGACCAGATCTGCCCACCGTGGACTCGGGGCTCCCGCGACACCCGGCCGCGGTCGAGGTCGTGCAGGTCCCAGGTGGCCAGCGAGTTGTCGTTGTACGCACACGCCAGCCACTGCGAGCCGAGCGCCCGATAGGCGCAGATCTTGAACGGGCGGACGTCGCCGCCGCCGGCCGAGTCGGGCAGGGTGATGACGCTGTCGGAGCCCGGCAGCCAGAGGACGACGCCCTCGTCGTGGATCGCCCCGACGACCTGGGTGCCGTCGGCCAGCACACCGACCGCCACGTCCTGAACGGCGCCTTCGCCGACCCGCTGCACGGCGGCCTGCCGGCCGGTGGCCAAATCGTAGAGCCGGACCACACCGTCGGCCCCGCCGACGACGAGCCGATCCGGTACGCCGTCCCGCCCCGGCAGCCGGGCGACGGAATGGGCGGCGATCCCGGTGGCGAGCACCCGGATGACCTCGTTCTCCGGCGCCGTACGCAGTTCCACGCCCTGGCTGCGGCTGGCCGCGACGATCAGCTCACCGTCGAGCCGAAGGAACGTCATGTTCTCGACGGCGCCGCCGAGCCTGGTCAGTTCCGCCACGTGGTCGTCCCCCGTTCGCCCTTGCGGTCTTGTTGTACTTTCTGGCAAGGCACTTCCATCGCACTTGTCGAAGGCACTACGTGGATATCATGCGGCGTTCCTGTTCGGGTGTCCGGTTCATGACCCATCCCGGCGTCAGCCCCGGCTCGGGCGAGGCGAGCGCATGGTGAAGACGGGCATACGACGGCGTCGCGAGGTGGCAATGGACGAAGAGCTCTCCGCCGCCTCGGCGGTCGCGCCGGCGCAGCCGCGCCGGCTGTTCGGCCGGCTCAGCGGCATGGATTGGCTCGCGATCGCGCTGCTCGTCGCGGGCGGCCTGGCGACCGCGACCGGGCTCCTGCCGACGCACGACGCGAGCGAGACGCTGACGCGCATCCTGCCGATCCTGATCTTCCTGTTCTCCGTGGTCATCCTGGCCGAGCTGACCGCCGAGGCCGAGGTCTTCGACGTCATCGCCGCGCGCGTGACCATCGCCGCCCGGGGCAGCAACGTCGCCCTGTTCTGGCTGTGCCTGGCCTTCGCCGCGCTGACCACGATGTTCCTCAACCTCGACACGACCGCCGTCCTGCTCACGCCGGTCATGCTCGCGACCGCCGTCCGTGCCGGGGTCGCTCCGCTGCCGCTCGCGATGACGACGGTGTGGCTGGCCAACACGGCGAGCCTGTTGCTACCGGTCTCCAACCTCACCAACCTCCTCGCCGCCGATCGCGTACAGCTCAGCCCGGTCGCCTTCGCCGAGCGGATGGTGCTGCCCCAGATCGCCGCGATCGTCGTGGTCGCGGGCTGTCTCTGGATCTTCTATTGGCGGCGCAACCCGCAGCGGTACACCCCGCCGGCGCCGCACCGGGCGGCCAACCGTCCATTGTTCTGGGTCGCCTCCGTCTGCTGCGCCGTCTTCATCACCGGCCTGCTCCTGGACGTGCCCCTGGAGTACATGACTCCGGTCTGCACAGCTGTCCTGGTCGCCGCGTTCGCGAAGTGGGGACGGCGGCACCTGAGCTGGCGGCTGATCCCCTGGCGGCTCGTCGTCTTCGTGACCGGCCTGTTCCTGGTCGTCGAGACGGTCGGCCAGCACGGTCTCGACTCGATGATGACCTCGCTCATCGGCACCGACCCCGGCGCGGAGGGCGCCTGGCGTGCGGCGGTGGCCGGCGGCGGATTCGCCAATCTGCTCAACAACCTGCCCAGCTACGTCGCGGGCGAGGCGGTCATCCCGGAAGCCAACCACACGCAGCTGCTCGGGCTGCTCATCGGCACCAACGTCGGCCCGCTGATCACGCCGTGGGCGTCGCTCGCCACGCTGATCTGGGCGGAGCACTGCCGCAACCGGGGTGTCGCGATCGACTGGCGTAAATTCGTCCTGACCGGAGCCGCCACGGCCGCCGCCGTGCTGGCGGCGAGCGTGGCGGTCCTGATCGTCACCTGACGATCTCGCTCTCACCGTGAGCGCTGGATCAGGGTTCCCGGTCGAATCTTGGGTCAAGATTCGACGCGGAACCCTGATCCAGCGCTGAGAAACCGCCACTGACAGCGAGGGGGCTAGCCGCCGTTGGAGGGGCGGTAGGTCCGAGCGGTGAGCGTGGTGAGCTCGGCCGGCCCGGACAGCCGGGCGAGGATGCTCAGGAACGCCCGGCCCATGGCCGCCCGCGCCTGCACCGCCGGGTGCGTCGCGCCGAAGTCCTCCGGGTGCGCCTGACCTCGGGCGAAGAAGGCGTACGTGAGCAGGGGCGCGCCCGCGGTGTCGAAGATGATCCCGGCCTCGTTGCGGCCGTCGTCGAACCAGCCCGCCTTGGTCGCGATGCGAGCCCGCTCGTCCGAGGACATCTCACGGCGTACGCCGTCGGTGAAGGCGATCGGCGACCGGAGCACACCCAACAGGTACGCCGTGGACGCCGGGCTGAGCAGGTCGCCCCGGACCAGCGCCCGGAGCAGGTTGTGCATCTCGGTGGGCGTGGTGGTGCCGAGGAAGAACCGGTTCGGGTTGGCGACCGGCTCCACCTGCGTACGCGGGAAGCCCTTGGCGACGAGGATCTGGTTGATCTCCAACGCCGGGGCGACCAGCCCGCAGAGGCGTACCGCCGTGTCGTCGGAGACCGTGAGCAGCGCGGCGAGCGCGTGACCCAGGGTGACCGAGCTGGGGTACGCCCCGTCGAGGCTGAAGATGCCGTCGCCGCCGGGGATGACGATCGCGGAGGTAACCTCGATGCGCTGGTCGAGCGAGAGCAGCCCGCGGTCGACCTTGTCGAGCACCGCGATCGCGACCGGGATCTTGTTCACGCTGTACGCCTCGACGGTGTCGTCGACGCCCTCGTCTACAGCGGAGATCGGCCCGGCCGCGGCTTCGACGCTGACCTTGGCGTTCCAGGTGCCCCCGGCCTTCTTCGTGGCGGCCTTGTAGACCAGGCTGATCGCGGCGGCGGCCTGCTCCGGGGTGGCTTGGGCGGACACGGACAGGCTGGCCTCCTCGGCGGCGGCGGAGTCGGCGGTGCCGAACACGGCGGTCGCAGCTGCGACGCTACCGAATCCGAGCGCGGCCCGGCGGCTCATGGCAGTGGTCATGCGATCACCGTCCTGCGGCCGGCGCTCGCATGACTGGGGCTGTGCTGTTGGATGATCGACCTGCGGTCGCTCATGCAGTTCCCCTCCTTGTAGAGATCATCTGTGCGGGAGACGTCAGCGAAGCGGAATTACGTTGCATGTCGGCCGGGTTTTCCGGTTTGCTGCGATCATGAAGGGCATCGACCTCTCCCGGGCGTTCGCCGCCGACGTCGTCGAGCCGCTGCTCGCGCGGCATTTCCCCGAGCTGCGCCATGCCACCGCCCGGCTGGGTTCCGGCTCGGACATGCTCGGGCTCGACGACGAGATCAGCCGCGATCACGATTGGGGGTGCCGGCTGACCCTCCTCCTGCCCGACGCCGACCACGCTCGCGTGGAGTCCGTGCACACGGTGCTCGAAGCGGAGCTGCCGGCCGAGTACGCGGGCCATCCCGTGCGCTTCCCCGTGACGTGGAACCGCACCGAATCGCACCAGGTCGAGGTGGCGACGGTGACCGATTTCGCGGCCAGCCGCCTCGGTACGCGACCCTCCTCCGGCCGCGAACTGACGACGAAGGGCTGGCTGACCGTCACCGGCCAGGGCGTCCTGGAGGTCACCGCGGGCGCCGTCTTCGCCGACACCACCGGCGAACTGGGTCCGCTCCGCGAGTCGCTGCGCTGGTACCCGGCCGAGGTGGACCGGTTCGTGCTGGCCACCGCCTGGATCCGGATCGGCATGCGGATGTCGTTCATCGGGCGTACCGCTGAGCGAGGTCAGGAACTCCAGTCGCGGATCATCTCGGCGGCTCTGGCCGGGGACCTGATGGAGCTGTCCTATCTCGTCCACCGGCGCTGGGCGCCGTACGCCAAATGGCGTGAAGCGTTGCTCCCGGCGAAGGAAGCCCTGACCGAGCCGCTGTCCCGGCTCCTGAGCGCGGCGGACTGGCGCGACCGGGAGCAGGCCGTCCTCGACGCGGCCGAGCTGCTCCTGAAGGTGCAACGGGAGAACGGGCGCCCCGGACCGGAGACGGCGACGGCCCGGTTCTTCGACCGTCCCTTCCGGACGATCGCCGACGAGGTGCCGTTCTCGTTGCTGGCGGAGGTCACCGACCCTGGACTGAAGGCGATCCCGTACGGCGTGGGCGCGGTCGGTCAGTGGGTCGACTCCGACCCCCTGTTGAGCAATCCGGACAACCGCGCGAAGCTCGCGGGGATCTACGACAACCTGACGGACGGACTAACCAGTTAAGTGGAGGTACCTGGTTAGTTCGATCGTGAGGAGACACCCCTCGTGCGTCTAATCCGAGCATTCGCCATCACCGCCCTGACCACTGCCCTCGGCGTCACCGCCGTCGTCATCCCCGCCACCGCGGCCGGGCAGCCGGAGAGCCCCTACGGCGACTCCGGCTGGTTCCCGACGCCCAGCGAACCCGCCGAGATTCCCGGCGGCGCGCTGTGCGCCTTCCCCGTCCGCCTGGAAGAACCGATCGACGGCGTCCGCGGCCGGGTCGTCGCCACCGAGCCGGAACTCCAGGAGGAGTACGTCGGCCCGCTGACCGTCAAGGTGACCAATCTGGATACCGGCACGTCGGCCACCGTCAACGCGAGCGGCCACGCTCACGTCGTCACGTACCACGCCGACGGCAGCCAGACCTGGGACTGGTCCGGCCCGATCGTCCTCGGTTTCCGCGGCGACCGCGTCAACAACCACGCCGCCGGGCTCTACCTGATGACCGGCCGCTACACCGCCGAACTCGCCGCCACGGGCCGGACCATCACGTCCGCTCAGGGCACCGAGAAGGACATCTGCGCGATGATCGCGTGACCCCGGGCCGTGGGGCTCGTCGTGCGGCGGCCCCACGGCTCCTCCCATCGCGTACGCGAGCCGAACCGTGTCACGACTCCCCGCCCAGCCCGGTGGCGAGCAGGTCGAAGGCGCGTACGCCGACATCGGTGGTCTCCGCGGCGATCCGCCCGGGCGCGACACCGGCCGCGACGGCTCTGCGGACGTGATCGATGAGAGCCCGGTGTACGCCCATCAAAGCGTTGGCGACCACGTACGCCGTGACCGCGTCGCCGCCCGGCTCCGCCGCGAGGACGCCGCTCAGCTCCACGGTCGCCTCCGCCATGACCCGCTGCTCCCGCGTACGCAAAGCGGCGCTGCCGGAGATGACGCGGTTGAGGGTACGCAGCCGCTCCCAGGCCTCCGGATCGGTGGCGACCTGGGCCAGCAGGCCACCGGTCTGCAGGAGGCGACCCCGGAACGCGGCCAACGCCGTTTCGCCCGGAGCACGATCACGCACGGCGGCCACGAGGCTGCTCTCGAAGCTCTCGAACCGGGAGTAGAAGAGGTCTTCCTTGGCCGGGAAGTAGTTGAAGACGGTCGCCTCGGCGACCTGCGCCTCGCGGGCCACCTCGGCGACGGTCACGCGATCGAACCCGCGCTCGGCGAACAACCGGCCCGCGACCTCGGCGAGGTGCCGCCGGGTCTGCTCCTTCTTGACTTCACGCAACCCCATGGCGCTAATCTTAGGTCGGCTCTAAAATTGGGGCAACACCAAGTTTAGGGAGAGGATCATGACCGTACTCGATCTCGTCCAGCGCTGGACCGCCGCCGAGCAGGGGAACGACGCTGACGCTCTCGACCAGGTGCTGGCGGACGAATTCGTCGGCGTCGGGCCGTTCGGCTTCGTGCTGAACCGGTCACAATGGCTCGCCCGGTTCGGCCAGGGGCTCGAGAACCAGGCCGTCGCGGTCGAGGACGCCCAGGTGCACGGCCACGGCGGCGCGGCCGTGGTGATCGGCGTACTCGACCAGCACACGACCCACCAGGGCAAGGACAGCTCCGGCCGCTACCGGGTCACCATCGTGGCCGTGGGGGACGGCGACGACCAGCGGGTGGCCGCCGTGCACATCGGCCCGCTGCACGACCCCCGCTCGGGTCCGCCGGACGTGAGCAAGCTCCGGCCGGCCGCCTGATCGCTGCGCGGGGGCCGGGCCGATCTGGGACCGGCCCCCCGTTGATCAGCCCCAGTGGACTCCATTGCCTAGGCTGAGGTGGAGATCCCAAGGGGGAACTGTCCCGCTGCCCAAGGAGAGCGCCATGGAATGGCTGATCGGCATCGTCTGTCTGGTTCTGATCGTGCTGGTCGTCGGCGGGTGGGGCGTGTCCGTCTACAACGGGCTCGTTCGCGCGCGCAACGCGTACAAAAACGCCTTCGCTCAGATCGACGTGCAACTCACCCGGCGGCATGACCTGATCCCCAACCTGGTGGAGACGGCGAAGGGCTACATCAAGCACGAGCGGGAGACGCTCGAAGCCGTCACCGCGGCGCGGACCCGGGCGGTCGCGGCGCAGTCCGCCGCCACCGGCAAGCCGGGCGACCCGGCCGCGATGCAGGAGCTGGGCGGGGCCGAGGGCATGCTGACCCAGGCGCTGGGCCGGTTGTTCGCCGTCGCCGAGGCCTACCCCGACCTGAAGGCCAACCAGAACATGATGCAGCTCTCCGAGGAGCTGACCAGCACCGAGAACCGGGTGGCGTTCGCCCGCCAGGCCTACAACGACTCCGTGATGGCCTACAACAACAAGCGTGAGGTCTTCCCGGCGAACATGATCGCTGGGATGGGCGGCTTCGGCCAGGCCGCGCTGCTGGAGATCGAGGACCCGCAGCAGCGTCAGGCGCCCAAGGTGCAGTTCTGAGCCCGGGCGGACCCCTCGGATGGACTTCTTCGGCCGCCAGCAACAGGTCCGCCGCATGTCGGCGCGCCTGGTGGTGCTCTTCGTCGTAGCCGTGATCGGCATCATCGTCACCGTCTCGCTGGCGGTGATCACGGCGTTCGGCGCCTGGGACTCCGATCCCACGACGATCGTCGGGCTGGCGGTCGCCGCCGCCTTCGTGACCGGCCTGTCCATCGGGCTGGCCAGCCTGTTCCGGACGGTCAGCCTGCGGGGCGGCGGCGGCAAGGTCGCCATCGAACTGGGCGGCGTCCTCGTGCCGCAGGACACGACAAACCCCCAGCTCCGGCGGCTGCGCAACGTGGTCGAGGAGATCGCCATCGCGTCCGGCGTACCGGTGCCGGAGGTGTATGTGCTGCCCCAGGAGCAGGGCATCAACGCCTTCGCCGCGGGCTGGTCGCCGACGGACGCGGCGGTCGCCGTCACTCAGGGCTCCCTCGACCGGCTCAACCGCGACGAGTTGCAGGGCGTGATCGCGCACGAGTTCAGCCACGTCCTCAACGGCGACATGCGGCTCAACATCCGGTTGATCGGGCTGCTGTTCGGCATCCTCTTCCTCACCGTCATCGGCCGGGAGCTGCTGCGGTGGGGCTTCTTCGCGGGCGGCGGCGGCAACCGCTCCAAAGACGGCGAGAAGTCCGGCGGCAACCCGTTGCCGCTGATCGGAATCGCCATGGTCGGCGCCGGGCTCATCGGCGTCTTCGCCGGTCGGCTCATCCAGGCCTCGGTGTCGCGGCAGCGCGAGTACCTGGCCGACGCCTCGGCTGTGCAGTTCACCCGGCAGACCTCCGGTATCGCGGGAGCACTGAAGAAGATCGGCGGGCTGCCGACCGGGTCGCAGATCCGCAACCCGCGCGAGGAGGAGGTCGGCCACATGCTGTTCGGCTCCGGCCGCCGCCTCAGCTCGTTGTTCGCCACCCACCCGCCGCTGGCCGATCGCATCAAGGTGCTGGAGCCGGAGTTCGACCCCGCCGAGCTGGACCGGCTGGCCCAGCAGTGGTCGCAGCAGCCGCCGGACGGGCAGCAGGAGGACATCGCCCTCGGTTTCGCCCCGCCCCCGCCGGTCGCGCCCGCGGCCGCTCCGAAGGCCGCCGTCCAGCCGTCCGTCGTGGTCACTCAGGTCGCGGCGCCGACCAGCGAGTCCTACCAGCGGGCCGGGGCGCTGCTCGGTCAGATCCCCGAGGCGGTGCTCGTCCGCGCCCGCAACCCGCACACCGTCGGCCCGCTGGTCCTGGGCCTGCTCATGGCGGAGGACCCGTCGGCTCGAGACGCGCAGTACCGGACGCTGCTGGAAAAGCTCGGGCAACGGATGGCCGACGCCGCGCTGACGGAGGCGGGCGAGCTGGCCACCCTGGCTCCGGCTCACCGCCTGCCATTGGCCGAGATCGCCTTCCCCGCGCTGCGCTCGCTGGCCGCCGCCGATCAGCAGGCCTTGCTGGGCGCGGTCTTCGCGCTGATCCACGCCGACGGCCGGCTGACCGTCTTCGAGTACTGCCTGTCCCGGCTGCTGCTCGATCAGCTCCAGGAGTCGATGAAGCCGAAGTCCGGCTGGCGGGAGCCGTCGCGTACGCTCGCGACCTCGACCGACGCCGCGCTCATCCTGCTGGCGGTGCTCGCCCAGGCCGGCGCGGTCAGCGCCACCCGGGCCCAGAGCGCCTTCGACGCCGGAGTCGCCGTCCTGCTGCCCGGCAAGCAAGCCGAGTACGTCGCTCCCCCACGGGGCGTCGTCGAACTCGAATCGGTCTGGGCCGCGCTGGACGGGCTCGTCCCGGACGACAAGTCGCGCCTGGTTCAGGCGATCGTCGCGGTCATCGCGTCCGACGGCACGGTCACCGTCGCCGAGGGCGAGCTACTGCGGACGGTGTGCTCCCTCTTGCACTGCCCGCTCCCCCCGCTCAGCTGACCCGCCACACCCCTTTTGGCGCTGGATCAGGGTTCCCGGTCGAATCTTTCCTCAAGATTCGACCGGGAACCCTGATCCGCCGGAAGCCGCGGC
Organism: Hamadaea sp. NPDC050747; assembly: GCF_040654195.1. NCBI lineage: Bacteria > Bacillati > Actinomycetota > Actinomycetes > Micromonosporales > Micromonosporaceae > Hamadaea > Hamadaea sp. NPDC050747. Next base: position 24,524 of record NZ_JBFAHM010000007.1, read on the forward strand.
ACTAGTACTGAGCCCGCTGCACGATCTCGGCGACCTGCCGAGCGAGCGCTTCCCGGCCACCCCGGTTGTCCACACGCTCATGTGGCACCGCCGGAGCCCGGTCGGGCCGGATCCGCGCCACGTACGCCGCGTAGTCGGCGAGCTTCTGCCCGTCTCGGGCCAGCCCCCGGGCCTCGATCCGACCCCGCAGCGTCACCGGATCGGTGTGCACCCAGACCAGGCGTACGCGGGGACCGCCGAGCGCGCCGACCCAGGAGTGCCACCGTTCCGGGTCGTGGATCGGGCCGCTGAACGGTCCCGACAGCAACACGGGACAGCCGTGCGAGCGCACTTCCCGCGCCGTCGCGGTGAGCCCGGCGTATTCGTGTTCCTTGATGTGCTCGTCGTACCAGGGTCCTTCGCGTTCGCCCTCCGGCCGCCCGTACGCCGCCAGGGTCGCCGCCACGAACTCGGCGTACAGGGTGTCCTTGTCGAGCAGGGCCGGAACCGGATCGAGCCGCTCCAGCAGCAGCCCGGCGACGGTCGACTTGCCCGCCCCGGGCGGCCCGGCGACCACCCACACGTCGGCGACCTGGTCTTTCACGCCCCGATGATAGCCTCGTGATCATGTCCGTTCTGGTCGCGTTCAGTGTTTCCCCGGTCGGCACCGGCGAGGACGTCGGGGAGATCGTCGCCGAGGCCATTCGCGTCGTACGCGCGTCCGGCCTGCCCAACCGCACCGACGCCATGTTCACCACGATCGAGGGCGAGACCTGGGACGAGGTGATGGCCGTCGTCAAAGCCGCCACGGAGGCCGTCCACGCCCGCTCTCCGCGTACCGGGCTCGTGCTCAAACTCGACTGGCGCGACGGCGTCAGCGGCGCGCTGGACGCGAAGGTCGCGACCGTCGACCGCCTCCTCGGCGAAAAGGCGGACTGACCGGATCGATGGATTTAGTGGCACAATCCCCCCGACCGCCACGAGCCGGCCGGCTCGGTCCGGGTGGTCTTCGTCGGTTCCACCGGCCGTGATTCCAGCGAACGGAGGAGTTCGACGACCACGTAAGACCTGGGGAGGAGCGAAGACGTGGTTCGCAGGAGTTTGGCGATCTTGGTGATCGCCGTCGCCGGGATGATCATCCCGGGCGCGGTGCCCAGTGGGGCCGCGGTTCTTTCGGCCGGCGAGGTCACGGCCACCACCGTTCTGACGACTCCAGCCCCGGCGGGCGCGGTCACGGCGAATGTCGCCGTCGCCGCCACCGTGGGGCTCAAGGTGATCAGCCACAACATCTGCGGTGGCATGTGTCAGCACGGGACGACCACCAATCTGCCGGTCGTGACCGATCTGGTGGACGCCTACTCGCCGCATCTGATGATGTTTCAGGAGGTGTGCTACCAGCAGTTCGAGTGGTTCGGCGCGCACACCTTCACATCCGGGCAGTATCAGATGGGGTTCACCGCGATGCTCACCAACTACACCGGTTGTGGGGCGACAAGTTGTGCGGTGAACGAGGACGCGGATCCGTCCAATGACGACCGACGCTGCTGGATTGGTCAGGTCATGGCCGCCCGGGGCACGCTGAGCGGCCGCGACGAGATCTCGGTCGGCGGCGAGCGCCATCAGATCAACGGGTCGACTGCGGTCAATCCGCGGACCTTCCGCGCGCTGTGTTTCGACGTCCGCCTGGCGGAGCTGGGCAGTCGCGTGGTCAAGGGGTGCAGCGTTCATTTCCGCGCATTCCAGGATCCCGCCGGGATCAACAAGCGAGCCCGGACAGCGCAGGCGACGCGCCTGGCGTCCGATCTCGACGGCGACATCGCCGGCCGCAAGATCGTGGTCGTGGGCGGGGACTTCAACTCGCACGCCGTCGACCCCGCGATGGACGCCTTCTACCGCCCGGAAACCCTGCCCGGCGGCGGGTTCGGCATGTTCTACGAGGCCGACCAGGATGACGACCGCTACTACGGGACGCGGTGCAGCACGTCGGCAGCGGCCTGCCGCAGCGGTGCCAAGACTCTCGGAACGGCCACGAAGTACGACTACATCTTCTACTCCGAAACCGTGGACCCGGCCTCGGTGAGCGCCTTGCCGATCGAGGTCGCCGACATCGTCTCCGACCACGACTTCTACCGTGGCCTCATCGAGGTGAGCACCACCGCCTGACCAACGGCCCCCGGGCGGCGACCGCCGCTCGGGGGCGACGGCTCTCGGGGACCTACGACGGCGTGCGCTGCGCCGGGACGGCTTGCGTCAGGCGTACCGCCGAGTCTGCGGCAAGCGCGGGGACCGCGAGCCGGATCGTGCCGTCGGCCGTGACCATCGGATCCTGGTGCCGCGCGGACCCGTCGGCGGTCGAGCACCAGGTGGCCACGTAGGCGCCCGGCGCGAAGCCGGTCAGCGCCACCGATCCCTCTGCTGTGGACGGGATCCACAGCAGCGCCTTGGTCGGCGAGGTCAGCGCGAGGGCGGGGCCGGTCGCGAGGGGCGTGTATCGGCTCAGCCGCTCCCCGGCGAGGAACGTGCGGAGGCCGCGGAAGTCCACGTCGGCGAGGTGACCGGCGAATCCCGAGAAGATCGTTGCCCACGGGGAGCGGTCGCCGTCGTGCAGAACCGGCAGGTCAGCCCGGCCGGAGCCGATCTCGACGTCCACCCCGACGATCGGATGCCCGTAGGGATCGGCCGCCCGCAGCACCTCCGTCCACTCCAGACTCGGTGGCGACCAGGCGAACACGGCCGGATGAGCGGCCCAGCGTGCGGCCGCGTGCGGCGCCCAGTCCGCGGCGGGCAGCATCATGATCACGGAAAGGCCCAGCTCAGATCCCTGGTCGAGGACCTCGTCCAGCCGCGCTGCGGTCTCTCCCGGCGGCTCGGCGGCCAGGCGTGCCACCGTCGCGCCCGCCGCCGCGAGCTCTGCCAGCCGACGGTCGGCGTCCGCGAGCGGGCCCAGGTCCGCACCCAGCGGTAGGAACGGTTCACCCGACTCGTAGCGAAATGCCCCATCCTGCGGGTGAATCGCCCCATGCGCCTGCGGGTCGGCCTCGACCTCCATCGACAGCGGCGGGCTCAGCTCCGTTCCCTGACTCGCGACCAGCTGCCAGTGACCCGCCAGCGGCGGCGCGAACCGCACGCGCCACCCCGCCTCGTGGCGGAAAGCCGGCACCGCGGTGGTCAGGCCGCACGGACCGGTCACGGTCATGATCGGTTCTTCACCCATCTCGTACGCGGGGCGCACCGCCTCCAGCGTGAACTCGGCCGGCCGGTGCACCGCGGTCTGCGCAGGTCCGGTGAGGATCAAGGTCACGGCGCAAACGATTTCATCGATCCACTGCAGCGGCAACCGCCGTTCGGAGGGTCCGCCTGTAGTGTCTGTGGCGTGGAGCTGCGTGATCAGGCTGAATCGGTCCTGCGTGAGCTGGTCGGGTCAGCCGCGGCGACCCTGCGCGAAGATCAGTGGACGGCGATCGAGGCCCTCGTCGTACGCGATCAGCGCGTCCTCTGCGTGCAGCGGACAGGCTGGGGCAAATCGGCCGTCTACTTCATCGCCACCGCGCTGTTGCGCCGGAACGGCAGCGGGCCGACGGTGATCGTGTCGCCGTTGCTCGCGTTGATGCGCAACCAGGTCGCCGCGGCCGAACGGGCGGGCATCCGCGCTCGGACGATCAACTCGGCGAACCTGGAGGAGTGGGACCAGATCACCGACGAGATCCGCGCCGGGGCGATCGACGTGCTGCTGATCAGCCCGGAACGGCTCAACAATCCGGACTTCCGGGACGGAGTGCTGCCGAAGCTCGCCGCGACGACCGGCCTGCTCGTCATCGACGAGGCGCACTGCGTCTCCGACTGGGGTCACGACTTCCGGCCCGACTACCGGCGGCTGCGTACGCTGCTCGGCGAGCTGCCCGCCGGAGTGCCGGTGCTGGCGACGACCGCCACCGCCAACGGACGGGTCTGCGCCGACGTCGCGGAGCAGCTCGGAGCCGACGTCCTCGTGCTGCGTGGCCCGCTCGGCCGGGACTCCCTGCGGCTGTCGGTCCTGTCGTTGCCGTCGGCGGCGCACCGGCTGGGCTGGCTCGCCGACCACCTCGACGGCCTGAGCGGTTCCGGCATCGTCTACACGTTGACCGTCGCCGGAGCGAGCGAGACCGCCGAGTTCCTGCGGTCGCGCGGCTACTCCGCCACCGTCTACACCGGACAGGCGGAGGACGCCGAACGCCGCCAGGCCGAGCAGGATCTCCTCGACAACAAGGTCAAAGTGCTGGTCGCGACGTCGGCGCTGGGCATGGGCTTCGACAAGCCCGACCTCGGGTTCGTCGTGCACCTGGGCGCACCCGCCTCGCCGATCGCGTACTACCAGCAGGTCGGCCGGGCCGGTCGTGCGGTCGAGTCGGCCGACGTGGTGCTGATGCCGGGCAAGGAGGACACTGCGATCTGGCGATACTTCGCCTCGCTCGCCTTCCCGCCCGAAGAACAGGTACGCCGGGTGCTCGACGTCCTCGACCAGGCCGGTCGGCCGCTGTCGACGCAGGCGCTCGAACCGCTCGTGGACCTGCGGCGTACGCGTCTGGAGATGATGCTCAAGGTGCTGGACGTCGACGGCGCCGTCCGTCGCGTACGGGGTGGGTGGTTCGCGACCGGGGAGAAGTGGTCCTACGACACCACCCGGTTGGGGCGCGTGGCCGACGCCCGCGAGTCCGAACAGCGCGCCATGCTGGCGTACACCTCCACTTCGGACTGCCGGATGCACTTCCTGCGGCAGCAGCTCGACGATCCCGAGTCGCAGCCGTGCGGACGATGCGACACCTGCGCCGGGGCGTTCCTGCCGTCCTCCGTCAGCGACGAGGCACTGGCGGCGGCGACGGCGTACCTGCATCGGCCGGGGGTGACGATCGAGCCCCGGCGGCAGTGGCCCACCGGGCTGGCCGCCATCGGCCTCGACCTGTCCGGCCGCGTACCGCCGGAGGAGCAGGCCTCGGCGGGCCGGGCGATCGGCCGACTGTCCGACCTCGGCTGGGGGCCACGGCTGCGGTCGCTCCTCGACGCCGGGGACGGACCCGTGCCCGACGACGTCCTGAAGGCGCTCGTGGAGGTGCTGAAGGACTGGGCCAAAGGCGACGACCCCTGGCCGGTACGCCCGGCCGGCGTGGTCGGCATCGGCTCCCGCCGACGCCCCGAGCTCGTCGCGTCCGCCGCGACCCGGATAGCCGAGATCGGCCGGCTTCCGTTGCTCGGACTCACCACCCCGCTCGGGCCGCTGTCCCCGGTGGCGGGCGGTAACAGCGCCCAACGGCTGCGGCTGGTCCACGGCTCGATCGAGATCGGCGCCGGCCTCGCCTCCGCACTGTCCACTGTCGATGGCCCGATTCTGCTGGTGGACGACGTCGTCGACAGCGGCTGGACGGCGACCCTGGTCGCTCGCGAGCTACGGCAGGCCGGCGCTGCCGCCGTCTACCCGCTCGCCCTCGCCCTCAACGCGTGATGCTTCCCGCGTGATCATTGCGTCAGCCATGCTGTTTCAGCGGACAAATCGCCACCCGAAACGACGTGGCTGACGCAATGATCACGCAACTAGAAGGGAACGAAGCGTCAGGAGGTGACGCGGATCTTGATCGACGTGCCGCTCTCGTCGAGCACGCGGATCTTGACCCCCGCCGCCGGCAGGATGACGCCGTGGTTCGGCAGTTCGGCGTACCAGTAGGTCTTGGTGTCGTCGAACAGCGGCTGCGCCGCCTGGCCCCGGATGTAGTTCGCCACGCCGTTGATGTGCAGCGTGAACGAGTCCGCCCGGGTCAGGCTGAACGGCGCGTCGTAGACCTGGACCCGCGACCGCCACGGAACCCCGTTGAGGTTGTACAGGGGAACCGGGTGGGAGTCGATGTACAGGTTCCGGCCGGAGCCGGGGTGGGCGAAGGTGTCGTTGTCGGCGTACGACGTGTCCCAGTAGGAGATGAGCAGGCCCTGCTGGTACGCGTAGTGGTCGACCTTGTCCGGCGCCGTGTTCAGGTAACCGAAGTAGTACGGCCCGGTCTTGAGGTACTTGTCGTAGGAGACGTAAGACCGGTGCCCGGCGATGTAGTAGTTGTCGTAGAACGCCGAGATGGACGTCCCGACGGCGGAGAAGCCCGCCGCGGTCCAGCCGTTCGCGCCGCTCTCCGCGCCGTCACCGAAGATCGCCGAACCGTTCGCCGTGATGGCGACCTCGTCCACGAAGATGCCGTTCGGCACCGCCGGGTCGTTGCCGGCCACCGCGCCGTCCGTGGCGTAGCGGATGCGCAGCGAGACCGTCTTGCCGGCGTACGCCGACAGGTCGAACGTCGCCGCGGTCCACGCTGCCTGCGTGCCGTCGATACCGTTGCCCTCGGCCGCCTTGGCGATGCTGCCGGGGATGGCCTTCCAGCCGGTGCCGTCGTCGACTTCGACGTACGCGTAGTCGCACGCGTCGGCGCCGCAGTCCTCGATGTCGTACCGGGCTTGGAAGGACAGCGAAGCCGATCCGGCCGGCAGGGTCACCTGCCGGGCCAGCGTGGCCGCGTAGTCGTCACCGGAGCCGCTCCACCACTGGTTCGCACCGGCGGCCGGCGCACCCAGCGCGGTGACGACCTCCTTCTTCGGGAGCACCACCACGAGGGCTTGCGCCTTGGTCGAGTTGTACTCCTGTGGGCCGAGCGTCAGCGTCCGGTTCCCGCCGACCCCTGCTCCCGCCACCAGCGTCTCGTAGTCCAGCCAGCCCAGCTGCAGCTTGTTCCAGGCTCCGAGGTCGCCGGCGCGGTCGCCGATGAACTGCTCGCCCTTGGCGCCGAGCCGGCTCTGCGCCATGAGCGTCCAGTGCTCGTTGTTGTTGTCCCCGCCGTAGGTGATGTTGTAGTCGTCCGGCAGGCCGAGGTCGTGACCGAACTCGTGGAAGAACACGCTCCGGCCGCCGTTCTCCGGCTGGATCGTGTAGTCGCCGATCCACAGACCCGAGGTGCCGATCTGGGTGCCGCCGAGGAGGTTCCCGGCCGGGCCCTGCGACCCGGCGAGGTTGGTGTACGCGTACCAGCGGTGGCTCCAGATGGCGTCCTCACCCTGTTGCGGGTCGCCGTCGGCCTGGTCGCCGCCGGCGTGGACGATCTGGAAGTGGTCCATGTACCCGTCGGGCTCGTTGAAGTTGCCGTCGCCGTCGAAGTCGTAACGGTCCCACTTGTCGAACGTCGCCAGTTCGGCCGCGATCTCGGCGTCCGTGCGGCCGAGGGCCTTCTGGTCGGCGTACCACTGGTTGGCCGCGTCCTTGATCAGCGCCCACGTGTTCGAGCAGACGTTGCCGGCGCACGGGTAGCCGTTCGACCGGCCGTAGCGCGCCTCGTTGTACTGGACCTTGACCCAGTCCGTGACCGTGCCGTCCACGCTGTACCGCCCGGACGACTGCGTCTCGTAGTAGGTCTTGAGCGACTCGACACCCTTGCCGGTGCCGAAGTACATCTCCTGGTAGTGCTCCCGGTTGTAGTCGGGTTGCCACACGGTCGAGTTGTCGACCGCGCGGTTCGGTTCCGGGATCGAGTTGACCAGCGGACCCTCGAATGTCGCCGGACCCTGCGTGTTGACGTCAGTGTCCTGGTCGGGGTAGCTGGGGTGCCTCGTGTCGCCGAACTCGGCCAGGATCACGAAGACCCGGTCGGTCGTCTCCCGAGACAGCTCCACGTACTGGTCTTTCTTCCCACGCCCCGAGAAGGCGTTGCGAGAGCCGGCGGCCGTCTGTCCGACCTTGACGACCGTGCTCGCGCCGCGCTGCTCAGCCTTCCGTTCGCCGTTCAGAACGGCGGTGAGACCTTGCTCGCGCAGCTCCCTTCGCTTGTCCTCCAAGGGGTTGGGCAGCTCGTCGGTGCCCGGCACGCTGTCGCCGGTCACCTCCGTGCTGACTGGGGTCGCCGGCTTGGGCGCCGCGAGCGCGGCCGAACCCAGCGTGGTGCCGAGTCCGGACGCCAGCGACAAGCCAAGCAACCCCACGACGATTCTGCGCATGTCCACCTCCGGTAGGGGGTCGCTCTCCACCGTTCGGTTGATCAGGTGTCGAGCGTGGTGGTAAGCCTCTCGATCGGAGAGACGACATGCAACCTAGACGATATATCGGGAGATCGGAATACCGTAGTATCGAAAAGTATTAGCCGAGCGTAGGGTGGCGACTACCGTACGAGGGCGTACGCCTCCCGCAGATCGCCCCCGGCATAGACATGCGTCGCCAAAGTACGCACATGGTGGTCGCCGTTCACGGCCACCCGGACGGGCACTGCCGCGAACAACGCGCTGTCCGATTTGGAGTCTCCGTACGCGACGCAGTCGTCCCTGGTCAGACCGTATCGGGCAGCCAGCTCGTCGGCGATCGTCACCTTCGATTGGGGGTTCAGCACACCGCACACGTCGAGGGTCGTGCCGGCCGGGAACGGCACGTCGGGGAAGATCGCCGCGCGTACGTCGTGCACGCCCCAGGCGCTCAGCCGGCGGACGAAGAAACTCGGCGACAAAGATATGACAGCGCAGTGCTCACCGCGTTCGGTGATCTCGGTCCAGACGTCGCGGATGCCCGCGAGCCACGGCGCCCGCGCGAAGGCGTCGGCCACGACGTCCTCCGTCAACGCGGACCACATCGCGTACGCCTGCCGGGCGTACTCGGCGGAGTCGACCACGCCCAAGGCGAACTGGCCGTCCAGTGACCGAAACTCGTCCACCTTGCCGATGACCTTGGCCAGCTCGATGTTGGCCGAGGAGTCGCGGATCAGCGTGCCGTCCATGTCGAACAGATGCAGCCGGCTCACTCCGCCCTCCCTTCACATACACCCTGCTCAGGGGGCCTTTCTGCCAGCAGGGGAGATGAAGGATAGCGCTGCGGGCGGTCCTCCGCCAGGAAAACCGCCCTCGAAACGCTGAAATGCGGGTGAACTAGTCGGCCTGGTCTCGCCGCGAATGCTCGGCCAAGAACTTCTCCAGCTCCGCGCCCAGTTCGTCGGCGGTCGGCAACGGCGACGGCTCGGTCAGCAGATTGGCGTCCCGGCCGCGGGTGAACGCGTCGTACTGCTCCTCCAGCGCCTTCACGACCGCCGCCGCCTGCGGGTTGCTCACCAGCTGGCGTTCGATCTCGGCGCGTACGCGAACGCCGGCCTCCCGCAGCTCGTCGGCGGGCAGCAGCAGCCCGGTCGCCCGGGAGACCGAGGTCAGCAGCAACTCGGCGGCCGGCGGGTACTCCCCCTCAGCCAAGTAGTGCGGCACGTGCGCGGCGAACCCGATCGCGTCCAGCCCCGTCTCGCCCAGCCGGAACTCCAGCAGATTCGTCACACTCGCCGGTACGCGTACCCGATCGATCCAAGGCTCGTAACCCGCGATCAGCTCGGCGCGCGTCCCGTGGGCGGTGACCCCCGCCGGTCGCGTATGCGGCACGGACATGGGAATAGCGTGGATGCCCACGGTGACGCGGACGGTGAGCCGCCGGATGAGCATCGTCAGCGCGGCGATGAACCGCTCCCACTGCATGTCCGGCTCCGGGCCGGTGAGCAGGAGAAACGGGGTGCCGTCGTGGTCGCGCAGGGCATGCAGCTCCAACCGGGGGTCGTCGTAGGACTCCCAGTGGTCGGCGGCGAAGTCCATCAACGGGCGCCGCGCCCGATAGTCGAGCAGCTGGTCGATGTCGAACGAGGCGACCACCGACTGGCCGGGCAGCGCCGGCTCCAGGACGTCCAGCAGATGCTCACGGGCCAGCCGGCCGGCCCCGCCGGCGTCGATGAACCCGCTCAGGGCGTGCAACAGCACCGGACGCCCGAGATCGGCCGCCTCCGGGCCGGTCAGCTCCGGCGCCAGCTCGAAGAGTTCCTGCGGGTCTCGCACAGTCGTAAACCTCTCACGGTCCGCACACGTACAAAGCACACAACGCGTGCGCTTCGTGATCCATTCCCGCCTCGGAGCGCGCTCGCACGAACCGCCACGAGTGCGGCCAGACGCGCCTCCGCGACCCCGATCACATCACACCCGCGCGAGCCGCCGCCGAAGGCCCACCCATGATCAGGGTCACTTCCGTGTCGTCATGACAACGCGCAAATGACCATGATCATGAACGCCGTCCGTCAGGCAACTCGCGAGCGGGCGATGGCCTCGGCGGCGACGCGAGGCATCACGCCCGACGCGGCCGCCTGCGACAGGACGGAGCGCGTGAGCGCCTCCAGCACGGCGGAGATCTTGGCGTACGCCGAGTCGGCGGTCGGCGCGATGTCGCCGAAGAGCGTCCACCACCACCAGGCGTTGGTGGCGACGTTCGCCACGAAGTCGGGCACCACCACGACGCCGCGGGCATGGAGTAGCGCTTCGGCGGCGGGGGTGGTGGCGACGTTGGCCGCCTCCACTACCAGCCGAGCTCGCACAGTCGGCGCGGTGTCCGAGGTGAGGGCGTACGAGACGGCGGCGGGCACGAGGAGGTCACAGGGCACGTCGAGCCAGGAGTCCGACGAGACGGCGTCGCCGGGCGCGAGCTGGGACCGGTCGATCCGGCCGAAGCTGTCGCGATGACGCAGCAGGTGCTCCACGTCGAGGCCGGAGGGGTTCACCACGAGCCCGTCCGCGTCGGCGATCCCGACGACGCGTACGCCGGCCCGGGCGAGGTAGCGGGCGGTGGCCCCGCCCATCGAGCCGAAGCCCTGGATCACCGCGCGCGAGGAGGGCGCGGAAGCGCCCAGCGCCGTGAGTGCGCAGGTCGCGACGCCGTAGCCGCCGACGAGGTCGGCCAGGCTGATCCCGTCGACGTCGACGGCGAAGCCCGCCTTGACCTGCGCCAGGCCGGCTTCGGGGTCGGGCAGGAGCCGGAGGACGGCTTCGATCGTGGACCGCAGCCCGATCTCGCCGGCCAGCTCGTCCAGCACGTCCTGGCGTACGCCGAGGTCTTCGCCGGTGGACCAGACCGTTTCGAGCAGCGGCCGCATCGCCTGGAGGTAGCGGCGCAGGACTCCCCGCGCGTCCGGGTGGTGCGGCGAGCAGTCGATGCCGCCTTTGCCGCCGCCGAACGGCTGGTAGCGGTCGCCGGGGACGCGGACGACGGCTTCCTTGAGGGTCATCCCCCGGGCCAGGTCGCGCACCTCGTCGAGAGTGCAGCCCTCGCGCATGCGCAGGCCGCCGCTGGACACGCCTTGCCGCAGCGCGTCCACGACCAGGTAGCCGCGGCAGCCGGTGACCTCGTCGGTCCAGGTGACTTCCAGATAGGACACTAGGGGACCTCTTCCTCCACCACGAGCAGGGTCGGCCCGGGGTGTTCCAGGCTCGCCTTGACCAGGCTGCGCAGCTCGTCCGGGGTGCGGACGGCGAAGCCGGCCCCGCCGAGCGCGGTCGCGAGCGCGATCAGGTCGGGCACCGGCAGGTCGACGCCGATCGGGTCGATCGACGCCGCGCGCATCTCGGCCCGGATCTCGCCGTAGCCGCCGTTGACGAAGACGACGATCGGCAGGGCGACGCCTTCGGCCGCCGCGGTGGCGATCTCCTGGCAGCTGAACATCAGGCCGCCGTCGCCGCACAACGCCACGACCGGCCGTCGCGGGCGCGCCACCTTCGCGCCGATCGCCGCCGGCAGCGCGTAGCCCAGGGTGCCGAAGCCGGTGGGGAAGCCGAACGCGCCGGGCTCGTGCACCGGAAGATTGCCCAGCGCGCCGTAATACCCCGCCATCGCGTTGTCCGCGAGGACCAGCGCGCGCTTGGGCAGGGCCCCGGCCAGCGCGTCCATCCAGGCCGTCCAGCGCGCACCCTCCGCGCGGGCTTCCGCTCGAATCTTCGCTTGTACGCCGGAGGCAGCGCTCTGCTCGGCGATCCCGTCGGCGGCTTTCAGCAGCGGCAGCAGCTCCTCGAGCGCGGCCGTGGCGTCGCCGCAGATCGGCAGGGCGGGGCGGGCGTTGATGAGCAGTTGGGTCGGGTCGAGGTCGATGCGGATGACCTCACCACGCGGGGTCGGTGGCTCGTACCAGAAGTCGCTGGGCGCCATCTCGGTGCCGATCGCGAGCAGCACATCCCGATCGGCCAGCCATTCTCCGGCGGTCGGCAGATGCGCGGCGGCGCCCAGGCTGAGCGGATGGTTCTCCGGGATGACGCCTTTGCCGTTGGCGGTCGTGAGCACTCCACAGTGGAGCAACTCGGCGATCGCGATCACCTGGGCGGCGGCACCCCGCGCCCCGCCGCCGGCCAGGATGCCGGGCCGCTGAGCCCCGTTCAGCAGGGTCGCCGCCCGGATGATCTGCGCTTCGTCGGCGCGGCGGCGGGCGATCCGCAACGGCGCGGCGATGTTCACCTCGGCGCTCTCGGCGAGCAGGTCGAGCGGGATCTCCAGGTGCACCGGCCGGGGCCGTTCGGCGGCGAAGTCGGCGAAGATCTGGGCGACCGCCTCGGTCAGTTCGGCGTGGCTGCTCACACGATGCGAATAGCGCACGATGTTGGCCAGCGCGGCCCGCTGATCCCGCATCTCGTGCAGCAGTCCGGTGCCACGTTGCGGATGGCGTAACGGCATCCCGGGCGAGACGGCCAGCACGGGCACCGAGTCCGAGTACGCCTGCGCCAGCGCCGCCGTGATGTTGAGCAGCGCCGGCCCGGTGGTGACCAGGGCGACCCCGGGCCGGCCCGAGGTCCGGGCGTACCCGTCGGCGGCGTATCCGGCGCCCTGCTCGTGCCGCGTGGTGACATGACGGATCTTCGCCGCCGCCAGATGGCGGTAGATCTCCAGGTTATGGGTGCCGGGGATGCCGAAGACCGTGTCCACTTTGTGGGCGGCCAAGCTCGCGACCAGCGTTTCGCCACCGGTCAGCCGAGCCGAGCCGGGCTGGCTCAGGGTATGAGTCATGAAACATTTTCTCCATGACAGTCCAATGCCACAGCCCCGGACGAGGTGACGAGTACCGGATTGAGTTCCAGAGCGGCGAGTCCGGCCGTCCGGCAGACCGCCTGAGAAACCGCCTCGATCACTCTGGTCAACCCGGTGAGGTCGACGGCCGACCGGCCACGATGGCCCGCGAGGAGCGGGAACAACCGCAGGAGGCGCAGAAGCTCACCGGCTCGGCCGGCATCGACCGGCGCCAACGCGACGGCGGAGTCTTCGAGCACCTCGGCGAGCAGACCGCCCGCGCCGACCACCACGACCGGGCCGAAGCAGGGGTCGACTCGCGCGCCGACCAGCACCTCGACGCCTTCGGCGAGGTCATGCTGCCGCTCCACGGCGTACGCGGGACTGATGGGAAGCCGGCCGAACGCGGCGGCCACCTCGGCCGCGGTTCGCAGTCCGAGGACGACCCCGCCGTCGTCGGATTTGTGCGCCCGGCCGAGTGCCTTCAGCACGACGGGATACCCGACCCGTTCCGCGGCCGCCACGGCCTCCTCGGCGTCGCGTACCGGCTCGGCTTCGGCGAAGGCGACCTCGGGCAGGAGGGCCCGGCCGGCGAAGTACCAGTCGCCCGGCGGAACGCTGTCCACAGTCGATGGAATCGGCGGGATGCCCCGCACCGGACACGCCGCGTGGGCGAGCGCACCGATCGCGTGCTCGACAGCAGGCCAGACGGGAATCCCGGCCGCCATGAGCCGCCGTACGCTCGCCGACGGGCCACCGGACGGGAATCCGGCGAAACTATGCACCACCACGGGTACGCCCGACTCGGCAGCCCGGGCGGCGATCTCGTCCGCCACCGCCAGCTCGGTCGCCGCCATCGCCGGATCGTCCGCGCTGTAGCCGCCGAAATACCCCGTGAGCAGCACACAGTCGACGTCACCGGCGACCGCTGAGGCGGCGACCGCCCGGGCGTACGCGGACATGTCCCGCTCCCCCGCTCCGGCGAGGTCCACCGGCGGACGGGGAACGGACAGCCCGGCCGCGATCGCCAGATCAGCCGCGAGGACGCCGTGCCCGCCACCGTCGCCGACGACGCCGAGGCGACCGCCCCGGATCCTCGGCGCCACCCGGCATGCCTCGATCAGCTCGGTCGGCGTACGCACCAGCCGGATCCCCGCGTCCCGGCAGCCCGCCGCCAGCACCGCGTGATCTCCCGCGAGCGCGCCGGTGTGCGTACTCGCGGCGGCCGCGCCCATCGGTGAACCCCCGGCCGCCAGCAGCGCCACCGGAATTCCACTCTCGACGATCCCGGCCGCCTGCTCGAGCAGCGCCCGGCCGTCGGTGAGGTCTTCGAGGTAGAGCGCGATCGACCGGGCGTCGCCGTGCTGGGGCAACAGGTCGGCCGCGCGCAGTCCGGCGCAGTCGCCCAACGAGGCGAACCGGCGAAATCCCAGCCCGGACCGGCGCGCGATCGCGCCGAGTTCCAGAGCCAGGTTCCCGCTCTGGGAGAACAACGTGACGTCACCGGGTGGCAGCTCGCCCCACAGCAGACTCAGGCCGCTCCGGGAGTCGTAGACGCCGAGACAGTTGGGGCCGAGCAAGGTCGCGCCCTGATCGCGTACCACTTGGGCGACCTGACGGGACTCGGCGCGGGACAGGCCGGCGGTGATCCCGACGACGGACCGCGCGCCCGCGGCCAGGGCGGTGTCGACGGCGGCCGCGAATCCCGTGGCCGGCACCGCGATCACGGCGAGGTCGATCGGCCGCTCGGGCGCCGGGGTGAACTCGACGGTATGCAGGCGGCCCGGCCGGGGGTTGATCAGTTGAACGTCCACACCGGACCGCAACGCGCCTTCGGCGAGGTGACGGCCCCACGAGCCGGGCTTGGCCGAAGCGCCGAAGACGGCGATCGAGTCCGGCGCGAAGAGGGGGTTCACGGCAGGAACCTCGAAATGATGAGCCGCTGGATGTCGGAGGTGCCCTCCTCGATCTCCTCCAGCTTGGCGTCGCGCATCCACTTCTCGGCGAGGTATTCGCGCGAATAGCCCCAGCCGCCGAGGGTCTGGACCGCCGCCCACGAGCAGAACATCGCCGTCTCGCTGGCGGTCAGCTTGGCCATGGCGGACTCCGCGGCGCACGGCAGCCCGGCGTCGAGACGCTTGGCCGCGCGCCAGGTGAGCAGGCGCGACGCCGCGATCTTGGTGGCCATGTCGGCGAGCCGGAAGGCGACCGCCTGATGCTCGATGATCGGCTTGCCGAACTGGACCCGGTCACGGGCGTAGCTCGTGGCGAGATCCAGGCAGGCGCGGGCGAGCCCGGTGGCCGAGGCGGCGAGCACGGTCCGCGAGATCTCGAAGGTACGCATCAAGCCGTGAAAGCCGCGGCCCTCGTCGCCGAGCCGGTCCTCCTCGGGCACGAAGACGCCGTCGAGGAAGATCTCGGTGTTGGTGATCGCACGCTGGCCCATCTTCCTCATGGGTTGCCCGAAGCTCAGCCCGTCCCGGTGCTTGTCCAGCAGGAACGCCGTGACACCCCGGGCACGCTTCGCCGGATCGACGGTGGCGAAGATCACGTAGTACTCCGCGACGCCGCCGTTGGAGATCCACGCCTTCTGGCCGGTCAGCCGGTAGCCGCCGCTGGCCTTCTCCGCGCGCGTGGTGATCGCGGCCGAGTCGGAGCCGACGCCCGGTTCAGTCACCGCCAGCGCCGTCATCGGCGGGTTCGGCCCGGTCAGGGGACGCAGCCAGCGCTCCTTCTGCGCCTCGGAGCCCAGTTCGAGGATCGGGTCGGCGAAGAACCCGTTCGAGGTCAGCAGGTTGCCGATCGCGGCGTCGGCCGCGCCCAGCTCCTCCTGCACGAGGCACTGGGTGAACACGTCGGTCGCGCCGCCCCCGCCGTACGCGGTGGGCAGCATGAAGTCGGTGATCCCAGCCGCCGCCGCCGCACGCCACAGCTCCCAGGGCGTCGCCGTGTCGGCCTCGTCGACCTCCCGGGCCACCGGCCGGATCTCGCGCGCGCCGAACTCCCGGCACAGGTCGAGCAGGTCACGCTGCTCGTCGGTCAACGGCACGAGGTCGGTCGGGAGGTCCACCGCGACTCCTTACTGATCGGTGAGTCAGTAGACCGCCCGGCCGCGGGGCTGTCAATGCCGACCGCGCTCCCGGCGGCTCGGTCGAGCCCTCCCCGGCGCTCCGGATACTCTCCATGACGTGCTGTTTCGGACCTGGGAAGCGTCGGCGGACTCCCCCGTCGTGATCCAGGGCGACCAGGTGCTCGTCGCCGCCCACGCCCTCGTCCGGCAGGTGCTCGCCGATCCGGAGACCTTCGCGCCGGACAACGCCCTCGACGCGGTGACCCCGATTCCGGTCGCGGCTTTACGGGTACTGGCCGGGCACGGGTTCCGGCTGCCGCCGACGCTGGCCAACAACGGCACCCCGTCGCATCCGGCGATCCGGACGCTGGTGGAACAGGCGCTGCACCCGCACCGAGTGGCGGCCCAGGCCGGCTGGCTGACCGGCGTGGTCCGGCGGCGGGTGACCACCCTGGCGGACCGGCTGCGGTCCGGCGAGACCGTCGACCTGTACGCCGACCTCACCTCGGACCTGCCGCTGCTGGTGCTCGCCCGGCTGGTCGACCTCCCCGACGACGACGTACGCGTCGTGAAGGAGTTCTCCCGGGCGGCGCTCGAACTCTTCTGGGCCCCGGTCGACCACGACCGGCAGCTCGCCCTGGCCGAGACGGTCGGCCACTACCACGCCGTCCTCCGCAAGCACGCCGAGCAGGGCGAGGGCATGATCGCCGAGCTCCGCGCCCTCGGCGACCCCGATCTCGCCGTCGGTGCGCTGTTCTTCCTGCTCGTCGCGGGCCAGGAGACGACGTCGCAGTTCCTCACCCTGCTGCTGCACCGGCTGACCGAGGAACCGTCCGTCGTGAGCGGGCTCGCTCGCGGCACGATCCGGGTCGACGACGTGGTCGAAGAAGGGCTCCGGCTCGTCCCGCCGATCACCACCTGGCGCCGGGTCGCCACCCGGCCGGTCTCGCTCGGCGGAGTCGACGTCCCCGCCGGCGCGTCGATCCTGCTCTGGCTGGCCGAAGCCGGCCGCGACCCGTCGGTGACGGCGTACCCGCACGACTTCGTCCCCGGCCAACGGGGGTCTCGGCGGCACCTGGCCTTCGGCGCGGGCGCGCATCGGTGCATTGGCGCTCAGCTGTCGCGCATGGAGGCGGCCGTCGTCGTCGCCGAAGCCGCCTCCCTTGTACGCGAAACCGAGGTCGTCCGGGCTCCGTGGTGCCCCGACAACCTCAGCTTCCGTATGCCCGACGCCTTCCAGATCCGGCGTCGCTGATCAGTTGAGCGCTCCGGCGAGGGCCACGACGATCGGGCCCATCAGCGGCAGCACCACGTTCGACAAGGCGTACACGATGGTGTAGCTCATCAACGGCGTGGCGTTGCCGGCCGCCTGCTGGACCGCCGTGGCGGCCGGGGTGGAGCACTGCTGACCGGCCACCGCGCCCAGGGTGAGCGGCGCGGGCAGCTTCATGATCTTCCAAGCGACGATCAGCGAGATCGACGCCGGGATGAGCGTGACGAGGATGCCGGAGATCGGCAGCGCCCACCCGAACTTCTTGATCAGGTCGACCGCCTCCGGGCCCGACGACAGGCCCACCGCGCAGATGAAGGTGGCCAGGCCGAGGTCCTTCACGACCTGCGCCGCCGCCGGGTGATACTGCCCCCGCTTCGGGTTCTTCGCCCGCAGCCAGCCGAACAGCAGACCGGAGAGCAGACAGCCGCCGCCGGTGCCGAGCGAGAGCGGGATGTCGCCCAGCGGCACCTCGATCTTGCCGATGAGCATGCCCAGGATGATGCCGATCGAGATGAAGACGATGTCCATCTTCACGGTCGGATCGATCTTGAAGCCGACCCGCGGGACGAACTTGTTCAGGTCGCTCTTCATCCCGGTGAACTTGAGCGTGTCGCCGGTGTTGATCTGCGTGCCGTTCTGGACCGGCAGGTTGTGGTCCATCCGCGTGATGCCGGTCAGGAAGATGCCGTGGCGATCCCCCACCGGGATGGCCTCCCGCAGATCACCGAGCGATTTTCCGCCGTATCCGGGCGCGGTGAGGACGGCCTCCTGGACGTCGAGGTCGACGTTGAACCCGCTCACGCTGGCCCGCTCCGGGCCGATGATCTGGTCGGCGTCGAGCAGACCTTCCCGGCGGCCGTTGAACAACACCAGGTCGCCGGAGGTCAGCCGGGTGTCCGGCTGCACCGGGACCGCCTCGCCCTGGCGCTGGATGCGTTCGACGACCACCCCTTGGCCCAGCACGTTCTCGACCTGCCGCACGGTCTGCCCGGCCGCCATCGTCACCTCGTGCGCCCGGCCGACGACCTCCGGCAACGCCGGGGTGGCGCCTTCGGAGTCGGAGCCACCGCCCAGCTTCTTCCAGAGCTTCTCGGCCTCCTCGCGGAGGTTGATCCGCATGAGGGCCGGGGCGATCTGGCTGGTCAGCAGCACGATCGTGATCAGGCCCATGATGTAGGAGATCGAGTACGCCGTGCCGACGTTGGCTTGGAGGATCTTGATCTGATCCGCCGGTAGATCGAGTTTGCCGATGGCATCGGTCGCCGTGCCGACCACCGCCGACTCCGTCGCGCCACCGGCGAGCAGACCGGCCGCCGTGCCCTGGTCGAGTCCGAGGATGACGGTCGCCAGGCCGACGACGAGCAGGATGGTGACCACCTCGATCAGCGTGAAGACGCCGTACTTCAGGCTGGCCTTGTTGAGGCTGGCGAAGAAGGACGGGCCGCTCATGTAGCCGAGGGTGAAGATGAACAGGGCGAACGCGATGTTCTTCACCTGGCTGTTGAGCGTCACGCCGAGCATGCCGACGAAGATGGCGACGATCAGCGTGCCGGCGACGCCGCCCAGCGAGATCTTCCAGAACTTGATCTTCCCGATCGCGAAGCCGAGCGCCAGGCAGACGAAGAGCACCAGCCCGTCGACCGACTTGAACAGATCGGTCAGCCAGTCCTTCACCGCTTCGACCCGGCCTTGGCGGGAGCCTTCTTGGCTGTCGTGGTCTTCTTGGCCGTCGTCTTCTTCGCAGGCGCCTTCTTCGCCGCCGTCGCCGCCTTCTTCGCCGGCGCCTTGGCGACCGCCTTCTTCGCGGGAGCCGCCTTCTTCGCGGCCGCCTTCTTCGTGGCCGCCTTCGCAGCGGTGGCCTTGGCGCCGGTGGCCTTCTGGGCGCCGCCCGTCACCTTCTGGAACTCGGCGTAGTAGTCCTCCATGGTCTCCCGGAGCCACCTGCCGATGTCCTGATAAGACTCATAGCGCAGGTTGGCCAGGCTGACCCGGACGCTCCACTCGGGACCGTCGAAGCCGCCGCCGTTGAGCAGCACGACGGAACCCTTCTCGGCCAGCCGGAAGACCGGATCCACCGGCTCGAAGTTCTTCGCCAGCCAGCTCGCGAACTCCGGGCTCACATACCGCTGCGCGTAGTTCATCAGGTCCAGCTCGATGTAGTAGTGCGCCGCCTGCGGATCCTTGGGCAGCTTCACCCCCATGCCCTTGACCAGCGCGTGCAGTCGCCGGGAGATGATCGTCTGGCAGGTCTCCTGGTACGCGCCCTGCTCGTCCAGCAGGTCGAACAGCGCGAACAGCCCCATCTGGATCTGCTGCGGCAACGACAGCCCGGCGGTGTGGTTGAGCGCCACCTGCCGGGAGTCGGCCACGATGCGGTCGATGAACTTGAGCTTCTCGGGCTCCAGCGTGATCGACGAGTAGCGCTCGCTCAACTGCGCCTTGCGCTTGGCCGGCAGCTTGGCCAGCTTGCCCTCGAAGATGTTGTCCCGGTTGACGGCGATGACGCCGAGCCGCCAGCCGGTGCAGCCGAAGTACTTGCTGAACGAGTAGACCCCGATGGTGTTCCGCGGCACCGTCGACATCAGCGACTCGAAGCCGTCGACGAAGGTGCCGTAGACGTCGTCGGTGATCACGGTCAGGCCCGGGTTGGACGTCTCGGTGATCCGCTTGATGTGGTTGCGGGACTCCTGGGACAACGCGACCGACGGCGGGTTCGACGGGTTCACCAGGAACAGCGCCTTGACCTTGGGGTCGGCCAGCTTGTCCAGCTCGGCCGGGTCGTACTGCCAGGTGTGGAAGCCTTCGGAGTCGAACCGGGACGCCTTCAGCTCGACGACGGTGAACTGATACCGCTCCAGGTGCG
Organism: Hamadaea sp. NPDC050747; assembly: GCF_040654195.1. Taxonomy (NCBI): domain Bacteria; kingdom Bacillati; phylum Actinomycetota; class Actinomycetes; order Micromonosporales; family Micromonosporaceae; genus Hamadaea; species Hamadaea sp. NPDC050747. The sequence goes on from NZ_JBFAHM010000007.1 coordinate 44,538, forward strand.
GGATCTCCAGGTACGGCGTGAAGATCGGCGTCATGATCGCGATCGTGTCGCCCTTGTTCAGGATGCCGTTGATCAGCGCCGAGTCGAACAGGTAGCACATCGCCGCCGTGCCGCCCTCGACGGCGTACAGGTCGAAGGGCTGCTTCGGCGCCTTGCCGCCGCACATCGCCTTCACCAGGTACGCGTGGACGACCTTCTCCATGTGGGCCAGCATCCGGTCGGGCTCGGGATAGTGATCGCCGATCACGCCGTCGGCCAGCTCCCAGGCGTACGCGTCCGGGTCGAACTTGAGCTTCTTGACGCCGTAGTCGAAGCTGCGCTGCAGGAGCGAGGCCCCGGGCTCGTTCCGATTCGTCTGCAGGAACGCCTTGTACCGCTGGGCGATCCCGGCCTTGGTCGGCATGCCCCCGACGCCGTCCCACTCGTCCCAGTCCCGGCGGGACTCCTCGATGCCGAACCGGCCCAGGAGGAAGAACGCCTCGCGCGGTTCGGTCGCGATCCAGTTCGGGTTGCCCCGGCCCGCGTTGAGCATCGTGACCGCTTCCAGCTTCACGTTCTCGTTCGCCAGGTCGATCAGCGAGTTCTTCAGCTCGAACGGGCTGAGCGACTCGAGTCGCTTCTGTTCGGCCCTCGACGTAGGCATCTCTTCTTCCCCCCGAAAGATCGTTCTACTTAGGACAAGAGGGCGACGATGACCGTCCCCCAGATGGTGAGCAGGGTGTTGCCGATCGCGTACGGGACCGTGTAGCCGAGGACCGGCACGCGGCTCTTCGCCGCGTCGCAGATCGCTCCGATCGACGCCGTCGTGGTGAACGTGCCGGCGGTCGACCCGAGGTTCGTGGCAGTGGGCCACTTGTAGAGCCACCTGCCGAGGAACAGCGTCAGGAACATCGGCAGCAGCGTGACGACCAGCCCGGCGAAGAGCAGCCCAAGCCCCTCGCTCTTGACCCCGGAGATGAAGTTGGGGCCGGACTGGATGCCGACGATGCCCACGAACATGCACAGGCCGCCGGTGTCCATCAACCACTCCGCGGCCGGCGGGAACCGGCCGAAGGACGGGTTCCGCGAGCGCAGCCAGCCGAAGATCAGACCCATGATGAGCGCGCCGCCGCTGGTGGTCAGGCCGATGTCCGCCCCGGCGATGGCCACCGTCGGGATGCCGATCAGCCCACCGAGGAAGATGCCGAACCCGATGTAGGAGTAGTCGGTCTCGTCGCTGGTCCGGTTGGGCTTGCCGATGACCGGGACGGCCTGCTCGACCAGCTCCTTGGGGCCTTCGATGGTCAGCTCGTCACCGTGGTGCAGGACGGTGGTCAGACCGAACGGGATCTCGACGCCGGCACGCACCACCTTCTTGACGAACAGGTTGCGCGCCTCGTCCTGCTGGGCCAGTTCGGCGAGCGTACGCCCCTGGAGCTTCTTGTTCAGCAGGACGACCGAGAGCGTCTCGATGTCGTAGCCGAGCAGTTCGGTGTCGTCGACCTCGGTGCCGACGGCGGTCATCTCGCCGTGGATGAAGTCGCTGTGGTTCGCCGTGACCGTGACGACGTCACCGGCCCGCAGAACGGTGTCCGGCGTGGTGAAGGCCAGCTCGTCCCCACGCCGGAAGCGCTGGAGGTAGATCCGGCGACCCCGGTTCCGGGCCAGCGTCTCCTCGGCCTGCACGGTGCTGCCGTCCAGCTCCGAACCTTCGGAGACGCGATAGGTCCGCCGCACCACCTGCCGGTACGCGGGCTGGCTGTCGGGGTCGGAGAACGTCCCGAGCTGCCTCTCCAGCTCGGCGCATTCAGCCGCGAGGTTCCGGGTGCCCAGCATCCGCGGCGCCAGCTGCGACAGGAAGTACGCCGCCGCGGCCGTCCCGAACAGGTAGCAGACGGCGTACCCGACGGGGATCTGGTTGACGAGGGTCTGCTTCTGATCGTCGGGGATGCTGGACGAGCCGTTGATGGCGTCGGTCGCCACCCCGATGACCGCCGACTGGGTCAGCCCGCCCGCCAGCAGTCCGGCGCCCCAGCCCGGGCCGTAGCCCATGATCTTCGCCATGGCGTACGCGACGATCAGGCCGAAGACGCAGCCGATCACGGCGATCACCAGCTGCGGTACGCCGTCCTTCTTCAGGGCCGCGAAGAACTGCGGCCCGACCCGGTAGCCGAGGGCGAACAGGAAGCCGATGAAGGCCACCGTCTTGACGAGGTCGGGGATCTGGATGTCCAGCTGACCGACCAGGACGCCGGCGAGCAGCGTACCGGTGACCGAGCCGAGGGTGACGCTCTTGATCTTCAGTCGGCCGATGGTGAAGCCCAGGGCGAGGGTCAGGAAGATGGCAAGCTCGGGATGAGCTTGCATCGACTCCTTGAACCAATGCCACATACCAGGCAAATTACGGCAAATGCCCTGACTGGATGTGGTGATTGCGAAACATCCACGGGCAAGATCAGTAATCGTCCTCGGCCAGCATTCGAGGGTCCTCGCAACTGCCGTACAACGTCTCCGTCAGCCAGCCGGGCGCACTGCGCCGGAACACCCCAGGTTCCATGGAACCCGCGCCGTCGGGGAGCAGTCCGTGCAGGTCACCGGGCAGATCGTCGAGGTTGGTCAGATGAACCAGCTCCGGCTCGGCCGGCCACGCGCCCAGCACCACCAGGCCGCTGACACCCCGGCGATCCAGCGCCTCCAGGGTCAGCGCCGTGTGATTCAGCGTCCCGAGTCCGGCTCGGGCCACGACGACGGCGGGAGCGCCCAAGCTCACCGCGACGTCGGCGACGGTCCACGAGCCGCCGCCCGGGATGTCCGCCAGGCGGGGACCCATCGGAACCAGCAGTCCCCCGGCGCCCTCGACGAGGACGAGGTCGTGGTCGGCCGCCTGCCGCTTGACCTCGTCCACGACGGTGTAGAGGTCGAGCGGCTGCAGGTGGGCCACCCGGGCCGCCGCGAGCGGAGCGAGCGGATCGGGGTACGACGCCAGCGTCCGGGTGGTGGCCGGACCCGCCAGGTGCCGCACCACCTCCTCGTCGGAGACCTCCCCGTACGCGGGGTCGACGCCGGTCTGCCCGGGTTTGACGACGGCGACCCGCAGTCCGCTCGCGGTGGCGCAGGCGGCGATGGCGGCCGTCACGACGGTCTTGCCGACCCCGGTGTCCGTGCCGGTGACGATGACGGTTCCGGTGAGGGGACCGGTGGGAGGGGTGTTCATGGTGCTGCCTCTACGACTTTCTCCAGCGCTTGCTCGAAGGCCGCCCGGGGCACTCCGACGTTGACCGTCAGCCGCAGCCGGGACACGTGGTCCGGAGTGGACGGTGGCCGGAAGCACCCTACCGCCACCCCCGAACGCAGGCACGCGGCGGCCCAGGCCGCCGCCTGGTCGGCCGAGGGCGCCTCCACCGACACCACGCCACCAGCCGGCGGGCGTACGCGGAATCCGGCGTCGGCCAGCCGGCGGTACGCGTACAAGCTGCGCGAACGGAGCTCGACCCGCAACTCGGGGGAGGTGATCGCGATCCTGGCCGCGGCGCGGACGCCGGCCGCGACCGACGGCGGCAGCGCGGTGTCGAAGATGAACGTGCGCCCGGTGTCGATCAGATGCCGGACCAGCGCGGACGGACCGGCGACCACGCCACCCGCGCCACCCAGAGCCTTGGAGAGAGTGGCCGTGATCACCACGTCGTCGGCGCCCGCCAGCCCGGCGGTCGAGTCCTCGACGACCCCGAGGCCGTGCGCGTCGTCGACGAGCAGCAGGGCATGCTGCTCGCGCGCGACCTGGTGCAGGTCCCGCAGCGGGGCGAGATCACCGTCGACGGAGAAGACCGACTCGGTGAGCACCACCGCGCGCTTGGTGTCGCGAAGCACGCTCGCGAGGTGACCGGGATCGCCGTGGCGATAGGTGACCGTGCGAGCCCCGGACAGCCGGCAGCCGTCGATCAGACTGGCGTGCACGTGCTCGTCGGCCACCAGCACCGTCTGCGGTGTGACCAGCGCCCGGACGACGCCGAGGTTCGCCAGGTACCCCGACGAGTACACCAGCGCCTCGGCGGTGCCGATCCAGGCGGCCAGCTCCCGCTCCAGCTCCGCGTGCAGCTCGGTGGTGCCCCGGACCAGCCGCGACCCGGTCGCGCCCAGGCCGTATTCGGCCAGCGCCTCGCCCGCCGCGGCGAGCACCTCCGGGTGGCGGGCCAGCCCGAGGTAGTCGTTGCCGGCCAGGTCGACCACCGGATCGGCGGCCGGACGGGGACGCAGCTCACGTCGCAGTCCGGCCTTGTCGCGCAGCTCTGCCTTGCGCGCCAGAGTGGCCAGCCAGTCGGACACTTCGCAGGTCCCCTTCGAGGTGAGCGTTGGTTAAGGCACCTTGTAGGGTACGGCCATGACCGACATCCTCGACCGCGCCCGTGAGCAGGTTCTCGACCGGGGCGTCGGCCTCGGCCAGGCCGAAGTGCTGGAGGTCCTGCGGCTGCCGGACGAGCGCATCGCCGACGCCCTCCAGCTCGCGCACGAGGTGCGGATGCGCTGGTGCGGGCCGGAGGTCGAGGTCGAGGGCATCGTCTCGCTGAAGACCGGCGGCTGCCCAGAAGACTGCCACTTCTGTTCCCAGTCGGGGCTTTTCTCCTCGCCGGTCCGGGCCGTCTGGCTGGACATCCCGTCGCTGGTCGAGGCGGCCAAGCAGACCGCGGCCACCGGCGCGACGGAGTTCTGCATCGTCGCCGCCGTCCGCGGCCCCGACGCCCGGCTGATGACGCAGATGCGCGAGGGCGTGAAGGCGATCAAGGAGGCTGTGGACATCAACGTCGCGGCCAGCCTCGGCATGCTCACCCAGGAGCAGGTGGACGAGCTGGTCGAGATGGGCGTCCACCGCTACAACCACAACCTGGAGACCTGCCGGACCTACTTCCCGAACGTGGTCACCACGCACTCGTGGGAGGAGCGCTGGGGCACCCTCAAGATGGTCCGCGACTCCGGCATGGAGGTCTGCTGCGGCGGCATCCTCGGCCTCGGCGAGACCGTCGAGCAGCGCGCGGAGTTCGCGGTCCAGCTCGCCGACCTCGACCCGCACGAGGTCCCGCTGAACTTCCTCAACCCGCGCCCCGGCACGCCGCTGGAGGACCAGCCGGTCCTCGACCCCAAGGACGCCTTGCGCGCCATCGCCGCCTTCCGGCTCGCGATGCCGAGGACGATCATCCGGTACGCGGGCGGCCGCGAGATCACCCTGGGCGACCTCGGTACGCGCGACGGCCTGCTCGGCGGGGTGAACGCCGTGATCGTCGGCAACTACCTGACGACCCTCGGCCGCCCGGCGACCCAAGACCTGCAGCTACTCGCCGACCTGAAGATGCCCGTCAAGGCGCTGTCGGCAACCCTGTAGTTCTTGATCATTGCGTCAGCCGCTGGCGAGCGCTTGCGCGAGCCGCCAGAAGTTCAGTCAGTCGTTTCGGGCTGTGAAATGCCCGTTGTACCAGCATGGCTGACGCAATGATCACGCTTCGAGGAGGGGTCCGGATGAGCAGCGAGACTATGCATTGCCCGCGGTGCGGGCGGCAGCTGGTGGCCGGGCCGGCGCATGCCGGCTGCGCGGCGGCGCTGGAGTTGGAGCCGCCGCGCTATTGCACGGAGTGCGGCCGGCGGATGAAAGTGCAGGTCGTCCCGACGGGCTGGTCGGCGACCTGTGTCGAACACGGAGCACGCTCTTCCTAACGCGAGAGTTACTCACTAGTATCCGCGCATGCCCGTCCCCGACCTGCCCGACGTCGTGCTCTGGTCCATCCCGGCGTTCATCCTCCTGACCCTGCTCGAGGCGATCTCGTACCGGCTCCACCCGGACGACGACGAGCTGGGGTACGCCGCCAAGGACACTGCCACCAGCCTGTCCATGGGATTGGGCAGCCTCGGCTTCGACCTGCTCTGGGGCATCGTCCCGGCGCTGGTCTACTCGGCGATCAACCTGGTGACGCCGCTCCACGTGCCGATCACCTGGCAATGGGTGCTGGTCTGCCTGCTCGCGCAGGACTTCTTCTACTACTGGTCGCACCGCAGCCACCACGTGATCCGCGTACTGTGGGCGTCGCACGTCGTGCATCATTCGAGCCGCCGCTTCAACCTCTCCACCGCGCTCCGGCAGCCGTGGACCGGGTTCACCAGCTGGCTGTTCTACCTGCCGATGATCGCGCTGGGCGTACACCCGGCGGTGCTGGCCTTCTGCAGCTCGGTGAACCTCGTCTACCAGTTCTGGATCCACACCGAGCGCATCGACAAGCTGCCCCGGCCGTTCGAGTTCCTCCTCAACACCCCGTCCCACCACCGGGTGCACCACGCGTCGCAGGGCGGCTACCTCGACCGGAACTTCGGCGGCATCCTGATCGTCTGGGACCGGCTGTTCGGCTCGTTCGCCCCGGAGACCGAACGGCCGATCTACGGGCTGACCAAGAACATCGGCACCCACAACCCGCTGCGCGTCGCCTTCCACGAGTACGCCTCGATCGGCCGGGATCTGCGCGCCGCGCGTACCTGGCGGGAGCGGCTCGGCCGGATCTTCGCCGGTCCGGGCTGGGAGCCGGCGGCGCCCGCCGAGTCCGAGGGGGCCGGCAAGTGATCCTCGCGCTGTACGCCGTCCTCGCGGTGACGCACATCGTCGTCTCCGCCTTCGACGTCACCTGGGCCGAATGGGCCACGAAACCGCTGCTCATGCCGTTGCTGGCGCTCTACGTCGTGCTTCGGAAGGGGCCGGGCCTCATCGTCGCCGCCCTGCTGCTGTCGGCGGCCGGGGACGTGGCCCTTCAGTTCGCCGAACCCGACTTCCTCTTCCTCGTCGGCATGGGATTCTTCGGGGCCGCGCACGTCTGCTACATCGCGTACTTCGTCCGGCACGGGCGTCGCCGCCTCAGTGTCCTCCCGGTCTATGTGCTGCTCTGGGTGGGCTTGATCGCGTGGTTGTGGCCCGATCTCGGCGCGCTGCGGATCCCCGTGGCCGCGTACTCTCTGTTGCTGTTCACCACTGGCGCGACCTCCGCCCGCCTCGGGTGGCGCGCGGGCCTCGGCGGCGCGTTCTTCGTCCTGTCCGACACGCTCATCGCGCTGGGCCTGGCCGATCACGAGCTGCCCGGCCCGGACATCTGGGTGATGGTCACCTATGCGTTAGCCCAGGTGCTGCTCGCGACGGCTGTCATCAGGGCGCGACAGTCGCACAAAGTGTCCGCTATGGACAACGCATCGTAACCGTTAAATGACCGGATGAGCCCGGCCCCCGGTTATCGCGACGCCCCCCTCACTCAGTTCCACAACGAGCCCACCGATCCGGTCGAGGCGGAAGACTTCCTGCGGCGGCTGTACGCCGAACAACCGAAGCTCGGCGTGGACGCGCGACTCGTCGCCGCCCGCGTCGAGCAGGTACGCGAACAGATCGACGCCCTCGGCACGTACGCGCACACGCGGGTGGAGCTGATCTACGGGGCACGGATGGCCTGGCGCAACTCCAGCCGGTGCATCGGCCGGCTCTACTGGAACAGCCTGGTCGTCCGTGACCTCCGCGGCGTCACCGGGGTCGACGCCACCGCCGAGCAGCTCGTCCAGCACCTGGAGATCGCCGCCGGACAGGGCAAGAACCGCGGCCGCCTCCGTCCGGTCATCTCGATCTTTCCGCAGGCCGTGCCGGGCCGGCCGCGAACCGTGCTGTGGAACGAGCAGCTGATCCGCTACGCGGGCTACCGCGACGGCATCGGCGACCCCCTGTACGCCGACTTCACCGAAGCGGTCACCGAGCTGGGCTGGAGGGGCAAGCACAGCGCCTTCGACATTCTGCCGCTGGTGCTGCAGGAGCCCGGCCAGGAGCCGCACCTGTTCGAGTTGCCCGAGCAGGCGGTGCTCGAAGTGCCGCTGACCCATCCCGAGCTGGCCTGGTTCGCCGAGCTGGGCCTGCGCTGGCACGCGGTCCCGGCGATCAGCAACATGCGGCTGACCATCGGCGGCGTCCACTATCCGCTCGCGCCGTTCTCCGGCTGGTACATGGGCACCGAGATCGGCGCGCGCAACCTCGCCGACGCCGATCGCTACGACCAGCTCCCGGCCATCGCGGCTCGGCTGGGCCTCGACACCACCCGCGAGTCGAGCCTGTGGCGCGACCGCGCGCTGGTCGAGCTGAACCGGGCGGTGCTGTGGTCCTTCGAGCGGGCCGGCGTGAAGATCGCCGACCATCACACGGAGTCACGGCACTTCCTGACCCACATCGCCAAGGAGGAGAAGGCCGGCCGGACGGTCCCGGCCGACTGGTCCTGGATCGTCCCGCCCCTGTCGGGCGGCGCGACCCCGGTCTTCCACCGGTATTACGCCGAGGCGGACCAGCGGCCCAACTTCTACCTCGACGAGAACGCCAAGGACTTGTCGCGCTGCCCCTTCCACGCCTCGGCCAGCGTCGCGGTCGCCACGTCCGTGACTGGGGCACTGCCCGCGCAACGCACTCGGGATCACCCGGCGGTACGCCCAGCGGCGCCGGCCGCCGACGAGACCACCCATGAGGTGCCCGTCGTCGCCGAGTCCCTGGCGTTGGGCGGCCCGGACGCCGGGCCGCTGCGCAAAGGCTGGCTGCGCGGGAACCGCAAGGCCTAGGCGGCTAGGCGAGCTGGCCCTTCTCCTTGTTCTGCTGGACGCGGCTGATGAGGTCGTGGACCGGCTTGGTCCCGCTGCCCACGATCAGGCCGGTGATCAGCGAGTCGACCCACGCGGGGACGGCGTCCCACTGCGGGTTCTCGGCGATCATGTGCAGCAGGTAGAAGCCGCCGCTGGCCGACATCACGGTGGCCAGGCCGGTGGCCAGCCCCCAGGCGATGATGCCCTTGTCCGCCTTGGCCTGCTCCAGGTCTGCCTTCGCCTTGGCGGTGGCGGCCGTCGTGCCGGCGCCGTTCTCCATCGCGGCGAGCGCCCAGTCATAGCGGTGCTGCGCGGCGCGGCCCGGCAGCCACCGGGTGAACGGTTCGAGCACGCGCTCGACGGCGGCGGTCACCACGACGAGACCGGCGAAGATGGACCCCTCGCTGGTGGCGCGGAACGTGTTCACCGGGCCGTTCGCCCAGATCGCCCAGGCGGCGAGCAGGCCGCCGCCGACCAACGCCAATCCGACCCCGAACGCCCAGAGATGGGCCGGCATCGTCGGGACCGCCGCGGTCTCGGCGTCGCCGGGCGCCTGGGCCTGCTGCGGCGCGGCGTCCTTCGTGGAGGCCTGCTGCGGGATCGTGCCGGTACGCCGTACCACGGCCATTGTCGAACCAGCCTTCTGTCGTCCGTCTTGTTCAGCCATCACTCAGCGCGGCGAGCCTAATGCCCGACACCGACACTGCGGAAGCTCGCCGATTGTCGGGAACCCGGCGATCATCACCGTGAGTAATTCTTTCATCGCCATATTTACAAACCACGTGGAGATGAGCATCCTTCTGTTCAGCCGTCCTGGCCTACCGGCCCATGGGCGACTAACCCGGACGGACCGTGGCGAGGAAGCTCAGCCCCGGTCCGCCTGACCAAGGGAGGAAAACCTTGTCCATCCGCCGGATCACCCCCGTCTTGGGTGCCGCGGTCGCCGGGGTGGCGTTGTTCGCCGCCGCCTCGCCGGTCGCGCTCGCCGCCCCCGCGGCGCCCAGCCCGTTCAGCCGAGCCGTCGCGCAGCTCAAGAGCCACGCGGCCGCGGGCGCGGTCAGCGCCGGAGAGTCGTTCACGCTCCGGAACGTGCAGACCGACGCCGACGGCACCGAGCACGTCCGCGTCAACCGGTACTACCAAGGCCTGCCGGTCCTCGGCGGCGACACCGTCGTCCACCTCGGCAAGGGCAACTCGTGGAAGGGTGTGAGCCACGCGTTGCGCGGTGGACTGACGCTGTCCACGACGCCTTCGCTGTCCGCCGCCCAGGCTGCGACCGCCGCCCTGGGCGCCTCGCGGGCGGCGTCCCGCCGGGTCGACGGCTCGCAGCTCGTCGTCGACGCCGACGGGGCCGACACCGCCCTGGCGTACGAGGTGGTCGTCAGCGGAGTGGCCGCCGACAAGACGCCGAGCGAACTGCACGTCCTGGTCGACGCGAAGACGGGCGCTGTCCGTGACTCGTGGGACGCCATCCAGACCGACGGTGTGGGCCACGGCTTCCACAACGGCGACGTCGCGGTGGGCACCGTCCTCAGCGGCGGCACCTACCAGCTCAACGACTCCGCCCGGGGCGGTCACAAGACCTACGACCTGTTCGGCGCCACCTCCGGCACCGGCACGCTGGTCACCTCCAGCAGCAACGTCTTCGGCAACGGCACGCTCAGCGACCGGAACTCCACGGCCGTCGACGCCCACTACGGCGCGGCGATGACCTGGGACTTCTACAAGAACACCTTCGGTCGCACCGGCATCCGCAACGACGGCGTCGCGGCGTACAGCCGGGTCCACTACAGCAGCGGCTACACCAACGCCTTCTGGAGCGACTCCTGCTTCTGCATGACCTACGGTGACGGCGGAACCGGCTGGACCCCGCTGACCTCGCTCGACGTGGCCGGGCACGAGATGAGCCACGGCGTCACGAGCAACACCGCGGGCCTGCGGTACAGCGGCGAGTCGGGCGGCCTCAACGAGGCGACCAGCGACATCTTCGGCACCCTGGTCGAGTTCTACGCCAACAACGCCAACGACCCGGGCGACTACCTCATCGGCGAGGAGCTGCAGACCAGCGGCGCGCCGCTACGCTACATGGACAAGCCGTCGAAGGACGGGGCGTCGGCCGACTGCTGGTCCAGCTCGGTCAAGCGGCTCGACGTGCACTACTCGTCGGGCGTGGCGAACCACTTCTTCTACCTGCTGGCCGTCGGCAGCGGCACCTCGTCGTGGGGCACCAGCCCGACGTGCAACGGTGCGACCGTCACCGGCATCGGCAACGCCAAGGCCGGCGCGATCTGGTACCGCGCGCTGACCGTGTACATGACCTCGCGCACGGCGTACAGCGGCGCGCGGACGGCGACCCTCTCGGCCGCCGCCGACCTCTACGGCTCGGGTTCGACCGAGTACGCCACCGTCGCGGCCGCCTGGTCCGCGGTGAGCGTGTCGTAAGTACGTTTCTCAACGCGGCCCCCGGGGACTACCTGGGGGCCGCACCTGTCGGTGGCGTACGCCAGAATGACGCCGTGACCGAACGCCCCAAGATCGCGCCCGAGTCCGGCCATGGCCTGGAACGCGTCATCTTCTTCTCCGACGCCGTCATCGCCATCGCCTTGACGTTGCTGGCCATCGAGCTGCCCGTGCCGAGCGGTGAAGACTGGGTCCACCAGCTCAAGGAGTACCTGGGCTCGGACTACGTGGCCTTCCTGATCAGCTTCGCCGTGATCGCCACGCTCTGGTTCAACCATCACCGGATGTTCCAGCAGATCGCGCGGCTCACCTACGGCATGATCTGGCTCAACATCCTGGGCCTGTTCGCGATCGTCCTCATGCCGTTCGCCACCAAGGTCCTCACCGGGCTCGGCGACCACCCGGCCGGGCCGGTCTTCTACGCCTGCGTCATGGTGCTGTGGGCCGTCGTCTGGATTCTGATGGCCCAGACCGCGACGCGTCAGCAGCTCTGGAGTGAGGACGCGCCCACGACGGCTCCGAGCAACATGGTCTTCGGCGCGTCCGCGCTGCTGGTCGCGTTCGGCCTGTCGATTCCGATCGCGTTCGCCGACCCGGACTGGGCGACGTTCTTCTGGATCAGCGCCTGGCCCATCTCCACCATCGGCATGCGGATCCGCCGAGGCCGGCAGGAGCGTGCGGCGGCTCAGTAGCATCACTGCGCGCACCCCCTCATCCCGGAAGGGAAGTCATGGCCGACATCTCCCGCAGGTTCTTTCTGCGGCACCTGCGCAGCACCCCGACCAACTGGGTCCGGCATCACGCCAAGGGCAAGGTGAAGCGGGAGGGCGTCGGGCTGTCGTTCTGGTACCGCCCGCTGACCGCGGTCCTCAGCGAGGTGCCGGTCGACGATCGGGAGCTGCCGCTGCTGTTCCACGCGCGAACCAGTGACTTCACCGACGTGACGGTGCAGGCGACGGTTACCTACCGGGTCGCCGAACCGGCGGTGGCCGCGTCCCGGCTCGACTTCTCGATCCATCCGCAGACCGGCGTGGCCGGCTCCCGGCCGCTGGACCAGGTGGCGACACTGCTCGCCGAGCTGGCCCAGCAGCCCGCGTTGGACCTGCTGGCCCGGCTGCCGCTGGCCGAGGCGCTGACCGCCGGCATCTCCCCCGTCCGCGAGGCGGTGTCGGCCGCGCTCGCCGACGACCCCCGGCTCGCCGACCTCGGAGTGGCGGTCGTGAGCGCCCGGGTCGTCGCCATCCGCCCGGAACCGGAGCTGGAGCGGGCGTTGCAGACGCCGACCCGGGAATCCGTGCAGGCCGAAGCCGATCGCGCCACGTATGCCCGCCGCGCGCAAGCAGTCGAGCAGGAGCGTGCGATCGCCGAGAACGAACTCCAGAACAAGATCGAGCTGGCTCGCCGGGAGCAGCAGCTCGTGGAGCAGCACGGCGCCAACTCCCGGCGGCAGGCCGAGTTGGACGCGGCCGCGCAGCTCGCCGCCGCCCAGGGCGCGGCCGAACGGGAGCGGGTGGCCGCGACCGCACAGGCCGAGCAGGAGAAGCTGCTCGCCGACGCCCGGGCCAACGCCGTACGCGTCGTCGGGCTGGCCGAGGCGGAGAAGGAGGCCGCCCGCGTCGGCGCCTATCGTGACCTGCCGCCCGGCGTACTGCAGTCGTTGACGCTGCGGGAGTTCGCCGGGCAGCTGCCCGACATCCAGTCGCTCACCGTCACTCCCGACGTCTTGACTCAGCTGCTCGCCAAGCTCTCGGGCGGCTCGGAGTCCCGATGAGCTACGCCGGCGAACGCTTGCGTGAGCCGCCAGGAGTGCGGTCAGTCACGCTCGCTCCCCGGGTGGTGGTCGTCTCCCGGCGCAGCGAGCTGGCCGAACTCCTCGACCGCCACGGTACGCGCGGCGCGGCGGGCTACTTTCTACGCCAACGGGGCCGCAGTCTGGACGAGGTGCAGGCCCGCCACGACGCGCTGGAGGCGGCGCTGACCGAGGTGAGCGCCGCGATCCCGGCCGACTGGCGACGCGGTGCGGTCGACCGCGCCGACCTGCCCCGGTTCCTGTTCAGCCCCGAGGACATCGTCGTGGCCGTCGGCCAGGACGGCTTGGTCGCCAACGTCGCCAAATACCTGTCCGGGCAGCCGGTCGTCGGCGTCGACCCCGAACCCGGCCGGAATCCCGGCGTACTGGTGCGGGTCACGGCCGACGCCGCGTCCCGCCTGCTCCCGACGGTGGTCACCGGAACGGCCACTGTGGAGTCCCGGACGATGGCGGTCGCGATCCTCGACGACGGCCAGCGGCTGACCGGCCTGAACGAGATCTACTTCGGCCACGGCTCCCACCAGTCGGCCCGTTACGCGCTGTCCACACCAGAAGGTGGGCGGGAACGGCACTCGTCGTCCGGAGTCGTGGTCGGCACGGGCACCGGCGCGACCGGCTGGTGCGCCTCGATCGCCCGGGAGCGGTCCCGCCCGCCGGCCCTGCCCGGCCCCCAGGACCGGGAGCTGACCTGGTTCGTCCGCGAGGCCTGGCCGTCACCCGCGACGGGGGTCGCCCTCACCGCCGGCTCGCTCGGCCCCGGCCAGCAGCTGGAACTGATCAGTGAGGGCGAACAGCTCGTCTGCTTCGCCGACGGCATCGAGACCGACCACCTCACCTTGACCTGGGGGCAGCGCGTCTCGATCGGCCTCGCCCAGCAGCACCTCAACCTCGTCGTCGCCTGAGGCCTCAGGCGGTGCGATCCGGATCCCTGATCCAGCGCTGACGGGGCGGCGCGGGTGGGGCCGCGAGCTGGGCGGGGTGCGGCTACCGGGCGGCACGGTCGTAGACGTCGCGCATCGCGGCGGCGTACCGGGCCGGAGTGTGCGCCAACGCCCGTTCGCGGGCGGCCGCGCCCAGGCGGCGGGCTGCGGCAGGATCGGTGAGCAGGTCGGCCAGCGCCCGCCCGTAGGCCTCGGCGGTGGGCTCGGCCAGCCTGGTCGCGCCGCCCAGCGCCCCGGTCCGGTGCAACTGCGCGTCGGCGAGCACGCTCGGCACCCCGGCCAGTGCGGCTTCCTGCAACACCAGGCCTTGGGTGTCGGTACGCGACGGGAAGGCGAAGACGTCGGCCAAGGCGTACGCCGCGGCGACCTCGTCCGGCGGGAGTTGGCCGGTGGCCACCACCCGGTCGGCGATCCCGGTCGAGTGGAGCAGCCCGGCCAGCCACCGGCGCTCGTAGACCGCTCCGATGAGGACGAGCTGAGCGTCCGGCACCGTACGCACGACCGAGGCGAACGCCTTCACCAGCAGGTCCACGCCCTTCTCGCGATTGACCCGGCCGACGAAGAGGACAACGGGTCCATCGTGGATGGAGTGTCGGCGACGGAACTCGGCGATGTCCCCGGCCGACGGCGTACGCGGGGCGACCCCGGCCGGAACGAGGAAGATCCGCTCATCGGGGACGGGAAGTCCACCGCGCGCGAGCACGGCCGGGGTCGGAACGATCACCGCCGCGGCGTCGCCCAGGAGTAACCGGTTCAGCCCGTCGATCGCCGCATGCCGCCGCGAACGGGCCGGATCCGGGCTCGGCGGCTCGACGCCGATGCGGTTGGCGTACCAGGACAGGCCCAGTTCGATCGCGCGCGCCGGAATCCGGTACGCGTCCGCGTACGCGTACAAGTCGGTGTGATAGCTGTGGACGAGCGGCAGGCCGAGCCGTCGCGCGGCGATCGTGCCGAGGAGACCCATGGGGCCGGGCGTATGCACATGGATGAGGTCGGGGCGCCACGCCGCGAACCGTTCGAGATGGGTGCGGCGCGGCCACCCGCCCAGCCGGAGGTCCGCGACGCCGCACGGCACCGAGCCGAGAGTGAGCAGCTCAGGGCAGCGGTCCTGGGATCGGTGCCGGGGCGCGACCGTGACCGTGTCGCAGCCGTCCGCCGTCAGCGCGTCGCAGAGCGTTCGCAGGGACGTCACCACCCCGTCGCGGCGCGGAAGGTAGGTGTCGGTGAAGTGGGCGACCCGCTGGACCCGGGCGGCCACCGGCACGGGCGCGAGGAGCTGCTGCGTCATGTCGCATTTGGTACGGGTCTCCGGCGTTGTGCGGGTAGCGGGCAAGTGTGCGGCGGCGAAACATCCGCTTGCGGCGCGGAGTTAGCGTCAGATCGACACTTCTCGTGGCTGGAGGCCACTCATGGAGGCTCTCGCATCGGGCGCCGTCATCGTCGGCGTCGCGCTAGGCCTGCTCCTGATCTTCCTGCTCATCGTCGCCAAGTCGTGGCATCGGATCGGCCCGACCCAAGTCGGCCTGGTGACCAAGCGGTTCGGGCGCAGGCTGCCCGACGACAACCCCATCGCGTTCCACGGCGAGGCCGGGCACCAGGCCGACCTGCTGATGCCGGGCGCGCGGTTCAAGCTGTGGCCGGTCTACTCGGTCACCAAGTATCCCTGGGTGCAGATTCAGGCCGGCGAGATCGGCGTGGTGATCTCCCAGGTCGGCCGGCCGTTGCCGATCGGCGCGAAGAGCGCGCGGTACAACCCGGCGTTCGGCAACTTCTCCGATCTCCGCGGCTTCATGGGCAACGCCGGGGAGAAGGGCGTGCAGCGGCCGGTGCTCCCGCCCGGCACCCTGATGCCGATCCACCCGGTCGGCTTCCTCGTCATCACCGCCCGCCGGGTGTTCGGGCTGCCGGTGGCCCCGGAGTTCGCCTCGCTGGCGCACGACATGAAGCTCACGCCCGCCGCCTTCAAGCTGCGGCCCGAGCACCTCGAGGTGACGGTCATCGCGCCGCACGGCAACGTCGACATGATCGGCCTGGTGACCGCGCTCGAAGGCGAGCCGCTGCCGTCCGGCGATCTGTCCAGCCGGCTCGGCGGGTTCGACGACGTCACCGCCCTGGAGGCCACCGCCGACACGTCGGACGCCGAGATCATCGACGTCCTGCTCGGCTCGAAGAACGACCTCCACAACAACTACCAGGACTTCCAGTTGTTCCTGGACAACGGCGGCCGGATCGGCCTGCAGCACGATCCGCTGCTCTACGGTGCCTACCTGCTCAACCCCTTCCTCGTCCGGGTCGAGATGGTGCCGATGCTGGTCGTGAACCAGGGCGAGGTGGCCGTCGTGAAGTCCTTCGTCGGCCTGCCCACATTGGACACATCCGGCGAGGAGTTCAAGTTCGGCAGCATCGTGCGGCCGGGCCATCGGGGCATCTGGCAGGAGCCCCTCCGCACCGGCAAGTACGCCATCAACCCCCGCATCTACGCCGCCGAGCTGGTCCCGACCTTCATCCTGACGCTCAACTGGGCCAACGCCAGCTCCCAGGCGCACGACCTCGACGCCCGGCTGGAACCGATCGTCGGCAAGAGCCGCGAGGGCTTCGTGTTCACGATCGACCTCCAGGTCCAGATCCACGTGCCGGACCAGCGGGCGCCGAAGGTCATCTCGATGGTCGGCACCATGAAGAACCTCGTCAACGAGGTCCTTCAGTCGGCGGTCGGCAACCACTTCCGCAACACGCTTCAGCAACTGGAGGCGGTGAAGTTCATCGAGACCCGGCAGCAGGTGCAGCAGAGCGCGCACGTCGTCGTGACGAAATACCTCGCCGGCTATGAGATCGAGACGAAAGGCGTCTACATCCAGGACGTCACCTTCCCGCCGGAACTGGTCGAGGTGCTGACCCGCCGCGAGATCGCCAACCAGGAACGGGCGACCTACAAAGAGCAGCAACTCGCCCAGACCGCTCGCATCGAGATGGAGAAGGCCCGAGGCACCGCCGACATGCAGGCCGAACTGGCGGCCGCCCAGGTGTCCGTCGACATCAACGGCAGCAAGGCGAAGGCTCGCGAGGCGCAGGCCGGCGGCGACGCGGCGTACACCCGGGTCACCGGACAGGCCGAGGCCGACCGCATCCAGGCGATCGGCCTCGCCGACGCGAAGGCGGTCGAGGCGATGGGCGTCGCCCGCGCGACCGGCTTCTCCGCTCAGCGGGAGGCGATCGGCGAAACCCCGACCGCGCTCGTCGCGGTGGCCGCCGCCATCGCCGAAGGGAAGATCAACATCGTGCCGGAGGTGCTGGTCACCGGAGGGTCCAGCTTGGACGGACTCGCCGCGGTCCTCACCCGAGCGCTCGGCGACGGCCGCGTCACCCTCCCCGCCCAGCCTTCCCCCGCCGACTGACCCGCTGCCTTTTCGCGCTAGATCGCTTCGGCCTGGATCAGGGATCTCGGTCGAATCTTGGCCCAAGATTCGACCCGGATCCCTGATCCGGTGTCATCGCGTGAGCGCGCGCCTCCCGGCAAGCGCCAGCGTGATCGTGACGATCGCTCCGTCCCGGTCGTACGCGGGATCGACGGCGAGCGCGTCGGCGATCCGGCGCACCGTACGCAGCATCGCCGAGTTCTCGGCCTGCGTATGCACGAGGACAGCCGCGAACTCGGCCGGACGGGCCACCGAGATCAACCGCCGGAGCAGCGCCGTTCCCAGGCCGCGCCGCTGCCAGTCGTCGGCCACCAGCAGAGCCGCCTCGGCGATCTCACCTTCGCCCACCAGGTTGGCCAGAGCCACCACCTGACCTTCGGCGTCGACCGCCACCAAAGCGCAGCCGCGCTGCGGTTCAAGGAGTCGCACCAGGTGCGAGGCCGACGGTCCCCGCGAACCGGCGAGATAGCGCCGGAACAGGCTCTCCGGCGAGCACCGCTCGTGCAGCGCGACGACCTCGGCCAGATCAGCCCGGGTCGCCGGGCGCAGCAGCAGTTCCGTGCCGTCCGGCAACAGCAACGTGGCCTGCGCGAGCTGCGTACGCGTGACCTGCCCGGCGACGTCGGCGAGCGCCTGCGCCCGGGCGAACTCGGCCGGCGTGAACACCGGAGTGGATCGGGTCAGCACCAGCGTCCCCCCGTGCGGATCTCCCACCGCGAGCTCATGCGACGAATAGCGCTGCGGCTCCCGGGAGGGCCGCCAGGCCACCTCGCAGTCGAGCAGCGTACTGAGCGTCTCGCCCAAGTTCTCCGGAGCCGCGACCAACCGGGCCGCCTGCCCGAGCGCCTGCGTCGGCGGGTCGACCAGCCCATGGGCGTCCGCTGGGCTGATCCAGGCGTCCCTGCCCCGGCCCTTCTCCACCGCCGCGCGCAGATCCGCCTCCGTCAACCGGTCCGGGGCGTCGATGAGAAAATCGTCGACCGCGCCCGCCTCAGTCGTGTGCACCTGCACCGCCAGGATGTTCACCGACCGCAGCGCCAGACTGGCCGCCAACACCGCGAGAAATCCCGGCCGATCGTCGATCGTCGCTCGCACCCGCCACAAGGTCATCGCCGCCCCCTCGCAGGTTCGTCACCTCTTGTCCCTCGGAAGCCGCGCCGCTCCCCTCTCCCTCAACCCTCATGGTCCGCTGTTACACCTCGGTTACCAGGGGAAATCGCCAAGCTGCTGTGGTTGATCTCACCCAGTCCGCGCCACGGGGTGTTCGCCACCCGGCCCTTCGCCACGGGGTGCTCGTCACGGGCCTCGCCACGCGTTGCTCGCCACGGGGCCTTCCCCACCGGCGGGGCGGTCACGAGGTCGAGCTGATCCCCTCGACGCGGGCCTTCGCCACCGGCGGAGCGGTCACAAGGTCGAGCTGATCGCCGAGGACCAGCGCCGCCGCCCGGACGAGCTGGGCGATGCGGTCGACCTCGGTGGCGTGGAAGGCAGCCGCCGTCGGCGCCGGCAGCGCCTCGACGTTGGTGAACGCGGGCTCTGGCTCCGGCGGCAACTCCGCCCCACCGCGCGCGACCACCAGCACCAGTCCGGCCCGGCCGAACGGGGCGACGGCGTACCGGGTGCCGTCGGGGCCGGTCAGCGCCCGTGCTCGCAACGGGGTCACCTCCGGCAGCCGGGGTGCTTGCGGCGCCCGCCAGCTGGCATGGGCGACCGCCGGTTCGGCGCGGCCGATCGAGGCGCTCAGCGCCGTCAGGCCGTCCGCGCTGCCGTTGCGTACGGCCCAGTCGGCCGGGACGACGAGGACGGCGGCCCACTCCGCGGCGAGCAACGTCGGCACCGCGTCGACGAGCGTACTGAGGCCGTCGATCGGGTTCACCGCGATCTGCGCCAGCAGCTCGGCGTCGTTGCCCCCGTGCACGGGCGCTCCGATCGCCTGCCACACCCCGTCCACGCGTACGCCGGGCATCGCACCGAGGCCCGCCAGCAGGCGGCGAACGCTCGCCCCGCTCGGCCAGACGACCGTGAAGTCGTCGACTGCCCGGCCGGCGGCGCGCTCCAGCACGACGACCTGCACGATGTCGGCGCCCGCGACGCCGAGCGTACGAGCGACCTGGCCCAGTGAGCCTGGGCGATCCGGCAACGCCACCCTGATCCGCAGCAACATGGCGCATATTGTCCTGCCCGCTCGTTTCAGGACAGTTGCGACACTGTGTCCCCCGCCGGTTGGCACACCGGGTTGACTCGGACCCGCGTTGATCAGGCCGTTAGGGAATCGATCAGGCCGCTGCGGACACGACACGCCGGTCGATCACGACCGAGAGTTCATGATGGCGCAGAAAACGCGCAGGAAACCGGCGGGGCGGGTCAGGTGGAGGCGCGGTGGACCAGGTGGGTGTCCAGGAGGACGGTGCGCGGGGGTTCTTCGCCGCGGATGAGGTCGACGAGCATCCGGGCCATCTGCCGGCCCATCTCCTCGACCGGCTGGAAGACGCTGGTCAGCTGTGGTTCGGTCTGCCGGGCGATGACGGAGTCCTCGAAGCCGACCACGGCGACGTCGCGGGGGACGACCCGGCCGGCTTCGCGCAGCGCCCGGAGGGCGCCCGCCGCCATCAGGTCGGAGGCGGCGAAGACCGCGTCCAAGTCCGGTACGCGCCCCAGCAGCCCACGCATCGCGTCGTATCCGCTGGCCTCGGTGAAGTCGCCGCGGGCGATGAGTTCTTCGCGGACGGGCAGCCCGGCCTGGTTCAGCGCCTGTTCGTAGCCGGCGAGCCGGTCGACACCGGGTGAGATGTCGGCGGTGCCCGCGATGGTCGCGATCTTGGTCCGGCCCGACTGGATGAGGTGCTCGGTAGCGATCCGGCCGCCGCCGACGTTGTCGACGTCCACGTAGTAGCCGTCGCCGTCGGCGGGGCGGGGCGCGATGACGGCGGGCAGGCCGCGTTCGGTCAAAAGGTCCGGCAGCGGATCGGCGTAGTGCAGCGACAAGAGCAGTACGCCGTCCACGTGCTGGTCGGTGAGGTGGTGCTCGACGCGCTGCCGCTCGGCCGGCGACTGTGCCATCGCCAGCCAGAGCTGCAGCTGCGTCTCGGACAGGGCGGCGCTGATGCCGCGCAGGATCGCCGCGAAGAACGGTTCGGCGAACAGCCGCTCACCGGACTCCGAGACGACCAGCGCGACCGAGTCCGTCCGCTGGGTGACCAGCGCCCGGGCCGCCCGGTTCGGCACATATCCCAGCTCGGCGATCGCCTTCTCCACCACCGCCCGGGCTTCCGGGCTGACCTGCGGAGAACCGTTGACGACGCGCGACACCGTCCCACGGCCGACGCCGGCGTGCGCGGCGACCTGGTCGAGCGTGGGGCGCCCGGCGGACCGGGCGCGCTGGGAACGTGCCATAACTGTGAACTCTACTTCCCGGCGCCGTCGGCGGTGATCAGCGAGTTGGCCCGGATCACGTCGGCGTACCACGAGGCGCTCGCCTTCGGCGTGCGTACCTGGGTGGTGTAGTCGACGTGCACCAGGCCGAACCGCTTCTCGTAGCCCCAGGCCCACTCGAAGTTGTCCAGCAGTGACCAGGCGAAGTACCCCGCGAGCGGGATGCCCTCCCCGATCATGCCGGCGACCTCGGCAAGGTGCCGGCCGATGTAGTCGATCCGCTCGGGGTCGGCCACCGTGCCGTCCGCCGCGACCTCATCCGCGTAGGCCGCGCCGTTCTCCGTGATGTACAGCGGGATCGGCCCGTACTCCTGGTGGACACGCCGCAGCAACGCGGTGAGCCCCTCCGGGTCGATCTCCCAGCCCATCTGGGTCACCGGCAGACCACGCCGGTGGAACTCCACCTGCTCGCTGCCCGGCCAGGCGCCGCTGTGCGAGTCGGTCTCACCCGAGCCCGAGGCGCCGGACACGACCTGACGGCTGTAGTAGTTCACCCCGAGGAAGTCCAGCGGAGCGCTGGTCACCGCGAGGTCGCCCGGCCGCACGAACTCGAGGTCCGTCAGGTGCGCCACGTCGGCTGCGACGTCCTCCGGGTAGGTGCCCCGCAGCACCGGGTCGAGGAACACCCGGTTGCCGACGCCGTCGATGCGGCGTACCGCGTCGAGGTCCGCCGGCGCGTCGGTCTTCGGCAGGAGCGAGTGCAGGTTGAGCGTGACGCCGATCCGCGCGGCGGGGTCGGTGCGCAGCGCCCGGACGGCCAGGCCGTGGCCCAGGTTCAGGTGATGGGCGGCGGCCAGGGCGTCGACCGGGTCGGTACGCCCGGGGGCGTGGTGACCGTTGCCGTAGCCCAGGTACGCCGTGCACCACGGCTCGTTGAGCGTGATCCAGTGCTTCACCCGGTCGCCGAGAGCGGCCTGGGTCAGCGCGGCGTACTCGCCGAACCGCTCGGCGGTGTCGCGGTTGGGCCAGCCGCCCGCGTCCTCCAGCTCCTGGGGCAGGTCCCAGTGGTAGAGCGTGACCCAGGGCTGGATGCCGTGATCGAGCAGCTCGTCGACGAGGCGCGAGTAGAAGGCGATGCCCTCCGGGTTGACCGGACCCCGGCCGTGCGGCTGGATCCGGGACCACGACGTGCTGAACCGGTACGCCTTCAGCCCGAGTTTGGCCATGAGGGCGACGTCCTCGCCCACCCGGTGGTAGTGGTCGCACGCCACGTCGCCGGTGTCCCCGTTGACCGTCCGGCCGGGGGTGTGGCTGAACGTGTCCCAGATGGAGGGGGTGCGACCGCCTTCGGCGACGGCCCCCTCGATCTGGTACGACGCGGTCGCCGCACCCCACAGGAAGTCGGCCGGAAAGTCGGAATTGCTGGTCACGCCTTCAGAGCACCTTCCATGATGCCGCCGATGATCTGACGGCCGAACAGGATGAACGCCGCCAGGAGCGGCAGGATTGACAGCAGCGTACCCGCGAAGACCTGCGCGTAGTCGTTGTAGTACCCCGTCGAGAGGTGCTGCAGCGAGATCTGCACGGTCGGGTTGGACGGGTCGCCCATGGCGAGCGAGGCCCAGAAGAACTCGTTCCACTGCGCCATGAAGGTGAACAACGCCAGGACGGCGATGGCCGGGCGGAGCGCCGGAAGCACCACGCTCCAGTAGATCCGGAAGGTGTTGCAGCCGTCCACGCGGGCCGCCTCGATCAGCTCGTCCGGCACGGACTGGCTGACGTACTGCCGCATCATGAACACGCCGAACCCGTTGACGAGGAACGGAACGATCACCGACGGCAGGTGGTTGGCCCACTGGAGCTTGGCCATCATCATGTACAGCGGCACCACGCCGAGCTGCGCGGGCACCATCATGGTGACCAGGATCGACAGCATCAGCGCGTTGCGGCCGCGGAACCGCAGCTTGGCGAAGGCGAACCCCGCGAGCGTCGACAGGAACACGACCGAGACGGTGAGCGTCAGCGAGATGATCGCCGAGTTCACCATGCCCGTCATGAACGCCGCGTTCTCGTTCGACAGCAGCCGGCCGATGTTGTCGCCCAGGCTGCTGCCCGGGATCAGGGGCGGCGGCACCGAGCTGGTCGCGCCCTGCTCACGGGTCGCCACGACGATCATGTAGTAGAGCGGGAAGATCGACAGGACGACCGTCGCCAGCAGCATCACGAAGGTCAGCGGGGTCGCCTGGAAGACGTCCCGGCTCCGGCGTCGCGGCTTGGCCGCGGGCGGGGCCGGCGGACGCTGGACGGAGACGGCGGTCATTTCTTGCCTCCACGCTTGCCGGAGGACTCCAGCCGTGCGGTGATCAGGTAGTTCACGCCGCTGAAGATGAGGATCAGGAAGAAGAGCAGCCACGCGACGGCGGCCATGTCGCCGTACTCGAACTTGTTGTAGAACTGCTCCATCAGGTACATCGTCACGGTCTGCGACTGACGCAGGGTGCCGCCGAGGAAGGCGCTCGCTCCCCCGGTGAACAGCAGCGGTTCCGCGTACAGCTGGAAGCCGCCGATGGTCGAGATGATGACCGTGAAGATGATCGTCGGCCGCAGCATCGGCACCGTGATCGACCAGAATTGGCGACGCGACGACGCTCCGTCCAGGGCGGCGGACTCGTAGATGTCCTTGGGGATCGACTGCATCGCCGCCAGGTAGATCAGCGCGTTGTAGCCCATCCAGCGCCAGTCCACCATGGTCGAGATGGCGAGCCAGGCGGTCCACTTGTGCGCCTGCCAGTCGATCGGGCTGACCCCGACGAAGTGCAGCAGCCAGTTGATCAGACCGAAGTCGCGGGCGAACAGCTGGCTGAAGAGGATGGCGACCGCGGCGACGGAGGTGATGTTCGGGACCAGTACGCCCATCCGCAGCCACATCCGCCCGCGCATCCGCTTGTTCAGCGCGTTGGCCAGCATCAGTGCCAGCAGCAACTGCGGGATGGTCGACACCACGAAGATGCCGATCGTGTTGAAGACGGCGTTCCAGAAGTAGTTGTCGCTGAGGATCTTGACGAAGTTGTCGAGTCCAACGAAGGTGTGCGTGTCAGCGCCCACCTCCCAGTCGTTCAGCGCCACGTATCCGGTGTAGATCAGCGGGAAGAGCCCGAAGATCCCGAAGATGACGAAGAACGGCGCGATGTAGATGTAGGGCGACGCCTTGGTGTCCAGACGGCTCCACCGCGACGCGCGTACCAGGAAGGACGACGGCAAGCGGGGTGCCCGGCCCGGCTGCGGCGGCACTTCGGCCGAATGTGCCGGAGTAGTGGTCGGCAGACTCATGGTGACTCCAGGAAGCTCGGCGCCGGTGCGCGGCCGAGACCGCGCACCGGCGCTGGCTGGCTAAGCCGCTTACGCGGCCTTCTTGCCGTCGGCGACCGCCGTCGCCCAGGCCTCGTCGGACTTCTTCTGGCCCTGCTCGACCGAGCGCAGCGCGTTCTCCACCGCGGTACGCACCGGGACGTTCTTCGCGCCCAGGTAGACCGGCTTGAGAGCCTTCGCGCTGGCGCCGTAGATGGTGCCGGTCGGCGCGTTGCTGAAGTAGTCGTTCACCGCGGCCTTGACGGCCGGGTCGTCCAGCGCCTGCGGCGAGGAGGGCAGGTTGCCCTTCGACTTGAAGGCGGCGATCTGGCCGGCCGGGTTGGTCAGGAACTTGGCCAGCTCAGCGGCTTCCTTCTGGTGCTTGCTCTGCTTCGGCACGGACAGCCAGGAGCCGCCCCAGTTGCCGCCGCTGCCGGGGACCGTGGCGATGTCCCACTTGCCCTTGCCCGCGTCACCGTTCTGCGAGGTGATGTAGCCGGTCATCCAGGCGGGGCAGGCGATGGTCGCGAACTGCGCGTTCTTGAAGCCCGCGTTCCACTGGTCGGTCCAGGCCTGGAGCTTGGCCGACAGACCCGCCTCGAGGATCTTGTTCGAGATGTCCCACGCCTTGCGGACGGCCGGGTTGCTGTCGGTCACGTAGTTGTTCTTCGTGTCGAAGTACGTGTAACCGGTGGTGTTGCCGGCCTCCTGCATCAGGATGCTGTTGTAGGTGTTGGTGACCGCGTCGATGAAGCCGGCCTTGGGCACCTTGGTCTTGAACTGCTTGCCGACGTTGATGTAGTCGTCCCAGGTCGGCCAGAGCTTGGAGACCTCGTCGCGGTTGGTCGGCAGGCCGGCCTGCTGGAACAGGTCGGTGCGGTAGCACATGGCCATGCCGCCGACGTCGGTGCCGAGGCCGATGAGCTTGCCGTCGTCGGTCTTGGCCGCCTCGTACTTCCAGGGCAGGAAGTTGCCGGACAGGTCCTTGGCGCCGTACTCGTTGAGGTCGACGAAGGCGGAGCCCTTCGACTTCATGTCGATGATCATGCCCTCTTCGATGGCGATCACGTCACCGAGGCCGCTGCCGGCCGCGAGGCGCTGCGTCACCTGCTGGGTGTAGTCACCGAGCTGGCCGCCGGTGCCACGCTCCACGATCTTGATGTTCGGGTGCGCGGCCTGGTACTGCTTGTAGAGCTCTTCGTAGCCGAAGTTGCCGAAGACGTCGACATTCAGGGTGATCTGCTCGTTGCTCGAGCCAGTACCGTCCTTGTCGTCGCCACAGGCGGCCAAGCCGAGCGCGCCTATCGCAAGGACGGCGACCGCCGCGAGGGCGCGGCGGCGCGAGGTGACGCCCATCGATGACCCCTCTCAGGTCGTTTTTCAGTGCAGGTGGGGGATGGTGCAGACATCCCGGGATGTGGTCTGGACCACACCTCCGGGAGCGCTCCCATGAGATTGCCGTGACGTTACGGGGAAGTCAAGCGAGGGATGGGAGCGTTCCCAAGTTGTTATCCGGGTCTATCCCGGCGGAGCAGCGATTCCACGCTCAACCGTGACGGTCACCTCCACCGACCGGGCCACGGCAATCGGTCCGAACGGCCCATGCCCGGGAGTGCACCGGTCAGCGGCCTCGGCGCGTACCTGCTAATGTCCGCCAACCTGAGAGGACTAGCGGTGCAGCTGACGACGGCTCCGGCCGATCCGCGGGCGTACGAACCGCGGCCCATCACGCCGGCGGGCGACTTCGCGGAGTTCGTGACCGCGCGGTCGGCCCGGCTGCTGCGCGTCGCGTACCTGCTCACCCGGGACTGGGCGCTCGCCGAGGATCTCCTGCAGTCCTCGCTGGCGAAAGCCTGGACGGCTTGGCGGCGTATCGAAGGCGATCCCGAGCCCTACGTCCGGCGGATCCTGGTGAACACGTACACAAGCTGGTGGCGGCGGCGCTGGCACCACGAACGCCCCATCGGCGAGCTGCCCGAACAGGCCGGCCCGGACGAGCACCGCGGGTACGACGACCGCGACGTGCTCGCCCGCGCGCTCGGCCGGCTCCCCCGGCAACAACGCGCCGTCCTCGTCCTGCGCTACTACGAGGACCTGTCGGAGGCCCAGATCGCCGACGTGCTCGGCATCTCGCCCGGCACCGTCAAGAGCCACGCGGCCAAGGCCATCGCGAAGCTCCGGGTCGACCCCGGGCTCACCGGCCTCGAACCCGACAGCGAACCGCCCGCCGGCGCCGCGCGCCTCGCCGCCGTGCAGGGGCGCATCCAGCAGGCTCGGCAGCGCCGCATCGTGTCGGCCGCCTCGGTCTGCGCGGTGCTCCTGGCGCTCGTCCTCGGGTACGCCGTCAACCCGATCCACCATGTCGTGCCGGACCCGGTGGCATCCGCGACCTCTCGTCTGATCGACGGCTTCCCCGAGTACGCCCTGGGCAACCGCGTCGTGGCGACCGGAACCGCGACCGACGAGGCGACGCCGACCAAGGTGTCCTGGACGGCGTCCACTAGCGACATCTCCATCTACGTGCGCTGCCGGGCTTCCGAGGAGACCGACATCCGGATCACCTTCGGGGTGGCCGGGGGCGAGCTGGGCCAGATGATCTGCGGCGCCACTCCGGACGGTCCGCGTACGGGGGTCGGAACGGCGGGCTCCTGGCCGGTCGAGAAGGTGATGAACGCCGGGATAACCGCCGGGGCGTCCGTGGTGATGTCGGTCAGCCTCGGCATCGTCCGGCGCCCGGCGCCCGCCGAGGTGGCGGTCGACTTCGCTGTCGCCGAACGGGTGGCCTGGTCGGACTATCCCTTCCCGACGAAGCCGACGGTCTTGCCGGAGCTGGACTCCAACCGCGTCGACCAGTTTCCTGGGGCGCTCCGGCTGCAGCCGCCGACCGACGACCCTATGCAGCCCGTCACGACCAAGGTGCCCTGGGGACCGCGGTACACCATGAACATCAGCCAGCACGGCGTGGGACTTCTGCACCTCTCCGTGGCCGGGGTCGAGGTGATGCGGTGCGGCAACTGGAGCTGGGACCTCGGCGGCTGCGGCTACACCCTTGACCCGGACGACGGCGACCTGCGGCTCAAGCTGCCGAAACTCGCCCCCGGCACGGAAGTCGAGATCACCGTCGTCCCGGAGCACGCCGCGGCGGACTGGGCGGTGTGGCTCGCGCCGCTGAAATGACCCGGCGGACCGCCCGGAACTCCCTAAAGTGGAGCCATGGAGGAGGGCGCCTACGGCGAGACCGACCGGGGCGGCGTACGCCTGCCGGGGCGCCATCCGGGTGATCCGCTGCGGCAGATCTGGCGGCGCATCGCGTACGCCGTCGTCATCCTGGCCGCCGTCGTCGTCATCGTGATGCTCGACCGGGACGGCTACAAGGACGCGAACCGGCCGGAGCTGACCTGGCTGGGCGCGTTCTACTACGCCACCGTGACCCTGTCGACGACCGGCTACGGCGACATCGTCCCGGTCAGCGACGGCGCCCGTCTCGTGAACATCTTCCTGATCACGCCACTGCGCGTGGCCTTCCTCGCGATCCTGGTCGGCACCACCTTCGAGGTGCTCACCCGGCGTACGCGGGAACAGTTGCGGCGCAGTCGCTGGAGGTCCACCTTGATCGAGCACACCATCGTCGTCGGGTACGGGACGAAGGGGAACACCGCGATCCAGACGCTGCTCGCCGACGGGTCGCCGAAGGCGGGATTCGTCGTCATCGAGCGCTCGCCCAGCTTGGCCGACGAGGCGAACCGGGACGGTTTCGCGGTCGTCGTCGGCGACGCCACCCGGAGCAGCGTCCTCCGCAAGGCGGCGGTGGAGACGGCCGAACGCGTGGTCGTCGCGACCGACCGTGACGACACCGCCGTGCTGGTCGCGTTGACCGTACGCCAGATCAACCCGGGGTGCACGATTGTGGCCTCGGTCCGGCAGGCGGAGAACGAGCCGCTGCTGCTGCAGTCCGGGGTGGACGCCGTCATCACCACGTCGGAGGCGGCCGGCCGGCTCCTCGGGGTGGCCGCCCGCTCCCCCGCCATCAGCGAGGTCTTCAACGACCTGCTCATCCACGGCGCCGGGCTGGACCTGGTCGAACGCCCGGTCAAGCCGGAGGAAATCGGCCGGACGCTCCGGGACTGCGCGGAACCGGTGATCGCCGTCCTCCGCGACGGGCACGCGCTGCCCTACGGTCAGGTCACCACCTTGCGGACGGCCGATCGCCTGGTCCTCGTCACGTCGCCCTAGCTGGCATGATGCTGCGGTGACCATCGACGAGGAGCTGCTGCGCCGCTATCCGCGTACGGAAGGGCTCCGGGTCAACTTCGTGACCAGCCTGGACGGGGCGGCCGCCGTGGACGGGCTCTCGACCGGGCTGTCGAGCGCCGCCGACAAGCAGGTCTTCCGGCTGTTGCGGATGACCTGCGACGCGCTGCTCGTCGGGGCCGGCACGCTGCGCGACGAGGATTACCGGCCGCTCACGCTCGACCCCGAACGACGCGCCTGGCGTCTGGCGTCCGGGCTTTCGGCGTATCCCCGCCTGGTGATCTTCACCCACGCGCTGGCGCTGGACCCCGAGCATCGCGCCCTCCGCGACGCCCCGGTCCGGCCCCTGATCGTGACGCCCGCCGAGCCGGGCGACCACCCGCTGACCGAGGTCGCGGACGTGCTGGTCGCGGACCTGGCCGAGGCGGTGGCCCGGCTCCACGCCGAGGGCCTCACGCACCTGCTCTGCGAGGGTGGCCCCACCCTGCTCGGCGCGCTGGCCGGGGCGGATCTGGTCGACGAGCTGTGCCTGACGCTGTCGCCGGTGCTCGCGGGGCCGGGCGCGACGCGCATGACGGACGGCCGCCCTCATCCACCGAGGACGATGAGTCTGATCCACGCCATCCCCGCTGACCAGGCGTTGCTGCTCCGGTACCGTCGCGCACATGATTGACCTGGGGGAGATCGGCCACGAGGAGAGGCCCGCGCCGCGTCCGCCCGTCGTCCGCGCCTGGCTCGCGCGGCACAAGCGGTGGTTCGCCGCCGGCTCCGCGCTGGTCATCGTCGCCATCAGCTTGTACGCCGTCCTCCCCGGCCTGCTCCGGAAGGAGCCGACGCCGCAACCGCCGCCCGCGCCGATGAAGCGGATCGAAGGCTTCCCCGAGTACGCCCACGGCGCCCGCGTGGTGGCCGCCGCCAGCGCCCCGGTGACGGCCGACGAGGTCACGTTGAGCTGGACTCTCACCGATTTCGGCGTCACCGTCTTCGATCGCTGCGAGTTCCTCGCGGCCGACGGCACCACGCTGAAGACGGAGTTCCTGGTCGACGGCGATGTATGGTCGGGCAGCGGCTGCGGGCCGAGCGATCAGCCCGGCAGCGGCCGGACGAACGCCGAGATGTGGACGGCGCACGGCATCGAACTCGGCGACACGGTCCGGCTCACCATGCGGGTCGGCGACGCCGTCCGATGGGACCAGGCGACGCAGCAAGAGGTGCCCGAGAAGAAGCCTCGGATCGGCACGATCGGGCTGGCGGTCGGCGTACCGGTGCCGTTCGAGCGGTATCCGCTGCCGCCCCGGCCAACGGTACTGCCCTCGCTTGACGTGCCGGTCAACAGTGAGCAAGGCTCGCACCTGCTCCAAAGCGATCCCGCCGATCCGCTCCGGCCGATCACGATGGATCTGGCTTGGAAGGGGTCGTACTCGTTGTCGCTGTCCGCGACCACGCCAGGCGTACTGCACGTGACCATTGACGGGATCACCGTCTACGACTGCGAGATCTGGACTTTCGAGGGCGACAGCTGCGGCCTCGGGTGGACGGTCGGCGATCGGAACGGCTTTCCCTGGCAGTCCCAGATAACCGCGCGACTACGCGAATCGGTGCACCTCACCATCACGCCGACGCACGTCACCGGCCCTTGGGGCGTACGTATCGCAGTCACCTGAGCTCCCCCGCACGGGGTCGGCCGCCTGTCGCGCACACGACTCGGCCCGGCCGTGCGCCCGGCTCTTGTCGCAGGATGCCGTTAGGGTCTGAGGGCGTGAGCTTCCCCGCACACGCCGGCACTCCCGGCAGTCCCGTCGGCCGCGTCCTCGGGACGCAGGACGCCAGTCCGCTGACCTTCTGGGTGGCCGTCGGCTCCGACGCCTACCTGCAGCTCGACGACGTCGTGGTGACCCAGCGCGACCTGCCCGACCGGGGCACGGTCACGATCTCCGGCGTCGTCACCGCCGTCCGCGCCCGGCACGAGGGCGCCGCGTTCGAGTCCGACGTCTTCGCCATCGCCGACGGCATGCTGCCCGCGATGGTGCAGGAGGCGGCCGAGATCACCGTCACCCGGGTCGAGCCCGAGATCTACGTGCCGCCCGCGCCGGGCGCGGTGGCATACCGGGCGCACGGGGAGACGCGCGACGCCGCGCTGAGCTTCGACCGGATGCAGCGACGGCTGCCCATCGGCATCGGCCGCGACGGCGCGCCGCTGTTCCTCAACGCCGACTTCCTCGACGGCAGCCGGGGCGCGCACGTCAGCATCTCCGGCATCTCCGGGGTCGCGACGAAGACGAGCTTCGCCACCTTCCTGCTCTACTCGATCTTCACCTCGGGAGTCCTGGGGTCGAAGGCGGAGTCGGCCAACACCAAGGCGCTCATCTTCAACGTCAAGGGCGAGGACCTGCTCTTCCTCGACCACGAGAACAACCGGCTCGACGAGCCGACCCGGGAGGCGTACCACAAGCTGGGCCTGGACGCGGGGGCGTTCAAGCAGGTCACGGTGTTCGCGCCGGCGCGGGCCGGTGATCCGTCCGGCAGCCCCGACGTGGCGAGCCGACTGACCGGGGTCGACCCGTTCTACTGGACCCTGAGCGAGTTCACCGAGCAGCGCCTGCTGCCCTACGTCTTCGCCGACGCCGACGACGAGCGTCAGCAGTACACGATGGTCGTCCACGCGGTCGCCGCCCACCTCGCCCGCGAGGCGCAGCCCGCCGGGGGCGGGATCAGCCTGGACGGCACCCGGCTCGGCAGCTACGACGATTTCGTCGACTACATCGTCGAGCAGCTCAACGACGACGAGACCCGGTCGACCTGGGCGGGCAGCTCGGTCGGGCTCGGCACGGTCAACGCCTTCGCCCGCCGCCTGATCTCCAGCAAGCGCGACCTGTCGCGGCTGATCCGCGGCGACCTGCCCAGCGGCCGGGCCCACCAGATCAGCACCGCCGACGCCGGTCAGGTGACCGTGGTCGACCTGCACAACCTGCCCGACCGGGCGCAGCGCTTCGTCGTCGGCGTGACGCTGAAGACGGAGTTCGAGCGCAAGGAGAAGGCGGGCACCGCCAAGCCGCTGCTGTTCGTGGTCCTGGACGAGCTGAACAAATACGCCCCTCGCGACGGCACCAGCCCGATCAAGGAGGTGCTGCTCGACATCGCCGAGCGGGGCCGGTCGCTGGGCGTGATCCTCATCGGCGCCCAGCAGACGGCGTCGGAGGTCGAGCGCCGGATCGTCTCCAACTCCGCGATCCGGGTGGTGGGCCGGCTGGACCCGGCCGAGGCCTCGCGGCCGGAATACGGCTTCCTGCCGCCGACCCAGCGGCAGCGGGCGCTGCTCGCCAAGCCGGGCACGATGTTCGTGGCGCAGCCGGAGATTCCCGTGCCGCTGGCGGTCGAGTTCCCCTTCCCGGCATGGGCCACCCGGCCGTCCGAGGCGGGTGCGGCGCCGCGCGCGACGTTGGCCAGCATGGTCAGCGCGACCGACCCGTTCGCGGTGGTCGGCTCGACCCGCGACGGTGGCATCTCCGACGACGAGATCCCGTTCTAGCAGCCCGGAGGCATTGGCCGTGAAGATCCTGCACACCTCCGACTGGCACGTCGGGAAGGTCCTGAAGGGACAGCCGCGGGCCGAGGAGCAGCTCACCGCGCTGGCCTCGGTGATCGAGGTCGCCCGCCAGGAGCGGCCCGACCTGATCATCGTCGCGGGCGACCTGTTCGACACCGCCGCGCCGACACCCGAGGCGCAGAAGATCGTCTACCGGGCGCTGGCCGCGCTCCGGCGGCTCGCCGAACTCGTGGTCATCGCCGGGAACCACGACAACGGCCCGGCGCTGGACGCCTTGCGGGTCTTCGCCGAGTCGGAGAACCTGCACCTGCGCGGCCGGATCTCCGACAAACCGGCCGATCATCTGATCACCGGGGTCACCGCGGGGGGCGAGCCCTGGCGCTGCATCGCGCTGCCGTTCCTCTCCCAGCGATACGCCGTCCGCGCGCTCGACATGTTCGAGCTGACCCAGGCCGAGGCGCACAGCACATACGCCGATCACCTGTCGCGGCTGCTGGAGGCGATCGCGGCCGAGAGTTTCACCGACCCGAGCGCGGTCAACCTGGTCACCGCGCATCTGACCGTCGTCGGCGCGGCGATGGGCGGCGGCGAGCGGGAGGCGCACACCATCCTCGGATACGCCGTCCCCTCGACGGTGTTCCCGCCGAACACCCACTACGTGGCGTTGGGGCACCTGCATCGGGCGCAGACCCTGCCCGGGCACTGCCCGGTCCGGTACAGCGGCAGCCCGTTGCCGGTCGACTTCGGCGAGGAGGAGAACCCGCCGTCGGTGACGATCGTCGAGGCCACCGCCGACACCACGGCGCTCGTCCGGGAGGTTCCGCTGCCGGCCGGGCGGCGACTGCGTACGCTGCGGGGCACGTTGGAGCAGCTGTCCGAGATGGACGGTGG
Source organism: Hamadaea sp. NPDC050747 (assembly GCF_040654195.1). NCBI lineage: Bacteria > Bacillati > Actinomycetota > Actinomycetes > Micromonosporales > Micromonosporaceae > Hamadaea > Hamadaea sp. NPDC050747. The sequence goes on from NZ_JBFAHM010000007.1 coordinate 77,181, forward strand.
CGACGACTGGCTGCGCGTGGTCGTGAGCGAGAAGCCCCGCGCCGGGCTGCGCGAGCAGGTGCAGGAGATGCTGCCGCGGGCGCTCGAGATCCGGATCGACCCGGCGATGCTGGAGGCCAGACGACCCGACCGGCCGGCTCGGGCCGAACGGTCGCCGGTCGCGTTGTTCGCCGACTACCTGTCCGACCGAGGTCATGACGACCCGGCCACCCAGAAGCTCTTCGAAGAGCTTTACCAGGAGGTGAGCTGAGTGCGCCCGCTCCGGCTGGACCTGCGCGGTTTCGCGATCTTCCGCGAGCACACCGTCATCGACCTGACCGACGCCGACTTCTTCGCGCTGGTCGGCCCGACCGGTTCGGGGAAGTCCACCATCCTCGACGCGATCTGCTTCTCCCTCTACGGCCAGGTGCCGCGCTGGAGCGGGAAGACCGTCGTCAACGCCCTGGCGCCGTCGGGCATCGAGGCGGCGGTCCGGATGATCTTCGAGTCCGGTGGCCGGCGATACGCCGTGACCCGGGTCGTCCGCCGGGACGGCAAGGGCCGGGTCGCCACGAAGCAGGCGGGTCTGCAGCTGCTGCCGCCGACCTTCAACGTGGCGGTGCTCGACGGTGACGAACCCGTCGAGGAGTTGGGCGAGACGCTCGCCGGTACGCCGGTCGAGCTGGACGCCGCCGTGGTCGACGTCGTCGGGCTCCCCTACGACCAGTTCATCAAGTGCGTCCTGCTGCCGCAGGGCGAGTTCGCGGCGTTCCTGCACGCCAAACCGGCCGAACGGCAGGAGATCCTGGTCAAGCTCCTCGGACTGGAGGTCTACGAGCAGATCCGGGAGAAGGCCGCCGAGCGCGACAAGGCCGCCACCCACCAGCTCGGGGCGACCGAACGGCTGCTGGCCGATCTGGCCGCCGAATCCGACGACGGTCTGCTCGCCGCCGCGCAGGAGCGGGTGGACGCGGTCGAGGCACTCACGGCCCGCGTGGTCGCCGAGGCCCCGGCGCTGGCCGCCCTCGACGCACAGCGACGGGCCGCTGTCGAAGCCTTGGCCGCCGTGGACAGCCGGCTCGCCGCGTTGGCCCGCATCGCCGCACCCGCCGACGCCGGCGCGCTCGCCACCGCGGGGCAGCAGGCCAAGGCGCGGCTGACCAGTACCGCCGACGAGTTGACCGCGGCCGAGGAGCACGAGGAGAAGGCCCGCGCCCGGCTCGACGCGACGGTCGATCCGGCCGACGTGCAGCGGACCCTCGACGGGCTGGCCCAGCTCGCCGCGCTCCGATCCCGGCAAGGCGACGGGGCCGCCGCGCTCAGCCAGGCCGACAAGGCACACGCGTCAGCGGTGAAGGTGGTGGAGCGGGCGGCCAAGCTGGCGAAGGCCAAGGCCGACGAGGTCCTGCACGCCCAGCACGCGTTGGAGGAGGCCCGGAACACCGACCGGGTGGCGGTCCTGCGTCCGCTGCTCCAGGTCGGCCACGCCTGCCCGGTCTGCGAGCAGTCCGTCGACACCCTGCCGGCCCGGCGAGAGGTCGGTGCGACCGTCGCCGCGCAGGAACACCTCAAACGCGTACGCGTGGAGGCGGAGCAGGCTGAACGCGAGCGGCAGACCGCCGACGACGCCGCCCGCGAGACGGATCGCCGCCTGGCCTCCATCCGAGCCCGGGTCGAGCAGTTGGAGCAGGAGGTGGCGCGGCTGGCCGAGGTGCTCGCCGACGCACCCGAGGAGGCGGAGCTGCAGGCCCAGCTCACCGCGCACGCGCAGGCGAAGGAAGCACTGGACCGAGCCGGGGTGGCCCGCCGCCGGGCGATGGAGCAGCAGCGCGCCGCGCTCGCCGAGGTGCAGCGGGTCGAGGAGCGGCTCCGGGCGGCCTGGCGGATCTTCGACACCGCCCGAGACTCGGTCGCCTCCGTGGTGCCGGGCCTCGCGGTCGCGTCCGGCAGTCCGGTCGTCGCGCCGCCGCCCGTCGATCGCGACGACCTGCAGGCGGCCTGGGCCGGGTTGGCCGGCTGGGCCAAGCAGGCCGGCGAGCGGCTCACGACGCTGCGGACCGAGGCCGACCAAGCCGCCCGGCAGGCCACCGCCAGCGAAGAAGTGGTGCTCGACCGGATCCGGGACTGGTTCGACGAGGCCGAGGTCGCGATGCCTCGCGAGATCGCCGGGCTCGACCGCGCGGTCACCGTCGCCGTCGAACGCGCCGCCGCCGCCCGCGACAAGATCCTCGACGCGCGCAAGCGGGCCGACGATCTCCGGGCGCAGCGCAAGCAGATCGAGGCCGACCGGGCGGTGGCCGCCACGCTGGCCCAGCACCTCAAGGCGAACAACTTCGAGGCGTGGCTGCTGGAAGAGGCGCTGGACGCCTTGGTCGCGGGCGCTTCGGAGATCCTCCGGGAGCTGTCGGCCGGTCAGTACGACCTGATGCACCGCAACCGTGAGTTCTATGTGGTCGATCATCACGACGCCGGGCTCACCCGCCCGGTGCGTACGCTGTCCGGCGGGGAGACCTTCCAGGCCTCGCTGGCCCTCGCGCTCAGCCTGGCCGATCAACTGGCCGGGATGGCGCACGCGGCCAGCCTGGAGTCCATCCTGCTGGACGAGGGGTTCGGCACGCTCGACGCGTCCACACTGGACGTCGTCGCGGCGACGCTGGAGAATCTCGCCGCTCGCGGCGACCGGATGGTGGGTGTGGTGACGCATGTGGCCGCGCTCGCCGAGCGCATTCCGGTCCGTTTCGAGGTACGCAAAGACGCCCGCACCGCCCGAGTGGACAGGATAGGGTAGAAATCTGGCTATGAGCTTCCACGTCGATGCATGGGACCCGTCCTACGGCGCCAGCCTCGACGCGTCCGCCCCTGGTCCGTCCGACGGGCTTGACGTCGAGGTCGAGCTGCCCGCCGAGCAGTGGCGACCGCTCGACGCCCCGGCCGGGCTGGCTCCGCCCGCGACCGTTTTGATGGTCGACGGCGTACGCCGAATCGATGCCCGGATCTGGACCGCCGGGATCGGCGGCACTCCACCGTCGCCTGGGCTGGCCTGCTCCTACGCCGCTGGCGTGGTCCGGTGCGGCGCCGGGACCGCCTCCGTCGCCGCCGCGACCGTCGAGCGGTCGATCTTCACCTCGGCCGCCGATCAGTCTGATGTAGACGCCGGAAGCACGGTGCGCTACAAGGCGGTACGCATCGAAGGCGCGCAGGACGCCGACCTGATGGCGGCGATGCAGACGGCGTTGATGCAGTTGGAGCAGCGGACGACGAGCGACGTGCTCACCACGCTGAGCGGGGGCGACGAACTCGTCGTGGTCGACGGTCCGCTCCGCGGCCCGGGCGCGCCGCCGCGCGTCATCGGGTACGCGAAGACGCAGCAGAAGCAGTACCTGCCGGATCACCTGTTGCCGGTGGTCGGAGCGCTGTCCCCTGGACAGCGGACACCGGTCTTCCGCATCGGCGGCCGCTGGAGCCGATACACCTGGTATCTGCGGCAGCCGGGCGGCATCCCGATTCCGTGGTCGGGGGTCGTCCGCCTCGAATGCTCGGCCGAGCTGGCTCCGGCCCAGGCAATCGAGCTGGCCGAATTGTCCTGCGTCACGCTCCCCCGGTACGCCTCCAGCGCCGTCAAAGATCCCCGGGCGCCTCAGCAACTCGTCCCGATCGGGGGGCTCGAACAGCGGCTGCGCCGGATGCTGGGCGACACCAAGCTCCTCCAGCGGGCACTGGCCGCCGCCTCGGTCCGTCAGTAGAGGCCCGGCCAAGCAGCAGAGCCGCCGCCTCGGTACGGCAGTAGAGGCCGGCAAAGCAGCAGAGCCGCCGCTTCGGTCCGCGCGTAGGACCAGGCACAATACAAGCGTGAAGCTGGACTTGCCGACGGGGTACGACTTCACCGGCACGCTCGGCCAGCTCTCGCTGGGGACGCACGACCCGTGCCGGCGGTTCATCGACGGCGTGTTCTGGCACGCCGCGCGTACGCCGGACGGCCCGGGGTCGCTGGGGCTGCACCGGGACGGCCGGGTTGAGGCGTACGGGCCGGGTGCGGAGTGGCTGCTCGAGCGGGCCGACGCCGTCTTCGGCCTCCGGGACGATCTGGGCGATTTCCGCGAGCTGGCCCGAGCGCATCCGGTCGTCGCCGAGTTGGCGCACCGGCATCGGGGACTGCGGCTCCCGGCCACCGGGCAGGTCTTCCCCCACCTCCTCCGGGCGGTATGCGAGCAGAAGGTCACCGGCAAGGAGGCGTACCAGGCGTACTCGGCGATCGTGCGGCGCTTCCGGGAGCCCGCTCCGGGTCCACACCCGGGGCTGCTGCTGCCCCCGTCCGCGGAGCAGGTCGCCTCGCTGCGGTACTACGACCTCCACCCGCTCGGGCTGGAGCAAAGGCGGGCGGACACGCTCCTGCGCGCCGCGCGTACGCCCTGGCCGGATCGCGAACCGGAGGCGACCGCCCGCCGGATGCTGGCCCTGGTCGGGATCGGTCCGTGGACGGTGGCCGAGGTCATGCGGAACGCCCACGGCGACCCGGACGCCGTCAGCGTCGGCGACTACCACATCAAGAACCAGGTGGCGTGGGCGCTGGCCGGGGAGCCCCGGGCGACCGACGACCGGATGCTGGAGCTGCTGGAGCCCTTCCGCGGCCATCGCGGGCGGGTATGCCAGTTGCTGACCCGGGCCGGGATCGGCGCGCCGAGGTGGGGCCCCCGGGCGCCGATCCGCTCCTTCCGCAGCTACTGAGCCGCTCCGCACCGAGGCATTCGTGATCATTGCGCCAGCCATGCTGTTTGAACGGACATTTCGCCGCCCGAAGCAGCATGGCTGGCGCAATGATCAGCCCCCGGAGGGAAGGGAGGCGCGGACGGCCGCGGCAGCGGGCAGGGCTAGGTCGGAGCGGCGCCGAAGCAGCCATCGCCGCAGAGCCAGGCAGGCGGCGCCCGCGAACACCCCGAAGGCGGCCCCGCCGAGCCAGATGAGCAGCGACCCGGCGAGGAGCGAGGCGACGAGCGGGGCCGCGACCGCGGCCAGTCCCTGCGTACCACCCCACACTCCGAAGTAGACACCACGGAGGTGTTCCGGCGCGATCGTCGCGACCACTCCGGGCGCGGCGGTGAGGAAGGCGACCTCCCCGGCCACCCACAGCGGGATCGTGAGCGCCGCTTCGCTGAGCGAGCCGGACATGCCGGTCAGGGCGAGCCCGACGCCGACCATGCCCGCGCCGAGCGCGCACACCACCAGCGCGGGCGTACGCAGCAGCCATTGCTGGAACAGCAGCTGCACGACCACCACCACGAGCGGGTCCAGCGCCAGCAGCAGGCCGTACTGAAGCGGGGTCACGCCGGCCGAGCTGAAGACCACCGGCAGGCTGACCATGCTCTGCATGTGAACCGAGTAGAACACGGCCGTGATCGCGGTGAACCCGACGAGCGCCGGATCCTGGAGCGCCGCGCCGAACCCGACGGTCCGCGCCGAGTTCCGCGCTGAAGCGGAGGAACCGGGGAGGCGGAGCGCCAACAGTCCGAAGAGGACGTTGACCACCGCGTTCACCACGAACAGGGCGACGAACGCCCGTTCGGCGAGCACCCCGCCCAGGACGCAGGCGACCAGCCGGCTGACGTTCATGACCAGGTACAGCAGCCCGAGCGCCCGCTTCCGGTGCTCGCCGGGCACGACGTCGGTGAGGAACGCCTGCACCGCCGGGCGATAGAGGTCGAACGTGAGGCCGGTCGCGAACGCCAGCCCACATGTCCATAGCAGACCGTGCACGCCGCCGATCGCCACGTAGGCCGCCGCCGCCCCGAAAGCGCTGGCCACGATCACGAGGCGGCGGCCGAGCCGGTCGGCGAGCCAGCCGCCGAGGGGCATCGACAGCGTCCAGCCCAACCCGAACGCGGTCATCACGGTGGCCGCCTGGGCCGCGCTGAAGTGCCGGTCGGCCACCAGCCAGAAGGTCAGGAACGGCACCGCGAAGAAGCCGAGCCGGGCCAGGCCGACGCCGCTCATCAAGCCCCAGAACGTGCGCGGAAGGCCGCCGAACCGGCGTCGCCACCAGCCCATCAGGCCTCGACCTCGATCTCGTACCGGTCGGTGACGAGGTCCATGAGCGCCAGCACTTCCTGCGGCGTGTCGCCGTGCAGCCAGGCGTATCCGGCCAGGCCGCCCCACTGACCCGAGCCGGTCAGCCCGCCCTCGCCGCCCACCTGCGTCACGACGCTCGCGTCGACGACGCCCGGTTGCGCGAGCACCTCGTCCCGGCTCGCGATGTGCACGACCCGGCCCGGCGGCACGTAAGGCCCGGCCCAGCCCCAGGCTCCGGGCTCCGGGCGAGGCTCGACGCGCACCGGCTCACCGGCCCCGAACTGACCGAGCATCTCCGGCACATTCACGTGATACGCGTGGAGCAGCGCGTGTTGAATGCCACCGCCACCCGGCCGCGCGGCGATCTCGCCCAGCAGCCAGCGGCCTTCGGTGTCGAGGTAGATCTCGGCGTGGGTGAAGCCCTCGCGGATGCCGAGGGCGCGGGCGGCCTGTTCGGCGAGTTCCGCGACGGCCATGCCCTCGGGCGAGGCCGGATCGAGCAGCACCGAGCCGAGCGTGCCACCCATCCCGCGCAGCGGCGGGACGTTGTAGCGACCCGGGATCTGATAGACCGAGTCGCCGCCGGTCCAGAAGGCGTCGCAGTGATACTCGTTCCGGATCCGCACGAACTGTTCGACGACGAAACCACCCTGGTCGTCGAGCGGGCGGAATGCCGGCTCGGCTCGGAAGAACGCCGAGGCGTCCAGCCGGCGCGTAAAGATCTCCGCGCGCATGCGCTCCAGATCCGTGCGGTCCCGGATGACGTGGGTGTTCGTCGAGCCGAAGCCGGTGAGCGGCTTGACGACGACCGGGAAACCGCCGAGTTCCGCCGCGGCGGCCGGGATCTCCGCGGCCTCGTGGACGACCCGGTGGGCTGCGACGGGCACGCCCGCCGCGTGCAGCACCGACTTCATGACCGCCTTGTCGGTGAACCGGACAGCCTCGGCGGTTGCCTGGCCGGGCAGGCTGAGCAGGTCGCGCAGGAATCCGGCGGCGACCATCGCACCCTCCCACAGGGTGGCGACGGCGTCGACCCGGCCGCGCAGCTCCGCGGCCAGCCCGGCCAGCTCGGTGAAGTCGGTCCAGTGGGTCACCGACCGGATCGGATAGGGCGGGTTCTGCGCGGCGCGCAGGGCGGCGTTCGGCTTGGACAGGCAGACGATCACCTCGTGACCGGCGGCCATCAGGGCCTGTTCCATCACCGCGGTGTGGTTGGACAGGACGAGCACCCTCATCGGTTCTCCCTCGCAGTTGGCACGTTCAGGGCAACCGCTAAAACGTAATATGTTTTTGAGCGTGAATCCCTCCTCCGTTCGTACACATGTTCGGGTAAGCTGAACGCTTCCGCATCGGGACTTGGGGGGATACGCCTTGCTCTATGTGACGAGCGCCGTCCGGACACATGTCGTGCCGAAGGGAGCGATGCGGCGGCTGGCCCTGCGCTACCCGGGGAGGCTCACGGCGACCTGGTGGCCCGAGACCGACCGGCCGCTCCTCGTCGCCGAGGTCGAGGACCCCGTCCTGGCCCGGCTGCGGCCCTGGTTCGCCCGGCAACTCGACGACCACGTGGAGATCCCCCGCCATCCCGACGCACACGTACGCTCCGGGCTGCGGCAGGCGTACCTCCAGATCGGACACACGCGGGTGGGCCGGGCGGTGACGGCCGACCGCGGCTGGCTGGCCGAGCCGTCCTGCACGGTCGGGCTGCTGCCAGGCGGCCTCACCAGTGACCGCTGGACGATCGGGGCGCAGTTCGCGGTGCTGCTCGACCTCGGGCACGCGCTCGCCGCCGAGGTGCCGATCTGCTGACGGGCGTCAGTCGGTCGCCTGCCGGTTCTTGAGGTCGTCCATCATCTCGGCGTACTCCCGGCGTACATCCTCGGGGTCGAGCGGGGCCTCGTGGTCGAGCCGCCAGAGCATCATCTCGATGAGGGCGTTGAGGTTGCGCCCCTCGATCTCGGCCCGGGCCACCAATCGCGCCATGAGCCGGGGCGGCAGGCTGATCGAGGTGACCTCCTTCGCCTTGTCCCGCGCGGGCAGCTCGGCCGGCAGATGCCGGGCCAACGCCTCGTCCAAAGTGGGCGGCAGGCCGCGGTGCTCCAGCGCCTGCGGCGCTGATTCGGCGTACATGCGGGCCAGCTGTGCGCCCTTGCGACGGCGCAGGACGCCGAGCGCCTCCTCGTCGGTGACCGGACCCCGGCCAGGCTCGTACGCCAGCGCTCCGGTCTCGCCGGGCAGCGCCACGTCGTCCGGCACGGCGACGATGTACCGAGGATCGAGCGAGGTCGGATCGCCCGGCTTCAGCTGGACCTTGCGGTAGCCCTTGGCACGCTCCCCGTCTGCCATGCGCCCCATCGTATAGACATGCGCGGGGGCGTTTCTCCATTCGTTACGGCGCGGTGTCGGACCCGGATGGTTGACTGAGACCCATGAGACTGCCGCTCACGCCGCCGCTGGAGCCCATGCTCGCCACCGCCGTCCCGGACATCCCCGTAGCCGAGGGGATGAGCTACGAACCGAAGTGGGACGGCTTCCGATGCGTCGTCTTCCGCGACGGCGACGAGGTCGCCTTGGCCAGCCGGGGCGGCAAGGACTTCACGCGCTACTTCCCGGAGGTCATCGAGCAGGTCAAGGCGCAGCTGCCCGAGCGTTGCGTGATCGACTGCGAGCTGGTCGTCATCCGGCGCGAGGAGGGCAAACTGCCGCGCCTCGACTTCGAGCTGCTCGCCCAGCGGATCCACCCCGCCGCCAGCCGCGTCCGCAAGCTCGCCGAGGAGACTCCGGCCGAGATGGTGGCCTTCGACCTCCTCGCGATCGGCGACGAGGACCTCACCCAGACGCCCTTCCCCGAGCGCCGGGCTCGGCTCGAGGCCGAGCTGTCGGGCGTACGCCCCCCGGTGCACGTCACACCGTTGACGACCGACCCCGAGACGGCTCGCCGCTGGTTCGTGGAGTTCGAGGGAGCGGGACTCGACGGGCTGATCGCCAAGCCGGCCGATCTGCTCTACGTGCCGAACAAGCGGCTCATGCGCAAGATCAAGCACGCCCGGACGCTGGACGCCGTCGTCGCCGGGTTCCGCTGGCACAAGTCCGGCCCGATCGTGGGATCGCTGCTGCTCGGTCTCTACGACGACGACGGCCTGCTGCACTCGATCGGCGTGACCTCGGCGTTCTCGGCCGCGCGCCGCAAGGAGCTGCTCGACGAGATCGCCGAGCTGCGTGATCCGGCCGAGCACCCGTGGCTCGATCCGAAGGAGGGCCAGCGCCTGCCGTCCGCGCCCAACCGGTGGAACTCGACCAAGGACACCTCCTGGGAGCCGCTCGCCCCGAACTGGGTGGTCGAGGTCGGCTTCGACGCGATGGAGGGCGACCGGCTGCGGCACACCGGGCAGTTCGTGCGCTGGCGGCCCGAGCGTGACCCGCGCTCGTGCACCTATGAGCAGCTCGAGCGGCCGATCAGCCTGGACGTCGAAGAGGTGCTCGCGAGCGGCAAGTAGGCTCACGGGGTCGACGTCGATCGCCCGGAAGGACCTCACGTGCGCCGGATCGTGCTGTTGGTGGTGGCCGCGCTGTTCTCGGCCGCCTGCTTCCTGCCGGGTGGGCTGGGCGGCTCCGACGAGGGCGCCGCGCCTTCCCCGACGAAGGACGGCATCTGGACGCCGTGCACCGACGAGGCGCGCAAGATCTACCCGCAGGCCTCGCGGAGCTTCCAGTACCACTGCGCCAAGGTCGACGTCCCGAAGGACTGGGCGAAGCCGGACGGCCCGAAGATCCAGATCTCGCTGATCCGCGCCCGCATCGGCAGCCAGTCCGACCGCATCGGCTCGCTGCTGGTCAACCCGGGTGGCCCCGGTGGGTCCGGTGTGGACACTGCCGTCTACCTGACCAACGCGCTGCCGGTGCAGGTGCTGCGCCGCTTCGACCTGGTCGGCTTCGACCCGCGCGGAGTCGGCCGCTCCGCTCCGGTCAAGTGCATGACCGACGAGGACCTCGACGAGTCGTTCGGGTCCGAGCCCGACCCGGTGCAGCAGTCGCAGTTCGACCAGATCGTCGCGCTGACCAAGCGGATGGACGCCGGCTGCCAGGCGAAGTACGGCGACGACCTGAAGCTCTACGGCACCGTGCAGGCGGCCAAGGACATCGACGCCATCCGGCAGGCGGTCGGCGACGAGAAGCTCACCTACCTGGGCTACTCCTACGGCACCCTGCTCGGCGCGACGTACGCCCAGCTCTTCCCGAAGAACATCCGCGCGATGGTGCTCGACGGCGCGGTCGACCCGACGATGAGTTCGGTGGAGGCGAGCGAATCCCAGGCCAAGGGCTTCGAGCGCGCCTTCACGAACTTCGACTCGTGGTGCAAAGACCACACCTCCCGCTGCCCGATCGCACCGGACGCCCGGGGCGCCATCACCAAGGCGCTGGACGAGGCCCGGGCCAACCCGGTGACCTACGAGGGACGCAAGGCGACCTCCGGCTGGGTGTTCTACGCCGTGATCTCGGCCCTCTACACCCAGGACCGCTGGACCGACCTGGCCGACGCCATCGACTCGCTGCACGACGGGGACGCCGAGGCGGTCTTCGAGCTGGCCGACGCGTACGCCGAACGCACCCCCGGCGGCAGCTACAGCAACCTGTTCGACGCCAACGCCGCCGTGAACTGCACCGACGACGACGCGCCGCCGAGCGTCAGCCAGATCCGCACCCTCCAGTCGGAGTGGCGCGAGAAGTACCCGCTGTTCGGGGCGCCGCTGGCGATCGGCTCGCTGACCTGCTCGGTGTGGTCCGGCGGGCGGGACCCGGTCCCGACCGGCAAGGCGAACGGGGCGCCGCCCATCGTCGTGGTGGGCACCAAGGGCGACCCGGCGACCCCCTACGAGCAGACTCCCGCCCTGGCGGAGATGCTCGGCGTCGGGCACGTGCTGACCTGGGAAGGCGAGGGGCACACGGCGTACCCGGAGACGTCGTGCATCTCGTCGGCGGTCAACGCTTACCTCATCGACCTGACCGTCCCCGCCGAAGGCAAAACCTGCCCCGCCTAACCCACCCTTGTCTTTCTGGTTGATCATGAACTTACGGTCGTGCTCGACGGCGTGTCGGCGTCCCTAGGCCCGTGATCAACTCCCCAAGTCAAATCATCGAGGCGTGAGCCGGCTCGTCAAGGTGCGGACGCGCTGCCGGACCAGCCGCGCCCGTCGTTCGGAGTCGGCGACGGCGTACCGCAGACGCTGGCCCAGGCGCGGAGACGGGCAGTCGGACGGCTCGTAGCCCAACGCGGTCAACCGGCTTCGGAGCACCGTCTCGCAGAGCGCGATCTCGTCGGCCGTGAGCCGGGTCCGCCAGGACCCGGCGCGGGCCCGGCCCACCGGCTGGCGCGTACGCGAATGCCACCGTTTCCCGGCGGGCACGGCGTCGGCGGCGATCTCCGACGGCTGCGTCATCGCGGGGTCGAACTGCTCGCCGAGGAAACCGCACAGATCCCGGAGCGTCCCGTCCGGATCTGCGACGAGGTCTTCGTAGCGCAGTTCGTAGTAGGAGTCCGCCGGCAGGGCACGGGCCGCTCGCCGGGCGCAGTCGACCGCGTACGCCCACTGGGCGGCCAGCGACGCGATGTCCTTGCGCCTCTGCCAGGGCATCTCCTTGAGGGAGGCACAACAGTCCCGGCCGTCGCGGACGATCGTGACCAGTTGAGCCGTCGGGAACAGTCGCCGGATCATGTCCACGTTGTTCAAGTACGCCGGCCGCTTGTCCCCCCAGCGCGGCTTGCCGAACCGTTCCGCGTACGCCTGAAGCACGATCGCGAAGAGCGCGCCGAGGTCGCCCGGCCCGTCGATGAGCCGAGCCCGGATGTCTTCGGTGTCGAGCCGCAGATCACCGAACTTGGACTGCGGCCGGTCGACGATCCAGCTCGCGAGCCGGGCCCGATTCGCCGTGCGACGCAGGTCGCCGAAGGTACGCCGGGCCAGGTACCCGGGCAGCACGAAGCGGTTCTCCGGCGGAATCGCGATCCGGGGATGCCGGTGCAGCATGAGCTGCAGCATGGTGGTGCCCGAGCGGGGGCACCCCATCACAAAGATCGGACGTTCCGTACCATTATCGGTCATTGCCTCCGAATTGTCGGCGACAAGCCTCGCCGCTCACTGGAAGCGCGCCCGATCACCGTTCACAAAAAGTTCAAAACTCACTCGGCGGGCGTACGCGCCCGACTGGGTTGCACGCGCATCGGCTCCCCCGGCATCTTCGGGTAATCCGGCGGATACGGCTGTTCCACGGGATCGGCGGCCCACCATTCCATGAGCTTTTCCAGCCCGAAGACCTCGCCGTCACGCTCGGCCCACGGATCGCCCGACTCGGCCAGCCGCTTCGGCACCGTCCGCAGATCGAAGTCGTTGGGATCGACGTCGCGCAGCTCGTCCCAGGTCACCGGGGCGCTCGCGGTGGCTCGTTCGTTCGCCCGCAACGAGTACGCCGCGGCGATGGTCCGGTCGCGGCACATCTGGTTGAAGTCGATGAAGATGCGCTCGCCGCGCTCCTCCTTCCACCACGCCATCGTCACGCGCTCGGGATGCCGCCGCTCCAACTCCCGGCCGAAGGCGATGGCGGCATGCCGCGCCTCGATGAAGTCCCACTCCGGGCGTACGCGGACGAACAAGTGGATGCCGCGCCCGCCGGAAGTCTTCGGGTACGCCGTCAGCCCGGCCTCGGCGAACAACTCCCGGGCCAGGAAGGCGACCTCGACAGCGTCGGAGAAGTCCGTCCCCGGCTGGGGATCGAGGTCGATCCGCAGCTCGTCCGGGTGATCCGGGCGCTCGGAGCGGACCGGCCAGGGGTGGAAGACGATCGTGCCCATCTGGGCCGCCCACACGAGGTGCGCGACCTCGGTCGGGCACAGCTCGATCGCCTTGCGGCCGCTCGGGAAGGTGATCTGGGCGGTCGTCAGCCAGTCGGGCGCACCCCGTTCCGGTACGCGCTTCTGATAGAACGCCTCGCCGTCGATCCCGTCGGGGAACCGTTGCAGCGTCGTCGGCCGGTCGCCGACCGCACGCAGCATCGCCTCCCCCACGGCCAGGTAGTACTCGAAGACGTCCCGCTTGGTGTAGCCCGCTCGCGGAAAAACGATCTTGTCAGGGCTGCTGAGTCTTACGGATCGCTTACCGACCTCATACGTCTGCGCCTCGGCCTTGGGCATACGGCGACGCTACCCCGTACCGTGAAGGCATGGAGAAGATCTCGGAGGACGAGTGGCGTGTCCGGCTGAGCCCGGCGGAGTATCGCGTGCTCCGCGAGGCCGGCACCGAGCCCGCCTTCACCGGCGAATACGTCGACACCAAGACCAAGGGCGTCTACCGCTGCCGCGCCTGCGGAGCCGAGCTGTTCAGCAGCGACACGAAGTTCGACAGCCACTGCGGCTGGCCGTCCTTCTACGACCCGAAGGACGCCGCGGTCACCCTGAAGGAAGACCGCTCGTTCGGCATGGTCCGCGTCGAGGTGCGCTGCGCGAACTGCGACTCTCACCTCGGGCACGTCTTCGAGGGCGAGGGCTACCCGACGCCGACCGACCAGCGCTACTGCATCAACTCGATCAGCCTGACCCTGGAGCCGGCCGACGCCACCTCGTGATCATTGCGTCAGCCATGCTGTTAACTCGGGCATTTCACCGCGCGAAACCACTTGGCTGACGCAATGATCACGCGAAGCGGCGACGCGCACGAGGCGGCGAAGCGCGCGATCACGCGAGGCGCGTGGGGGCGGGCGCGGAAGGACGCGGAGCGGCGACCTTGTCCAGCAGGGCGCCGACGACCACGCCGATCAGGATCGCCACCGAAGCGGGCAGGTAGTAGGCCATCCACGACTTGGCCCCGGCCAGGATCAGGATCGTGTTGCCCAGCACGAGCACCAGGGTCGCGAGGACGACGCCGAGGATGCCGCCGCGGCCGGTCGACGCGCTGATCCCGCCGAGGAGGACGACCGCCGCCGCGACGAGCAGCCGGCCGCCGTCACCGGCGGGTGAGGCGAAGCCCAGGTAGCTGATGAACATCACGCCGCCGATGCCCGCGATCAGGCTGGACAGGCCGAAGCTGCCGATCGCCTGCAGGACGCGGGGGCCGAACGAGGCGGCGGCCCGAGGCAGCCCGGTGGCGAGGAAGACGACCGCACCCATGACCGAGCCGAGGACGAATACTGCGGCCCAGATCGCGATCATCCACACCTCGGGGCGCCCGGCCCCCGGGACGATGAGGCCCTGTGCGTCGGACAGCGCGAACGACACCGCCTCGGCGATCCCGAGCCCGCCGAGCGAGACGGCCCAGCCGGGTGCGCCGGTGAGACCGGTGATCCCACCGAGGATCAGGCCCAGAATCAGCACGGCGACGACGGCCACGGCTCCGGCGGCGAGGTCCGGCCAGTCCTCCTGGACGAGCTTGGCGTAGACGATCCCGGCCAGCATCGCCTGGGCCGCGACGGCCAGGTTCACCGAGCGCAGGCGTACGGAGACGGCCAGCGCGGCGGCCAGCAGGCCGGTCGCGGCGAAGTTCAGCCAGACGTTGCGGCCGATGACGTCGACGCCCTCCTGCACGACGAGGTAGGCGACGCCCACGATCGCGAGCAGGAGCAGAATCGCCTCCCAGCCGAGGTGCGCGAGCAGTCCCGCACCACGGCGGGGACGTGGGGCCTCGGGGGCGACCGGAGGGGCGAGGACCGTCATGCGTCCACTATAGAGGTCGATGCGAGATCGCCTCGGCCACCAGAATCTGCGACGCCTCCAGGGCGTGCTCGCCGTCCTCGATCGTCCACAGTGAATTCTGCAGGGTCCGGCCCAGGGTCCAGTGCACCGCCCGCTGCCGGTCCAGCCCCATGACCTCCACCATCGCGTCGAACCGGCGGCGTACCGCCCGGTGCGGATCGTTGGCCGCGAGCACCTCGGGCCACCGATTGTGCAATGCCGGAAGCAATTCGAACGCCGGATCGCCGGACAACGGCTTCGGGTCGATCGCGAGCCAATCCTCGCGGTCCGCGGCGAGCACGTTCTCGAAATGCAGATCCCAGTGCAACAGCTGATCGCCGCACTCACCCGCCACCTCGCGCACGGCCCCGGCCCACTCCAGGAGCAACCGGCGGTCGTCGGGATTGACCAGCCGGCGGGCGGCCTCGGGCGCGAACTCCAACATGCCCGCGGCTATCTCACGCAGGCTCCGGACACCTTCCGGGGACTTGTACGCATTAAGGCGTACAAGTAGCTGGGCGGTGATCTGCACGGCCTGGACGTCGTCGCGGACGCCGACCAGATCATGCCGGGAGTCGAGGCGCTCCAACAGCAACGTGCCCGCGGCCGGATCCTCGCGGAGCAGGCGCACCGCGCCGTCGCCGTCCCAGGTCCGCAGCGCCGCCGCCTCGCCTGGATGGTCGGGGTCGTCGATCTGAAGCTTGAGCACGGCCGGCCCGTCGGCGGTCCGCACCGGCACGACCAGGGCGACCACCCCGTTCATGACCGGGCCGTCCACGGTGAGCCCCCAGTTGGCGAGATGATCGGCGACGACCTGTGGCGCGTCGGCGACCCAGGCGCGGCCGCGGTCACCGTAGTACTTCGGCAAATTCGCGACGAGCTGCTCGGGAACGATGATCGGCACACCGCGAGGCTAATGGAAAACTCTGTCAACCGAAGGGCACGGCCAGCCGGTACCTTCTCGTGACGATCACGCGGGGAGGGTTCCATGGCGGACGGTGTGGAGTTCGAGGAGTTCGTACGCACACGCTCCCACCACTTGCTGCGGCTGGCTTACGCCCTGACCGGCGACCACGCCCACGCCGAAGATCTCCTCCAGACGGCACTGGCCCGATCGTGGTCGGCGTGGCGGCGCGTGCAGGGAGATCCGGAGCCCTACGTCCGGCGGGTGCTCGTCAACACCTTCAACAGCTGGTGGAGCCGGCGATGGCGCGGCGAGTTGCCGACCGAGACGCTGCCCGAACAGGTCGCGGCCGGCGCGCAGTCGTCGGTGGAGGATCGCGACCAAGTACACCAGGCGTTGCTGCGCCTACCGCGCCAGCAGCGGGCCGTCGTCGCGCTGCGCTTCCTCGAAGACTTGAGCGAAGCGCAGACCGCCGAAGTCCTCGGCATCACACCGGGCGCGGTCAAGACGCACTCCTCGCGAGCGCTGGCCCGGCTGCGCTTGGACCCGACGCTGAGCGAGCTGCCCGAGGTGATGCCGATCGGAACCGAACGGGTCGTTGCCGTCCGGGAGCGGATCGCGCAGCGCCGCCGTGCCCGGTTGGTCACGATCGGTGCCGCCTGCCTCGTCGTGGTCGCCCTGATCCTCGGGTACGCCCTCGCCCCGGCGGCGTTCCACCGGTCGATCCCCCCGACCGTGCGGAAGGTCAGCTTCTTTCCCGAATACCAGTCCGGCTACCACACGGTGGCCAGCCGGGTCGTGCCGTTCTCGGAAGCCTCGCAGGTGACCCTGCGCTGGCGGCTGGAGTCGCTGAGCTACGGGCTTCAGCTCGACTGCGTCCATCAGACCGCGGGGACCGTGGTCTTCGCGACGGTGACGATCGGCGGGCGCGATACCGGCCGCATCAGCTGCGACCGAGCAAGGTCGCTGAAGCCCCCCGGTGGCCGCTTTCATCTGGAAGCCGACTTCTGGGCCGAACGCGGGTTGGCCCTCGGTGACGAGGTGATCGCCACCCTGTCCCTCTCCGCGAAGGTCGCGGTCACGGACGACAAGGGTGACGCCCCATGGGGACCGGACATCCAACCACCAGCGTCGGGCATGGTGGCAGTCGCCGTGAGCGAAGCTGTGCCGTTCCAGCGCTACCCGCTCCCGCCTCGGCCGCGACAGCTCACGCCCATGCCGACCCAGCCCATGCCTCCGCTCGGTCCCACCGACGTCCCCCTTTCGGCGGCCCATCGGTATGCCGTCCGCCTGAACTGGAACGGGCAACTCTGCGTACGAGGCCGATCGCAGACTCCGGGAGTTCTCACCATCTTCGTCGACGGCGTTCCGATCGGCTCACTGTCTTGGTGGAGTTATGTGCTGACCCAGAACAGCCGGAATTTCACCCCGGCGGATCTTCGCAGGGCGGGACTCACCCTCACCGACGGTCAGCCGATCACGGTGACGGTGGAGCCGCAGTTCTTCACGGGCGACTGGCAGTTCTATCCCTACAGCCCGGAGGGCCCATCCGCTGACGCGGACGGGCCCTCCGAGGCCCTCTGCTACTAGGGGGCCCTAGTTGGCGGACTCGATCGCCGGAGTGTCGGCGGTCGACGTGACCTCGATGCGCTTCGCGGCGGCCCCTGCGTACGCGCCCGCGACCGTGATGGTCAGGATGCCGGCGTCGTACTCGGCGGTGATCGCCTCCGACGTAACGTGCGCGGGAAGCGCGAACGAGCGGCGGAAGCTGCCGTAGCGGACCTCTCGCAGGGTCCGGCCGTCCTTCGCCTCGGCCCGTTCGTCCCGGCGCTCGCCGCGTACCACGAGGTGGCCGCGCTCGATCTCGACGACGACGTCCTTGGCGACGTCGAGACCGGGCAGCTCCAGGCGGACGACCGCGTCGTCACCGTCGCGGTCGATCTCAGCGGCCGGGGTGAAACCGCTGGTCCGCACGGTCGGGCCGAAGGTGCGGCGAACGATCTGGTCGAACTCGGCGAACGGGTCCCGGCGGGTCCACAGCGAAAGCGTGCTCATCGGTGTCTCCTCAAGTCTGGGTGGCTATCCCGCACAACTTGAGTCGCCTCGACTCAATTCCTGGCTGTGACTGGGGTCACGTAAGAGGGCAGCTCGATCTTGCTGCTGACCTCCTGACCCACCTTCAGCATCGCGTTGAGCAGGAACTTCCGGCTGAGCAGGCCGTCCCGGGCCATCCGCCCGAAGGTGGTCGCCGGGGCGAGGAACTTGCCGGTGCGGTCGCCGCCCACCTGGGTGCCTTGGGCGTACGGGCGGACGAGGCGCTCATAACGCTCGAAGGCGGTCCGATGGTCGCCCCCGGCTTGGGCCAACTCCCCTGCCAGCACGTACGCCGCCACCGTGCCCGTGCCGGTGCCCATCCCGCCGATGGTGGCGCCGCAGGCGGCGTCGCCGACCAACCCGACGCGTCCGGTCGACCAGGGCTCGATGTCGACTCGGCTGATCGAGTCGAAGTACAGCTCCTTGGCGTCGGCCAGGGAGGCCAGCAGCCGTGGCGTCTCCCAGGCGAGGTCGCCGAACGCCCGGCGGAGGATCTCCTTCTGCTGCTCGACGTCGTGCCGGTCGTACGCGATCGGATCCGACTTGAACATGAGGAACGCGCCCGCCCGAGCCGCGTCCCGGTACGCCCGCCCGACCGAGACGAGCCGCCCCGGCACGTTGTAGTTGAGCGATCCCGGGGGCAGCCCGAGATAGTTCGGCAGCTCCCAGGTGGCCACGTAGTAGCCGAGGTACGACTCGTACTCGCCGGCCGGGAACGCCAGCCGCCGCACGTTGGAGTGCACGCCGTCGGCCCCGATGACCAGGTCGTACTGCTCTTGCCGGCCAGAGGCGAAGGTGACGTCCACCGCGTCGTTCCGCTGGTGCAGGTCGGTGATCGAATCGCCGAAGACGTATCGGGCGCCGGCTCGCACGCCGTGGTCGTAGTAGACCCGGGCGATGTCCTCTCGGAGCACCTCCAACTCCCCCGCGGCGAAGTCGCTCGGCAGGTGCAGCCGGGCCCGGCCGCGCTCGTCGACGAAGGTCATCGGGCTGCCGTGCGTACGCCGGGCGCGGAGATCGTCGAGCACGCCCATCCGCTCCAAGACGGTGAAGTGGGCCTCGCCGCGGAAGTCGACCGCCTGACCGCCGCCGCGCAGGCTCGGGGCGATCTCGACGACGGTCGGCTCGAACCCGTAGCGCGCCAGCCACAGCGCCAGGGCAGGACCGGCGATGCTCGCGCCGGAGATCAGGATCTTCATGACTCCCCCAAAACAGTGTCTGCTGGAAACAGTTATTAGTGTGTACGCTGGACACTGTTTTCGCAACCCTGATTTCGAAGAGGTCCGGCGGTGGATGGTCTGGAACTGCTCTGGAATGCGCGCCCACAGCCGAAGCGGGGTCCCCGGCCGGCGCTGACGACCGAGCAGATCGCGCGTACGGGGATCGAGATCGCCGACGCCGAAGGGCTGGCCGCCGTGTCGATGCAACGGGTGGCGGCCGACCTCGGCTACACGAAGATGTCGCTCTACCGGTACGTGCCCGGCAAGGCCGAACTCGTCGCCCTCATGGCGGACCTGGCGATCGGCGGGCCACCGTCGTTGGCCGGCAACGGCTGGCGCGAACGGCTGGAGTCCTGGGCACGGGCTTTACTGCCCGGCTTCGCCCGGCACCCCTGGGCCATCGAGGCGACGACTGGCCCTCGGATCCTCGGTCCGAACGAGGTCGCCTGGATGGAGGCGGCTCTATCCGCATTGGACGGAACGGGCCTCCGGGGCTGGGAGCGCATGGACGCCGTCGTGGTGATCTCCGGCCACGTACGCATGATCGCCACCCAGCTGTCCGCCACGCCGACCGGCGATCCCGAACGCCAGCTCGGCGCGGTGCTCCTCGAGATCATGCGCGAGCACGGCGACCGATTCCCGGCCGTCAACGCGGCGTTGACGTCAACGGTGACCGACGGGGGTCAGGACCATGCGCTGGACTTCGGGCTCGCCCGCATCCTGGATGGCATCGGCGTCCTGATCGACTCCCGCCCCTAACCGCCGCACACCCTCCCCGCGCACGCCTTCCGCACACCTCCCCGCGCACCCTTCCGCGCGTGATCATTGCGTCAGCCATGCGGTTTCGCGCCGCGAAATGCCCGAGTAAACAGCATGGCTGACGCAATGATCACGCAGTCAGCTGTTGGGCCGCAGCGTCCAGGTCACCGTCATCTCGGCGGCCACCGCGCCGTCGCCACGGGTGATCGCGATCGCCACGTCGAACTCCGGGCGAGTGCCGGCGGCCAGTTCGGCGACGACGTCGGCGACCGGACGCGTCAGACGAGCGGTTGCGCGTACGTCGCCGACGGCGAGCTTGCGATAGGCGATCTGGGCGGTGACCGCCAACGGAACGGCGTCGCTGAGCTGTGCGCCGAACGCGGCCAGCACGACACCGCCCGAAGCGGTCTCGCCGATGGAGAACATCGCTCCGGCGTGCGGGCCGCCGACATGGTTGTGCAGGTCCGGGCGGTCCGGTAGGTCGGCGACCACTTCGGTGCCGTCCGGCGAGACGGAGGCGAACGTGATGCCAAGGGTCTTCACGAGCGGCACCGACTGCGTCATGCCGTCGGCGAGGGCGGCCACGTCAAGGGTCATGCCGCCAAGTTACTCGCGGGTAACCGATGCGCGCTACCCGGTCGGCGTCCCCATTCAGTCGGCCGTCGTGAATCGGACGTCATGGTCGGCCCCCGGCACCAGGAACTCGAGCAACCGCCGGCCTTCCGCCTCGATCGCCGACCGCTGCCGAACCGGGAACGGCTGGAACGACGTGACGGTCACATGCGCCTTGCCCTTGCTCTTCTCGGGCCGCCAGCTCGCCCGCACGAACCCGTCGACCAGAACGCTGCCCAGGGCCATATTGCTCAGCGGCCACAACAACTTCCGGTACGCCGGATCCAGGACGCGGGTGCGGTCGGCGTACGACAAGAGGATGTTGTCGAAGTCGTAGAGGAACCGGACGGGCGCCTCGGCATCGGCCTCCGGCCGAGGCGCCTCCGGGACGTCGAACAGCTCCCGGCCCTGCTCATCCGCGTATGCGACAAGCCTCGGCCGCAACCGCTCGAACACCTCGCCGAGCCGGGTGAGCCCGGACCACGTCTGGGCGTCCTGCACGGAGGCGGGGCCGAACGCGGTCAGATAACGCACGATCAGCTCGTCGATCGACGGGTCGGTCGCCAGCGGACGGCCCAGGTATTGCACGGCGGGGACGTGCACGGCCAAGCCACTGCGCCCCCAGAGCCCGCGCGGCGGCGGCTGGACGAGCGCGGCGTAGGTGCGGACGGCTTGTGCCATCGACTGACCGTCGCGATCGGGCCACTTCTCCGCCAGGCGCTTGCCGAGATCGTTGAAGGTCATCGGCTTCTCCTCGAGCAGGCTCACCCCCGCCGCGACGACCTCCGCCAGATCGACTCCCGGCAGCTGCTTGCCCCAGTTGGACGCGAAACTGCGCTCGCCGACCGTCTGCACCAGCGGCCGCACCGTCAGGGCGTCGTCGGCGGTGACGAGATGGATCGTCGACCGCATCGCGGCGATCCGGACCAGCACCCGGTCCTCCATCAGGGTGACGACCTGCTGCGGATCGAACTCCGCCAACCGGCCCCACAGTCCGGCGTACCAGCTGTGCGTGGTCTGGGCCTGCAAGCCGCACAAGTGCTCGACGGCCTCGACCACCGGCCGGCGTGAGCGACGGAGCAGGAGCTGGCGGTCAAGGGTCGCGCGGTTGAGATCGCGCAGAGAGAGCACAGCGGGCACGAACCAGATCTACCAGCCGCCCCCGACATTCGGCGAGCTATCGTTGCGAGCCATGACGGCGCGGGAGGACGACGAGTGGCGGCGCCGGCGCGACGACGCCGTGGCCAAGCACGCCGCCGCGGTGGCGCGTGCCCGTGAGATCGAGACGAACCAGGCCCGCAAGCTCGTCGCCGACTTCGTCGAGGAGGCGCGACGGCGGATGCTGCCGCCCGAACGGCTCATGGCCTTCGCGTTCAACGGGCGGTCCCACTACCGGACCGGGCTGCACGGCTGGTACATCCATCCGAATCACTCTCTCGCGGTCGGGGTCGACGGCGAGTTCTACGTCCTCGGCGTGCCGGCGTCGCTGCGCTCACGGCTAATCGGCGCGCGGCCCGCGCCGAGCGATCCGATGCTGGTCATCGGCCGGGGCGCCAAGGACGGCGAATCGATCTCCCTGCGTGAGCTTCTGCACAGAAGGCTCGCGGCGAACACGGGAGACGCGGAGTCCGACCGTTAGGGTGGCGAAATGCTCAAGGGCTTCCGAGACTTCATCATGCGCGGCAACGTCGTCGACCTCGCGGTCGGCGTCGTCATCGGGGCGGCGTTCGCCACGCTCGTCACCTCGTTCACCGACACGTTCCTCACCCCATTGATCAACATGGTCGGCGCGGGTGACGACTCCAAGCTGAGCGGCATGATCCCGCTGCCGGGCACGAACCCCAAGACCGGCCTGGACAACGGCATCCCCTACGGCCAGTTCGTCAGCGCGATCATCGCGTTCCTGCTGACCGCCGCGGTCGTCTACTTCCTCGTCGTCCTGCCGATGAACAAGTTCGCGGAGCGCTTCAAGAAGAACGGCAAGGAGGCGGCGCCGGCTCTGCCGAGCGAGGAGATCCAGCTGCTGCGCGAGATCCGGGACGCCCTGGTCGCCGCGAACCGTACGCCGTCGCCGCGCAAGCCCGAGCCGAGCACGGATTCCTCAGCCTTCACGGACCGCTAACTCGGCGACCACGCCGTAGTGGTCGCTGCCGGGCCCGCCGGAGTCGCCGAGGGCGAACAGCGAGCACGCCGCGACGGTCAGCGTGGGGCCATGACGTCCACATCGGACCATGATGTAGTCGATCCGCCGGGGTAGTGGCTGAGCCATGTCCCCGGCGAGGACCAGCCGATTGCGCGGGGTGAAGGTGTATCCCGGGTCGACCGGGTGCAGCGACTCCCAGGCGTCCCGATAGCACACGCTCGTCCCGTCGAGGGACTGGCGGCCGGTCCAGAAGCGTACGCTTGCCGAGTCCGGCGTCGCGTCGAAGTCGCCGACGAGGATGACGTGCCGGGGCGCCTCAGCCCGTTCCGCCGCCAGGTCCTCGATCGCCCGCGCGGCCGTCACGGCCTGCAGCTCCCGTTCCCGTTCGAGGCCGAACTCCCAGCTCGGCTTGTGGTGGACGAAGAACAGCGGGCCGATCGGCTCCGGCGCAGCCACCTCGATCACCGTGACCGCGCCGATCCAGCCGACGGCGGGATCCACGCGATCGGTGACGTGCAGGTCGACGTGGTACGTCGCGTCGATCGGCCAGCGGCTCGCCAGCCCCGCTCCGCAGCCGTCGGCGGTCGCGCCGGGCTGGCGTACGTGGTGATATCCCTCACCGAGGACGTCCGCCGCCTGGTCGTAGCCGTCGATCTCCACCGTCTCCTGCAAGGCGACCAGGTCCGGGCTCAGGCGGAGGAACTCCGCCCGCAGGACGTCGCGCCGGCGCGGCCAGCCGGCGTGGCGGCCGAACAGATTGAGGGTCGCGACGCGGAACACGTCCACGAGGACTGGTGTACCCCCGGAGAGGGTCGGGTATGCTTCCGGACGTGGCACGTCGGTATTGGCGCTTTACGCTGGCTCTGGGTGGAGCCGGCGGTCTTATGCGCTGACCGACCACCACCCAGAGCCAGTAAGGCGGAGACCTCCCGGTCTTCGCCTTTCGTCATTCCAGGACGGGCTCTGGCACTGGTTGGACCGGGCCCCGTCCCCCATCAGGCGGGAGTATCGAGATGACCATCACCAACGACCTGCACGTCGCCGCGTTCGAGCCGCTGGAGCCGCCGTCGGCGCTGCTCGCCGAGTTCCCGCTCGGGGGCGTACGCGCGGATCTCGTCGAACGCACAAGACAAGAAGTCCGGGACGTCCTGACCGGCAAGGACGATCGCCTGGTCGTCGTGGTCGGCCCATGTTCGGTGCACGACCCGAAGGCTGCCCTGGACTACGCCCGCCGCCTGGCTGCCGCGGCCGAGCAGCACGCTCGCGACCTGCGCATCGTGATGCGGGTGTACTTCGAGAAGCCGCGGACCACGCTCGGGTGGAAGGGTCTCATCAACGACCCCGGCCTGGACGGCACCTACGACGTACGCCGGGGTCTGCGCATGGCCCGGGAACTGCTGCTGGACATCCTCGATCTCGGCGTCCCCGTCGGCTGCGAATTCCTCGACCCGATCAGCCCGCAGTACATCGCCGACGCGGTCACCTGGGGCGCCATCGGCGCGCGTACCACCGAGAGCCAGGTGCACCGGCAGCTCGCGTCGGGCCTGTCGATGCCGGTCGGCTTCAAGAACGCGACCGACGGCAGTGTCGGCGTCTCGATCGACGCCTGCCACGTGGGCCGCAGCAGCCACGTTTTCTTCGGCGTGGACGCCGACGGCCGGGCCAGCGTCGTGACCACCACCGGCAACGAGGACTGCCACGTGATCCTGCGCGGCGGCAAGACCGGGCCGAACCACCTGCCCGGCCCGGTGGCGGCGACACTGATCGCGCTGGAGAAGGCCGGCCTGAAGCACCGTCTCGTGATCGACGCCAGCCACGGCAACAGCAACAAGGACCACGTACGCCAGTCGGGCGTGGCGGTCGAGATCGCCGACCAGATCGCGGCCGGGCAGAGCGGCATCGGCGGCGTGATGCTGGAGAGCTTCCTGGTCGGCGGCCGTCAGGACCTCGAATCCGGGCGGCCGCTGACCTACGGCCAGAGCGTCACCGACGCCTGCATGAGCTGGGCCGCGACCGAGGAGGCGCTGGCCACGCTGGCCCGCGCCGTGGTGGCGCGACGGGCAGCCGCCTGAACGTCAGGCATTGCCGTGGTAGTAGGGGGATCCGGGATCGGTGTACGGGACCGGGTCCTCCTGCGGCGCGGAGGTCTCCACGGACTCCACCATCCGGCTGGGCGGGACGCGATCGGGCAGCTGCCCGTAGCGGATGAACCGGAACAGCTCGGCCTCGTCGTCCGTCATGGGGGTGATCGACTCGGGCTCCATGGCTCCATCGTCACCCCTGCGAGCGACCTCGGCCATCCGGCACACGGACCGATCCCGATCAGGGCCGCACCTGACGTATCCGACATGTTATGCACGGTCGGCCGGTCGGAGGATGTCCGGAGGGTGACAAGCTCAGCACACTGTGCCCGTGACTGGGGGGCTCTCAAGAACCATGACCGCGCTGGTGGCCGCGCTGTGCCTGATCTCCGCGGCGGCCTGCGGCAAACCGGACGAGGTACGCGTACTGCCGGGGGCGAGCGCGTCCCCCGAGGCGAGCGGCTCGCCCGCTCCCGCGAAGTACGCCGGTTTCTCCGATCCGGCCGGCGTGGGCAAGCCCTACGGCACAAAGGTGAACGGGCTGCTGACCTTCCGCGGCAACCCCACCCGGTCCTACTTCGGCACCGGACCGGCGCTGCGGACCAAGCCGTCGCAGTTGTGGCGCTTCCCGAAGTCGGGCAGCCTGTGCCACCCGTCCACGGACGAGAAGGGCACCCGGATCTGGTGCGGTTCCGGCTGGACCGGCCAGCCCGCCGTCTTCGAGCGCGACGGCCGCACCTGGGTCGTCTTCGGGGCGTACGACGCGAAGGTCCACTTCCTCGACGCCGACACCGGTGAGCGGATCATTCCCGACTTCCCCACCGGGGACATCATCAAGGGCTCGGTGACCATCGACCCAGACGGATACCCGCTGGTCTACTCGGGGTCGCGCGACAACTACTACCACATCATCGCGATCGACCGCGGAAAGCCGGTCGAGCTGTGGAAGCTCTCGGCCCACGCGGTGTCGCCGACCAAGTGGAACGACGACTGGGACGGCGCCGGGCTGATCATCGACGACTACCTGTTCGAGGGCGGCGAGAACAGCCAGTTCCACATCGTGAAGCTCAACCGGGGCTACGACAAGAACGGCAAGGTGACGGTCAACCCGAAGCTGGTCTTCAACGCCCCCGGCTGGGACTCCGACCTGCTCAGGGCGATCGGCGACGGCATGGTGTCGATCGAGAACTCCGTCGCGATCTACCAGGACACGGTGTACTTCGCCAACTCCGGCGGCCTGGTCCAGGGCTGGGACATCAGCGGACTGAAGACCGGCAAGAAGCCCACCCGGGTCTTCCGGTTCTGGACCGGCGACGACACCGACGCGTCGATCACCGTGGACGCCGACGGCTTCCTCTACGTCGGCTCGGAGTTCGAGCGGAACAACGCCCGCGCCCGTCAGGTCGGCCAGATGATGAAGCTCGATCCGCGGAAGAAGGACAATCCGCTGGTCTGGAGCCAGAAGGACCAGCGCCCGCCGAAGTCCGGGATCTGGGGTTCGCCCGCGCTCTACAAGGACATCGTCATCTTCGACACCCACCCCGGCGACGTGCTCGGCATCGACCGGGCGACCGGGGCGATCCGCTGGAAGTTCCGCGTACCGGGCGGGGAGACCTGGCAGTCACCGGTAGTGGTCGACGACGTGCTCTACATCGGCGACTGCACGGGCGTCATGCGTGCGTACGACGTGGCGGACACGAACGCGCAGCCGAAACCGCTCTGGTCGATGAAGATCGGCGGCTGCATCGAGTCCACCCCCGCCGCCTGGAACGGCCGCCTCTACTTCGGTACGCGAGCCGGCGGCATCGTGGCCCTCGGCACGAAGTAGTCGATCACCCACTCCCGGAGTCGATCAGTCCGCTGGGGACGCGACACCACCACCCGCCCACCCACACGATTCCACCAAGATCACGAACGAAGGTTCATGATCGCGCGGAAAGGACGGGGTGGAAAAGGGTCGATATGTGAGGGAAGGTCGGGTTTGGTCAGGTAGGAAGGATCTCGGCGGCCCATTCCGGGGCGCGGAGGGAGCAGCAGCTTCATGGCCAACGACCTGCAGATCGAAAAGCTCGACCGGGCTTTCGACCACATCGACGCCAACCACTCCGGCGAGATCGAACGGGACGACCTGCTCGGCCTCGGTTCCCGGGTGCTGCTCGGCTTCGGCGAGTCGCCGACGTCGACCAAGGGCAAGCAGCTCATCGACCGGTTCGACGAGCTGTGGTCCGAGATCGTCGAGCACGCCGACTCCGACGAGTCGGGGTCGATCTCCCCCGCCGAGTTCCGCACGGCGATGATCACGGCGTACATCGACGGGCAGAAGTTCGACAAGACGTTCCGCCCGGCCGCCGTGGCGATCGCGGCGCTCTGCGACACCAACTCCGACGGCGCCATCACTCTGGCGGAGTTCCAGGTGCTCCAGTCCGCGTTCGGCACCGGCGACGGGGACGCGATCGCGGCGTTCGAGCGGCTCGACTCCGACGCCAACGGCAGCCTCTCCGTCGACGAGCTGGTCCAGGCGGCGTACGAGTACTACACCGGCGGCGACCCCAAGCTGGCGGGCAACCACCTGTTCGGTCCGCTGTGACCGCCGGCGTCACGAGCGTCCCGGCCGCGCCCTCGCGCGCGGCCGGGATGCCCGGCGCCGCCGATCTGCTGCCGCTGATCGAGCGGGTGCCGGCCCTGGCCGCGCCGTGCCGGCATCACCGCGACGAGGCCGTCATCGAGCTGGCCGTGCAGGAGTGGGCGCTGCGCAGCTTTCCCGAGCTCTATCCGGCTCGGCTCCGGGCCGCGCGGTTCGGGGAGATGGCGTCCCGCGCCTTCCCCGAGACCAAGACGCCCGAGGTGATCCTCTTCGGACAGTGGCTGGTCTGGCTGTTCGTCTTCGACGACCTGCGCGACGACGGTCCGCTCGGGTGGGACGAGGGGGCCGTCGACCGGCTCTACGACGCCGTCCTCAGCTCGTGCGACACCATGCCGCCGCTCGACGCCCACCCGGTCGTGCGCGCCTTCCGCGACCTGTGGGCACGCACCGCGCCACGTTCGGGTGCGAGCTGGCGGGCCATGTTCCGGGTCCATCTCGCCGAGCACCGTGCGGCGTGCCGCTACGAGGCGCGCTTCCGGTCCGCACGACGTCTGCCCTCACCCAGCGAGTACGCACACCTGCGCCGCCAGGCCAACGGTTCGTTCCTCTTCGACCTCCCGGAACCCGTGCTGGGCGCGGAACTGCCGGGCGATCTGCGTACGTCGGCGGCGTGGCGCGAACTGTTGTCGGCGTGCAACGACATCACGGCGTGGTGCAATGACATCGCCTCGGCGGCCAAGGAAAGCGCGCACGGCGACGTGCACAACTACGTGCTCGTCCTGGCGCACGATCGCGGAGTCTCGTTGGCGGCGGCCGCGGACGAGGTGCTGGATCGGATCGCCGGACGGATCGACGATCTGACCGCCGCCGCCCGGGCGCTCCCGGCCGAGTTCACCCGGCTGGAGCTGAGCAAGGCGGCCGCGCGGGATGCCAGCAAAGTCGCGATGGTGCTGCTGGGTGCGCCGCGCGGCCATCTCGAATGGCTCCTCGAATCCGCCCGCTACGCGCGCCCTTGATCGCGCTGGATCAGGGTTCCGGGTCGAATCTTGCCTCAAGATTCGACCGCGAACCCTGATCCAGCGGTGAACGGCTCCGCTACGGGTAGGTGAGGCCGTAGCCGAGCGGGAACAGCGGGGTCTTGCCGTCGCCGTCGTTGATCGGCTGCTGGGAGACGCTCGCCATCCAGGTCGAGGGCAGTTTCCCGGTGGGCTTGTAATCGCCGAAGAGGACGTCGGCCACCCCCGCTCCCTCGGTGCCCGGCAGCCACGCCGCCAGCAGCGCGTTCCAGTTCGGCAGCTCGGCCGCGACGTCGAGCGGACGGCCGGAGACGAGGACGACCACGACCGGTACGCCCTTGCCCCGCAACGTGTTGATGACGCGCAGGTCGTCCCGGTCGAGGCTCATGCTGCCGGTGCGGTCGCCCTGGCCCTCGGCGTACGGGGTCTCGCCGACGACGGCGACGGCGACCTTGTAGCTGCTGTCGATCCCCGTGCCGCGCTGGCTGTACGTGACCGTGGTCCCCGGCCCGGCCGCGGCCCGGATGCCTTGCAGGATGGAGGTTCCGGGCGTGATGTTCCCCGACGATCCCTGCCACGAGATCGTCCAGCCACCGCATTGGTTGCCGATGTTGTCGGCGCTCTTGCCGGCCACGAAGATCTTGTTGTTGTCCTTGGCGAGCGGCAGGACGTTGCCGGCGTTCTTGAGCAGCACCTGCGACTGGCGTACGGCTTGCCGGGCCAGGGCACGGTGCGCGGCGCTGCCGACGGTCGGCGTGAACGACCGGTCGGTGTAGGGCTTCTCGAACAGCCCCAGCTCGAATTTCTTCGTGAGGATGCGTCGGTTCGCGTCGTCGATCCGGCTCATCGGCACGTGCCCGTTGGCGACCTCGGCGCGCAGCGTCGTGATGAAGTTCTTCCAGGCGGTCGGAACCATGACCATGTCGATTCCGGCGTTGATCGCGGCGGTCACCTCGGCGGCGGTGAAACCGCTCGCGCCGTCGATCTGGTCGATGCCGTTCCAGTCGGAGACGACGAAGCCGGAGAACCCGAGCTCGCCCTTGAGCACGTCGGTGATCAGGTATTTGTTGCCGTGCAGCTTGACCCCGTTCCAGCTGCTGTAGGAGATCATCACCGAGCCGACGCCGCGCTGCACCGCCGCCTGGAACGGCGGGAGGTGAATCGCCCGGAGGTCGGCCTCGGAGAGCACGGTGTTGCCCTGGTCGTCGCCGCCCTCAGTGCCTCCGTCGCCCACATAGTGCTTGGCGGTGGCGAGGACCGACGACGGGCCGTTGAGCGACGTGCCCTGCAGGCCCGTGATGATCGTCGACAGCGAGGAGGCGATCGAGGGCACCTCGCCGAACGACTCGTAGGTACGCCCCCAGCGGTCGTTGCGGGCGACGCACAGGCAGGGCGCGAAGTCCCAGTCGATGCCGGTGCCGCTGACCTCCTCGGCGACGGCCTGCCCGATCTGCTGGACCAGTGCGGGATCGCGGGTCGCGCCGAGCCCGATGTTGTGCGGGAAGATCGTCGCACCGACCACGTTGTTGTGGCCGTGCACGGCGTCGACGCCATAGATCATCGGGATCTGCAACGGCGTCGCCAAGGCCCCGGCCTGGAACGAGTCGTACATGTCGGCCCAGCTCGTGGCGGTGTTCGGGGTCGGGGCCGAGCCGCCGCCGGACAGGATCGACCCGAGGCGGTAGGTGGTGACGTCGGTGGCGGTCGCGCTGCCGCGCTCGGCCTGGGTCATCTGGCCGATCTTCTCGTCGAGCGTCATCCGCGACAGCAGATCGGCGACGCGCGTCGCGACGGGCAACGACGGGTCCTGGTACGGCAGCCCGGCAGCTTGGACGCTGCCAGGCAGGGTCATCCCGGCTAAAACTAAGACCGGAACAAAGAGCAGGGACGCGCGGGAACGGAAGACAGTGGGCATGACCTACGTGTACGCGCGACTTCGATCAGTGTCAATCGGGCGATCTCCTGCGCTGGATGAGGCACGTCATGACACGGATCGGGCGATCCGCACGGCCTCCTCCTTCGCGGTCACGCCTTCGAGCCGGTAGGTGACCGAGCCACGCTGCCAGACGAGACACGGCCCGGACAGCCGGGTGGTCTCCGTCTGCTGCCTGCCCCAGCGGTCCACGTAGACCAGTGGATGCGGCTCGGCCAGCCAGATGAGGTCGCCGCCGACCCATTCGACGCCGTCGGCGGTCTTCGTGAACGCCAGTTCCAGGGTGCCGTCGACTTCGTCGAGGCGTACGCCGGGGTAGATCAACGTCACCACGCGGGGATGCCCGTCCGGGCCGGGATCGGCCAGCTCCACCCGCTGCGGGTCGCCGAGTGCCGCCGGTACGCCGATCGGGAAGGCCGCCCGCGCGCGGGCCTGCGCCAGATCGCCGCTGGTCAGGTTCGGCAAGGGACTCGGAGTCGGGGCAATGCTCGGCGCCGGTTCGCCGTGGCGTACCTCGACGCCGCCGAGCCGCAGGATCGTGGTCACCACGTCGGCGACGGCCGTGCGTACGGGCGGGACGAAAACGACCGTCAGCACCGTGGCGATCACGAGGACGGCGACGATCAACTGCGTACGCAGCTTGGCCAGCGCCCGGCTGGCCCGGGACTTCACCGTGCCCTTCGGCCGGTCGAGCAGGTCGGCCGTCTCCGCCTCGGACATGTCCAGCAGGTAGCGGTAGACCAGCACGTCCCGGTCGGCGGGGCTGAGCTGTTTGAGCGCCGAGACCAGCTCCTCACGCCGTTCGGCCGACAGCGCGCCGTCGACGGCGTCGTCGCGTTCGATCGGCAGTCCTTCGGCGGCCGCCGCCCGTTCCAGCAGACCGGCCCGGCGCTGGCGGGTGCGGTGCAGATTCCGGGTCTCGTTCGCGACGATCGTCAGCAGCCACGACCGGAACGACGAGTCGCCGCGGAAGGTCCCCAGGCGCCGGTACGCCTTGACGTAGGCCTCCTGCACCACGTCCTCGGCGTCGTCACCCGCCCCGAGCAGGGTGGCCGTCCGCCGGGCGAGCGCGCTCGTCCGGGCGACCAGCTCCGCGTACGCCTGCTGGTCGCCGGCCGCGGCCCGCTCCACGAGCGCGGCCTCAGTGACGGCTTCGGATTCCATGGACTCCAGGATGACGCCTTTCGACACATGACAAGACACCGCGGGAACCCGGATGGTTCCACCGGTGTCGGCAGGACATGACGACACGACGGAATCTGCTCATGCTCGCGGGGGCGGCGGCGGCCGCTGCCGCGACGGCTGCCTGCGAAGCGACCGACGAAGCAAGTCCGGCTGCGGTACGCGTACCAGATGTGCTTGTCGTGAGGACTCGCGACGGCCTGGCCGTGGCCCGCGACGGCGGCCTGACCCCGGGCCGGGCCGGCGCCCTGTCGGCGACCGGTTCGACGCTGTGCCTGGCCACCGCGGCGGACAAGACGACGCAGCTGGACTTCACGACCACCTTGGCCGGTACGCGCCTCGGCGGTTATCCGGTGGACGGCCGCTGGACGCCACGAGTGGTGCACGCGGACGGGTCGATGGTCGCGTTGGCCGCGCCCGAGGCCGACCCGCTGCGGCCGCAGGCGCGCGAGAAGACCACGATCGTGATCGCGGACTCGAAGCGGATCCTCCACGAGATCACCGTGCCGGGCGTGATCGAGCCGGACGCGTTCACCGCCGACCGGCTGGGCCTGTTCGTCCTGGAGTGGCTGCCCGCCACCGCGCCGGACCACTACCGAGTACGCCGCCTCGACCTGGGCACGCAGAGCCTCGAACGGTTGTGGACGCGCGACAAGGTGCCGGTCCCGGCGGGCGCCGAAGAGGAGATGCGCGGCGAAGGACGAACCGCCGTCGCGTCGCCGACCGGACGGGTCCTCTACACCCTCTACACCCACCAACCGGGGCATCAGCACACCCGGGACCTGGTGTCGGGGCGGCCCGGCAACGTGCACGCGTTCGTCCACACCCTCGAGACCGAACAGAACTGGGCCTACTGCGTCGACCTGCCCGATCCGTTCGGGCACTCGCCGAGCGGCGCCTATTCGATCGCGTTGAGCGCCGACGGTTCGCTGCTGTTCGTCGTGGACCTCGCGGCCGGTGCCCTCGCCCGGATCTCCACCGAAACTCTGAAAGTGCTCAACGTCGTCAAGGTCGGCTCCGACACCGGACCGGCGTATGCCGCCGCCTCGGACGAACACCTGTATCTGGGCGGTGACCACGGAGTTCAGGTGCTCGACCTTGCGGGAAAGGCGATCGAGCACTGGGCGACGGCACCAGTGCGGGGCCTCGCCGTCTCACGCGACCTCCAGCGGGTGTACGCCGCCCGCGAAGGCGGTGTGACCTGGCGCGGAACGACATCGGGCGACGCCGCACTCGCCGGTGTCACCGGGCTGGTCCGTGTGGCGTGACGGTTACCGCATTGTTCTCCAGCGTCCCGCAGTAGGGTCGTCACTATGCCTATCCGCTCATCATCGGCCCGCTGGCAGGGCACGCTCACCGAAGGTTCCGGCACGATCCGCACCGGCAAGGGCGGCTTCGAGGGGAACTACTCGTTCAAGTCGCGCTTCGAGGAGGGCGAGGGGACCAACCCCGAAGAACTCATCGCCGCCGCGCACGCCGGCTGCTTCTCGATGGCGTTCAGCAAGGCGCTGTCGGACGCGGGCTTCCCGCCCAGCTCGGTCGAGACCACGGCCAACGTGCACCTCGACAAGACCGACGCGGGGATGACCGTGACCCGGATCGACCTCGACACGGTCGGTGTCGTCCCCGGCATCGACGATGCTCAGTTCCAGTCGCTGGCCATCGGTGCCAAGGAGAACTGCCCGATCTCGCGGCTGCTGTCGCCGGGCGCGGCGATCTCCCTGAACGCCAAGCTCAGCTAGCTCCTTCTCGCTCGGGGGCGGCCCTTCCCGGCCGTCCCCTCGCCCCTGCCTTTCCGCGCGATCATGAACTCGCGGTCGTGATCGACCGGCGTGTCGCGTCCGTAGCTCCCTGATCACCTCCCTAAGAGCATGATCGATCCGCCTTACCTTGTAAGATGGCCGCGTGTCGAGACCTGCCCTGAGCCGGGACCGGGTCCTGCGAGCCGCGGTCGACCTCGCCGACTCCGGCGGAATCTCCGCCGTGACGATGCGCCGCCTGGCCGAGGAGCTGGGCGCCGAGGCGATGTCGCTCTACCACCACGTCGCCAACAAGGAGCAGGTCCTCGACGGGATCGTCGACGTGATCGGGGCGGAGATCAACGAGGCCGCCGCCCGCGTCAAGCTGCCGAGTCAGGGCGACGACTGGAAGAAGGCGGCCCGCGTACGCATTCTCGCCGCACGTGAGGTGTTGTTGCGCCACCCGTGGGCGCCGGCGGTGATCGAGTCCCGGACGAACGCCAGCCCGGAGATCCTGCTGCACATGGATGCGCTCGTCGGGATCATGCGCGACGGCGGGTTCACCAACGACCAGACGCATCACGCGCTGCACGCCCTCGGCAGCCGGGCGGTGGGGTTCACCCAGGAGTTGTTCACGCCCGGGAACGGGCCGGCGACGGGCGAGCCCGATCCGATCATGGCCGCCATGGCGGCCCGACTGCCCAATCTGGTGGGCATGCTGTCCGAGATCGCACACGACGACCCCGACTCCACCCTCGGCTGGTGCGACGACCAGGCGGAATTCGAGTTCGGGCTCGACATCGTCCTCGACGGTCTCGACCGGCTTCGCTGATTTTCGCTTCCTGACCCCTTGACCGCCCTTACGGCGTAAGGCTACCTTACAACGTAAGACTTACAACGTAAGGTCAGGAGTTCTCGATGAAGGCGTACCTGCTTCACGCGTACGGACCGCCGGAGAATCTGCTGCTCAGCGAGGTTCTCAAGGCTGAACCGGGTCCCGGCGAGGTTCTCGTCCGCGTCCGCGCGACATCCATCAACCCCTACGACTGGCACCACATGCGGGGCGAGCCGATCGCGGCCCGCTTCGTCCCCGGCGGGTTCGGCAAGCGCCGCCCGAACCACTCGATCCTCGGCTGCGACCTGGCCGGCGTCGTCGAGGGCGTCGGCTCCGGCGTCACCGCGTTCCACCCCGGCGACGAGGTGTACGCACTGGTCAAGCACGGGGCGTACGCGGAGTACGCGTGCGTACCGGAGGAGTTGCTGGCGCTGAAGCCGAGCAGTCTGTCCTTCGAGGAGGCCGCCGCGGTCCCGATGGCCGGCGCGACCGCCCTCCAAGCCGTACGCGACGACGCGAAGGTGAGCAGCGGCCAGCGGGTGCTGGTGAACGGAGCCTCCAGCGGCGTGGGCACGTTCGCCGTGCAACTGGCCCGGACGCTGGGCGCGGAGGTGACCGGCGTGTGCGGTAGCCGCAACGCCGACCTGGTCAAGGGCCTCGGCGCGGAGGCCGTCATCGACTACACGGCCGAGGACTTCACCAAGGTGGCGAGGGACTTCGACGTACTCATCGACATCGCGGGCAGCCCCCGCATCGGCGCGGCGAAGCGCATCCTCCAGCCGCAGGGGTCCTATGTGATCATCGGCGGGAAGGCCGGTCGCTGGTTCCGGCCAATGGACCACCGGATCGCCGGCGAGCTGGTCGGCCGGTTCGGTTCGCAGCGCATCGTGGGCACCGACACGACGATCGGCGCGGCAAGCGCGCAAAACCTGGCGAATCTGGGCCGTCTTGCCGACGACGGCGATCTCAAGCCGGTGATCGACCGGCAGTACGACTTCGCCGAGCTACCCACCGCGATGCGCTACGTCGAAGCCGGGCATGCCTCGGGCAAGGTCGTCGTCACCATCCCGTGAGCCGTCAGGCTTCCGTGAGCAGTCAGCATCCCGTGAGCCGTCAGGCTTCCGTGGCCGGACGCGGCCACGGCCGGCCGTCGAGCCGCTCGATGTCGGTGTTGAACCGCTTGAGCATCGCGACGAAGTCGGCGACCTCCTCCGCCGTCCAGTCCTCCAGCACCCGATCCAGGCCGGCCACGCCGAACGCGCGGTCGGCCTGCATCTTGCGTACGCCCTCCGGCGTGATCTGGAATTTCCGGGCGATGCCGCCGTCCGGGTCGGGGATGCGTTCGATCAGTCCTTCGCGCATCATCGCCGCGGTCTGCCGATTGAGGGTGGAGGCGTCGAGGC
This sequence comes from Hamadaea sp. NPDC050747, assembly GCF_040654195.1. Lineage (NCBI taxonomy): Bacteria > Bacillati > Actinomycetota > Actinomycetes > Micromonosporales > Micromonosporaceae > Hamadaea > Hamadaea sp. NPDC050747. The sequence goes on from NZ_JBFAHM010000007.1 coordinate 112,447, forward strand.
TGAACGCCTCGCTCAGCTGACCGATCGACATCGGCCCCTCGATATGGAGGCGGCTGAGCAGGACGTACGCGCTCCGGTCCAGCTGGGTTCCGCTGCTGCGGCGGCGTAGGTGGACGTGCCGGGCCAGCAGCATGGTCTCCATCTCGACGAGGTCTGTCGGCTTGCGCATACGCCCCCACTCCTTTGGCCCGCACCAGCTTAAGTGATGTGCCTCATACACTCCTTATGCATAGTACACATCGTGTGTAGCGTACACACAATGAAATCCCGTTCCGGACCTGTGGTCGCCGTCCTCGCGGTGGCCGGCATCGTCGCCGCCCTGATGCAGACGCTGGTGGTGCCACTGATCGGCGAGCTGCCGACGCTGCTGCACACCTCCTCGTCCAACGCGTCGTGGGTCATCACCGCCACCCTGCTCTCGGCCGCGGTCGCCACGCCGGTCGCCGGCAAGCTCGGCGACATGTACGGCAAGCGACGCATGCTGCTCATCTCGGCGCTTCCCCTGGTCCTCGGATCGGTCGTCGCCGCCCTGTCCTCCTCGGTGGCCCCGATGATCGTCGGCCGTGGCCTGCAGGGACTCGGCATGGGGATCGTGCCGCTCGGCATCAGCCTGCTGCGGGACGTCGTCGCCCCCGAGAAGCTCGGCGGCTCGATCGCGTTGATGAGCGCCTCGATGGGCGTCGGCGGCGCCCTCGGGTTGCCCCTGTCTGCGGCGATCGCGGAGAACAGCACCTGGCGCGTACTCTTCTGGACCGCCGCCGGGCTGAGCCTGCTCGTCGGCGTACTCATCGCGTTGTTCGTGCCGGCCGGCGCCCGCGAGCGGGACCCCGCGCCGTTCGACCTGCCGGGCGCGATCGGTCTGGGCGTCGGGCTGATCAGCCTGTTGCTCGCGGTCTCCAAGGGCTCCGACTGGGGCTGGACCAGCGCCACCACCCTCGGCCTGTTCGCCGCCGCGGTCGTCGTCCTGCTCGCCTGGGGCTGGTGGGAGCTGCGGACGCGCGAGCCGCTGGTCGACCTCCGGGTCACCGCCCGTCCGCAGGTCCTCGTCACCAACGCCGCGTCGATCCTGGTCGGCTTCGCCATGTACGCGCAGTCGCTGATCATCCCGCAGCTGCTCCAGTTGCCGTCCGAGACTGGATACGGCCTCGGCCAGTCGATGCTGGCGATGGGTCTGTGGACCGCTCCGGCCGGGTTGATGATGATGGCGCTGTCCCCCTTGGGCGCCAAGTTGACCGCCGCGCGCGGTCCGAAGGTCACCCTCTCCGTGGGCAGTCTGATCATCGCGATCGGGTACGCCTCCTCGATGATCCTGCTCGGCTCGACCTGGGGCCTGCTCGTCGTGACGATCGTCTGCAGCACCGGAGTCGGGCTGGCGTACGGGGCGATGCCGGCGCTGATCATGGGTGCCGTCCCGCACACCGAGACCGCCGCGGCGACGAGCTTCAACACGCTGATGCGCTCGATCGGCTCGTCGGTCTCCGCCGCGGTCACCGGGGTCGTGCTGGCCCACATGACGACGGCGTTCGGCCCCTACGTGCTGCCGTCCGAATCCGGCTTCCGGACCGGCCTGCTGATCGGCGCGGGTGTCGCGCTGGCGGCCGCCGCTGTCGCCGCCGTCATCCCCACCCGGTCGAAGAGCCTGATCGTCGAGCCGGACGAGAGCGAGCTCGCGTTGGAGCCGGCCGGAGGCCTGAGATGACCACTTGGGACGACACCGTGGACCTGCTGGTCGCCGGGTCGGGCGCGGCCGGGATGACCGCCGCGATCGCCGCTGCCAACCGAGGGCTCGACGTGCTGATCGTGGAGAGCACCGCCAAGTGGGGCGGCACGACCGCCGTCTCCGGAGGTGGGCTCTGGGTGCCGGCCAACCCGCTCATGCTCCGGGCCGGGGTCCGCGACTCGCCCACGGAGGCGCTCACCTATCTCACCGACGTCATCGAGTACGCCGGGCCGGCATCGTCGCCCGAACGCCGTCGCGCGTTCGTCGAGACCGGACCGGAGATGGTGGCCTTCCTCGCCCGGCTGGGCGTGCGGTGGAAGCGGGCCAAGGACTACCCGGACTACTACCCCGACCGGCCCGGCGGCAAGATCGGCCGGTCGATCGAGGTCAAGGCGTTCAACTCCAAGCTGCTCGGGGCGGCGTACGCGGATTCCCGGGTCAAGGACGGGGTGCCCGCCCCGCTCGCGACCGACGACGTGTGGCTGCTGTCTCGGGCGTGGTCGACGGTCAGCGGATTCGTCCGGGGCGCCCGGTTCGTGTTCCGCACTCTCGGCCAGTACGCCACGGGCAAGCGCCCGGTGGGCATCGGCGGCGCCCTCGCGGGCTCCCTCATGCACATCGTGCGTACGCAGGGAACGCAGGTCTGGACGTCGACGCCGCTGGTGGACCTCGTCGTCGAGGACGGCGCCGTCACGGGCGCGATCGTCGAGAAAGACGGCGAGCGAGTACGCATCCGGGCGCAGAAGGGCGTCGTGCTGGCCGCGGGCGGGTTCGCGAACAATCAGGAGTGGCGGCGGAAGTATCACCGGGTCGAGGGACACTCCTCGGCTCCCGAAGGCGACCAGGGCACGGCGATCGAGATCGGTGCTCGCGCCGGTGGCGTACTGGAGCTGATGGACGACGCCTGGTGGGGCGGCTCCTTCGTCGGCCCGGACGGCAAGGCCGCCTTCCTCGTCGCGGAGCGGTCACTGCCGTTCAGCATCGTGGTCGACGCCAACGGCGAGCGCTTCACGAACGAGTCCGCCTCCTACATCGACTTCGGTCACGACATGCTGGCCCATCCGGTCGCCGGCCCGATGTGGATGATCAGCGACGCGCGGCACGCCCGGCGATACCTGAACTCGGCGTACCTGGGCAAGAAGAAGGAGTGGCAGGCGGCCGGTCTCCTCTTCGAGGCGGACACCCCGGCCGAGCTGGCCGTCCGGCTCGGCATGGACCCGACGCGGCTGGCCCAGGCGATCGCCCGGTTCAACGGGTTCGCGCGTACCGGGGTGGACGGGGACTTCGGTCGCGGGCGGACGGCCTACGACAACTACTACGGCGACCCCCGGGTCAAGCCCAATCCGAACCTCGGCCCGCTGGAGAAGGGCCCCTTCCGCGCGGTCCGCATCTACCCCGGCGATCTCGGGACCAAGGGCGGTCTGCTCACCGACGCCGACGCCCGGGTGCTGCGCGCGGACGGCTCGGTCATCTCCGGCTTGTACGCCGCCGGCAACACCACCGCGTCCGTCATGGGGCGCACCTACCCGGGACCGGGGTCCACCATCGCGCCCGCCATGGTGTTCGGTTACCGGGCGGCCCAGCACGCGGCGGCCCACTGAGCCGAGCGCGAATGCCGACGCACGCCGGCCGCCCCGCGACGGCGACGGCAAGTGACTCGGCAAACGCGGTGGCGCGTCGGCCCGCCTGCCGCCGCGCCACCTTCTTCGCCGTGCGCTACTTACGACGGTTGCGGGTGATCAGGTAGATCGCGGCGACGATGCCGCCGACCACGACGATGCAGCAGACGGCGCTGCAGCCCCAGAAGCCGAAGCCACCCGGACGGCGACGCAGGTACTCGTCCTCGGCGGCGAAGGCGACCCCGGGCAGGGCCAGCACGGTGAACAGGCCGGCGACCAGCGCGGCCCACAGGCGGGTGATGCGGTTCATGACGCCAGCGTAGAAAACACGATCAAGATGGCGTACCGATATCGTCCAACCTGTGACTGATCTTGCGGTACGCCGTGCCACCCTCGCCGACCTGCCCGCCATCGTGGCCATGCTGGCCGACGACCACTTGGGAGCGACCCGGGAGGGCGCGCCCGACGACCCGGCGTACGCCACCGCCTTCGCCGAGATCGACGCCGATCCCCATCAGCGGCTCGTCGTCGGGGAACTGGACGGTGAGGTGATCGCGACGATGCAGCTCACGATCATCCCCGGCATCGGGCGCAAGGGAGCCCGCCGCGCGCTGATCGAAGCGGTACGCGTCCGCTCCGACCGGCGCGGCGGCGGGCTCGGCAAGCAGCTCATCCGCTGGGCGATCGAGACCGCCCGAACGGAGAACTGCGCGATGGTGCAGTTGACCAGCGACAAGTCGCGGACCGACGCGCACCGCTTCTACGACCAGCTCGGGTTCACGCAGAGCCACGTCGGCTACAAGCTCGCCCTCCCCCAGCGTTGATCATGGGGCGAAGGTGGCGAAGACGTCGCCGGAGCTGGACGAGGCGAACGTGAGTCCGGCGACCAGGACGCGACCGTCCGGCGCTGCCGCCGCGAAGAGGTTGGGCTCCGCGAAGGCGTCGACGACCTCGTCCCGAGGCGAGCCGAACTGGCTCTTGGCCAGCACCGCCCCCTTCGCCGAGAGGCGTACGCGCAGCACGTCGGCGCCGCCCGCCGCGACGGTCACCCGGCCCCGGGTGTATCCGACGAGGTCCACGCCGCCGTCCGAGCGCGCGACGACGGCCACGCCACCGTCGGCGGCTCCGCTGTCTACAGTGGTCGTCCAACGTTCGGAACCGTTGCTGCTGAACGACACTGCGATCAGGTCGCCGTTCGCCGTTCCGGTCGCGACGGCGTACCCGCCGCTGACCGTGACGCCGTCGAGCCGGTCGTCGCCGCTGCCGCCGACCGCCTTCACCCAGCTCAGCGTGCCCGAGTCGGTGTACCGCGCGACGAAGCCGTCGTAGCCGCCCAGCCCGGTGGCGCCGGGGAGCGGCGAACCGGCGGTTCCCGTGACGTAGACGTCTGAGGTACCAGCGGTCACTGCGAACGCCTTGTCCTCAGCGGTCCCGCCCAGTTGGCGTACCCATTGAAGCTGACCAGAGGGACTCACGCCGGCCAGGAACGTGTCCTTGTCGCCCGCGTTGGCGCCGTCGAGCGCGCCCTTGGTGTAACCCGTGACGTACGCGCCACCGTCTGGGCTCGCGGCCAGGCCGTAAGCGCGGTCGGCGACCCCCGCGGCCCCGAATTGGGTGATCCAGCGGACCGTTCCCGAAGCGTCGAGACTGGCCACGAACGCGTCGTCGGCAGCGTTCCCGGCGTGCTGTCCGTCCAGATCGCCCTTGGTGTACCCGGCAACCAGCACGCCGCCGTCCGGCTGCGCCACCACGCCGTAGAGCCGCTCGTCCGCCGCGGTGCCGAACTCGGTGGTCCAGGTTCCCGGCCGGGTCACGACCGCGTCGAGCTTCCCGTGGTACGCCTGACCGTCCACACTGGCGCTCGCCGCGAAGCCGACCGTGTACGCGTCACCACCGGCGCTCGCGATGCCGCCCGCCCAGTCGGTGCCGGCCGTGCCCAGCAGCGGCGTGGGCAGCGGCTGCGGCGGGACGGTGCTCAGCGTGGGGCCGAGGTACTGGATGGCCTGGGCGAACGCGGGCGCCCACACGCTCCAGTCGTGACCGCCGTCGAGAATGCGCATCTGCGCGCTGACGCCGGGCGCGCGCCGGGCGGCGTTGTAGAGCGCCTCGGACTCGAAGTCGAGGTCGTGCCGCGCGTCGGCCGGGTCCGGGTTGGCCCACTCGTCGTCGCCGACCGCGATGAACAGCTGTACGGGCAGATCGGGGCTGGTCCGGGCGAGCAGCGCCGGGTAGTTCAACTCCTGGTAGCGCTGGTCGTCGAAGAGCTGATCCCCGACCCCGTACGCCCCATAGTCGCGAGCCGACGAGTCGGCGGGCGGCAACGGGGTGTAGACCGCCGGGCTCAGCACGATCGCGGCGCTGAACAGGTCGGGGTGCGCGAGCGCGATGCGCAGCGCACCCGCACCGCCCATCGAGTACCCCCCGACCAGTCTCGCCTGCCTGATCGGGGCGGTCCGGTAGGTCGCGTCGACGTTCTGCACGAGATCGTCGGTCAGGGCGGTCTCGACGGCCTTGCCGCTCTGGTACTGGGAATCGACGTACCAGCTGCCCCGGTCACTCCACGGCGCGTCGGGCAGGATCGCGATCAGCGGCGGGATCTTCTCGGCCTGGATCAGGTCGTCCAACGTGGACTTGACGGTGGTCCACGCCGCCATCGTGTCGCCCCGGCCGTGCAGCAGGTAGAGCACCGGATAACGGTCCGTCCCGGACGCGTACCCGTCCGGGAGATAGGCCGTGTAGTGGATGTCCTCGCCCAACGCTGCGCTCGGGGCGCTGCCGGTCACGAGCGTGCCGGGACGCGTACGCCCCGCCTCGGCGGTGCCCACGCCCCCGATCAGCAGCACGAGGACGGACAGGACGGGGATGAGGAAACGCTTCACTCTGGCTCCTCAGGGGTTCGGAAACGTTTACAACGCAGGGAGATGGGGTGCGTAATCGTTTCCGGGGAGTGTCGTCCTCGTGATCATCGCTGTCAAGGTCGCCCGCTTCCGCCCACCGGCCCAAGGGTCGGTGAGCCGCAGCGAGCTACCGTGGGCCGGTGAAGATCGGCGAGGTGGCCCGGCAGACCGGAGTCAGCGTTCGTTCCCTGCGGCACTACGAGGCCGAGGGCCTGATCGAACCCGGCCGCTGCGGGAACGGCTATCGCGACTACTGCACGCCCACGGTCGACCGCGTACGCCAGGTCCATGGGCTGATCGAGGCGGGCCTGCCGACGCGCATCATCCGCGACGTCCTGCCCCATCTCGGCGCCTCCGCTCTCCCGGCGCAGGTGCTCGATCGGCTCGCCCGGCAGAAGGCCCAGCTCGACCACCGCATCGATGTGTTGTCCCGCAATCGGGACGCGCTGGCGGCGTACTTGGCCACGGTCGCTTGACCTTGCGGTAAGTGTCAGGGTTTTACCGTCGGGGCATGCGAGCACTTCAGCAGACCTCCCTGCACGGCCCGGCCGACCTGCGTCTCGTCGACATCGCGCGGCCGACTCCCGGCCCGGGCGAGATCCTCGTCCGGGTCTCCGCCGCCGGGATCAACTTCGCCGACGTCATGCAGACCTACGGCACCTATGTGGACGGTCCGACGGCGCCTTACGTCGCGGGTTTCGAGGCCGCCGGTGAGGTCGTCGCGCTCGGCCCCGGCGTGACCGCCTTCGCCGTCGGCGAGCAGGTCCTCGGCCTCGGTCCCGGCGCGTTCGCGGAGTACCTCGTCCTCCCCGCGGCGGCGGCCATGCCGCTCCCCCGCGGCTGGTCCGGAGAGCAGTCACTCGGGTTGATGCTCAACTGGGCCACCGCCCTCGCCGCGCTCCGGCTCGGCCGCGTCGCCACCGGCGAGACCGTTCTGGTCCAGGCCGCGGCGGGCGGGGTCGGCCAGGCCGCCGTCCGGCTCGCCCGCCACTTCGGCGCCACCGTGCTCGCGACCGCCTCACCGGCCAAACATCAGCTGGTACGCACAGCGGGCGCGCACGAGGTCTTCGCGACGGTACCGGACCGGCGAATCGACGTGATCCTCGAATCCGTCGGCGGACCGGACTTCGCCCGCAGCCTCGCCGCCGCCCGCCCGATCACCGGTCGCGTGATCGTCTACGGCGTGGCGGGCGGCGACGCCACGGTCACCAACCGGGCGCTGAACTTTCGACCGGTACAGCTCATCGGGCTGCACCTCGGCGTACTCATGGCCGAGGCACCCGACCTGTTCGCCGAGCTGCTCGACGAGCTGACCGCACTCATCGCCGCCGGTGTCATCCCGCCCGGCACCCCGACCATGTACGCCCTAGCCGACGGCCCGGCCGCACTGGCCGCCCTGGCATCTAGGTCCACAGTGGGCAAACTCGCCCTCCGCCCCTGACGAAACCGGAGACGCCCAAGCAGATCAGGGTTCTCGGTCGAATCTTGGGGCAAGATTCGACCGAGAACCCTGATCCAGCGCCCACCGTAGGGCGGTTAGAGGCGGGGGTCGACGGGTTCGGATTCGCTGGCCAGGATGGCGAAGACGAGTTCGTGCACCCGCCACAGCGGCCCGTCCGAGGCGACGGCGGCGAGCGCGGCGAGCCCGAGGGCGTGCTCGCGCAGGGCGAGGCCGCGCTTGCGGCCGAGCGCGCGCTGGCGGAGCCGGTCCAGCTGCGCCGGCGCGGTGTATCCGGGTCCGTAGATGATTCGCAGGTACTCCCGGCCTCGGCACTTGAGGCCGGGCTGCAGCAGACCCCGTTCACCGGCAACGGTGAGACCGGCGTACGGCTTGACGACCATGCCTTCGCCACCCGATTCGGTCAGTGAGAGCCACCAGTCGGTCACGGCGGCCACGTCCGTCGGCGACGACGGGTCGGCGACGATGCGGCGGGTCGGGGTGAACGTCACCGGGTCGGCCGCCACGAGGCGATCGGCGATGGACAGGTGCCAGCCGTGGTCGCGGTCGTAGAACCCCGGCCCCAGGACCGCGAACGGAGCCAGCGTGACTCCATCGAGGCCCGACGTCGGGCGTACGTAGGCCCGGTAGGCCGAGGTGAACGCCTCCACATGAGACAGGCCGGCTGCCAGGCGCGTCTGCTGTGCGAAGACGTCGAGGCCTCGGGACGCCGCCGACGACAGGACGGACAGCGCGGCGGGCAGCACGGCGCGACCGGCCGCGCCGACGGCGGCGTACTGCTGGATCAGCGTGTCCGCCTTGGCCGACCAGGGCAGCAGTTCGCAGTCGAGCAGCAACCAGTCGGTGCCCAGCTCGTCCCAGAGCCCGGCCGACTCGATCGCACTTCGTACGGAGGCCAGCAGGCGCTCGGTCAGCTCGGGGCCGAAGAACGACCGCCCGGTACGCGTGTAGATCGCGCCGGAAGCACCGTCATCGGGAAAGCGCGACGGGGCGGTGGCCGACCTGCCCACGAGGACGACCGCGCGGGAGCCCATGTGCTTCTCCTCGCACACGACCTGGCCCACCCCGGCAGCGGCGTAGTCCGCCAGCGCGGCGGCCGGGTGCTCCAGGTATCCGTCGATTGTGGACGTCGAGGCGGGCGCCATCGTCGGCGGCAGCCACACCAGCCAGCCCGGGTCGACGGCGAACCGGCTCATCACCTCCAACGCTGCGGCCGAGTGCTCCGCGCGTACGGTCACCGTCCCGTGCCCGGTCTCGATGTGGCGCCGGCCCGTGACGGACTTCAGGTCCAGGGCACGGCTGACGACCGGCGCGGCCGGAGCGAGCGGCCGGGCCGGCGCGTAGTGCTCGCGTACCGCGGGCACGGTCACGAGTTGCCGCTCCGGGTAGCGCAGCGCAGTCAGCTTGCCGCCGAACACGCAGCCCGTGTCGAGGCAGATGGTGTTGTTGACCCACTCCGGCTCGACCGTCGGCGTGTGTCCATACACGACCATGGCCTTGCCGCGGTACTCCTGCGCCCAGGGGTACCGCACGGGCAGGCCGTACTCGTCGGTCTCGCCCGTCGTGTCGCCGAACATGGCGAAGCTCCGGACCCGGCCCGAGGCCCGGCCGTGGTACTCCTCCTTCAGCCCGGCGTGCGCGATCACGAGCCGCCCCTCATCGAGGACGTAGTGGCTGATCAGGCCGCTCAGGAAAGGCTCCAGGCCGTCGACGGGATCCCGCTCCAGCTGCTCCAGCGTCTCCGCGAGGCCGTGGCGTACCTGGACGTTGCGGCCCTGCAGCTTCTTCAGCAGCTTGGCCTCGTGGTTGCCCGCGACGCACAGAGCGGTCCCGGCCGCGACCATGCCCATCACCAGGCGCAGGACCGCGGGCGAGTCCGGGCCGCGGTCCACCAGGTCGCCCACGAACAGGGTGATACGCCCAGCGGGGTGGACGGCGTTCACCGCCCGCCCGTGCTCGTCCCGTTCGACGGTGTAGCCCAGTTCGGTCAGCAACGCCAGCAGCTCCGCGAAGCAGCCGTGCACGTCGCCGATGACGTCGAAGGGTCCGGTCAGCTCCCGGCGATCGTTGAACAGCTTGTCGTAGCGCAGTTCGATGCTTTCGGCCTGCTCTGGGCGTACGACATGGATCTTGCGGAACCCTTCCCGGCCGAGAGTGCCCAGCGAGCGCCGCAGGTCGCGATGCTGGCGGCGGACCACCTCGCGGCCGAAGGTGCGGTCGGGCCGGTCCTGCGTGCGCTCCCAGCAGGTGGGTTCGGGAGTGTCGAGGACGATCGCGACCGGGAGCACGTCGTGCTCGCGGGCGAGCTTGACCAGCTCGGCGCGGGCGTGGTTCTGCACGTTCGTCGCGTCGACGACGGTCAGCCGGCCGCCGCGCAGCCGCTTGCCCGCGATGTAGTGCAGCGCCTCGAAGGCGTCCTTGGTGACGGTCTGGTCGTTCTCGTCGTCGGCGAGCAGGCCGCGGAACGCGTCACTGGAGAGCACCTGCGTGGGCCGGAAGTGACGGCGGGCGAAGGTGGACTTGCCGGAGCCGGTCACGCCGACCAGGACCACGAGCGCCAGCTCGGGAATGTCCAATGTAGTCACAGCTGAGCCTTTCCCGCTGAGCGTTCGTCCTCCGGGCTGGCGCCCGATCGAGCGTTAGCCGACGTCGTCTCCTTCGTGAACAGGGCGAGTTGGGTGGGGGTGCCGACTTCGAGGTCGTCGTCGCCGACGCCGCGGAACTCCACGCGGTAGCCGTGGCGCTCCGAAACACCACTGGCCCAGGCCACGAACTGCTTTCGGGTCCACTCGAAGCGGTGGTCGCCGTGCCGGTGCCGGCCCTCGGGCAGCGACTCGTAGCGCACGTTGTACTCGACGTTGGGCGTGGTCACGACGACCGCGCCAGGCTCGGCGTGCGCGAACACCGCATCCTCCAGCGCGGGCAGCCGGGCCTCGTCCACGTGCTCGATGACCTCCATGAGCACGGCCGCGTCGTAGCCGCGCAGCCGGTCGTCGCGGTAGGTCAGCGCCGACTGGATCAGCTTGATCCGGGCCTTCTGCCGGTCCGGCAGCCGATCGAGCCGAATGCGGCGGGCGGCGATGTCGAGGACCGCCGGAGACACATCGGCCCCGACGATCTGCGTGTACCGCCGGTCCCGCAACAGATCGCCGATGAGCGCGCCGGGACCGCAGCCCAGGTCGAGCACCTTCGTCGCGCCCGTCTCCGCGAGCGCGGCCAGCACCGCGGCCCGCCGCTGGGCGTTGAGCGGCTTGCGCTTCTCCTCCACCTCCGCCTTCTCCGGCTCGACCGAATCGGGTTCGTCGATCGCGAGCTGATGGAGCGCGCGTTCGCTCAACGCGCGGCTGTGCGCGAGGTAGCGCCGAGTGATCAGGCCGCGTTCGGGGTGCCCGGCCAGCCAACCGTCCCCGGCGCGCAACAGCTTCTCGATCTCGTCCGGCGCGACCCAGTAATGCTTGGCGTCGTCCAGCACGGGCAGCAGCACGTAGAGGTGGTTGAGCGCGTCCGCGAGGCGTACGCGGCCGGTCAGGCGTAGATCGGCGTAGCGGCTCGCGCCCCACTCGGGCAGCTGCTCGTCCAGCGGGATGGAGGTGGCTTCGACGGTCCAACCCAGCGGCGCGAACAGGCGCTCGGCGACGTCCGGACCGCCCTTGCAGCGCAGCACCGGCACCCGGATCTCCAGGTCGACCGGGGTCGCCGCCAGCTCCGGGCGGTCCTTCGTGCTGCCCCGCATGGCCGACCGGAAAGCCCGATTCATCGCCGCGACGAGCAGGCTGGACGCCGCGTACGCCCGGTCGTTGACGTATCGGTTGAGCTGCCCCGCCGCGTCCTTCCGGGTCTCCGCCAGCGCCTGCGGGTCTACCTCCAGGAGCAGGGCCGCCGTGCAACGCTGCGGCATGGCCTCCGGAAACAAGACCGTCGCCTCGCCCCACGGCAGATCGAACCGATGCACCCGATCCGGGTGCTTGACCAGGAGGTAGCCGAGATCGGTCCCCGGAGTCGCCGGGGTTCCCGTCATCGTGATCGTCAGCAGCACCGGGCCATGGTGCGGCTATTTCCGTCCGAGCTCAAGCGGTTTCATCTGGCCCCGGGCGCTCGCCCCTCCGCACTCGCCCCCTCCGCACTCGCCCCCTCCGCGCTCGCCCCTCCGCGCTGGATCAGGGTTTCCGGTCGAATCTTGGGTCATGATTCGACCGGAAACCCTGATCCAGCGCGGGTATCCGGGTCGGCAGCGATCATCCCCGGCGCTGGCGGGCGGCCAGCGAATCCGTCAGGCGCTGCGCGGCGGCCGCCCACAGTCGCTGATAGCGCCGGCGCAGCACCCAGGCAAGCACCGTCCGGTCGAACAATCCGGCGATCCCGGGGCGCGGATCGTACCGGGCATAGTTCTGCAGCCAGGTGCCGTCGGCGAGGTCGGCGAAGACCCGCTCGTGCTCGATCTCGGGCAGCCCGTCGGACCGGGCGACCTCCCGCAGCAGCCGAGGCTGGTCGAAGTCGAGCAGCTCATGGCGCTGCGTCCGGCCGCCCCGCAGCCGCAGTACGCATCGCCCACCCGGCTTGTCCCAGCCGTCGAGGTCGTCGACCGCCTCGATCTCCGGCTGCAACAGCGGCCAGTTCCGGGGATCGGCCAGATATTCGAAGACCTCGTCGCGCGGAAACGGCACGAGCGAGCCGAAGGGGAACTCGGGCATCCAGCCTCCCCCGTAGTCACGGTCTCCTTAGGATGCGCGGGTTCCCGACCACCAGGATCGGCCGAACGGTGCGGCGCGCCCGGCTAGAGGGACGGGCGGCTGCGCAGAACCGCGACGAGACCGGCCTGAACCTCCTCGACCGGACGCTCCGGCGAGAAGATCAGCCAATCGAGCGCGACGACGAGCCCGGCCCCGAACAGGGCGGACGCCGAGATCCGGGGATCCAGTTCGGGCGGGAAGTCCCCTGACGCCACCCCGGCTTCGAGCACCTCGGCGATGACGCTGATGGCTTGTTCGCGTACGAGGAGGATGGTCTGCTGCCATTCGCGGTTGGTCCGCCACATCTCGGCCAGCAGCAGTTGCGCGAACGCTCGATAGCGCTGGATGTAGGACAGCTGCGCGCCGATGAGTGCGGTGATCGCCTCGCGCGGCGGCAGCCCTTCGATCGCGGTACGCGACTCCTCCGCGAGCAGTCCTACGCCGTACCGCAGCAGCTCCTCATAGAGCGCCGTCTTCGACGTGAAGTTGTAGAACACCGTGCCCTTGGCGACCCCGGCCCGCTCGGCGATCTCGTCGACCGTCGTCGCCGTGAAGCCTTGTTCGGCGATGAGCCCGACGGCGGCCTCGAAGATCTTCAGCCGGGTCGCGTCGCGTCGCCGGGTCCGCCCGTCGACGGAGTTGCTGAGGGTACGCCGTTCCACGTCCCCAGTCTCACACGCCCGCATCCCGTTGAAGTTGATCACCCGCTCACGGAGTCGATCAGGGTGCTACGGACACGACACGCCGGTTGATCACGACCGTTAGTTCATGATCGCGCGGAAACAACGGGGTGGGGTTAGAGGGTGAGGACGGGGTGGAGGGTGTTGAGGGTGAGGCGGCGCGAACGGCGGGCGGCGTACGCGGTCAGCGCGAAGCACACCAGCCCGAACGAGGCCAGCACACCAAGCGCGACCCAGACGGCGGTGAGCGAGCCGCCGACGGTCAGCCGTCGGAGCGCACTGATGACGTAGGTCATGGGCAGCCACGGGTGCAGCGCCTGGAAGAACCCCGGTGAGGTCTGCACCGGATAGGTGCCGCCGGATGAGGTCAGTTGCAGCATGAGCAGGGCGAGTGCGACGAGACGGCCGGGCGTGCCTAGGACCGCGCCCAGCATCTGCAGGATCGCGGTGAAGGTCAGCGAGGTCGCGACGAGCAGGCCCACCGTGCCGGCGGGGTGGACTGGGACGAGGCCGAGGGCGTACCGGAGGACCAGGTAGAGCACAACCGCCTGGGCGGTACCGACGATCGCCGCCGGGACGTATCCGGCCAGCGCCACGCGCCAGGCGGGAGCGCCGGAGACCACGTGCCGCCGGGTCACCGGCCGCAGCAGCATGTAGGTGAGCATCGCGCCGACCCACAGCGCCAGGGCCAGGAAGTACGGCGCGAACCCGACGCCATAGGTGGCGGCCGCGTGCTGGGTCTCCCGCTGCAGCGCCACCGGATCGCCGAGCACGCCCGCTCGGGCGGCCCGGTCGTCGGCGTCGTAGCCGGGGATCCGGGTCGCGCCGTCGGCGAGCCCGGTCGCCAGTCGCCCGGCCCCCGCGTCCAGCGTTGCCAGCCCGGTGGCCAGGCTGCGCGTACCCGTCGAGAGGTCGGCCAGGCCGCCGTCCAGTTGCCGGGCGCCCGACGAGAGCCGGTAAAGCCCGCCCGACAACTGGTGAGCGCTGGTCGCCGCGGTGTGCGTACCCGTCTGCAGGTGAGAAGCGCCCTCCGCGAGCGTGGTGAGGCCGGCGGCGAGCTGGTCCACCTGGGTCCGGGCGGCGGCGACGCGATCGGCGAGCGTGGGCGCGGCCTGCGCCACCGCGCGCGCCTGCGTGGCGACGGCGCGCAACTGGTCCGCGAGCTGGTCGAGGTCCGCGGTCGCGAGCTGATCGCGCAGGTCACGGGCGGTCTGTGCGGCCTCGGCGGCGGCTTGGCGGGCGACCCGGAAAGCCGCGTCGTCGGCCAGCTCGGGGTTCGCCGCGGCCAGCGCGTCGAGTTTCTGTTCGACCTCGGCGGTACGCCCAACGGCGCGGTCGGCGATCGCCGGTATCTCGTCGAGGTGATCGGCGATGACGTCGGCCCCGGTCGCGATGGCCGTCGCCGCGGCTGCGATGTCGTCGGCGTGCTCGCGGAGCACCGGTTCGGCGGCGTTGGCCGCCTTGTCCACGAACGCGGCGAGCTGGCGACCGCCCGCCGCCGCGCGCGCCGTCCCGTCGGCGAGCTGGTCGGAGCCGGCCGCCAGAGTGTCCAAACCGGACGCCAGCTGAGCCGACCCGGCGGCGGCGGTGGCCGTGCCGTCGGCCAGTCGTCCCGCGCCGTCCTCGGCCTGCCCGGCACCGGTCGCGATCTTGTCGGCACCGGTGCTGGCGTCGTCCGCACCGTCGGCGAGCTGGGCCGCGCCGTCGGCGGCCTCGGCGGTCCGCGCCTTGAGGTCGGTGAAGCCCAGCAGCATCCGGTCGAAGTACTTCGCGGCCGCGCTGCTCGCCGCGGCCGCCCGGATCTCGCTGAACGCGCTGCGGGCCAGCAGCCCGGAAAGGTAGTTCGTGCTGTCGTCACTGGTGACCTGCAGGCGGCCCGCCCGTGCGGTACGCCCCGGGTCGGGCGCGTCGGCGAGCTCCTGGGAGAAGTCGGCCGGGATCTCCAGGATCAGGTGGTACTCGCCGCTGGCCAGACCGCGCTCGGCGTCGGCCCGGCCGGTCGGGACCCAGCCGAAGACCTGCCGGTCGATCAGTTCGTCGGCGAGGTCCCGCCCGGCGTGGACGACCTCGCCGTCGCTGGTCGTGGCGGGCCGGTCGGCCTGGACGAGCGCGACCGGGATGTGCTTGAGGTTGCCGTAGGGGTCCCAGAACGCGGCGAGGTAGAGCGCGCCGTACAGCAGCGGGACGACGGTCAGGACCGCGAGCGCGGCGCGGGTCAGCCGGTGCCGGCCGAAGCGGCGCAGCTCGGAGCGAGCGGGACTCATCGAGTGATCTCCACGATCCGATCAGGGGCGTACGCGGTCGCTTCGCGCGCCGTGAGGACGGCGGCCAGCCTGGTGGCCCGCAGGGCGTCGGCGAGGTCGCGCTGTTCGTCGAGGGTGAGCTGGACGTCGGCGTCGTCGACGGCGAGCACGGCCGGATCGGCGAGCCGGGCCAGCTCGATCATGAGCCGGTGACGGTCGAGCGGGCTCAGGTCCCGGGCCTTGGCGGTCGCGTCGAACGGCAGGCGACGTTCGGCCTCCGCCAGCGCGGCCCGGTGCCGCTCGCGGCGGACCCGGGTCGGCATTCCGACCGGGCGCAGCAGCCGGAGGCGTTCGTCGAGGTGTTCCCGGGCGGTCAGCATCGGCTCCGGCTCGTGTACGCCCCGGACGAGACCGAGCGCGGTCTGCGCTCGCTCCACGACGCCCTGGTTGTGCCGGAAGTTCCCCGTCAGGGAAAGCAGGGCGGCCGTCCGGCCGCTGCCGGGCGCCCCGGTGAGCACGATCAGCTCGCCCGGAAAGACCTCCAGGTCGAACGGCTGGAACACAGTCTCCCGACGGGTCTGGCGACCGAGCCCGGACTGCTGCCGACCGAGTCCACGGGTCTGATGACCGAGCCCGCGGGCCGCCAGGACCGGGGCGGGCACCGCGGGCTCTTCAGTCTCGTCTTCCTCGCCGAGCGGCATCTCGTGGTCGGCGTCGATGCGTCCCTCATCGCTCGGCGCCGCGTCGTCGAGGACCTCCGCAGAAGGCACTGCCGCTCCAGAAAAACTAAACTGACTGGTCGGTACAGAAACTTACAGCACGGTCGCCCGATTCGCCAGCCTGACCGGGTAATCAGGCCGTTGCTGCTGGTAAACATGGCCGCAGACCGATGTTTCCGACCGGTAACTTTCGACCGAACGGCTATGGCAGCAGGCCTTTTCGCCATCAACACTGGTTCGGTGCCAGGCCGACACCGTCCACCTCGACGCCCCGTCCGCGCCGTCGCCCTCGTGACGGCGGTCCTCGCCGTGGTCGCCGTCGGTGCGTACGGCGCCGTCCGGCTCACCGGTGACGACCCGAGCGACTGCAACCCCGCCGGTACGCCGATCCGGATCGCCGCAGCGCCGGAGATCGCCGACATCGTCCGCCAGACGGTCGGCGGCCTGTGCCTGTCGGCCGAGGTGACGTCGACCGACCCGGCCGAGGTCTCGGCGATCATCGCGGGCCAGCGCAACGTCACGCTGGCCGGCGTGGGGCAGCCCGACGGCGACGCCAAGGCGCCCGACATCTGGATCCCGGACTCCTCGACCTGGCTGGCCCGGCTCTCCAACGCGTCGCCCACGCTCGCCGCGACCGACACGGTGTCGATCGCGCGTAGCCCCGTCGTGATCGCCATGCCGGAGCCGACCGCCAAGACGCTGGGCTGGCCGACCGCCAAGCTGACCTGGCAGGCCCTGCTCCAGAAGATGACGACCGACACGAAGCTGCACGTCGGCACCTCCGAACCGGCCCGCGACGCGGCCGCCCTGTCCGGTCTGCTGGCGCTCGGTCAAGCGGCGTCGACCTCGGCGGGCGGGCAGACCGCCACGACGGCAGCCCTCCGGGCGCTGTCGGCCGGCCGGTCGGCGTTGCGGTCGGACGTGCTCGCCCGGTTCCCCCGGTCGGCCGAGCCGGCCGCCCTCGCCTCCGGACTGTCCGCCGCTCCGATGTCCGAGCAGGCCGTGCTGGCGTACAACGCGGCCAAGCCGCCGGTGAAGCTCGCCGCGCTCTACCTCGACCCCGCGCCGTTGGCGCTGGACTATCCGCTCACCGTCCTGCCCGGCGCCGACGCGGGTCGCAAGCAGGTCGCCGGGCAGATCCGCGACGCCCTCCAGTCGGACACCTTCCGGGCGAAGCTCGCCGGTGCCGGGCTGCGCCTGCCGGACGGTACGCCGAGCGCCGGGCTGACCCTGCCGCAGGGCGCACCGACGCCGCAGGTCACGCCGCCGCCGAGTGCGACCCAGCGAGCCGCCGTCGCGGCCGGGGTCGACAAGGCGCTGTCCACCTGGATCGCCGTCACCCTGCCGGCCCGGATGCTGGCCGTCATCGACGTCTCCGGCTCGATGCTGGAGCGCGTACCGACGGCGGGCAACGCCACCCGGGAACAGGTCACCCTGGAAGCCGCCCGGCGGGGCCTCGGGCTCTTCGACGACTCGTGGGCGGTCGGGCTCTGGACCTTCTCCACCGAGCTGGAAGGCACCAAGGACTACCGGCAGCTCATCCCGATCGGGCCGCTGTCGACGCAGCGTACGTCGCTCCTGGCCAAGCTGGAGGCGATCCAGCCCAAGCAGACCGGCGACACCGGCCTTTACGACACCCTGCTCGCGGCGTACCAGACGGTGCAGCACGACTGGGACCCCGGCCGGGTGAACTCGATCGTGATGATGACCGACGGCGACAACGACGACGCCAACGGCATCTCCCACGCCGACCTGCTGGCCAAGCTCAAGCAGCTGGCCGACCCGAAGCGGCCCATCCAGGTGATCATCATCGGCATCGGGCCGTCGGTGAACGCCGCGCCGCTGAAGCAGGTCACCGACGTGACCGGCGGTGGCGTGTTCACCGCCAAGGACCCCGCGAAGATCGGCGAGATCTTCCTGCAGGCCATCTCGCTGCGAGCCGCCGGCCTCCACTGACCCGCCCCTTCGGCGCTCCGCCTTTCGGCGCCCCGCCTTTCGGCGCTCCGCATTCTGGCGCTCCGCCTTTTAGGGCTGGATCAGGGTTCTCGGTCGAATCTTGGGCCAAGATTCGACCGAGAACCCTGATCTGCTGGGGGTTGAGGCGGCGTCTGCCCGAGCACATAATGGAACACGTGTTCGGAAGACGTGCATGACCCCCGCCGAGCAGGCGGCGATCGAGCGGATCGCCCTCACCACCGCCGCACCCTGGGGGTTCGCGCTCGGCGGCGGTCGGGCGCTGCTGGCGTACGGAGTCACCGAGCGGCCGAGCGAAGGCGTGGACCTGTTCACCGTGGACGACTCGTCGGTGCGCCCGGCGGCCGAGGCGGTGATGGACGCGCTGGCCGAGGCCGGGTTCTCCGTGTGGGAGGTCGGTGACGAGACCGACCTGTTCGATGACCTGGCCGACATCCTCATCGAGCTGACCGTCAGCGGTCACGACGGCGCCTCCATGCCGGTGTCGCTGGGCGTACAGCCGCGGTCGTTGCCGCCGGTCGACTTGGGCGCGGGGCCGGTGACCCCGTTGGAGGATCTCGCCGCCATCAAGGTGGCCGCCATGGTCAACCGGGCCGAGGTCCGGGACTTCATCGACGTCGCGGCGTTCCTGCGACGGTTCGACCGAGATCAGCTGCTGGCGCTGGTGACCGCGGTCGATCCGGCGCTCACCGCCGACGACTACGCGGCGTGCGTACGCCAACTCGACTGCTGTCCGGACGAGCGGATCCGTCGCTACGGAGCCGACCCGCTCGCCGTACGCGCAGCCTTCGCCGACTGGCCTCGCGATTGACGACTGGCGTCGCGATTACCATGGCGACGTGGAGACGATCTTCCGGTCCGCCCGGTTCGCCGAGCTGGATACGGCCACCCTCTATCGCCTGCTGAAGCTGCGGGTCGACGTCTTCGTGGTCGAGCAGGAGTGTCCCTATCCCGAGGTGGACGGGCGCGATCCCGAACCGGGGACGGTCCATGTGTGGGCCGCCGACGAGGCCGGCGAGATCCTCGGCTACCTGCGGATCCTCGATGATGGCGACGAGCTGCGGATCGGCCGGGTCGTCACGTCGCCGAAGGCGCGCGGCGGCGGCTTGGGCGGGCGGCTCATGGAGCGGGCGTTGGCGATCGTCGGCGACCGGCCGAGCGTCTTGGACGCGCAGTCCCACCTCACCCGGTTCTACGAACGCTTCGGGTACGCCGCCGCCGGCCCGGAGTTCGTCGAGGACGGCATTCCGCATACGCCGATGCGACGCTCAGCACGTTAGACCGATTCTCCGCCGCGCTCTCGGGCGTCAGGTTAGCGTCTGAAGATCGAACGCTGGACGAAGGTGCTCTATCCGACCGTGATGATCGGGCTGATCGTCGCGTACTATCTCATACCTCCGTTTCGGGGCACCGCACTCGTCGCCATCGGCCTCGGCGGCGCGGGGGCGATCTTCGTCGGCGTCTGCCGTCATCGGACCGATCGCTGGCTCGCCTGGGTCCTGCTCGCCGCCGGCATTCTGCTGATCACGTTCGGCGAGGCGGTCTACGCCATCATGGGATCCGCGCGCAGCTTCCCTGGACTGCCCGAGCTGTTGTTCGTGTCCGCTTATGTGCCGCTCGCGCTGGGCCTGATCCTGATGGGCCGTCCGCGTACGCTCTCGACTGATCTGATGCTCATCCTCGACACGATCGCGGTCGGGCTCGCCGCGACGCTGGTCGTGTGGATCACCTTGGTACGCCCGGCCGTGTTGAGCCTGCACCTGACTGGGTATGCCAAGTTAATCGTGATTGCCGGAAACGTTGGATATGCTGCCGTCCTCGCCAGCGCCGCCCTCGTGGCGGTGGCCTGGCGAGCCAATCCGGCGCTCCGGGTCCTCGGCGTGGGGCTGATCTCCTTCCTGATCGCCGACTACGTCTACGGCACTGAGATCATCTCAGGCACCTTCACGCCCGGTGGGCTGGCCGATCTCGGCTTCCCGATCTTCTTCGCCGTCAGCGGCGGGGCGGCGTTGATGCCGTCGATGGCCCAGGTCGCCTCGCGTACGCACGCCCGTCATCAGCTCGGCGCGCGGCTGGTGATGGTGGCGATCGGACTCCTCGTGGCGCCGACGATGCTGCTCGTGGCGGCCACCTCCGGCCCGGTCACGACCGGGTTCGCCATCGCGATCACGGCCGCGGCGATCGGCCTTGTCATGATCACGCGGATCTTCCTGTCCGCCCGGGCGTACCAGCACAAGGCCCTGCGCGAGCGCAGCCTGCGGATGGCGTCGCGGGCGCTGATGCTCGCCACCGACCGCCCGCAGATCGAGGCGGGGGTGAACGCCGCGCTCCGGCAGTTGGTCCCGACCGCGACCGCGCGGATCCGCGAGCCCGGCGCGCCGTTCCCCGACAGCGTGACGCTGACCCTGCAGGGCGGCGAACCGCCCTGCGCTCTGGGTCTGATGGTCTTCGACGGCCCGTCCGCGCGGCTGGACGAGCTGTCGCTCACCCTTCAGGCGCTCACGGATCAGGCCGCGTCCGCGTTCAGCCGCATCCGCACCATGGAGAAGCTGGCCGCCGAGCAGCGCGAGCAATACTTCCGCACGCTCGTGCAGACCAGCACCGACGTCACGCTGATCAGCCGGGACGGCATCATCGAGTACGCCACTCCGTCGGCCCAGGCCCTGTTCGGTTTCGAAGTGGTTGGCCGCGGCCTCGACGATCTCGTCGTGCGTTCCGACGGCGGCAGTTGGCCCGACACGGTGGAGGCGGAAGAGGGCGAGGTACGCCGGTCCGACCGCAGTCTGGCGGTCCTGGTGGACCGGCGCGATCTCGCCGAGGATCCCACTGTGTGCGGCGTCGTCACCACGTTGCGCGACGTCACCGCCGAACGCGATCTGCGGCGCGACCTCGCGCATCAGGCCAGCCACGACGTGATCACCGGACTGGCCAATCCCCGGCTGTTCCGGCACGCCCTCGCCGAGGCGGTACGCAGGCCCGGCGCCGCCGTCATTCTCCTGGACATCGACGACTTCAAGCTGGTCAACGACATGTACGGCCACCCCGTCGGCGACTACCTCCTCGTGACCTGCGCCCGGCGGATCGATTCCGTCATCGGCCCGGCCGACCTGGCCGCGCGTATCGGGGGTGACGAGTTCGGTGTGGTGCTCGGCGACTGCTCCGACGTCGGCGTCGCCCGGGACGTCGCCCAGCGCCTGTCCGACCTGCTGGCCGAGCCGGTCGAGGTCGACGACATGGCGCTGGAGTGCCGGGCGAGCGTCGGGCTGGCGTACGCCGGCGAGAGCGGGGACGACAGTCTGCTGATGCGCCAGGCCGACATGGCGCTGTACGCTGCCAAGTCGGGCGGCAAGGGCCGCTGGCGTCAGTACGACGGGGAGATGAGCATCCCGGCTCGTAACCACGCCGAGGTCGGGCGGCGGTTGCGCACCGCCATGGCCTCCGGCGAGCTGACCCTCGTCTACCAGCCGATCGTGGATCTCGCCGCGGGTGAGACCGTCGGGGTGGAAGCGCTGCTCCGCCTCCAGGACGACGGCCACCACATGCCGCCGCCGCAGATCGTCGCGGCGGCCGAGACCATCGGGCTCATCGGTCAGCTGGGCGAGTGGATCCTCGACCGGGCGCTGGCCGACCTGCCGCTGTTCCAGCTGCCGGACCGGGATCCCTGCTATGTCAGCGTCAACGTGTCCGCCCGTCAGCTGCGGCGGACCGATTTTCCGACGATCGTGCGCCGGGCGCTGAAGAGCAGCCGGGTCGACCCCGGCCTGCTCGTCCTCGAGGTCACCGAGAACATCCTCATCGAGAACGACGACGAGCGGCCGTGGGCCTACCTGGACGAGTTGCACGCGCTGGGCGTACGCATCGCGATCGACGACTACGGCACCGGATACGCCTCACTCGGCTACCTACGCCAGGACAGCGTCGACATCGTGAAGATCGACCGCAGCATGCTGAGCGACCTGACGCCCCGAGCCACCCGCCTCATCGAGGGCGTGTCGTCGACGCTCCGCTACATCGGGGTGGACCAGATCGCCGAAGGCGTCGAGACCGAACACGCGCGGGCGGTCCTGCTGGACGCCGGCTGCCCCTATGGGCAGGGCTTCCTGTTCGCCGAACCGATGCCGGCCGAGGAGGTCGTCCGGTGGCTGCGGTCGCCCGCCGTCAGGGCAGGTTCGTGATGATGTCGGCGATCTCGCGACGCCGGCCCGTGTAGAACGGGACCTCCTCGCGGACGTGCCGCCGTGCCCGCGACGCGCGCAGGTCACGCATCAGGTCGACGATGCGGTAGAGCTCGTCGCCCTCGAAGGCGAGCATCCACTCGTAGTCGCCCAGCGCGAACGAGGCGACCGTGTTGGCCCGCACATCCGGGTAACCGCGCGCCATCCGGCCGTGCTCGGCCAGCATCTCGCGCCGTTCCTCGTCCGGCAGCAGGTACCACTCGTACGACCGCACGAACGGGTAGACGCAGATGTAGTTCCGCGGCTCCTCGCCCGCCAGGAAGGCCGGGACGTGACTGCGGTTGAACTCGGCCGGGCGGTGCAGCGCCGCCTGGGACCAGACCCCGGTCAGGTTCCGCCCGACCGCCGTCCGGCGGAACAGCGAGTACGCCTCCTGCAGGGCGTCGGCCGACGACGAGTGCCACCAGATCATCAGATCCGCGTCGGCCCGCAGGCCGGAGACGTCGTAGGTGCCCCGAATCGTGACGTCCTTCTCGGCGAGCCGGTCGAACAGGCCGGTGACCTCGGAGATCAGATCGTCACGCAGGGTCGGCAGCGGGCTGGTGGCCCGGAAGACCGACCACATCGTGTAACGGATGGTGGCGTTCAGCTCGCGCAGACGGGCGGCATTGGACTGCGCCGGCTCTTCGGTAACAACGACCTCTTGGGTGGTCTGCTCGGTCACGATACGAATTCTCCCAGATCGGCGGCGGCTTTCTCGCCGGAGGCTATGCAGATGGGGATGCCGACGCCGTCGAAGGCGGCTCCGGCCAGGACGACGGGCTTCGGCCCGGCGGCGAGCAACGAGCGGGCTTCGGCGACCCGGTCGACGTGGCCGGGGGCGTACTGGGGCAACGCACCGCCCCAGCGCGTCACGCGTACCGCCGAGGCAGCCGGCAATGGGCCGAGCACCTTGGCCAGGTCTGCCTGGACCGCGTCACCGAGGGCCTCGTCGGTCAGCGCGAGCGCGCCGATGTCGCCGTAGCGGCCGACGGAGACCCGGACCGCCGCCTCCGGCTCGCCCGACAGGTGCTCCCACTTGCGGGAGAAGAAGGTGGCGGCCTTGATCGACAGTCCCTGGTCGGCCGGGACGAGGAATCCGGTGAGTTCGGGCAGCTCCGCGCCGGGCAGCCGCAGGGTGACGAGCCCGACGCTCGCGTAGTCGAGTGCGCTCACCCGCTCGGCCACCTCCGCCGGCAGCAACGCCGCAGCCGGCTTGGCCGGGCAGGCCAGCACGTACGCGTCGGCGTCCAGCTCGTCGAGCGACCGCAACGGGCTTCCATAGTGGACGACGACGCCGAGGTCGAGCAGCCGCTGCGACAGCGCCTCCACCAGCAACGACAGTCCACCTCGGAGGGTGCCGAACACCGGGCCGCCCGCCGACCGCTTCACCAGCGAGGCCGCGACGCCGTCACGCAAGGTGTGCGCGGTCTGCAGCGCCGCGTACAGGTTCGGGATGGTGGCCCGCAGCGACAGCAGGTCGGCGCGACCGGCGTACACCCCGCCGAGCAGCGGGTCGACCAGGTGCTCCACCACCTCGCCGCCGAGCCGGGACCGCACCAGCTCGCCGACGGCCACGTCCTGCCCGGCCAGCACCGGTACGCCGAGATCACGGTCGTCGTCGGCCAGCGTCGCGACACCGTCCAGCGCGGCCGAGAACCCCGGTACGCCCATCAGCGTCCCCGGCGGCATGGACTGCAACCGGCCGCCGACCCACAGGCCCGCCGCGCCCAGCGCCGGATGCACCAACCGGTCGCTCAGGCCCAAGTCGGCGACCAACCGGGCGGCCCCACTGGGACCGCCGTCCGGCGTACGCATCAAGAACTGCTCGGCGCCGGTCTCGATCCCGTCGCCGGCCGTCTGGATCTTGCCGCCCAGCCGGGCGGTCGCCTCGACCACCGTCACGCGTACGCCGGACTCGGCGAGCCGCAGCGCGGCGGTCAGCCCGGCGATCCCGCCGCCGACGACAACGACGTGGCGGCTGCTCATCGCACGCTGATCTTGTGGACGAGTTCGACGATCCGGGTCAGCACCCCCGGATCGGCCTCCGGCGGTACGCCGTGCCCGAGATTGAAGACGTGCCCGGTGGCCGCCTCACCTTCGGCGAGCACTCGGCGTACCTCGTGGTCGACGACCTCCCACGGCGCGCCCAGCAACGCCGGGTCGAGGTTGCCCTGCACCGCCCGGGTTCGGGCCGGACCCGGCTCACCGCCGTCCAGTCGCAGATCCGCGACGTTCACGAGGGCGGCGGCCTGGTCGAGCGGCGTACGCCAGTCGACCCCGACGACGTCCGCGCCCGCCTCGGCCATCGCCGTGAGCAGGTGAGCCGTGCCGACGCCGAAGTGAATCCGGGGCACGACCGGGCCGATGTCCTGGAGGACCGCCGCCGAGTGCGGCAGCACGAAACGCCGGTAGTCGGCCTCGCTGAGAGCGCCCGCCCACGAGTCGAAGAGCTGGACCGCACTGGCTCCCGCGTCGATCTGCACCCGCAGGAACGTCGAGGTGATCTGGGCGAGCCGCTCGGCCAGACCGTGCCACAGGTGCGGGTCGCCGTGCATCAGCGCCTTGGTCTTGGCGTGCGTCTTCGAGGGCCCGCCCTCGATCAGGTAGCTGGCCAGCGTGAACGGCGCCCCGGCGAAGCCGATCAGCGGGGTGCCTTCCAGCCGCGGGATCAGCATCCGGACGGCTTCCTCCACAAAGGAGAGATCGGCCGGCTCGGCCCGCCCGATCCGAGCGAGGTCGGCGGTGGACCGGATGGGATCGGCGACCACGGGACCGGTCCCGGCGACGATCTCCACGCCGACCCCGGCTGCCGCGACGGGCACCACGATGTCGCTGTAGAACACCGCCGCGTCGACTCCGTGGCGGCGTACCGGCTGGAGGGTGATCTCGGTGACCAGATCCGGTCGGCGGCACGCCTCCAACATCGACAGGCCCGCCTCGGCCCGCAATTCGCGATACTCGGGCAGCGAACGCCCCGCCTGCCGCATGAACCAGACCGGGGTGTGCTCGACCGGCTCGCCGAGGCAGGCGCGGACGAAGACGGAGTCGGCCGGGTCAGCTGCAATGCTGGTCATTCCACAGATCGTGCCACGTTTCTCCCCGCCGTCGAGCGGTGGGGGCGCGCCGCTGAGGAGTACGCCACTCTGAGCGTGTGACAGCGCACGGCGTGCCGCACCACGCGGCGGAAGCCGATGCGCCCTAGGGTTGCGCTATGCCGACCACGCTTCGCACGCCACCGGACGTCTTCACCCGGGCGGTCGAAGCACTGCGATCCGCCCCGATCCGCCGGGAGATCTCCCTGGAAGAGGTCGGTGCGCCGACCCGGCTCGCGCCGTACGCCCACGCTCTGGGTGCCACCGTGCTCCGCGACGGCGAGGAGGTCGCGACGGGGCGGTTGATCCTGCTGCACGATCCGGCCGGTCACGAGGCCTGGCACGGGACGATGCGGCTGGTCACCTATGTGACCGCCGAACTCGAACCCGAGTACGCCGCCGACCCGCTGTTGCCGCAGGTCGGCTGGTCGTGGCTGGTGGACGCGCTGGACGCGCACACCGGGCCGGGCCGGGAGGAGGGCTACACCGCGATCGCCGGGACGGTCACGCAGACGCTGTCGACGCGGTTCGGCGACCTCGCCCGGGTAGCCGAGAGCGAGGAGCCGCCCGGCTCGCCGACCGCCGCCGACCTGGAGATCCGCGCGTCGTGGACGCCGCTGGGCGCGAATCTGGCCGATCACATGCTGGCCTGGTGCACGCTGCTGGCCTCGACCGCCGGGCTGCCGCCCGAGGGTGTGACCGCACTGCCCACCCGCCGCAAGGAAAGCTGAAACGGCAGCGGCCGGGATCCCCGTGGGAACCCCGGCCGCCGTTCGTGCAAGGAAAGTCAGCTCGTGGCGATCTGCGCGGCCTCGCAGGCCGCCCGCATCGCGGGGAAGGCCTTGTTGAACGCGGCCTGAGTGGTCGAGGACATCATCTTGTCCACCGCGTCGACGCAGGCGGAGAGCAGCTTCAGCTTCTCGGCGTTGGCGTTCTTCGCGCCCTCGAGATCCTGCTTCAGCTTCTCGGCCTCAGCCTTGGTCGTGGTCAGCTGAGCCTTGACGTCCTCGAGGTTCTTCGCGTCCGTCGCGGCCTGCGCGGCGGCGGCCTTCTCCTGCTTCGAGGCGTCGCTCGCCTTGACGAGGTAGAGCGTCGTCACCGTGCCGAGCGCCAGCACCAGCACGCCGACCAGGATGGACAGAACGAGGACCGCCGGGCCCTTCTTCGGCGCGGCCGGGCCGGCGGGCACCGCCGAGTACGGCGCACCGGCCGCGGGGTACGCCGACGTCGGGTAGGCAGGGCCCGCGGACACCGGCTGCGCCGGGACCGCGCTGGTCGGGTAGCCGGGGGGCGGCGTCACCGGCTGCGTGGGCGGCACGGCCGCGGCACCCTGCTGGTACGCGGGCTGCGCGGGCGGCTGCACGGCACCCTGCTGGTACGCGGGCGGCGCCGAAGGCTGCTGCACCGGCGGGTACGCCACGGTCGGCTGCTGCGCCGGAGCCGGAGCGGGGTACGCGGGCTGAGCGGGCTGGCTCGGCGGGGTCCACGGGGTCAGCGGGGCGGTGGCCTCAGCGGCCGGCTGCGCCGGGACGACCGGCTGGGCCGGCGACACCGGCTGGGTCGGGTCCGGCGAGGCCGGCGGCTGAGCGAACGGAGACTGCGAAGACTCCGGCTCGGGATGGGTCATGGGGGTTCCTCCGTGTGGGGTGGCGTCGGCTGATGGCCGTCGCCGTAGCTTGCGTCGCCGCCTCGTCGGCGGGCTAGCAGATCTTGAACTTGTCGCAGGCGATCTTGATCGGGATCGCCAGCCCGAGCCCCTCGGCATCGGTGAACTTCGCCGAGGCGATCCCGATGACCTCGTAGCTCGCGTTGATGACCGGGCCGCCCGAGTTGCCGGGGTTGATCGGCGCGTCGAACTGGATGTACGGCCCGTGCTGGGTGGTCTCCTCCCGGAAGGCGCTGACGACACCGCTGGTGACGGTGTCCTTCAGGCCCAGCGGCGAGCCGACGACCAGGATCTCCTGACCCGACTTGGACTCGGTCGCGGCGACCTTCAGACCGTCGATCTTCGCCGTCGTGTGCAACTGCGCGATGTCGGCCTTCTTGTCCCCGGCCACGACGGTCGCGTCGTACAACTGGTCGGCGTGCTCGATCTTGACCTTCTTGGTGCCGTCGTTCCAGACGTCCTCGATCACGTGGAAGTTGGTCAGCAGGTTGGTGCCGCCGTCGGAGGCGGCGGAGCCGACCGCGAACGCCGAGCCGATGCTTTCCGGCGTACGCACGCGGAACACGCTGGGCAGCGTCTTCGCGGCGATCTTCTCGGCGTTGAACTGCGTCGCCAGCTGGCTTTCCACCGCGTCGACCCGCTTGTCGGCGGCCGACACGTCGGCGGCGGCCTGGGCACGCGTACGGTCCAGCTCGTCACCGAGGCTGTTCAGCTGCAACGCCTGGAACGCGGTGACGCCGAGGAGCAGCACGACGAGGATCAGCGCGACCAGGCCGGGCCAGCTGACGCGGCGTACCGGGGTCGGGGGCGCGCCCACCGGCGGAATCGGCCCGGCCGGGAAACCGGACATCGGGGCGGTGGCCGGAACGGACGACGGCGGAACGGGCGGCGCATACGCCGGACGCTGGGTCACCGTGGGCTGCGTCACGTTGGGCTGCAGCACGGCCGGCTGGCCGACCGGCGGCTGGGCGATCGGCTGGGTCGGCTGCACCGGCTGGGCCGGCGCCATCGGCTGCGGAGCCGGGGCTTGGTAACCGGTACCGGTCACCGGCGGCGGCGCGTACGCCGGACGCTGG
This sequence comes from Hamadaea sp. NPDC050747, assembly GCF_040654195.1. Taxonomy (NCBI): domain Bacteria; kingdom Bacillati; phylum Actinomycetota; class Actinomycetes; order Micromonosporales; family Micromonosporaceae; genus Hamadaea; species Hamadaea sp. NPDC050747. Next base: position 140,539 of record NZ_JBFAHM010000007.1, read on the forward strand.
TTCGGAACGGGCGACTGGCCTGCCTGAGGAGGCTGACCGACCTGAGGCGACTGCGATGCCGGTTCCACCTTCGGTGGCTGCAATACTGGCTCCACCTTCGGTGGCTGCAATACTGGCTCCACCTTCGGTGGATAAGGGCCAGGCGGCGCATAAGGAGCCTGTGGTTGCGTCGGATCCGAGCCCGTCGTCATTGTCGAGAGCCTCCCCATTCGTGATCACCGACCCGCAGAAGGTACCGGTTACCGGCCATTCTGTCTTCCCCTTTCAAGCCCGGCATCGGCCGCGTTCCGAGTGAGGTTCGCAACTCGTCGGCTCGACGCGCCGCAGGGGCTGACCCACCACCGCAGGGCGTACCCGTAGGTTGTTCATGTGACCGACGACGAAACCGTGCTGCGGCGTCGAGTCCGCGCGCGCGACGGCGGCGGCAACTCCAACGACGCAGCGGCCCCGGAAGGGGTTCCACCCAAGCTGCTGACCGAGCCCGCCGAGGGGACTCCGCAGCCCGTGACCAGCCCCGCCGAGCTGGAGCAGGTGATCGCGAGGTTCGCGGCCGGGACCGGACCGGTGGCGATCGACGCCGAGCGGGCCTCCGGCTACCGCTACAGCCAGCGCGCCTACCTGGTGCAGCTACGCCGGCAGGGTGCGGGCACCACGCTGATCGACCCCGTCCCGTTGGGCGATCTGTCCGCTTTGGACGCCGCGCTCGCCGACGCCGAGTGGGTGTTGCACGCCGCCAGCCAGGATCTCCCCTGCCTGGCCGAGCTGGGCTTACGGCCGCGCAAGCTGTTCGACACCGAACTGGCCGCCCGGCTGGCCGGATTCGAGCGGGTCGGCCTGGCCGCACTGACCGAGAATCTGCTCGGTTTCACCCTGGAGAAGCATCACTCGGCCGCGGACTGGTCCAGCCGGCCGCTGCCCGAGTCGTGGCTGACCTATGCCGCGCTCGACGTCGAGCTGCTGGTCGAGTTGCGCGACGCGCTCGTCACCGTCCTGGCCGATCAGGGCAAGACCGAGTACGCCGACCAGGAGTTCGCCGCCCTCGTGGTGAGCGGGGCGCAGCCGCCGAAGCCGCGAACCGACCCCTGGCGGCGTACCTCCGGGATGCATCGCGTGCGGGGCGCCCGGGCCCAGGCCCGGGTCCGGGCCCTCTGGTACGCCCGCGACCAGATCGCCCAGCGCCGGGACACCGCGCCGGGCCGGGTTCTGCCCGACTCGTCGATCGTCGCGGCGGCCGAGATGGACCCGAAGTCCGAGCGGGAGCTGTTGCTGCTGCCCGGTTTCGGCGGGCGGTCGACCCGGCGGCTGGCCGGGACCTGGCTGGACGCGCTGTCCGAGGCGCGGGGGCTGCCCGACTCGGCGTTGCCGACGACGCCACCGTACGAGGGCCCGCCGCCACCGCACCGGTGGGCCGAGCGGGATCCGGCGGCGGCCGCCCGGCTGGTCCGCGCCCGCGAGGTTGTGGCCCACATCGCCGGTGAGCTGTCGATGCCGCCGGAGAACCTGATCACTCCGGAGTACGTGCGCCGCCTCGCCTGGGAGCCGCCCGCGGATCTGAGCACGGTGGCCGAGCTGCTGGCGAAGTTCGGCGCCCGGCCCTGGCAGCGCGAGTTGCTGGCGGACGAGCTGGCCAAGGCGCTCGCCCCGGCCGATGAGGGTGCGGGCGACGCGGAAACCTCACAGTGACCCGACCTACCGGGCGGTAACTACTCGCGGGTAACATCGGGAGTGTCCAACCACTCCTAGGAGGCGCTGTGCCCCGCAACGTCCGCGATGTCGTCTTCGTCGACGGCGTACGCACTCCGTTCGGCAAGGCCGGGGGTGTCTACGCGCAGACTCGCGCCGACGACCTCGTCATCCGATGCATCCGTGAACTGCTCGCCCGCAATCCGCAGCTGCCGCCCGAGCGCGTCGAGGAGGTGGCCGTCGCCGCGACCACCCAGATCGGCGACCAGGGCCTGACCCTCGGCCGGACCGCCTCCCTGCTGGCCGGCCTGCCCAAGACCACGCCCGGCTACTCGATCGACCGGATGTGCGCGGGCGCGATGACCGCGGTGACCACCGTCGCGGGCAGTATCGCGATGGGCGCCATCGACGTCGCGATCGCGGGCGGCGTGGAGCACATGGGCCGCCACCCGATGGGCGAAGGCGTCGACCCCAACCCGCGCTTCCTGGCCGAGAAGGTCGTCGACCAGTCCGCCCTCGTCATGGGATCGACGGCGGAGAACCTGCACGACCGTCTCCCCGAGGTCACCAAGGAGCGCGCAGACCGGTTCGGCCTGCGCTCGCAGGAGAAGACGGCCGCCGCGTACGCCGCGGGCAAGCTGCAGCCCGACCTGGTGCCGATCGCCGTCCGCGACGAGAACGGCGCCTGGGGCCTGTCGACTGTGGACGAAGCGCCCCGGCAGACCAGCCTGGAGAAGCTCGCAACCCTGAAGACCCCGTTCCGCCCGCACGGCCGGGTCACCGCGGGCAACGCCGCCGGCCTGAACGACGGCGCGACCGCCTGCCTGCTCGCCTCCGCCGAAGCGGCCGAGGAACTCGGCCTGCCGGTCGCGATGAAGCTGGTCAGTTATGGCTTCGTCGGCGTGGAGCCGGAGGTCATGGGCTACGGCCCGATCCCGTCCACCGAGAAGGCGCTCAAGGTCGCCGGGCTCACCATCGACGACATCGGCCTGTTCGAGCTGAACGAGGCGTTCGCCGTGCAGGTCCTGGCCTTCCTCGATCACTTCGGGATCAAAGACGACGATCCTCGGGTCAATCCGTGGGGTGGCTCCATCGCGGTCGGGCACCCGCTCGCGTCCAGCGGCGTACGCCTCATGACGCAGCTGGCCCGCCAGTTCGCCGAGCACCCCGAGGTCCGCTACGGCATCACCGCCATGTGCATCGGCATCGGCATGGGCGGCACGGTCATCTGGGAAAACCCGCAGTGGAACGGAGAGTCGAAGTGACCTTTCCCAACGAGGTCGTCACCCACGCGAAGCTTCGGCTCACCGCCGTACCGGGGCTGGCCAAGCCGGCCGCGATCATCACGCTCGACAACGGCTTCGACCACACCAAGCCCAACACCATGGGACCCGGTGGGCTGGCGAGCCTGAGCACCGCCATCGACGAGGCGCTCGCCGCCGATCCCGCGTTCCTCGCGGTCACCGGCAAGCCGTACATCTTCTGCGTCGGCGCCGACATCACCGGCATCCCGTTCGTCACCGAACGGTCCCAGGCCGCCGAGATCGAGGCCCTCGGCCACCAGGTGTACGCGAAACTGCGTACCGCGCCGGTGCCGACCTTCGCGTTCGTCAACGGAGCCGCGATGGGCGGTGGTCTGGAGCTGGCCCTGCACTGCCAGTACCGGACCCTGTCGGCCGGCGCGGCGGCGCTGTCGCTGCCCGAGGTCAGCCTGGGCCTGATCCCCGGCTGGGGCGGCTCCCAGCTGCTGCCGAACCTGATCGGCGTCGTCGGCGCGGCTCAGGTGATCGTGCAGAACCCGCTCATGATGAACAAGCAGCTCCGCCCGAAGCAGGCGGTCGAGCTGGGCATCGCCGACGCCCTCTTCGAACCGGCCGACTTCCTGGAGCGGTCGCTGCTGTGGGCGGCGTCCGTCGTCACTGGACAGACGACGGTCGAGCGTCCGGAGATCGACCGGGACATGTGGGACGCGGTCGTCTACTTCGCGCGTACCGAATTGGACAAGAAGATCCACGGCGCGTCGCCGGCGGCGACCAAGGCGCTGGACCTGCTGGCGCTGGCCAAGGACGGCGTGACCGAGGCGGGCCTGGCCGCGGAGCGCGAGGCGGCCACCGACCTGATCATGTCCGACGAGCTGCGGGCCGGCATCTACTCGTTCGACCTGGTGCAGCGGCGGGCCAAGCGCCCCGCCGGCGCTCCGGATCGCTCGCTCGCCCGGGACGTCACCAAGGTCGGCGTGGTCGGCGCGGGCCTGATGGCGTCGCAGCTGGCGCTGCTGTTCGCCCGCCGGCTCGAGGTGCCGGTGGTGATCACCGACCTCGACCAGGAGCGGGTGGACAAGGGTCTGGCCTACGTCCAGGCCGAGATCGCCAAGTCGGTGGCCAAGGGGCGGCTCACCGAGCTGAAGGCGGCCAAGCTGCGGACGCTGGTCACGGGCACCGTGGACAAGGCGGCCGGGTTCTCCGACGCCGACTTCGTCATCGAGGCCGTCTTCGAGGAGCTCGGCGTCAAGAAGAAGGTCTGGGCCGAGATCGAGGAGATCGTCTCGCCGGAGACGATCCTCGCGACCAACACCTCCTCGCTGTCGGTCAGCGCGATGGGCGCCGACCTGAAGCACCCGGAGCGGCTGGTCGGCTTCCACTTCTTCAACCCGGTCGCGGTGATGCCGCTGCTGGAGATCGTCCGGGCCGAGCACACGAACGACGTCACCCTGGCGACCGCGTTCGCGCTCGGCAAGCAGCTCAAGAAGTCGTGCGTCCTGGTGAAGGACGCGCCCGCGTTCGTCTTCAACCGCATCCTGACCCGGTTCTTCGGCGAGATCTACAACGCCATCGACCTGGGTACGCCGCTCGACGTGGCGAACACCGCGCTCGACCCGCTCGGCCTGCCGATGCGACCGCTGGAGCTGCTGCAGCTGGTCGGCCCGGCCGTCGCCGCGCACGTCGGCAAGACGATGCACGGGGCCTACCCGGACCGGTTCAAGGTCTCCCCCAGCATGGAGAAGATCGTGGCCGCCGGGCAGCCGCTGCTCGTCGACGACGAGATCAATCCGGCCGTGGTCGAGCTGCTGGCGGGCGGCCAGACTCCGCTCACCGCCGAAGAGGTACGCGAGCGCGCGCTCGCCGCCCTCGCCGAGGAGATCCGGATCATGCTGGACGAGGGCGTCGTGGCCGACTCGGCCGACATCGACCTCTGCCTGATCCTCGGTGGCGGCTGGCCGTTCTGGCTCGGCGGCATCACGCCGTACCTGGACCGGACCGGCGTCTCCGAGAAGGTCACCGGCCGCCGGTTCGCTCCGGCCGGAGTGGCGACCCTTCCCGCATAAGCCCCATCCCCCTTCCGCCGCGCGGCTCCCCGTGAGCCGCGCGGCACTTTCCTGCGCCGGGAACGACCGCCGTAGAGTCGATCTCATGACGACCGTGGACGCGTGCCTTCGGGACGGCCGGGGCGGCTCACCCACCGTCGTGCTGGCCGAGACGGGCCTGTCCGACGAGGAGCGCCGCACTCTCCCCGTCCACAGCGGAACGTCGCACGCCGTCTTCGTCGACGTCGGCGAGACCGAGGTGTCCCTGCGGTTCTTCACCAGCACGGGCGAATTGCCGTCGTGCGGGCACGGGACGGTCGCGGCGATGGCGTACCTGGCCGACCGGTTCGGCCGGCGGGACTTCCGGCTGCGTACGCGCGAACGCGCCTTCACCGGGTACGCCACGGACGACGCGTACTGGTTCGACGCCGGCCCGGTCGAGGTGCGGGAACCGGCCTCGGGCGAGTGCGACGGCGTACTCGAAGCGCTGGGCGCTGCTCCGGTGGCCGGACTGTGCGTGGCGTCCGTCGGACGGGCGCGGCTGCTCGTCCCGGTCGCCGACCCGGCCACCCTCGCCGGGCTGACCCCCGACCTCGATCGGCTGCGGACCGAGTGTGACCGCTTAGGACTGCTCGGCTGCTACGTATACAGCGTTCCGGCGGGCGGACGGGCCGCGGCTCGGATGTTCGCCCCGTCCATCGGCGTACCGGAGGACATCGCCAACGCCAACAGCACCAGTTGCCTGGCGGCGTACCTGGCCCAGGACGGCGACGTCTCGCTCACCGTGGACATGGGCGATGCTCTCGGCGTACCAGCCGCCATCAAAGCTGTCGCGCAGCGGAGCGAGACCGGACCGCGGGTGCGAGTGGGCGGCGCGGCGGCCGTCAGGTAGGCAGGCCGTTCTCCGCGGCCAGGACGCCGAGCAGATCGGCCAGCTGGCCGCGCTGGTCGGCCGTGAGCGAACCGGTCAGCTCGGCGTCGAAGTCCTGCGCGAGAGCGCCGCACTTCGCGAGCAGCTTGCGCCCCCGAGCGGTCAGCGTGAGCACCATCCGGCGCCGGTCCCCGGCATCCCTCGTCCGCGCGATCGCCCCGATCGCCTCCAGGTGATCGGCGAGCGCGACCAGCAGGCTCGGCGCGACGCCCATCAGGCCCGCCAGCTCCTGCTGACTGGCGGGCGGACCGGCGGCGAGCGCGGTCAGCACGCCGACGTGCTTGGGCTTGAGGTCCAGGTCGGCGAGCCTCGCCGTGAACCGTTCCGTGACCAGCGCGCCCAGCGTGCCGAGCCGGAAGGTCACGGTCGCCGGCATTCCGATGTCGCTCACGCCGGTAATGCTAGGGCCGAACGCTCGCGTGCTCCGGCGGACGCCACCGCGACCAGCCCCGACGCGCCGATCGCCAGCACGGTCCGGAGCAGGTGGAAGGTCACCCACGAGCTCTCGAACGTCTGCCGCAGCACGGCCGGATCGCCTGCCCTGGCCAGCTGACCGTTCAGAGGGACGTTGCCCAGCAAGGTCACCGCCGCAGTCCCCAGCGCGCAAGCGAGCGCGGCAGCCAGCAGGATCGCGGTACGCCGCTGCCGGCGATGCAGGACCAGGGCGACGACGCCGAGCACCACCGGCCCGCCGAAGATCAGCGCGAACGGGACACTCGGCGTGGCCGCGTTTACCGCACGCATCGTCACGACGAAGGTCTCGTCGTCGGTCTCGGCCAGCCCAGGCATCACCGTCAGTGCGTACGCGACGCAGAACCCGGCGTACAGGCCGGACAGGATCGTGGTGAGCCCGAGAACCCAGGTACGCGTCCGCATGATCACGCCACCGCCAGGTAGACCGCGGAAGCCAAGTGCACCAGCGCGCCGACCGATGACGCGACGGTCATGCCCCGGATGCGCCGCCGGAATCCGATGACGCCGTCGCCCGCCTGCACGAGCCCCAGCAACACCAACAGCGCGGTCAACGCCACGCCCTCTGGTCGCATCGCGAAGAGGACCAGCGCCACCGCACTCAGCGGAACCGCGCGGACGGCGTACGCCTGGGCGAAGAACATCACCCCGGGCGTCACCGCCTCAGCTGGACCGATCGCGAGGCTCGGACGGACCACCCCGAGCACGCCCGACAGCCCGGAGCCCAGGACCAGAAGGGCGTTCAGGATCAGAATCCCAGTCATCACACATCTCCAGAATCATTCTGTTGCTGAATGATTTAGAGCATGAATGATTTTGGGCGCGCCGTCAACCCCGCTCGGCAAGGCCACGAGCGCACCGGGGCCGGCGGCCGATTCGCTTCAGGACCTCGGCTTCGCGCTTTCCGGCGAGTCCTCATGGAGTGCGCGCACGCACGGGGTGGGTGATGAGATCGGTCATCTGGCGACGGGCCAAGTCGAGGCGGATCGCCTCGTCATTGTGCGGATCGGTCTCCATGGGGGCGATGGGCTCGCCCCGCACCACCACCATCGTGGGCTTGCGACGGAACACGCGCCCCAGTCCGGTCGGCTCGGTGAAGCGGATCGACAACGGCACGACTGGTACGCGCGCCTGGGCGGCGAGGTGGAACGCGCCTCGTTTGAAGGCGCGCAGGGTCGTGTCGTAGGGCTCGAGCTCCCCTTCCGGGAAGAAGTGCACGACGCGGCCTCGGGCGACGAGGAGTTCCAGCTCAGCGAAGAAGAGCGGTAGTCTCGACAGCTCGGTGGGCACGGCGATGCCGCCGAGCAGCCGGACGAGGCCGCCGTACCAGCGATTCTGGAGGTTGACGGGGGCCGAGGTGACCACGGGTCGACGGGGAAACAGGGCGATCGCGACCAGGGCGCTGTCGAGGAAGTGCACGTGGTTGCAGACCGTCACCGCCCCGCCGGACGGCGCCCGGCGGCTCTTGCGTTCGGTGCGTACGCCGAGGAGCAGGCGCGTCCACACGAACAGGGCGGGGATGGCGATCGCGTAGTAGAACGCGAACGATGCCAGCCGGTACGGCCAGTGGGCGTACCCAGCCGGGGTTTCCGGGGCGTCGCCGGCTTTCACGTACACCCGCTCGATCGCCTTGACGCTGCGGTCTACCTCGTAGAGGTCGCCGAGCTGGGCGTACGCCGTCGACGCCGCGGCGCGAGCGGCCGAATGCTCGATCCAGTAGTCGATCCGGTCGGCGAGCGAGGCCGGGTCGCCGGAGCGGAAGAGGTTCTCCGGACTGAGCGCGAACTGGCCGGTCGCACTGCGAGGGCTGTCGGAGATGACCGGGACGAGCCCGCAGGAGAACGCCTCCATGCAGGACAGTCCCTCGATCTCGACGTCGGAGGCGTGGACGTAGAGGTCGCAGGTTCGGATGAGGCCGATCAGCTCGTCCTGGGCGTAGTAGCCGAACCGGGCCGGGATCGGGAGTTTGGCGGCCAGGCGGCGCAGCCGCTTCTCGGTCGGCCCGTGCCCGGCGAAGCACACCTGGACACGGTCGGCGTGCCGGGCTCGCCTGATCGCCCGGATCAGCACGTCCTGCCGCTTCTCCGGGGAGAACCGGCCCACCATCAGGATCCGGAACGGCTCCGAGAAGCCGTCCCCCGGCTCGACGCCGCCCTCAACAGAAGACCCTGGCCGGAACGCCGCATCCACGCCGTTGGAGATCACGTGGAGCCGTGCCCGGTACCCGTGGCGGCGTAACTGGGCGGCGATGAAGGTCGACGGGCAGTGGATGTCGGCGAAGCGCCCGTAGAAGGTGAGGCGCAGCAGGAGATACACGAGATGCGCGGCCGGCCGGAACCAGCCCAGCCCGATGTTGTAAGTGACGTTCTCCGGCTGGATGTGGAACCCGGCGATGGCCGGTACGCCCAGCTCCCGGGCGATCCGCTCGGCGGCCCGGCCCAGCGGCCACGGCTGGTAGATGTGGACGACGTCCGCGCCTTTGATCGCCGTGGTGAGCACCTCGCGATCCGGCTTGGCGAACAGGGTGTTCTGCTGATGGGCCAGGCGGCTCGCGATCGGCACCACGAGTTCGGGGACGGCGAAGATCTCCAGGCCGGCGAGCGCCGGATCACCCGCTTCGGCCGGATCGTCGGGATCGCCGCAGGTCACCACGCGTACCGTGTGGCCGCGCTCGAGGAGCGCGGCGGCGAATCGGGTCGCCGACATGGTCGTCCCGTTGTTGTTGATGTTGAACGTGTCGATGACCAACGTGACGATCATTGGCGCGCCGCTACTCCTGGGTCGTTCCCCGCCGGCCCACGCCGCGTGGCCGACCTGGTCTACTCCCTCAACTGCCGAAGGCCGCCCCAGGCTGCGGATCAACGCATCGACGTCCAGGGATCTGGCGATATGAGGCCATCCTCACCAGCTCTTTCACTACATTGCGAAGAAAGTGTGGTTTTGACACTCGGGGGACGCCCATGGCGAAAGGGTTCAACGGCCGGATCGCACTCGACATCCGCGACTCGATCCCGGACTGGGACGCCTTCCTCCCGGACAAGCCTCCCCAGGGCGCGCCGAACGTGCTGGTGGTCCTGTACGACGACACCGGGTGTGCGGCGTGGTCGCCCTATGGCGGCCGGATCCAGATGCCGACCATGCAACGCCTCGCCGGGGGCAAGAACCACAACGTGCCGGTCGACGCGTGGACGATGGGGGCGTCGAAGAAGGAGTACGTGGACGTCGAGAAGCATTCCGCGGCGGCGATGGCCCGAGACTGATGACCCAGCTGGACGATGTACGCCGGTCGCCGGGGCAGGCGCTGATCCCGGGCGGCCGGTTCACCATGGGCTCCGACCGGCACTATCCGGAGGAGGCCCCGGCGCATCCGGTCGAGGTGAGCCCGTTCCTTCTCGATCCGCATCCGGTCACCAACAGCCAGTACGCCGAGTTCGTCGCCGCGACCGGGCACGTGACGCTGGCGGAGCGCGCACCCGATCCGGCCGACTATCCGGGGACGGACCCGGCTCTGCTCGTCCCCGCGTCGGCGGTCTTCACCCCGCCGTCGCACCCGGTCGACCTGCGCGACGCGTACCAGTGGTGGTCGCACGTGCCGGGCGCGGACTGGCGGCATCCCCGGGGCCTGGAGTCGGATCTGTCCGGTCTGGACGATCATCCGGTGGTCCACCTCGCCTACGCCGACGCGGTGGCGTACGCAAGCTGGGCGGGCAAGCGCCTGCCGACCGAGGCGGAGTGGGAGTTCGCCGCTCGCGGCGGTCACGACGGCCGCGAATACGCCTGGGGTGACGAGCTGACTCCGGGCGGCCGCCATCTCGCGAACGTGTGGCAGGGCGCGTTCCCGCACGTCAACGACGAGGCCGACGGCTGGTACTGGACCTCGCCGGTGGGTTCGTTCGCCGCGAACGACTACGGGCTCGCGGACATGATCGGCAACGTGTGGGAATGGACGTCCGACTGGTGGTCGGCACACAAACCGGCCGCCACGCCGTCCTGTTGCGGCACGCCCGCACCCCGCCACAACCCGACCGGCGGAAAGGAAGCGCTGAGCGTCGACCCGGCCACGCCTCTTGGTGAACGCCGCCCGCGCAAGGTGATGAAGGGCGGCTCCTACCTCTGCGCGCCGTCCTACTGCCGCCGCTACCGCCCGGCCGCGCGGCTGCCCCAGACCGTCGACACCAGCACCTGCCATCTCGGCTTCCGCTGCGCCGCCGACCTCGAATGACACATCGACGCTCGACATGCCCCGGCAGCGCACCTTCACCGTCACCGTGCTCGACGGCCGGGTCGCGCCGACGGTGGCCGCGGCTACGCGGCCTCGGCCTTGAGCAGGCTGCCCGCGGACCGGCGGGTATGCACCCAGGCGGGCAGCGCGGCGGTCGCCGCGATCCCCACGAGCATGGCCAGCGCGGCGAGGACCAGCGACGTCGCCGGCGGCGCGGGCATGTCGACGCTGACCATCCAGTAGAGGAAGAGTCCGGTCGGGATGCCGAGCGCGAGGCCGGGCAGCGCGGCGAGCACCTGGACGAAGCAGAGCGCCGTGACGACCTGACCGGGCGTGGCGCCCAGCGTGCGGGCGATGGTGAGGGTGCGTCGCGCCTGATTCGCCGTGCTCCACCCGAGCACCAGGGTGTTCAGGACGGACAGCGCCCCCAGGGCCAGCGTCACGCCGAGCAGCACCTGACTGAGCTCGATGGCCCGCACGTCGTCGAGCGTCGACACGCCGAAGCTCAGCGGCCTGATCGGCTCGGATCGGAAGATCACCAGCGCGGTGACCATCGCGGCCGTCGCCGCCGCCCCGAAGCAGGCCGACACCGCCCGGCCGGGACGACGGGCGAGCAGTTGCGCGCCGAGAAGCAGCGACGTGGGCAGATAGGCCAGCACGCCGGTGAGGCCGAAGGTCTGGGAGGGTGGCGCGGCGGCGTCGACCAGGGCGTCGACGGTGCTTCGCCGCGTGGCCCGGACGACCGGACCGACCGTCCCGGCCACCGCGACGAGGATCGCGAGCACGGCCGCGGCGATGATCGTGCCGGACGTGGGCGGGCTGACCCCGGTCAGCAGGCCGGAACTGGGATCGGTCAGTCCCGGCGCGACGACGGCGCCGACGGCCAACCCGAGGACGGTCGCGACCGCCGTCAGCGCCAGGTACTGCGCGAGCAGCACGGCCGCGATCGTGCCCGGAGTCGCTCCGACCGCCTTGAGCAGCCCCGCACGGCGGTTGTAACGGGAGGCCCGCAGTGCGACGAACGCGGCGAGCCCGACGGCAGCGGCGACGGCGATCAGCCAGCCGCCCACCACGAGCGTCGGCACGAGGAACCGCACCATCCGCTCGTCCTCCTCGACGACCTGCTGCCACGTGGCGTAATGAGTCCAGGTGTCGCCCCGGAAGTCGGTCCTGGAGACGGATTTCACGAACTTCTCCGTCGCAGCCGGATCGGCCAGCCGGAGGTACAGGAGACGGACGCCGACCGCACCGTCCGCCGTCGCCCGGGCGTCGGCCGCGGTCAGCCATACTTTGCCGCCCCGGTCCGTCGGCCCCCGCCCCTGGGCGTTGTCCGTCCCCGGGTAGACGCCGCTCGCCGTGCTGACGGCGACGCCGACCACGGTCAGATCGCGCCCGTTGACCGTCAGCACGTCGCCGACGCGTACGCCCAGCGCCCGGGCGAAGCCGCGCTCGATCACCGCACCACCGTCGCGCACCCAGGAACCGTCGGTGACGAGCGGCTGATCGACCGCCGCCGTCGTCGTCTCACGTCCCTCCACGGCGGAACGCACCTGATAGCCGCGTACGCGGATCGTCGTCGAGAAGGCGAAGAAGGGACCGGCGTATGCGACCACGCCAGGAGCGTGCGCGAGCTTCTCGGTGAGTCCCGGGTCCTGCACCAGCGTGGCGGTGACGTCGGGTCCGGCGGTGGCCTCCTTCGTGGCGACGTACGCCGTCTCCGTCGAAGAGGTCAGCGCCAGCCCCACCGCGAGCGTGGCGATCGCGACGGTGACGGCGATCAACGGGATCAGCGCCTCGATCGGATGACGGCGCAGATCGCGTACGGCGAGCCGCCAGATCACCAGCAGATGTCCCATCGGAGGTCAGCCCTCCCAGCTCAGCAGCGTGCCGAGGCGTACGCCGCCGGACGGCCTCCCGGAGCCGGCCGGGTGTCCGGTGTCGCTGGTGACCATGCCGTCGCGCATGGAGACGACTCGGTCGGCGGTCGCCGCCACCCGTTCGTCGTGGGTGACCAGGACGAGGGTCTGCCCCTGGGCCCGGAGCCCGGCGAAGAGCCGGAGGATCTCGTGCGTCGCGGCGCTGTCGAGGTTTCCGGTCGGCTCGTCGGCGAAGACCACCATCGGCTCGTTCACCAGGGCACGGGCGATCGCCACCCGCTGCCGCTGTCCGCCGGACAACTCGGACGGCAGCCGGCGTGCCCGGTCGGCGAGTCCGACCCGATCGAGCAGGGCGGCCGCCCGTCGCCGGGCCGTCCGCGGGGAGACCCCGGCCAGCAAGGCCGGGAGTTGGACGTTCTCCGCCGCCGTCAGCTCGTCCATCAAGTGGTATGCCTGGAAGACGAACCCGATCGCCGTGCGGCGCAGCCGGGCCAGCGCCCGCTCGCCGAAGTGGTCGATCCGCCGGCCGCCGAGCCACACCTCGCCGTCGCTCGGCCGGTCCAGCCCGCCGAGCAGCTGCAGCAGCGTGGACTTGCCGCACCCACTCGCCCCGATCACGGCCAGCGTCTGCCCGGCCGGGACCTCCAGGTCGACCTCGTCGACCGCACGGACCAGGCTCTCGTCTTCCCCGTACACCTTCGACAGACCGACCGCGCGCAGCATCGGCGTCGCCCCGTACTCCGTCATCCTTCCGCCTTTCCGACCCGGGCCGACCACACCCGTTCGCATTCGTCCAGCCAGCGCAGATCGGCCTGCATCCGCAGCGCGACGCCCTCCAGCAGCAGCCAGGGCTCGGAATCCGCGTCGTGGTCGAGCGCGGCCCGCTGCGCCTGCCCGAGGCCGCGCATCAGGTCCCGCCGCTGCGCCGCCACGAGCACGCGGGGGTCGGCCAGCCCGGACACCGCCGCGGCCACCAGCTTCAGGTGGAACTCCGCGACGTCCGGTTTGGCGCCGGCCGGTTCAGCCAGCCACTCGCCGACCCGGTCACGCCCGGACGGCGTCAACGCGTACACCTTGCGCCGTGGTCCCCGCGTCGGCACGTCCTCGCGTTCCTGCCGCACGAGCCCGGCCCGTTCCAGCCGCGTGAGTGTCACGTAGATCTGCCCGGCGTTGAGCGTCTCGCCCAGCGGCCCCAGCGCGGACGCCAGCCGCCGGCGCAGGTCGTAGCCGTGCGAGGGTTCCTTGACCAGCAGCGCCAGCACGACGTCCTGCACTGCCCGCCTCCTCTCCGCCCGCCCGCGTTTCCGACGCTCCAGGAGCGCGTTTCCGGACCGCCAATGTATAGCGGTTATCTAAAGAGTCGGCAACCCCCTCCCGACGCACAATGGCCGCCCGCCTTCCGGCGAACGGCCACTGTGCTGGGGGCTGGGACCGGTCCGGTCAGCGGACTCGCCGGTACGCCCGCATGGCGAAGAAGTAGGCGACGGCGGCGATGCCGACGCACCAGGCCAGCGCGACCCAGATGTCGTTGCCGACCGGCTGGTCGTGCAGCAGCGACTGCAGCGTCTCGACGATCGACGTGACGGGCTGGTTCTCCGCGAAGACGCGTACCGGGGTGGGCATGGTGTCGGTCGGGACGAACGCGGAGCTGATGAAGGGTAGGAAGATCAGCGGGTACGCGAACGCGCTCGCGCCGTCGATGGACTTCGCCGTCAGCCCGGGGATGACGGCCAGCCAGGTCAGCGCCAGGGTGAACAGGGCGAGGATGCCCGCCACCGCGAGCCAGGCCAGCACTCCGGCGCTGGAGCGGAAGCCCATGAGCAGGCCGATCCCGATGATGACGACGATCGAGATGGCGTTGGACACCATCGAGGTCAGCACATGCCCCCACAGCAGGGACGAACGGCCGATCGGCATCGAGGTGAACCGCGTGAACAGACCCGTCTGCACGTCGGAGAACAACCGGAACGCGGTGTACGAGATGCCGCTGGCGATGGCGATCAGCAGGATGCCGGGCAGCAGGTAGTTGACGTAATTGTCGGTGCCGGTCTGGATCGCGCCGCCGAAGACGTAGACGAACAACAGCATGAGCATGACCGGCGTGATCAGCACCGTGATGATGGTGTCCGGGCTGCGACCGATGTGGCGCATGGACCGCCCGAACAGTACGCCGGTGTCCCGTAGTGCCTTCATTACCGACCCGTCCTCTCACCGACGATGGCGAGGAAGATCTCCTCGAGGGATGGCTGCTTCTCGACGTACTCGACTGTCGCGGGCGGGAAGAGCTGCTTGAGCTGCTCCAGCGTCCCGTTGGCGATGATCCGCCCACCGTGCAGGATCGCGATCCGATCGGCGAGCTGCTCGGCCTCCTCCAGGTACTGAGTGGTCAGCAGGATCGTCGTACCGCTCTTGGCCAGCTCCTTCACGGTCTTCCACACCTCGATCCGGCCCTCCGGGTCGAGGCCGGTGGTCGGCTCGTCCAGGAAGATCACGGCCGGGGCTCCGACCAGGCTCATCGCGATATCGAGCCGGCGCGTCATGCCACCGGAGTAGGTGCCGGCCCGGCGGTCGGCCGCGTCCACCAGCCCGAACCGGTCGAGCAGCTCGGCCGCGACCTTCTTCGGGTTGGCGACCGCCCGGAGCTTGGCGATCAGCACCAGGTTCTCGCGCCCGGTGAGCATCGCGTCGACCGCCGCGAACTGGCCCGTCAGGCTGATGGCCTCCCGAACCTTGTCCGGCTGCCGGGCCACGTCGAACCCGGCCACGCGGATGGTGCCGGCGTCGGCCTTGAGCAGCGTCGCGCACGCCTTGATGGTGGTGGTCTTGCCGGCGCCGTTGGAGCCGAGCAGGGCGAAGATCTCGCCCCGCCGCACGTCGAAGTCGACGCCCTTCAACACCTCGACTCCCGTGAAGGACTTCTGCAAGCCCTCCACCTGAATCGCCTTGTCACTCATGGGGTGGTCCCTTCTCGGATCCGGGGTTCAGGAACGGTGGACGGTGATGTCGCCGTAGGAGGTGCGGCCGCGTACCTCGACGGTCTGGGCGGCGTCCTCGGGCTTGGTGGCGGTGTCGCTCATCAGGTTGCGTACGTGCCCGAACGAGGTGTTCACCTCCAGCCAGGCGGCGGTGCCGTCGGCGATGCCGATGTCCAGGCTGCCCATGGCGGTCCCGAGGACCACCGAGCCGCGGACGACCTCGCCGAGGCGAATGTTGCCGTTGGACGTCTTGGCGTCGACCCCGGCGCCGGCCTTCTCCACGGAGATGCTGCCGTTGGCCGCACGTACGCGCAGCTCACCGGTCACCGCGTCGATGGTGGTGTCGCCGTTGGAGTTCTTGATCGCCGCGCCGCCGTCGATCAGGCCGACCTGGACCTTGCCGCTGCCGGTGGAGATCTCCGCGGCCCCGGTGACTCCGTCGACGGTGACCTGACCGGCGCCGGTGCTCAGGTGGAGCGGACCGGTCAGCTCCAGCCAGGTGTCGCCCGCCCCGGTCTTGACCCGGCACTCCCCGATCCGGCCGATGCCGCGGACGTCGCCCGCCTGCAGGTCGGCGACGAGGTGCGAGCCCGTGGGCACGTCGATGGCCACGTCGACGGACCGGGTCTTGCGGGAGAAGTCGAGCTTCCGCTTCGGGCCCGTCACGCGGAGCTGACCGTTGCTGTAGTCCACCCGGATCTGCTGGGCGGCCTTCACGTCGGACTCGTCGGTCTCGTCGCTGGGGCGTACCTCGACGACGGTGTCGGTGCGGTCGCTGGCGGTGATCCGCACGTGGCCGAAGCCGAGGTCGACGGTGACGGTGATCGATTCGGGCGTCTCGAAAGTTGGCATGGTGGTCCCCTCATCACGGGTCGGTGAACTGTCCCCGCAGGCCGGGGACGTGGTGGCGAAAGTCGTCGGTGGACGGTGCGGCTAGCGCACCCAGCCGGTGAAGCTCTGCTTGGACCGCCCGCCCGCGCCGAGCGGATCCGGGCGCTGCTCGCGCTCCGGTCGCTGCAGAGCGGCCGCGGCCGACCGCACCAGCCAGGCGTTGACGGAGCGGCCCTCCTTCGCGGCGGCCTCCTCGATCGCCGCCTTGAGCTGCTCCGGCAGGCGTACGTTGATGCGGGCCGACGGGCCGTCCTCGGCGAACAGCGGATCGCCGTCGGCCGCGCGGTCGGTCGCCGACGTGGCGGCCTCGGACGGCACGGCAGACATCTCGGCCGGCGGCAGGGTCACGACGAACTCCGGGTCGCGTCCTCGCAGGCGCAGCTCGACCGAGCCCGGAGCCAGGTCCCGGGTGATGTCGTCGGCGGCGGCCGACAGGGTCTCCAGGAGCGTCATCCGGATCGCCGACTCGATCGAGCCGGTGAGCCGTTCGACCAGCGCACGCGCCTCGTCGCCGCCGCTTTCGGCGAGAGTCGCGAACTCGCGGCCGAGGTTGTTCACATACGTGGTCAAGTCCATGGCACCACTATGGCACACGCATGGCACCACCGCAAGCCATCTTGGCTCAAGTTGATGCCAAAGTGGCTCAGCATGGCATCACCGTGGCATCGCGGCTGTCGTGGTGCAAGACCGTTGGATCAGGGTTCGCGGTCGAATTTTGAGTCAAGATTCGACCCGGAACCCTGATCCAGCGCCTTTGGCGCGGGAGGCCGCCGACCTCGCGGACGGAGGGAAGGAGCTCGGCTAGGCGCGCTCGGAGAGCGACCGCTCGACGCAGAACTCGTTGCCCTCTGGATCGGCGAGCACGACCCAGCCCGTCCCGTCGGCGTTGCGCTGGTCGCTGACCATGGTGGCGCCGAGCGTCAGCAGGTGGTCGACCTGCTCGTCCCGCTTGCAGTCGGTCGGCTGCAGATCGAGGTGCACGCGGTTCTTGCCGCTCTTGCCCTCCGGGACGCGGGAGAACAGCACCCCGGGACCTTCCCCGTCCGGCGCCACGAGCAACGCCTGGTCGGCACCCGGCTCGTCGGAGGGGTGCCGTGGGTAGCCGGTGACCTCGCTCCAGAACCCGGCCAGCGTATAGGGGTCCGCGCAGTCCACGGTGATATGCCGAATCAAGGCAGTCACGGGCCAGATGGTAATCCCTCAGCGGCACCGAGAACAGCGCTGGGAACCGCGACGGTGACCTCCAGCCCGCCACCCGGCAGCGCGACAGCGTGCACACTGCCGCCGTGGGCGTGGCATACCGCACGGACGATCGACAAGCCGAGGCCGGAACCCCGCGCCCCGGTACGCTCCCGGCCGCCCCGGCGGAACGGCTCGAAGAGCCCTTCGACGTCAGCCTGATCGACCTCGAAGCCGGTGTTGCCGACGATGAGCTGGCTGGTCCCCCCGCCACTCCCGGTACGCACCCAGATCCGCCCGTCGCGGTGGTTGTACCGGCAGGCGTTCTCGATGAGGTTGCCCGCCAGGCGTTCGAGCAGGCTCGGGTCGCCGACGACGGGCGCGGGCGCCAGATCGAGGGCGACGTCGAGGTGCAGCCGCCGGATCTCGCGGGACATCGCGTCCAGCGCCCCCGGTACGCCGTCGGCCAGATCCGCCGCCTGTTTGCGCGCCAAGGCGGTCTGCGCCTCCGACCGGGCCAGCACCAGCAGCGCGTCCACGAGGGCGTTCGCCCGTTCGGAGGCGTCCTTGACGACGGTGCCCATCCGGCGCAGCTCGGCCAGGTCGGCCTTCGGGTCGGACAGCGTCACGTCGATCTCGGTCTTCATCACCGCGAGCGGCGTACGCAGCTCGTGGGAGGCATTGGCGACGAAGCGGCGCTGCGAGTCGAAGGCCACCTTGAGCCGGTCGAGCATGGCGTCGAACGTCCCGGCGAGTTCGGCCACCTCGTCGTCGGCGCCTTCGTATCGGATGCGCTGGTCGAGGTTCTGCCCGCCGAGGCGGCGTGCGGTCGCGGTGACCTGCTGGAGTGGACGCAGGGCGCGGCCGACGACGGCGTACCCGCCGACGACCCCGACGACGCTGATCGCGACCAAGGCCAGCAGGCCTTTCTCCAGCAGTTCCGCGCCGACGTCGCGGCGCAGCTGCCGTTCCCATTCCTCCACGGGCAGCTGGCGGCCGTCGGCCAGGACGACCCGGGAGGACGGGTCGAGGTGCTCGGCCGGCTGGAGCGCCTCGCTGGCGAGCAGGAAGGCCAGCGCGATGAGCAGCGCACCCGCGCCGACCAGGAGGAGTCCGTTGAGCAGGGTGAGCCGCAGGCGCAGGGTCGGCCGCGGCAGGCGTCGCTTCACGACTGGTCCGTGGGCTCGGCCGTGATCCGGTAACCCGCGCCGACCAACGTCTCGATCAAGGCCGGGTCGCCGAGCTTGCGGCGCAGCGTACGCATGGTGACCCGCACGATGGTGGTGAACGGGTCGGCGTTGGCGTCCCAGACGCGTTCGAGGAGTTCCTCTGTGCTGACGACGGCGCCGTCGGCCCGCATCAGCGCCTCCAGCAGGCCGAACTCCTTGTTCGTGAGGTCCAGCTGCTGACCGGCCCGGGTCGCGATGCGCTTGGCCGGGTCGAGCGTGACATCGGCCACATGCAAGATCGGCGGCGTGACCGGCGTGGCCCGCCGGCCGAGCGCCTGCACCCGCGCCACAAGTTCACTGAAGTCGAAGGGCTTGGGGAGGTAGTCGTCCGCGCCGAGGCTGAGCCCCTCGACCCGGTCGGCCACCGCGCCGCTCGCCGTCAGCATCAGCACCCGGGTCAGCGTCCCCGACGCCACCAGGTCCGCGCAGATCTGGTCGCCGTGGACCCCAGGCAGGTCGCGGTCCAGCACGACCACGTCGTACCGCGTGACGAAGGCCGCCTCGTGGCCCGCGTCGCCGTCGTAGGCCACGTCCACCGCCATGCCGTGGCGGCGCAGGCCTCGCGCGATGGCGTCGGCCAGGTGCTGCTCGTCCTCAATCACGAGTACGCGCATAGCCCGAATCCTCCCCGGTTCGTGCCACTCCAGCCGTGACACCGACTGATACGTCTTCACCGAGGTCCACCCGGTTGAGAAAATTCTTAACCGCCGAGGTATTGCGGCCAGACCGGCCGTCCGCCACGCTGTCGGGCGACAGTCCTTCGCATACCCCCTGCTCGAAGGAGCTCCTCGATGAAGAGACGCAGTGTACTTCGTGCGGCTGCCGTAACGGCCGCCGCGAGTGTCCCGGCTATGCTGGCGGCCCCCGCGCAGGCCGGAGACAAGGTGAAAGACCAGCTCTACCCCAATCAGGACATCGTCTTCCGTCGGTGGGCCTCCGACGCCGACTACGCCACTGGCACCTTCGCCGGGACGGCGGCGAGCGGAGGACACCTCACCTTCGCCTCGGCGGCCGGGCAGACGGCGTACACGGATGTCGTGAGTGGGACGGCGCGGACCTATGACTTCGCGACGTGGACCTCGGCCTTCGTGGCCCCGGGTTTCACCGCCCAGGAGCTGATCGCCTCGTGGACCGCGACCACCCCCGGCGGTAGCTGGGTCCAGATCGAGGTACGCGGCGTGACCGCGCTGGGCAACACCACCAAGTGGTACGTGCTGGGCCGGTGGGCCGCCGACAACGTCGACTTCCACCGGACCTCCGTGACCGGCCAGGGCGACACCGACGGCACCGTCTACACGGACACCTTCTCGGCCGCCGCCGGCCACGAGCTGTCGAGCTGGCAGCTGCGGGTGACCCTGCTGCGCGTGCCCGGCAGCACCGACAACCCGGTGCTGACGAGCTTCGGCGCGATGGCCTCGCACCTGCCCGCCGTGCCGAAGAAGTGGACCGTTTCGACGCCGAAGGCCGCGCAAGGTGTGCTGCTGACGGTTCCCGGCTACTCCCAGAGCATCCACTCCGGGCAGTACCCCGAGTACGACAACGGCGGCCAGGCCTGGTGCAGCCCGACCTCGGTCTCCATGATCATGGGCTTCTGGAACAGCCTGCCCCCGGCGGCCGACTACGCCTGGGTGGATCCGTCCTACCAGGACCCTTGGGTGGACCACGCCGCCCGGGGCACCTACGACTACGCGTACTCGGGCTGCGGCAACTGGCCCTTCAACCCCGCGTACGCCGGCCGCTACGGGCTCACCGGGTTCATCACCCGGCTGCGCTCGCTCAACGAGGCCGAATTGTTCATCGCGGCGGGCCTGCCGCTGGTGACGTCGCTGTCGTTCAAGAAGGGCGAGATCCCCGGCCTGACCTACGGCACGAACGGCCACCTCATGGTGCTGTCGGGCTTCGCCGCGAACGGCGACCCCATCGTCAACGACCCCGCGTCGGCGAGCGACGCCGTCGTGGTGAAGACGGTGGGCCGGGCCGAGTGGGAGGCCGCCTGGCAGACCACGTCCCGCGGAGTGGTCTACGTGATCACGCCGCCCGGACGATCGCTGCCGACGCCGCCCGCGCAAGCGAACTGGTGAGTTGATCACCGGTTCGGGGAGTCGATCAGGGCGCTACGAACGCGACACGCCGCGCGATCATGGCCGTTGGTTCATGATCGCGCGGAGAAATCGGAAGAAGGCGGGAACAGGGCCAGGGCGAACGGGGGCTGGCCCGCCACTCCGCTGAAGCAGACGAGCCGCGTACCGGCGGCGACGCAACGGTCGACCGGCGCGCTCAAGTTGGCGCGGGCGCGTACGGCGGGCTGAGCGGCGGTCAGGTCGATCGTCCCCAGCCACGCCCGCCCGGCCGATCCAGGCAGGTAGGCGGCGGTGCGGCCGAGGACGGTCCCCGCGATGTGCCAGCGGCCGAGCCGGGCCACCACGACACCCGTACGGGGATCCAGAGCCACGTTCTGTTCCCGGCCCAGCGCGTCGGAGAGCCGCCCGATCAGCAGGTCGTCGGTCTCGTCGGTGAGGGTGAACCGCCCGGCCGCCCACACCAGCCTGCCCGTCTTCGGGTCGTGGCCGCTCAGGCCGCCCCGATCGGACGTGCACACCAGGCCGCCGCAGGGGAAGAAGGCACGCATGGGGCTCGCGGTCATCTGCTCCGTCCACACGGGAACCACACCGTCGCCGTCCGGCCGCCAGAACGTGACGCTGTAGTCTCCCGGCTTTCCGCGTACCGTCTGCAGGAGCCCGTCGATCACGCTCACCGCACGCTCCTCCACGGCCGTGGGCATCGCGGACCGGGCGATCACCCGGCGGCCGTGGGAGTAAACGGGCGGCGCGTCGGGCCAGGCCTCGACCAGCTGCCCGGTCCGCGCCGTCACAACCTCGATCTCAGGGATACGCTCACCGACGGGACCGACCAGCGCGACGCGGCCGGTGGCCGGATCGGTCGCGTAGACCTCCACCCCGGGGCGGCGCCACAGCAGCTCGCCGGTGTCGAGGGAGACAGCCGCGATCTCGGCCGTCTCGGACAGTACGCCGAGCGCCACGTCCCCGACGATGTGCACGTCGTCGACCACCCCGGCCAGCGGTTCGAGGATGATCGGCGGCGCGGCCGCGGTCGCCGGCACCGACGCCTGGGGCAGCAGCAACGCGGCGATCCCGATCAGCACCGCCAGGATCTCCCGGCGCCACTGCCGCCAGCCCGGGACGGGCGGTTCCCACTCGGGCTCGTCGCGGGTCTCGCCCAGATCGATCAGCGTCACGCCGGACCTCCCACCTCCGCCAGCAATCCGTCCAGATCGGACAACCGCACCGAGACGGCGTCGACCACGGCCGAACCGTCGCAGTACAGCCAGTTGCCGATCAAGATACAACTGTTGGCGCGCCCGCCGAGGGGCATCAGCGGATGGACCTGCTCGCCCGGCCGCACGACGCCCAGCCACATCTGCGAATCCGCCGCCCACACCGGGTCGAGCCAGACCAGTCGGTGACCGGCGTACTCCCCGAGCGGCTCCCATCGGGTTTGCCTCAGGTCGGGTTCCTCCACCACGAGTGGTGCGGCCACCGCGTCGGTGTAAGGATCGATCCGACCGGCCGGTACGCAGAACCAGCGATCGGCGCACGGGTAGACGAAGAAATCGGTCGTCGGGAAGTCCAGATGCCACAGGGGTCCGGCCTGGCCGCGGCGGAACACCTCGATGCGGCTGCCCCTGGCGGTCGTGAACGTGCCGGTACCACTCCCGGCGCCGCTCTCGGAGGTGCCCGCCGGGCTGCTCTCGGCACTGCCCTGGAGCACAACGAGGTCCCGCCAGGCCAGCGTCAGCCCCTTGGCCGGCCGAGCCACCCGCCACGTCTTCGTGACCGCGCCGGTAGCCGTCGTGATCACCTCGATCGTCCCACCCGGACGGAGGGCGACCAGTTCGTCGTCGGCCGCCCCCTCGACCGCGACGACCTGAGCGCCGTCCGGCAGGTCAGTACGCCACACTTCGCGCCCGGACTCGATGGCCACGCCGGCCAGCGCCCCCGACCGAGCGCGTACGACCACCAGATCGGTCCCGCCGAAGACCGGCGCCTCCTCCCGCTGCCAGACGTCCTCCCCCGTACGCACATCGACCGCGACGACGGACTCCCAGTAGAAGCTGGCCTCCTCGTCGACCGCCATGAGCCCACCCGCCAGCACGACGACGCTCCCCGCACTGGCGACGACCCGGATCGGCCCGACATTGCCGATGCTCCGCCGCCACTTCTCCCCCGACCCGTCCAACCCCGACGCGATCATGGTCTGCCCGTTGGGCGTCGCGTTCAGCACCACGTCGGCGGTGGCGAACACCGACGGGGAGGCGACGAACCGGCCCACCCGATGCAGCTCCGGCAACGGCTCGGCGCCCGGCGCGGTCCCCGCCAACGCCCCGGCCAGCACCATCGTCAGCAGCGCCGACGCCACCCGGCGGGCGTACGCCGGCTCCCACCGCTCGAGCAGCCGCCGCAGCGGAGGCGGCTTGCCAGGGTCGTAGCGGCTCGGCTCACCGAGGTCTATCAGCGTCACGCCATAGGAACGCGTCCGCCCCGCCACCCGGTTGCTGCCCGCTTCCGCCGTTGTCGTCGCCCAGGGCACCCCCGGTATGCGATTCTCCGCCCGATTCAGAGATCATGCGCCTTGGGTATGCGCGAAACGGCCGGTTACCGCAAATGCTCGGCACATGATCTTGTCAGGCGACCTTTCGGCGCAAACCCAGGGCACTTGTCCACACTCCTTAGCGGTCCACAGCCGCCGCGAGGACTCGCATGACGGCCCAGCCGCAGACGACCACGATGGGCCGATGCATCCAGAGCTCCGGGCCGAACTCGACCGCAACGGCGGGCTGGTGCTCAGGACCGACCTGCCCGACCGGGTTCCGCGGTGGGCCATCGGCAACGGCGTACGCAATGGCGAATTGATCAGGGTCTGGCCGGGCGTCTACCGGCGGGCCGATCTCGACGTCTTCGACCATCGGCGGGCCGCTCTGCTGCATTGCGGCGAGGGCGCCCTGCTCAGCCATACCTCGGCCCTGGTCGTCTGGGGCCTCCTCGCCGATGAGCCGGACGGGACGGTGCACGTCACAGTGCCGAGAGGCCGGCGACTCCGGTCCGCTCCCGGTCTGACCGTCCACACCTGTGCCGAGACACCGCCATAGGTTCGGCGTGCCGACCTGCCGATCACCACGCTGGAGCAGTCGCTGGTCGCAGCCTGGCCGCTCCTGCCGGACCCGATGCGTACCGGTGTTGTCGCCGACGCCATCGGCGACCGGCTGACCATCCCATTGCGCCTGGCCGCGGCGGTGAGTCGAGTCCCCCGCCTGCCCGGCCGAAGCCGCCTCGTCCGGCTGATCGACCTGATGGTCGCCGGATGTCGCAGCTACCTTGAGGTCTTCGGAGTGGAACACGTCTTTTCGGGCGAAGGCCTTCCGGAGTTCGCCCGGCAGGCGCCGATCACCGCCGGCGGCCGCACCTACCTGCTGGATCTCTTCGCCGAGCGAGAACGTGTCGACGTCGAGCTGGATGGGGCCGCCTGGCACGGCTCACCCCGGCAACGAGAACGTGATCTCCGCCGCGACGCCGCGCTCGCCACGGAAGGGATCATGGTCGTGCGCTATTCGTATCGGCGGCTCGTCGGCGAACCGGACACCGTCCGGCTCGAGCTCAGCCGCATCTTGCGGCTTCGCCGCTGACCGAGATCAGGCGGTGGTGGTGACGGCCGCGTACCAGGTGGCGACCTTGGTCGCGATCTCCGGCGCGGTGAGGCCCAACTCGGCGAGGATCTCGTTGCGGGTGCCGTGCGGAATCCAGCGCGCTTCGACGCCCAGGTCGCGCAGCGGGACGTCGACCTCGTGGTCGCGCAGCAGCTTGCTGACCGCGTCGCCGACGCCACCGTCGCGTACGCCGTCCTCGACGGTCACGACGAGGCGGTGCCGGCGGGCGATGTCGACGAGTTCGGCCGGGGCCGGGCGGACCCAGCGCGGGTCGACGACGGTAACCCCGATGCCCTGCTCGGCGAGCAGCGAGGCGATCGCCACCCCGGTATGCGCGAACGACCCGACGCCGATGAGCAGGACGTCCTTGCGGTCGGCTTCGGAGAGCACGTCGACCGGGCCGACCCGGCGCAGGGCGGGCAGCGCCGCCGGGACCGAGCCGGTCGGGAAGCGCACGATCGTCGGGCCGTCGTCGACCGCGACCGCCTCGCGCAGCTCTTCCCGCAGCGTCGCGGCGTCGCGGGGG
Source organism: Hamadaea sp. NPDC050747 (assembly GCF_040654195.1). Taxonomy (NCBI): domain Bacteria; kingdom Bacillati; phylum Actinomycetota; class Actinomycetes; order Micromonosporales; family Micromonosporaceae; genus Hamadaea; species Hamadaea sp. NPDC050747. The sequence continues at coordinate 165,549 of NZ_JBFAHM010000007.1, forward strand.
GCGGCGATGCGCAGGCCCGGTACGACGCCGAAGACGGACATGTCCCAGATGCCGTAGTGGCTCGGCCCGTCCGGTCCGGTGATCCCGGCGCGGTCGAGGACGAAGGTCACCGGCAGCTTGTGCAACGCGACGTCGAGCAGGACCTGGTCGAACGCCCGGTTGAGGAAGGTGGCGTACACCGCGACGACGGGGTGGAGGCCGGCCAGGGCGAGGCCCGCCGCCGACGTGGTGGCGTGCTGCTCGGCGATGCCGACGTCGTACGCCCGCTCGGGGTACTTCGCGGCGAGCCGGTCGATGCCGGTCGACTCGGGCATGGCGGCGGTGATGCCGACGATGTCGGAGCGCTCGGCCGCGATCTCGACGAGTTCCTCGCCGAACACGTGCGTCCACTTCAAGCTCGGTGCGGCCAGCGACTTGCCGGTCAGCGGGTCGAACGCGCCCGGCGCGTGGAAGTTGTCGGCCTCGTCGTCGAGGGCGGGCTGGTAGCCGTTGCCCTTGCGGGTGACCGCGTGGACGATGATCGGTCCGTTGAACTTCTTCGCCCGCTCCAGGGCGCTCTCGACGGCAGCCTGGTCGTGGCCGTCGACCGGCCCGATGTACTTGATGCCGAGATCCTCGAACATCGCCTGCGGGGCGACCGCGTCCTTGATGCCCTTCTTGATCGCGTGGAGCGCCTCGTAGAGCGGGCGGCCGACCAGCGGCGTCCGCTCCAGGGAATCCTTGACCAGGTCGAGCACCTTCTCGTAGCCCGGGTTGAGCCGCAGGGTCGCGAGGTGGTCGGCGAGCCCGCCGATGGTCGGCGCGTAGGAGCGGCCGTTGTCGTTGACGACGATGACCACGCGGTTCTTGGCGTGGGCGATGTTGTTCAAGGCTTCCCAGCACATGCCGCCGGTGAGAGCCCCGTCACCGACGATCGCCACAACGTGACGGTCCTCACCCTGGAGGGCGAACGCCTTCGCGAGGCCGTCGGCGTAGCTCAGCGCGGTGGAGGCGTGACAGTTCTCCACCAGGTCGTGTTCGCTCTCGCCCTGGCTCGGATAGCCGGTCAGCCCGCCCCGCTGCTTGAGCCGGTCGAAGCCGTCCTGCCGCCCGGTGACGATCTTGTGCACGTATGACTGGTGGCCGGTGTCGAAGACGAACTTGTCCTGGGGGGAGTCGAAGACCCGGTGCAGGGCCAGCGTCAGCTCGACCACGCCCAGGTTGGGGCCCAGGTGACCGCCGGTCTTGGCGACCTTGGTGATCAGGAACTCCCGGATCTCCCCACTGAGCAGCGACAGCTCCTCGTAGCTCATCCCTTTGAGGTCCGCCGGCGACGCGATGGTGGCGAGGATGTCACTGCTCATGGTGCTGAAGTCTATCGGAGCATCCCAGAGAGCAGGACGTTAGACAGGGTTGCGGTTCGGCACAAGATCACTACTTCAGCGCTCCGGCCATCAAACCTCGCATGAAGAACCTACCCAGAAGGGCGTACACCAGAAGTGTCGGAATGCTCGCGAGGAACGCGCTGGCCATGGCCTGGTTGAACGGCACGGTCTGGCCGCCGGCGATGTTGTTCAGGGCGACCGTGATCGGCCAGTACTCCGTCCGGGTGAGGATCAGGCCGAACAGGAAGTCGTTCCAGGCCGAGGTGAACTGCCAGATCATCGAGACCGCGAACGCGGGCGGCGCGATCGGCAGCGCGATGAAGAAGAAGGTACGCAGCATGCCGGCCCCGTCCACCTGGGCCGCGTCGATCAGCTCATCGGGCAGGCCGGAGAAGTAGCTCCGGAAGATCAGCGTCGTGATCGGCAGTCCATAGATGATGTGGACGAGGATCAGCCCGTCGAGGCCGCCCCACAGGCCGACGTCCTTGAGCACCTGGAACATCGGGATGATGATCGCCTGGTACGGGATGAACATGCCGAACAGAATGATCGGGAAGACGATGTCGGCCCCCGGGAACCGCCACTTGGCCAGGACGAACCCGTTCATCGCGCCGAGCAGCGAGGAGATCAGGCTGGCCGGGACGGTCAGGATCAGGCTGTTGCGGAAGCCCGGCAGCAGTTGCGGCCAGACCGTCTTGAAGGAGTCGAACGACAGGCTGTCCGGCAGGCTCCACATCTTCACGACGTCCACGTGCGCCGGGTCTTTGAGCGCCGTCACCAGGAGGGCGTACACCGGCATCAGAAACACGCAGGCCAGCGCGAAGAGGATCAGCTGGCGCAGGAACCGGCCCCAGCGGAAGGCCTTGGCGGACCGCGCCGGGAGCGTCTCAGGCGTCTGCGTCTGCGGGACGGTCGGGGCTTGGGCGGTCATCGGCGCTCCTGCCGCATCGAGTACCAGATGTACGGGACGACCACCAGCGCGATCGCGGCGAACAACATGGTCGCGATCGAGGCGCCGCGGGCGAAGAAGCCACCACGGAACGAGGTGAGCCACATGTAGAGGGCGGGTGTCTCGGTACGCGGGCCGCCCGGGTCGATCGCGTAGATCAGGTCGAAGGTCTTCAGCGAGATGTGGGCGAGGATGACGACCGCGCTCATCAGCACCGGCAGCAGCAGCGGGCGTACGACGTGCCAGTAGACGCGAAGTTCGCTCGCGCCGTCGACGCGGGCCGCCTCCCGCAGTTCCTCCGGGATGCCGCGCAGCCCGGCGAGGAACAACGCCATGACGTAGCCGGACAAGGCCCAGCCGGCCGGCAGGGCGATCGAGGCGACGGCGAAGATCGAGTCGCTCTTGTGCCACTCGCTGTGGAGGAAGTCCAGGCCCACCACGTCGAAGAGTTTGTTGATCCCGGTGGTGCCCTCGCCGGAGTCGCTGTTGAGCAGCCAGCGCCAGATGATCCCGGTCGCGATGAAGGAGATCGCCATCGGGAAGAGGAACACCGCACGCAGGAAGCCCTCACCCCACACGCCCTTGTCCAGCAGCAGCGCCATGAACAGGCCGAGCAGCAACGAGCCGAGCATGAAGACCAGGGTGAAGATGATCAGGTTCCGGGAATCGTTGCGGAACGTCTCGTCGGCGAACAGCTCGCGGTAGTTGTCGAAGCCGACGAAGGTGTCGCTGGGGGTCAGCCCCTTCCAGTCGGTGAACGAGTAGCGGGCGTTCCAGCCGATGAACCCGTAGACGAAGATGCCCAGCGCGATCAGTGACGGCGAGACCAGGATCAGGCCCGGCAGCCACTTGCCGATGCTGCGCCGTGTGCGTCCGCGCACGTCACTCCTCCCCTCGCCGACCGAGGGCCCGGTCGGCCGACCGGGCCCTCGCTGACAGCGCTTACTTGTTGGCGGCGTACGCGGCCGCGACCGCGCCGGCGAACTTCTTCGAGTCCTTGTCCTGGAAGAAGACGCCGTAGGCCTTCTCGATCTCGGCCTTCCACGCGTTGTTGGCGACGACGCCGTGCACCAGCGAGCCGACGACCACGGTGGACGAGTTCTGCCATTCGCCGAGCGCCCAGCCGAGGTAGTCGGTGTACTTCGACTTGTCGGAGTCCAGGCGCGCGGGCACCGAGCCCTTCTTCGGGTTGAAGAGGTCCTGGCCTTCCTTGGACGCGCACTCCTTCAGCCACGCCTCGGCGTACGCCTTGTGCGGTGCGCCCTTGGGCAGGGTGAACGAGTCGGCGAGGAAGTTGTAGACCCCGGCGGAGCCGGGCGAGGCGACCACGTCGTAGTCGGTCTTGTACTTCAGTGCCTTGGCTCCCTGGAGGTATCCGGCGGCCCAGTCGCCCATCACGTTGAAGGCGGCCGTCCCGGCGACCACCTTGTCGATGGTCGGCTGCCAGTCGTCGGTGCCGACGACGGACAACGCGAGCAGCTGCTTGAACGTGTCGAGCGCGGCGACGACGTCGGCGCCGTTCCAGTCCGTCTGGCCGGTCCACAGCCCGTTGTACTTGTCGGTGCCCAGCTCGCCGAGCAGCACGTTCTCCAGCAGGTGCATCTGCGTCCAGGTGGTGCCGACGCTGAGCAGCTTGACGTTCTTGCCCTTGAGCGTGTTTCCCTGGGCGAGCAGCTCGGACCAGGTCTTGCCGGGCGCGCTGAGGCCCCACTCGGCCAGCTTCTTCGGGTTGAAGAAGAGCAGGTTGGACCGGTGGATGTTGACGGGGACGGCGTAGATCTTGCCGTCGATGGTCAGCTTCTCGGTCAGCCCCTTGGGGAACTTGTCCCGCCAGCCGTTGGCGTCGTAGAGGTAGTCGATCGCCTCGAGCTTGCCGGCCTTGATGTCGCTGGCCGCCTCCTGCCCGGCGTGCAACTGGTAGCTGTCCGGCGGCTGGTTGGCCAGCAGCCGCGAGGTGAGCACCTGACGGGCCTGGGTGCCCGAGCCACCGGCGACGGCGGCGTTGACGAACTCGACGCCCGCGTTGTTCTTCTTGAAGTCCTCGATCAGCGCGGCCAGGCCCTCGCCCTCGCCCGGTCCGGACCACCAGGAGAAGACCTCGACCTTCTTCTCACCGCCGCCCGAGCCGGAGTCTCCACTGCTGGAGCAGGCGGGGAGGGCGAGCAGTGCGGATGCGCCGATACCGGCGCCGAGAAGCTGCCTACGGTTGACTTGCATGACACCCTCCATCGGATCACGTCCATGTGAGTCGTTGCGTCGGCCGGCGGGGTACGCCGGCGAAGGTGTTGCGACGCAACGATGACTCCATTGAGATAGTTCCGTCAATCACTCGCATTACCTCTGTGATCTGATCGCAACAATCGTCTCGGAGAGCGCTCAAACCGGGCTCCACCCGGGAGTATTGCCAGGTCCGGCAACGAAGTTATGCGAATATTTGACAGAACTGCTGCGCCCGGGGCACCCTGCTTCTCGTGACCCTGCCGGCCCACCTCGGCTCGACCGCCCGCCGTGTCGCCACCGTGCTGCGGTCACGCGGACCGCGTACGCGGGCGGAGCTGATCGCGCTGACCGGGCTCTCCCGCCCGACGGTCTCGGCGGCGCTGGCCGACCTGACCACCGCCGGTCTGCTGACCGAGGAGGCCGCTCAGACGGGGCCGGCCGGGGGACGACCGGCAACGGTGTTCCGCCTGGCCCGGGGAGCCGGCTTAGCCGTCGGCGTCGACATCGGACGAAGACACGTCCGGGTCGCGGTCGCCGATCTGGGGCACCGCGTCCTGGTCGACTACCCCGCTGTCCTGGATCTCGACGCCGACGACTATCCGGAGGCTGCGCTGGACGCGGCGACGCGACAGGTCGACGCCGCGCTCGACGCGGTGGGCGCCGACCGGTCCGAAGTGGTCGGCGTCGGCCTCGGCATTCCCGCGCCGTTGACGCGTACGGGACGGATCGGGTCGCCCGCCCTGCTGCCGGCCTGGGCCGACCTGCTGCCCGAGGAGGAGCTGGCCGGACGCCTGCACCTGCCCGTACGCGTCGACAACGACGCCAACCTGGGCGCGCTCGGCGAGTACGTCTGGGGTGCGGGCCAGCAGAGCGCCGACCTGGTCTATGTGAAGGTCGCGACCGGCATCGGCGCGGGGATCGTCCTCGACGGACGGCTCTATCGGGGCTCCGCCGGGACCGCCGGGGAACTGGGTCACATCACCCTCGACGCGCGTGGCCCGGTCTGCCGCTGCGGCAACCGCGGCTGCGTCGAACTCTCGGCGGGTGGGCGTGCACTGCTCCGGCACGCCCGCATCACCCATCCCCACCTGGACAGCCTGGTCGAACTCGTCGACCTGGCGACGCTGGGCGACCCGGGTTGCCGCCGTCTGCTCGCCGACGCCGGTCGCCAGCTCGGCTTCGCCCTCGGCGGCCTGCTCAACCTGATCAACCCCGAGCGCATCGTCCTCGGCGGGGAACTCGGCGCCGCCACCGAGCTGCTGCTCGATCCCCTGCGCGGCGGGCTCGCCGAGACCGCCATGGCCGCGGCGGCCGCGGCGGCAGAGGTCGTGCCCACCCAGCTCGGTGCGCAGGCCTCCGCCCTCGGCGGGGTCGCGCTGGCGCTCGGCGTCGACCGCGCGCCGATTCCGTGATCATCGCGTCAGCCATGCTGCTTGAGCGGACAAATCGCGCGCGCAAGCAGCATGGGTGACGCGATGATCAGGCAGGGGCTACTTGAGGATGTCGTAGCGGACGCGGACGGCGCCCTTGTCTAGGTCGTCGATCACGTCGAAGGCCGCCCGGGAGAGGTCCAGGCAGCGGCCGGCGACGTAGGGGCCGCGGTCGTTGATCCGGACGATCACCGACTTGCCGGTGTCGAGGCTGGTCACTCGCACGCGAGTGTCGAAGGCGATCGTCTTGCTCGCGGCGGTCAGGGCATCCGGGTCGAAGGTCTCACCGTTCGCGGTCTGCTGCGGCTCGTCGTAGAACGACGCCCCGCAGGTTCCGCTCGAAACGACCACGCGCGTCTTGGTCGGGCTGGGTGACGCCTTGGTGGTACGCGTACCGCCGCGCGACGCCGGGGTGGAGCCGGACCGGCTCGGGGTGGCCGACGGACTGGCCGACGTGGGCGCCGGAGCGGGGGCCGAAACGGCAGCCGTCGGCGCCGCGACCGGCTGCGTACTCGTTCCGACGTGTGCGATGGCGGCGGTCGCGCCGGTGATGCCGGCGGTGGCGGCGACGGCGATCGCCATCGGAGCCAGATAACGCCGAGCGCCCGGCTTGCTGTGCTGTGCCAAGGTCCTGACCTTTCGCGGGGTTCCAGGGCAGGCCCTCGAACCTAGTCAGGGTATCCGGTAAGCGGTCAAAAGGATCATGCCCATTGACCCGGGTATGCCCGTTATTCCCGACCGTTCGACCGAGGCGTACAGGGACCGGACGTGCCGAGACAGCTCGGCGGCGGCTACGAGCGAGCTGGAAGCAGGAGCGCGACGCACTCGACGTGATGGGTGTAAGGGAAGCAGTCGAACGCCCGGAGCTGGGCAAGTTCCCAGCCCAGCCCCTGGAAGGTGGCGACGTCCCGGGCCAGTGCGGCCGGATCGCAGGCCACGTACGCCACCGCGCGAGCGCCGGAGGCGGCCACCGCGGTGACCACCTGCTTGCCCGCGCCCGTCCGGGGCGGGTCGAGGACGACGAGGTCCACCGGACCCTGAAGCCGGAACGACGACCGGGCAGGTTTGCCGCGACGCGGCACGAGCGCGCGCTCGACGGTCGACTCGACGACGCGTACGGGGAGTTGGGCGAGGTTCCGCCGAGCGGCGGCCACCCCGTCCGGGGCGGACTCCACCAGGGTCACCTGGCCGGTGACGCCGACATGATCGGCGAGGGCTGCGGCGAACAACCCGGCCCCGCCGTAGAGGTCCCACGCGGTCTCCCCGGCCTTCGGCGCGAGCTGCTCGAGCACGGCGTCGACCAGGGTCTGGGCGGCCGCCGGGTGCACCTGCCAGAAGCCACCCGCCGCGAGGGTGAAGTCGTGCCCGGCGGCGTGCTCGACGATCGGCCGGGCCGGATCCGTGACGACGAACGCCGGCTCCGTCGACGGCGCGACGGTCTCCACCGCGTCGACCTCCCAGGTGCGGTTCAGCACCGGCAGCGCCCGGATCCCCGGGTACGCGATGAGGCAGCGCTCGATCGGGACGACTTCGTTGGAGCGGTGTTTACGCAGGCCCGCCCGGCCCTCGGCAGCCACTGTGTACCGCACGCGGGTGCGCCAGCCGGTGTCGGGCTGCCCGTCGGCGCCGACCGTCGCCGGCAGCGGCTCTACGCGTACCACTTGGTCGAGGTGAGCGAATCTCGCGAGCAGTTCCTGGACGACGGACGCCTTCCACCGCAGTTGCGCGGACGGCGCGACGTGCTGGAGGTCGCAGCCACCGCAGGCGTTGGGGCCGGACCACGGACACGGCGCCGGTACGCGGTCCGGCGAGGCCTCGATGATCTCGACGGCATCGGCCCGGACGTAGCCGCGGTGCACCTCGGTGACCTCGGCGATCACCCGCTCCCCCGGCAGTGCGTGCCGGACGAACAGGACCATGCCCTCGTGGCGGGCGACGCAGTGCCCGCCGTGAGCCGGCGCGCCGACGATGACCTCGACCCGGTCGAGTTCGGTCAGCGTCATCGCACCGACATGTCGTCGGGCGCCCGCTCACCACGCGTGGGGCCGAGCGCAGTGCGGCGGTCGAAGCGGTCGAGGTTCTTGGAGGCGGTCGACGACAGCTGCCAGGGGACGCTGGTGACCATCACGCCCGGCTCGAAGAGCAGACGGGCCTTCAGCCGCAGCGCGGACTGGTTGTGCAGCAGGTTCTCCCACCAGTGACCGACGACGTACTCAGGGATGTAGACGGTCACGATGTCGCGGGGCGCGTCCTCACGCTGACGCTTGACGTACTCGATGATCGGCCGCGTGATCTCGCGGTACGGCGAGTCGATCACGGTCAACGGGATGCCGATGCCGCGGCGGTCCCACTCGTCCTGGATGTGGCGGGTGTCCCCGGTGTCCACATTGACGGTCAGCGCGGTGATCGAGTCCGGCCGGGACGCCTTGGCGTAGGCCAGCGCGCGCAAGGTCGGCATGTGCAGCTTCGACACCAGGACGATCGCGTGGTTGCGAGCCGGGAGGATCGGCTTCTCCTCGGTCGGCTCGAGTTCCCGCGCGACCCGGTCGTAATGCTTGCGGATGGCGACCATCAGCGCGTAGATCACGGCCATCGCGGCGATCGAGATCCAGGCGCCCTTGGTGAACTTGGTGACCAGGACCAGGATCAGGACGAAGCCGGTCAGGATCATGCCGAACGTGTTGATCGCCCGCGACCGCTTCATCTTGGCGCGGGTCGCCGTATCCCGTTCGGTCCGCAGCAGCCGGTTCCAGTGCCGGATCATGCCGGTCTGCGACAGCGTGAACGACACGAACACGCCGACGATGTAGAGCTGGATCAGCTTCGTGGTCTCCGCGCGGAACGCGACGACGAGGACCGCCGCCGCGGCCGCCAGGAAGATGATGCCGTTGGAGAAGGCCAGCCGGTCGCCCCGGGTGTGCAGCTGCCGCGGCAGGAACCGGTCCTGAGCCAGGATCGAGCCGAGCACCGGGAAACCGTTGAACGCCGTGTTGGCCGCGAGCACCAGGATCAGGGCGGTCATCGTCAGGACGATGAAGTAGCCGAACCGGAAGTCGCCGAAGACGGTCTCGGCGAGCTGAGCGGTGACCGTCGGCTGCTTGGAGAACGGCGCCACGCCCTCGATCTGGCTCTCCGTGCAGCCGATCGCCGGGTTGACCTCGAAACACTCGACGTACTGGAGCTTGGTCTCGCGGGCCAGCAGGATGATGCCGGCCATCATGGCGATCGAGATCGACCCCAGCAGCAGCAGCGTGGTCGCCGCGTTCCGCGACTTCGGCGGCTTGAACGCCGGTACGCCGTTGGAGATGGCCTCCACACCGGTCAGCGCGGCGCAGCCCGAGGAGAACGCCCGGACCAGCAGGAAGACGAAGGCGAACCCGGCGCCGACGTAGAGCCCGTGCTCCGGCTTGATCGTCATGTCGGCACTGGGCGCTCGCAGATCGTCGCCGCTGACGAAGATCCGCCAGACGCCGACGAGGATCATGACGCCGATCGCCACCATGAACGCGTACGTCGGAACGGCGAAGGCGGTGCCCGCCTCGCGGATGCCCCGCAGGTTCATCGCGGTGAGGACGGCGATCAGGATCACCGCGACGCCCACCTTGTGATCGCCGACGTAGCCGATCATGTCGCCGAGGGCGTCCACCCCGGACGAGATCGACACCGCGACGGTCAGGACGTAGTCGACCAGCAGGGCACTGGCGACCGTCAGGCCGAATTTCGAGCCCAGGTTCACCGTGGCGACCTCGTAGTCGCCACCACCGGACGGGTACGCGTGCACGTTCTGCCGGTAGGAGGCGACCACGGTCACCATCACCACCGCGACGGCCAGCGCGATCCACGGCGAGTACAGGAAGGCCGCCGCCCCCGCCGCCGACAGCGTCAACAGGATCTCCGCCGGGGCGTACGCGACCGAGGACAACGCGTCGGAGGCGAACACCGGCAACGCGATCCGCTTCGGGAGCAGCGTGTGATGCAGCCGGTCCGAGCGGAACGGTCGACCCAGGAGCAGGCGCTTCAGCACGGAGGTCGGGTTCGGCACACCCGCAGCCTACGGCTCTTCGGCTCGGTTGTGCGGTTCGGCCCGCCCCGACGATCTTCTCCGGCCGGGTGGCCTGCCTACCGCCACCCGGGTATGGCACGCTCACAGGTGAGCGACAGGAGGCGCTGGTGCATATCGTGATCATGGGCTGCGGACGGGTGGGATCCACCGTCGCGCACAGCCTGGAGAGCCGAGGTCACTCCGTGGCCGTCATCGACCAGGACGGCGACGCGTTCCGCCGGCTGCCGGCCGACTTCTCCGGGATCACCGTCACCGGGGTCGGCTTCGACCGCGAAGTCCTGATCCAGGCCGGAATCGAACGGGCCGACTGCTTCGCCGCGGTCTCCAGCGGCGACAACTCCAACATCATCTCGGCCCGGCTGGCCCGGGAGACGTTCGGCGTGCCGAACGTCGTGGCCCGCATCTACGACCAGAACCGCGCCGAGGTCTACGAGCGGCTGGGCATCCCGACCGTCGCCACCGTCCGCTGGACCGCCATGCGTGTCGTCCGGCATCTGCTCCCCGAAGACACCGGCGAGGTCTGGCGCGACCCGACCAGCGTCGTGTCGATCGTCGAGGCGCCACTGCACGCGGACTGGATCGGCCGGCCGCTCGCCGCGATCGAGGAGGCCTCCGGCACGCGGGCGGCATACGTCATGCGCTTCGGACTGGGCATCCTGCCCACCGCCTCGACCGTCCTGCAGGACGGAGATCAGCTCTTCATGCTGGTCACCGACGAGATCGCCGCGGCTGTCCGCAAGGTCACCGGCTCCGCCCCCATCGCACACTGAGGAGTCCGCATGCGCGTCGCCATCGCCGGAGCCGGCAACGTCGGCCGCTCGATCGCCCAGGAGCTGGTCGAGAACGGCCACCAGGTGCTGCTCATCGAGCGCCTGCCGAAGATGTTGCGGCCGGAACGCGTACCGGCCGCGGAGTGGGCGCTCGCCGACGCGTGCGAGCTGTCCAGCCTCCAGGAACTCGACATCGCCAGCTGTGACGTGGTGGTCGCGGCGACCGGCGACGACAAGGTCAACCTGGTGGTCTCCCTGCTGGCCAAGACGGAGTTCGCGGTCGGCCGCGTGGTCGCCCGGGTCAACCGGGCGGAGAACGAATGGCTGTTCACCGAGCAATGGGGCGTCGACGTCTCGGTCAGCAAGCCGCGCCTGATGGCCGCGCTGGTCGAGGAGGCGGTCACGGTCGGCGACCTGGTCCGGCTGATGACCTTCCGGCAGGGCGAGGCCAACCTCGTGGAGATCACCCTGCCGTCGACCGCGCCCTACGTGGGACGCCCCGTCCGTGAGGTGCCCCTGCCGCCGGACTCCGCCCTGGTCGCCATCGTCCGCGGCCGGCGCGTCATCGCGCCCAGCCCGGACGACCCCATCGAGGCGGGCGACGAGCTGATCTTCGTGTGCACGGCCGCGGTCGAGGAAGAGGTACGCGCGACGCTCCTCGGCGTCTAACCCCTTCGCATGATCATTGCGTCAGCCATGCTGTTTCGCGCGGCGAAATGCCCGTTCTCACAGCATGGCTGACGCAATGATCATGACAGCGAGTTCTCGGCGGCGCGGATGCGCCGGACGGCGTACACCGTCAGCGCCAGGAGCAGCAGATAAGGCGGGTAGCCGAGCACGATCCGGGCGATGCCCAGCGCGACGTCGGCGTGCGCGAGGTAGAGCAGGTACTGCAGACCGGCCTTGACGATGTAGGTGGCCGCCCACAGCACGGTCAGCCAGGCGAACGCGCGGACGAGCCGGGGCTCGCCCCGCCAGCCCTTCTTGCCGCCGTCGGCCACGACCGAGTAGATCCAGCCCACCAGCGGCTGCCGGAAGGCCACCGACGCCAGCAGGGCGATGCCGTAGCAGAGGCTGTAGATGATCCCGGGCAGGTAGAACGAGCGTTCCTCGCCCGACCGCCAGGCCAGCACGGCGCCGAGGGCGATCCCGACGAGGCCGTTGACCGCGAACCGCACCGGCTTGCCCTGGGCCAGCCGCCACCCGGCCAGCCCGACCGCGACCGCGACGGACGCGATGATGGCGAGCTTGAGCGCCGGCTTGTCGCCCAGCATGCCGAAGCTGCCGTCCGAGACGACCGCGCCGAGGATCATGTTGGCGACGATGAAGACGAGCACCGGAATGCCCGACTCGACCAGCCCCCGCCAGCCACCGAGCTGCTCGGCCATCTGCTCCGACAGCGGCGGCAGCTTGTCCGGGTCCTGCTCCTGGGTCGCGACAGAGCCACGCGCGTCCTCGGTCATCGGTGCCTCACTTCGGGGCGTCGAGCGAATAGTGCGGGTTGTAGATGACCTTGCGACCGTCCCGGACGGCGACGCGCCCGGCGGCGGTCAGCGCCCGGCCAGGTTCGATGCCGGCGATGTGCCGCCGGCCCAGGAAGACGAGCGTCACGACGTCGGTGCCGTCGTAAAGCTCCGCCTCCAGCGTCGGCAGGTTCGTCCGCGGCGTGTAAACCACGGTGCGCAGCCGCCCGGACAGCTTGACCAGCTGCCCACGGCGTACGCGGTCGGCGCAGACGCAGTCGGCCTTCGCGCTCTCGCGCCGGACCTCCTCCGACTCCAGCTCTTGATCACTCGCGGTGAATTTCCGCAGGAAGCGCCGCAGACCGGACGCCTCCGGCTGGGACTGATGATCCTCGACGGCCGCCATGACCCCGTCGTCACACCCTCTCAAGCATCAATGCGACTTCTCTAGCGTACGTCGATTCATGCCCGGCGGGGCCGGGGCGAAGGCTTGCGCTTCAGGTCACCGCTCGGGGCAGTGGCGGTCAGACTGGGTTCGGCCCCGTCGGCGGCCTGAGCGGCGGCGGCGTCGGCCATTTCGCGGGGCAGCCGGAGCAGCAGCGGCTCCCGGACCGGCTTGGCCTCCGGCCCCCGGGCCACCACGAGCCCGTGCAGGCACTCGACGAGGGGCTCGGCGGTGTCCGGGTCGATCGCCGCCGGACCCTGATAGACGCCGCGCACCATCCACCGCGGCCCGTCCACGCCGACGAACCGCAGGTCCGTCAGGCCCTCCGGAGTACGCACCCGGGCCCGCAACTCGGTGCCGTAGACACCGGGCTCCTCCTCGGCGGCCACTCCGTCGTCGAACAGGGACTTGCGGATCTCGGCGCGTACCTCGTCCCAGATGCCCTCGCCGCGCGGGGCGGCGAAGACGCCGAGCTGAAGAGCGCTGTCCCCGTGGACCAGGACCACCTGCTGAATGATCCCCTCGGCGTCGGCCTGCACCCGCAGATCCACCCCGTCGATCGCCGGGACGAGCAGGGCGCCCAGGTCGAGCCGGGCGACCCCGGCCGGCGCCTCGGCCTGGTCGTAGGGGCCGATGTCCACCGGCGACTGCGCGGCGGCCTCCGGCGGGAGGTCGTCGGCTTCGGCCGGGGGACGGCGTTCCGCGCCGCGCCGAGGTGCGTCGGCCTTCGCGTGTCGGCCGCTGCGCTGGCGAGAGAACATCACTGCATCGCCTTTCCGATCGGGGCGCCGGTGAGACTACCGGCCGCGAGCGCGGCGTGACCACCGGTCGATCCGTGGCCGCCGTCGCCGCGTACCGACTCCGGCAGCTCCTCGACGCGATGGAACGCAGCCCTCTCCACCCGTTGTACAACAAGCTGAGCGATCCGGTCACCCCGAGTGACCTGCGCGGTGTTCCGGGGATCATGGTTGATGAGATTGACGAGGATTTCGCCCCGATAGCCCGCGTCGACCGTGCCGGGCGCGTTCAGCACCGTGAGACCGACTTTGGCGGCGAGCCCGGACCGCGGATGCACGAGGCCGACGAAGCCCTCCGGCAGCGCTATGGCCACCCCGGTACGCACCATGCGCCGCTCGCCGGGCGCGATGGTCACGTCCTCGGCCGCCACGAGATCGGCTCCGGCGTCACCGGGATGCGCGTACGCCGGCATCGGCAGCTCGGCGTCGAGCAGGCGCACGGCGATCTCAACCTGACTGGTCATGCTTGAACCTCCGGGGGAAGGACCTTACCGAGTGCTCCAGTCGGACGGTGAGGCGCGTCTCGAGGCGCGCGGCGTCCGCCGCCCGCCAAGCCCGGCGGCCACCCGCCGGGTACCCTCGGTCACCATGGCACCCGCACGGACAACGGCGACACCCCGTCTCACGGAACGGCTCACCGTCCCCTGGTGGTGGTGGCCGTTGGGCCTCGCTTTCGCGACGCTCGCCGCCGGTGAGATCGGACTCGGCGCCCCGGGCCCACGAGGCTGGGTGCCGTTCGCTCTGCTGCTGCCGCTGACCGCCGGGCTGCTGCTGTGGTTCTCCCGGCTCCGGCTGCGGATGACCGAGGCGGAGAGCCGGCCGGAGTTCGAGATCACCTTCGGCAACGACCGAGCCCACCTGCCGCTGAGCGCCGTCCGCGAGGTCGTCGCGCTGGACGCGGCGGGTCGTGCCCAGCTTCTCGGACCGCAGGCGGACCCGAACGCCTTCGTCGTGCTGCGGCCCTGGATCGGGACGGCGGTGCAGATCGTCCTCGACGATCCGGCCGACCCCACGCCTTATTGGCTGGTCTCCACCCGGCACCCGGTGCGCCTGGCCGAGGCGCTTCGCGAGCGGCTCCCCGCTCAGGCCGCCTGAGCTCAGCTGGGCGGCAGGGATGGCGGCAGGCCGGGTCCTGGCAGCGCGGGCCGGCGCCGCAGGCGCAGATCGCGTTTGAGGGCCTCCCCCAACGCCTTCGTGGAGCGCCGGTTGAGGTAGCTGGCGACGGCCGCCCCGGTCAGCAGTGGACCGAGGGTGGTGAGGTTCCGGCCCAGCCGCTGGACGATCATGTCGCGCAGCTCCTTGCGGGCGGCGGTACCGAGGATTGACGCGACCCCACCGCCGGGCAGGAACGGGTTCACCCCGCGCTTACGCGCCCAGGCGTGCAACAGGGCGGCCGACCGCTGCGCCGTGCTGCCCTGGACCGGCTGCCCGTAGACCTCGTGCAGTTCGCCGATGAGCTTCAGTTCGATGCCGATGACCGCCACCGTCTCGACGGCCAGCAGGACCGGAGTGGACAGCAGCGTCGGCGGCACCGCCCACTGCACCGAGCCGACACCGCCGCCGACGGCGCCGATCCCGGCGGTCGACCGGGCGGCGTTGCGGATCAGCCGCTCCGCCAGCTCGTCACCGTCCAGATCGGGGAAGTGCCGGCGCAACGTCTCATAGTCGCGTACGGGCACGTGCGGAGCCAGATCGGCCACCGCGTCGGTGACCCAGCGGACGGCCTTGCCCGGCTGGAAGAGCTTGCCGACGCCGCGCCCGCGAAGCGCGGTGACCATGCGGGAGATCGCCTTGCGCCGGCTAGCGCTGTCCAGATCGGACTCCGCCAGCTCGGCCACCGCCTTGCTGAAGCCGTCGACGTCAGCGGCCTTCTCGTCGAAGGTGTCGGGCGGGCCGGCCGGGTCGCCGGTACGGCCGGTGCCCGGCACGTCGTCGCCGGGCACCGCTTTCTCGCTCGCCATGGAAGGCCTCCTACCGCGTCGTGGGCTTGAGAACAGTTGACCCGACGGGGTCAACCATCGCTACCCCGAACAGCTGGATCAGATGCACTCGCGGCAGATCGGCAGGCCGTTCTTCTCACCGGCCAGCTGGCTGCGGTGGTGCACCAGGAAGCACCGCGAACAGGTGAACTCGTCCGCCTGCAGGGGCACCACCTTGACGCTGAGCTCCTCGTCGGTGAGGTCGGCTCCGGGCAGCTCGAAGCTTTCCGCCACCTCGGTCTCGTCGACGTCTACGCTGCCCGACTGCGAGTCGACGCGACGGGCCTTGAGTTCCTCAAGGCTGTCTTCGCCGAGTTCGGCCTCGTCACGGCGCGGGGCGTCGTAGTCGGTCGCCATCGGTTCTCTCACACTCCACTAACTCGAATTCCTGCGGTGCGTCTGCGCCGCGCCGCGCGTGGGCGTCGTCGGCCGGTCCCAACGGACGCGGCACAATACCTCGCCTGTGTCGGTGATGTACGCCCAAGCGCGCCGGGATGTTCCCAATGTGACTGAGCCGACAGCCGAGCGAGACAAAAGTAGGGTCGGCCGCCCCCCGAACATCGTCGGCGCGCCGATGGATATTCCGCCTTTCCGCCGGGTCCTGCCCTCGGGGGCCGCGTCCAACGGTTACCCTCACCGTGCTGGGCCGGTACGCGTCACCCTGTCCGGCGGGCGAAACAGCTCGCCGGCGTCGGCGCGTCGCCCCCTATTCCGCCACATCACATCGCCTGACATCGACGGGGAGCTGGGACATGAGCTTCGCACGCATCCGAGCGCTGGCGCTGGTCGCCGTACTCGTGCTGGCCGCCGGAGTGCTGACCGTCATGGCGTTGACGAAAGGCACCGGCAGCTCGGCGACGCCGGACGCGTGCCCGTCGGGCTACACCGTAGTGGACATGGAACTGCCGAACGACAACCGCAACATCCACATCAATGTCTACAACGCGACAGACAAGGCGGGGCTCGCCGGCACCGTGAAGCTCGACTTCGAGTACCGGCGGTTCAAGGTCGAGAAGACGGGCAACAACCCGCTCGGCAAGCCGGTCAGCGGCGTGGCCATCCTGCGCTACGGCCCGAAGAAGGTCGGCGCGGCGTACGTGCTGGACGCGTACTTCCTGAACAACGCGGTCCACGAGTACGACAAGAACCGGACCGACGAGACGGTCGACGTGATCCTCGGCCCGGGTTTCAAGCAGCTCGCCACCCAGACCGAGGTCAACCAGGCGTTCACCGCCCTGGCCGGGGCAGGCGGGCCGCAGCTGCCCAAGAACTCCTGCCCGGCCAAGCAGACCGACTAAGGCGCTAGGGACCGCTGTCGGCGTCCAGCTCCACCAGATGGTCGTGCAACTGCTTGTGCAGCGCGGGCGGAGCGGCCAGCGCCAGGTCGCCCCCGGCGGGCTTGCCGTTCAACCCGGTCACGAGCAGTCCCGCCTCCCGGGCGATCAGTCCGCCGGCGGCCAGATCCCACGGATTCAGCCCCCGTTCGTAGTACGCGTCCAGCATGCCCTCGGCCGCGGCGCACAGGTCGAGCGCGGCCGACCCGAACCGGCGGATGTCGCGTACGCGGGTGATCAGCCCGGCCAGCACGACGCCCTGCTGAGCCCGCCGTTCCGCCGAGTACGCGAACCCGGTGCCGACCAGAGCCTGGGCCAGCACCGTCTGCGGGGAGCCGGAAAGACGCCGATCCCCCCGCCAGGCGCCCCCGCCGAGAGTCGCGTGCCATTCCTCGCCGGAGGCGGCGTTGACCACCACTCCGGCGACGACCTCTCCATCGACCTCGGCGGCGATGGAGACGGCGTACTGGGGTAATCCGTAGAGGTAGTTCACGGTGCCGTCGATCGGGTCGATCACCCAGCGGACGCCGCCGGCCGCGGGCTCGTCCTGAACTCCGTACTCCTCGCCGAGGAACCCGTCGTCGGGCCGCGCCGCCCGCAATTCCTCGACGATCTGCCGTTCCACCGCCCGATCGGCGGCGGTTACCACGTCGGTCGCCGTACTCTTGGTATCGACCTGTTCGATGGCCTCGGTTCGCGTCCGGCGAGCCGTCTCGGCAGCCCGCCGAGCCACCCGCCGGGCCAAGTCGAGCAGCTCTCGTGCATTCTGATCCACCACGATCCCATCCTCGCAAAGGCACGACCGGCGCGCGCGATGGGATGATCACCAGAACCGGCGCTACAATTCACGCCTGCCGCCCTCCGCCGCCGGGCCGACACCCTCGCGGCGAGCCGGTGGCTCCCAATCCCGATACACCCGGTCCGTTCCCACGGTGCGCCTGTGGGCCGGCCGGAGGGCGCCACATGCTGAAGCCCACTCGCTGATGACGGAAGGTCGTTCGTGACAGAAGCCCGCCAGATCGGCGCCGACGTACGCTCGCTCACCGACGCTCTCCTCGCCCAGGCCGCCGAGGCCGGTGGCCAGTTGACGCAGGCGGAGATCGCTCGTTCCGTCGAAGCCGCCGAGGTGACCCCGACTCAGGCCAAGAAGCTGTTGCGCGCCCTCTTCGAGGCGGGCGTGACGGTGGTGGCCGACGGGCGGACCGCCAAGGCTCCCGCGAAGAAGGTCGCGGCCGCACGCTCGGCGACCCCGGCCTCCAAGGCGACCACCGCCAAGGCGACACCCGCCAAACCCGCTGAGAAGCCCGCTGCGAAGCCGGGCGGCAAGACTCCGGCCCAGGGTGGCCCGATCGACGGTGACGCCGCTGAGGCGGTCGTCGAGCCGATCGAGAAGGCCGCAGCCAAGAAGGCCGCCGCTCCGGCGGCGAAGAAGGCCGCTCCCGCCAAGAAGGCCGTCCCCGCCAAGAAGGCGGCCTCGAAGGCGGAAGGCGACGCCGACGAGGCCGATCCGAAGGCCGCCAAGAAGGCCGCGCCCGCGAAGAAGGGCGCACCGGCCAAGAAGGCCGCCGACGGCAAGGAGAAGGCGCCGGGCGAGGAGCCCGACGCCGAGGACCTCGAGGTCGAGGACCTCGCGGCCGACCTCGAGGACGTCGTCGTCGACGAGCCCGCGGAGATGGCTCAGGCCGCCGCCGCGGACGCCGCCGCCGCCGACGACTTCGATTGGGACGCCGAGGAGTCCGAGGCGCTCAAGCAGGCCCGCAAGGACGCCGAACTCACCGCCTCGGCCGACTCCGTCCGGGCGTACCTGAAGCAGATCGGCAAGGTTCCGCTGCTGAACGCCGAGCAGGAGGTGGAGCTCGCCAAGCGGATCGAGGCCGGGCTCTACGCCGCCGAGCGGCTGCGCGCGGCCGACGAGGGCGAGCTGACCCTCACCCGCGACATGCAGCGTGACCTCCTCTGGATCTCGCGTGACGGCGACCGGGCCAAGAACCACCTGCTGGAGGCCAACCTCCGGCTCGTGGTCAGCCTGGCCAAGCGGTACACCGGCCGCGGCATGGCGTTCCTGGACCTGATCCAGGAGGGCAACCTCGGTCTCATCCGCGCGGTGGAGAAGTTCGACTACACCAAGGGCTACAAGTTCTCGACGTACGCCACCTGGTGGATCCGGCAGGCGATCACGCGGGCGATGGCCGACCAGGCCCGCACGATCCGCATTCCGGTGCACATGGTCGAAGTGATCAACAAGCTCGGCCGCATACAGCGTGAGCTGCTCCAGGACCTCGGACGTGAGCCCACGCCGGAGGAGCTGGCCAAGGAGATGGACATCACCCCGGAGAAGGTGCTGGAGATCCAGCAGTACGCCCGGGAGCCCATCTCGCTCGACCAGACGATCGGCGACGAGGGCGACAGCCAGCTCGGCGACTTCATCGAGGACTCCGAGGCGGTCGTCGCGGTCGACGCGGTCTCCTTCTCGCTGTTGCAGGACCAGCTTCAGCAGGTGCTGCAGACGCTCTCCGAGCGCGAGGCGGGCGTCGTGCGGCTGCGCTTCGGCCTGACCGACGGCCAGCCACGGACGCTGGACGAGATCGGCCAGGTCTACGGGGTGACCCGGGAGCGCATCCGGCAGATCGAGTCCAAGACCATGTCGAAACTGCGGCACCCGTCGCGCTCGCAGGTCCTGCGCGACTATCTCGACTAAGTCCATAAGAGAACACTCGACGCGTCTCACAACGCAGGAACAGGGCCCCCGAGCGGGGCCCTGTTCGCGTTCAGCGAACAGTCCCCCTTCTGAGGCCCAGAAACCGGACATTGAGCGCGACGGGGGTCGTTTTCGTGGCATACAGTGGGGCGGAATTGCCGTGGATTTTCCTCCAACACTCCACTGAACGTGTCGGTCTGGTCACCGTGCGTACGAACTCCGGGGTGTGACCGGACCGCTATCGCAAAGTCCGTGTTGACGTGGCACGCTGGGGGAACGCAAGGTTGGGGCACGTGAGGCCCTTCATTTGTCCCAACCGAACCGTGTGGTCCGCCCCCGGTGTGAGCTGAATCCAAGCTCGGATCGGGAAGCCCGTCCACGGCACCGACGTTGGAGGGTGAGTGGGCGTAAGGAAGGAACCGCCGGCAGGCTCGGCGGAGAACGAACGGACCAGCATCGGTGACGATCAGAGGAGGCCGGGCATGACAGCGACCCTCACGCCGCCGCCGGAGACGGCGACAGCTCACGACGCCGATGAGCGCTGCGATCGGTGCAACGCGGCAGGCAAGCTGCGCATCGTGCTCGCCGGCGGGGGCGAACTGGTGTTCTGCGGGCACCACGCCAACAAGTACGCCGACGACCTTGTGAAGATCACGGTCGACTACACGGTCGAGCCCGACTTCACCTGGCGTGGCAGCGAGCTTATTGCGAAGAACTGACCCCCGAACGGTGTGACCTAGACCTAGAAACCCCGTCGTGCCGGGTGTGCGGCACGGCGGGGTTTTCGCATGTCCGGTACGCCCGCCGATAGCATTCCCCGGTGGACTCGGGTGAAGCGCTGCTCATCGCCGATCTGACCGGCGTGGCGGTCTTCGCGGTCTCCGGCGCCTCGGCCGGGGTCTACAAGCATCTCGACGCCTTCGGCGTGGTCTTCGTGGGCTTCGTCGCCGCCCTCGGTGGTGGGATCTTCCGGGACCTGGTGATCGACACCGTCCCGCCGCTGGCCTTCGCCGACTGGCGCTACTCCGTCACGGCGGTCGTCGCCTCCCTCGCGACGTTCTGGCTGCATCCGCACCTCGGCAAGATCGTGCGGACCATCCTGACCCTCGACGCCGCCGGGCTGGCCCTGTTCACCGTCACAGGCACACTGAAGGCGCTTCACGCGCCGACCCCCGTCCCGGCTGTCGGGGCTTGTTTCATCGGCATGCTCACCGGCATCGGCGGCGGACTCGCTCGCGACCTGCTCACCGGAGAGATCCCACTGGTCCTGCGCCGCGAGATCTACGCCGTCGCGTCGCTCGTCGGCGCCGCGGTCGTCGCAGCGCTGAACTGGCTGAACGAGGACGAGGTCGTCCCGCTGTTCCTGGCCGGGCTGCTCGTCTTCGTGATCCGGATGATCGCGGTCAAGCGCCAGTGGTCCGCGCCGACCGCCCGGCCGGTCGTGGCCGGGCCGACCGGCTGGCCGACGACCCCGCTCCGCCGCCGCCGGGGCGGGGGCTCCGAAAAGGACAGCGAGCCAGGCCAGGGACCTGACGCACCCACCCGGTAAAGTTTGGCGGTGCCACTCGACATCGCTCGCCCCAAGCCTGATCCGGACACCTTTCCCGCTCTGCGGGCCTGGCAGCGCAAAGCTCTCGTCGAGTACCTCCGGCGCCGGTCGCCCGACTTCCTCGCGGTCGCGACACCGGGTGCGGGAAAGACCACATTCGCCCTTCGCATCGCGGCCGAACTGCTCGCCCACGGCACCGTCGAGCGGGTCACCGTCGTCGCGCCCACCGAGCACCTGAAGACCCAGTGGTCGCAGGCCGCGGCCCGGGTGGGCATCCAGCTCGACTCGGCCTTCCGCAACTCCGACGGGCACGCCTCCCGCGACTTCCACGGCGTCGTGGTGACTTATGCGCAGGTCGGCATGGCGCCGATGGTCCACCGCCGGATGACCATGACGAAGCCGACGCTGGTCATCCTGGATGAGATCCACCACGCCGGCGACTCCCGGAGCTGGGGCGACGGCGTACTCCAGGCCTTCGAGCCGGCCGAGCGGCGGCTGATGCTGACCGGCACGCCGTTCCGGTCCGACGACAACCCGATCCCGTTCGTGGAATATGTCCGCGACGGTGCCGACGGGCTGCCCCGCAGCCGGGCCGACTCCACCTACGGCTACGCCGACGCGCTGACCGACGGCGTCGTACGCCCGGTGATCTTCCTCGCGTACTCCGGGGAGACGCGGTGGCGGACGAGTGCCGGGGACGAACTCGCCGTCCGGCTCGGCGAGCCGATGACGCAGGACGTCGTGGCTCAGGCCTGGCGGACGGCGCTGGACCCGTCCGGCGACTGGATGCCGCAGGTGCTGCGCGCCGCCGACGCCCGGCTCCAGGTCAAACGGGCCGGTGGGATGCCCGACGCCGGTGGCCTGGTCATCGCGTCCGACCAGCAGGCCGCCCGGGCATACGCGAAGCTGCTGGAACGGATCACCGGCGAGAAGGCGGTCGTCGTGCTGTCCGACGACGCCGGTTCCTCGAAGCGGATCGCCGACTTCGCCGCCGGCCAGGAGCGGTGGCTCGTGGCGGTCCGGATGGTCTCCGAGGGCGTCGACATCCCTCGCCTCGCCGTCGGCGTGTACGCCACCAGCGCCTCGACGCCGTTGTACTTCGCCCAGGCGATCGGCCGGTTCGTCCGGGCCCGCCGCCCGGGCGAGACGGCCAGCGTCTTCCTGCCGAGCGTCCCGCACCTGCTCGGGCTGGCCTCCGAGATGGAGATGCAGCGCGACCACGTGCTCGGCGCGCGGAACAAGCGCGAGGGGTTCGACGACGACCTGCTCGAACGCGCGCAGCAGAGCGAGGACGCCAGCGGTGAGCTGACGAAGAAGATCGAGGCGCTGTCGGCCACCGCCGAGCTGGACCAGGTGATCTTCGACGGCGCGACGTTCGGCCTGCCCGCCCAGGCCGGTACGCCGGAAGAGGAGGAGTTCCTGGGGCTCCCCGGGCTCCTCACGCCGGATCAGGTGGCGGCGCTGTTGCAGAAGCGTCAGGCGGAGCAGGTGGCCGCCGCGCGGCGGCGGTCGAACGCAGCCGCCACCGCGGCGGTCGCGGGCGGCGTACCGGCGCAGCCGCGGGACATGTCGGCCGCCGAGCGCCGCCTGCATCTGCGGCGGCAGCTGAACGCGCTGGTGGCGGCCCATCACCACCGGACGAATCTGCCGCACGGCAAGATCCATGCCGAGTTGCGGCGGCTCTGCGGTGGACCGCCCAGCGCTCAGGCGACGATCGAGCAGCTCGAGGAGCGGATCGCCACCATCCAGACGATGGCCTGAACCGGCCCGGATATGAGGAAGCCCCGCTCACGCGGGGCTTTCACAGGGAAATGTGTCACTCCTCAAGCGACTCGTAGATCTCCTTGCACTCCGGGCAGACCGGGAAGCGGCTGGGGTCGCGAGACGGAACCCACACCTTCCCGCACAGCGCCCGGATCGGGGTGCCCTCGACCAGGGCAGCCATGATCTTGTCCTTCGGCGCGTAGTGCGAGAAGCGCTCGTGGTCGCCCTCTTCGACGAGGCGATAATCAGTGTCGGTGCGCTCTTCGATGAGCGTGCCGGTCTCAGGGGTCGTACTCACCCGTCAAGTCTCTCAGAGTCTGGGCGAGTCGGCGAGTGGGATAGCACCTACCAGCGGCGGAGTGTCCGACCCGCCCGCTAGGTTGGTCTCGTGAGCATCAGGTTGAGTGAGGAAGTGGCGGCCGCCGTCGAGGACGGTTCGCCGGTGGTGGCGCTGGAGAGCACGATCGTCTCGCACGGACTGCCCCGACCGGACAATCTTCGCATTGCCCGCGAAATCGAGGAAACCGTCCGAAAGAACGGCGCACTTCCGGCGACGATCGGCATGGTCGAGGGTGAGCTGATCGTCGGCTTGTCCGACGACGAGCTGACCCGGCTCGCCACCCGCGACGACGTCGTCAAGCTGTCCGTCCGCGACCTGGCGACCGCGGCCGCGAAGAAGGCCGACGGCGCGACCACGGTGGCCAGCACCTCCGCCATCGCCGCGGCGGTCGGCATCGGCGTCTTCGCCACCGGCGGGCTCGGCGGCGTCCACCGTGAGGCCAACCAGACCTTCGACGAGTCCGCCGACCTGATCACGCTGGCCAAGACGCCCATCGCGGTGGTCTGCGCGGGGGTGAAGTCGATCCTCGACGTCGGGGCGACCCTGGAGCGCCTCGAGACGCTCGGCGTCGGCGTCCTCGGCTACCGCACGCGCCGCTTCCCCGGGTTCTTCATCACCGACTCCGGCTTCGACCTGACCTGGTCGGTCGACAGCCCCGACGAGATCGCCGAGGTGATGAAGGCGCAGAACGATCAGGGCCTGCACGAGGCCGGCCTCATCGTCGCCAACCCGCTGCCCGTCGACGAGCAGCTCGATCCGGACCTGCACGACCGGACGCTCGCCGACGGCCTGCGTCTGGTGGCCGAGCGCAAGATCACGGGCAAGGACGTCACGCCCGCCCTGCTCGCCCACTTCCACTCCGCCACCGACGGCAAGAGCCTGGAGGTCAACGTGCGGATCATCCTTCACAACTCCGCGCTGGCCGCCCAGATCGCGGCGGCCGCCAGCCGGATGTGATGCCGGTGACCACCATCTGCTGCGTCGGCGACATCATCACCGACGTCCTCGCCGCCCTGCTGGCCCCGCTCGCGCCGGACTCGGACACGCCCGCGCACATCCAGGTCGTGGGCGGCGGCCAGGCCGCGAACACCGCGTCCTGGCTGGCCGCGTCCGGTGCCGACGTGGTGCTCGTCGGCGCGGTCGGCGACGACCAGGCCGGCCGGGAGCGGGTCGCCGAACTCACCGCGGCCGGCGTCCGCGTGGCCGCCCAGGTCTGCCCCGGGGCGGCCACCGGCGCCATCGTCGTCCTTTCGACACTGCACGCCCGCAGCATGGTCACCGACCGTGGGGCGAACCTGCTGCTCACACCGGAGTCGGTGGAGGCCGGGCTGAGCAACGCCGGCCGACTGCACCTCTCGGCGTACACCTTGCTTGATCCAGGCTCGCGGCCCGCGGGCCGGCACGCGCTCGACCAGGCGCTGGCCCGCGGCATCCCGGTGAGCGTCGACGCGGCCTCCGCGCACCCGCTCGAGCAGGTGGGTGCCGAGCTCTTCTTCTCCTGGGTACGCGGAGCGCAGGTCCTGCTCGCGAACAGTGATGAAGCGCGCGTCCTGGCCGGGGAAGGCAGCCCGGAGGAGCAGGCGCGCCGGCTGGCCGACGCGGTCGGCGGGTCGGCGGTCGTCAAGCTCGGCGCGGGCGGGGCGGTCTGGGCGCTGCCGGACGGCGAGCTGCTGACCGCGCCCGCACCGGAGGTACGCCCCCTCGACTCGACCGGGGCGGGAGACGCCTTCGCCGCCGGGCTGATCGGCGCGCTGGCCGCCGGAGCCTCGCCGGAACAGGCGCTGAACGCGGCCACCGCACTCGGCTCGCAGGCCGTCACGACACTGGGGGCCAGGCCGCCGGTGCGCGTTCCCTCAGAAGTGGGACTATGAGTGCATGGCTCGCAACGCCCCCATCCTGATCACCGACGCTGAGCCGAGCCTCGACAAGCAGCGGCACAGTCGGGAGATCCGTTATCTGCTCATGATGTCGCTGCGGGCCGTCTGCCTCATCGTGGGCTCGGTGCTGGCGGTGATGCAGGTCCCACTGCTGTGGCTGTGGCTGCTGCTCTGCGGACTCGGGATGGTCTTGCTGCCCTGGATGGCCGTCCTCGTCGCCAACGACCGCCCGGTCAAACCGGAGCACCGGTGGCGTCACAAGCCGCGCGCCGCGACCGGCACCTCCCCGCGCGAGCTGCCCACCAAGCCGACCGGAAAGACCATCGACGCAGACCATGAGTGAGCTGATCATCGGCGTGGACGGGCTGGCCCGATGCCCCTGGGGCGCGAGTACGCCCGACTACGCGATCTACCACGACACCGAGTGGGGTCAGCGGATCGAAGGCGACGACGCGCTGTTCGAACGGCTCACCCTGGAGGGGTTCCAGTCCGGCCTGTCCTGGCTGACCATCCTGCGGAAGCGGGAGAACTTCCGGGCCGCGTTCGCCGGATTCTCCATCCCGGCGGTGGCCGGCTTCGGGGCGGACGACGTCGAGCGGCTCATGGCCGACACGGGGATCGTCCGCAACCGGGCGAAGATTGAGGCGGCGCTGCACAACGCCCGAGTCGCCGACACCCTGGACCTCTCCGAGTTGCTGTGGTCGTTCGCGCCCCCGCGACGGCCCCGCCCGGCGGCGCTGGGCGCCGTCCCAGCGGTCACCCCGGAGTCCACGGCGATGGCGAAGGCGTTGCGCAAACTCGGGTTCCGCTTCTTCGGCCCGACGACGGCGTACGCCCTCATGCAGGCGACCGGCATGGTCGACGACCACCTCTCCGGCTGCCACGTCCCCCTGGTTTCCGCACGATCATGAACCAACGGTCGTGATCTTGGTGGAATCGTGGGGGCGGGTGGGTGGTGGTGTCGTGTCCGCAGCGCCCTGATCGACTCCTTGACACCGTGATCACTAGAGCACTGGTCGACGTGAAACGGCGCGCCGGCCGAAGCCGACGCGCCGTTGGAGTCGTGGGGGCGCTGGGGGTCAGGCGGCGTACACGGCCAGGCGGCCGGCGCGCTCGGGCTGCCGGAGCTTCGACAGCGTCGTCTTCTCGATCTGGCGGATGCGCTCGCGGGACAGGCCGAACTCCTTGCCGACCTCGTCCAGGGTGCGCTGCCGGCCGTCGTCCAGGCCGAACCGCAGCCGGATCACGGCCTGCTCGCGCTGGCTGAGGGTGGCGAGCACGAAGGCCACCTCGCCGCGCAGCTGCCCCATGGCCACACTGTCCTCAGTGGCCGGAGCGGCGCAGGAGACGAAGTCCCCCAGCGCGCTCTCGCCGTCGTCGCCGACGGCCTGGTCCAGGCTGACCGGCTCACGGTCGTAGGACATCAGCTCGATGACCTGGTACTCCGGGACCTCCAGGGCAGCGGCGAGCTGCGCGATGGAAGGCTCCCGGCCGAGCTGGACCGCGAGGTCACGGCGTACGCGGACCATGCGGTTCACCTGCTCCACCATGTGCACCGGGATACGGATCGTGCGGGCCTGGTCGGCCATCGCCCGCGTGATCGCCTGCCGGATCCACCAGGTGGCGTACGTCGAGAACTTGTAGCCCTTGGTGTAGTCGAACTTCTCCACCGCCCGGATCAGACCCAGGTTGCCCTCCTGGATCAGGTCCAGGAACGCCATCCCCCGGCCGGTGTACCGCTTCGCCACGCTGACCACGAGCCGGAGGTTGGCCTCCAGCAGGTGATCCTTCGCAGCACGTCCCTCGGCCACCACAATCGTGAGGTCCTTGGCGGCTTCGCAGACGGAGCCCGTCTCGTGGGCCGCCTCCAGGAGGTGCTCGGCCATCAGCCCGGCCTCCACCCGGCGCGCCAACTCGACCTCCTGCTCCGCGGTGAGGAGCTTGGTCTTGCCGATCGCGTTCAGGTAAGCCCGGACCAGGTCCGAAGAGACACCGCGCTCGTCGACGGCGTCCAGGTCGTTCGTGATGACCGTTACGGCGGTGTCGTCCATCGTCTCTCCCCGTTCACTGAACATGAGAAGAGCTTGCACTCGGGCGCGTGAAGTGACGGTGAGGTGACTCAACCCGGAGTGTGGCGTGGCTTACGCTTGCCCGCGAACGTGAAGGTCATGGGGAGGAACAAAACGTGTTGAACCGGCTGCGCCAGGTCTTCGGCGCCGGTGGACCGAGCGTCGCCACTACGTTGCACGCCAAGCGAACCCAGCCCGGTGGCGACGTCACCGGCGTCGTCCAGGTGGTCGGCGGCACGCGCCCGGTCACCGTCTCGAAGGTCGTCCTCGGACTGTCCACAAAGGTATGCGTCGACGGCGACGACACCCACTTCGACGACGTCTTCTTCGCCCGCCAGGCGTTGACCGGATCGTTCGGGCTGGCCCCGGGCGAGGAGCGCGAATTCCCGTTCGAATACCTCGTCCCCTACGAGGCTCCGCTGACGATGATCGCCGGGCAGCGACTCGGCTCGGTCGAGCTGGGACTGCGTACGGAGTTGGAGGTCGCCCGCGCGTTCGACCGCAGCGATCTCGACCCGATCGAGACCACTCCCCTGGCGGCACAGGAGACGGTCGTCAAGGCCCTGCTGGATCTCGGTTTCCGCATTCTCCGGTCCGATGTGGAGCACGGTACGCTCCGCGGAGTCGACCAGACGCTGCCGTTCTTCCAGGAGATCGAGTTCCACCCCGCTGCCAAGTACGCCGCCATGCTCAACCAGCTCGAAGTCACCTTCGTGGCCGGCCCGGTCTCGACCCAGGTGGTCCTGGAACTCGATCGGCGCGGCGGCCTCATCCCCAACCGGGAGGTCTTCGGCCGGTTCGTCGTCGACCACTCGGCCCTGCGCGACACCGATTGGAAGGGCACGCTGGACGACTGGATCATGGAGTCGTGCCGGCGCGGCGGCCTCTTCTGAGCCGAAGTCGATCACCCGCTGAGGGAATTGATCAAGGGTCCGCGGACACGCCACCGCCACCCACCCGCCCACACGATTCCACCAAGATCACGACCGTTAGTTCATGATCGCGCGGAAAACTCCGCGGGGCCGGGGCGGAAACGGGCTAAGGCAGGAGGAGGCCGCGGGTGATCAGGTGGCGGACGATGCCCGCCAGCGACAGCGCCAGCAGCTCGAAGGGCGCTTCGTGGGCGGCGGCCAGCAGCGCCACGAGTTCGCGGAGCGGGGTGTGCCCGTCGCATCCGCCCACCAGTGACACGATCAGTGGGTCGATCTCTTCGGCCCAGTGCATTCCGTCGGTCAGTTCGAGGACTTGCCGGTCGACGGCCCAGCCGTCCGGGCTCATCGAGGCGTCCTGTCGCAGGCGCAACCCCGGCGCCGTACGCAGGCGCAGGTCGAGCAGGCCCTCAAGGTCCACTGCAGACAGTTGATCCTGCCGGTCGAACCAGGCGGCGACCTGCGCGCCGACCGGCTGGTCGAGGCGTTGGAAGGCGTCCTCGCAGACCACGATCGGATCGTCGGAACCGCTGTACCGCGCGCTGATCAGGCCGAACCCGATCGCTTCGATCTTGTTCCGGTCGAACCAGTCCAGCCAGGCCGCCGCCCGCTGCGGATCGTGGCCCTCGGCCGCGTCGTAGAGCCAGAGGCGTACGTAGTCGAGCGGTTCGGTGACCTCACGCTGGATCACCCACAGGTCGCAGCCGGTCCCGGCGAACCAGCCGGCGACGCGCTCGCTCCACTCCTCCCCCGCCACGTGCACCCAGTTCGCCAGGTACTGCAGGGTGCCGCCGGGGTTCAGCAGCCGAGGCGCGGCCGCCGCCAGCTCCGCGCAGACGCCGTCGCCCGGCCGCCCCGAATCACGGTAGGTGTGGGTGGTCACGCCCGGCCCCACCACGAACGGCGGGTTGCTGACCACCTGGTCGAACCGCCGGCTGGCCACCGGCGCCAACATGTCGCCGGACAACAGCTCCCACGACAATCCGTTCAGGTGCGCGGTGGTCGCGGCGAACCGCAACGCCCGCTCGGAAAGATCGGTCGCGGTGATCGCCTCCACATGCTCCGACAAGTGCAGAGCTTGTACGCCGCAGCCCGTGCCCAGGTCCAGTGCGGTGCCGACGGGGCGACGGATGGTCGCGTCGGCGAGCGTCATCGAGGCCATGCCGACGCCGAGCACGTGATCGGCCGGGAGCGGACGGCCCGGCCGGGCCGCGGCCGGCAGATCGGCGACGACCCACCAGTCGCCGTAGATGTCCAGGTCGATCCCGGCGCGCAGGCCGCCCTCGGCCCGTTCGAGCAGTCCGGAGGCGAGCGCCTGCGGCAGCGGAAGCCTGCCGAGCGCGGCGGCGACCGTCTCCTCCCGCTCGGTCTGCCCGGCGAGGAACACCCGGACGAGCACGCCCAGCGGGTCGTCGGCGCCGTCGGTCGCGGCCAGGGTGGCCCGGAAGTCTTCGTGCTCCGCGGCGGCCCACGCCTCCGGCCCGATCCGGGCGGCCACTCCCGCCTGGGTGAACTCGGCGTCGACGAGCGCGTCGCGCAGCTGATCGAGGCCGGCGCGGCCCAGGATGCCCTGCTGTTCGGTCACTGCCCTATCCTGCCAGGACCATGCCTTCGGACCTGATAGCGGCACTGATCCAGCGCTGGGGACTCGTCCTGATCTCCACCGCCGGGGTCGCCGCGGTGTGCGTACCACTTGTGTGGGCGAGTAAGCGACGCGGCCGGGACTGGCGCGCGGACGCCCTGCTCGCGGGCATGTTCGTGGGCACCTTGCCGTGGACGTGGATGGCGCTGACCCCGCTGCACGGACCCGAGCGGATCAGCCTGCGCCCGCTCGTGGACCTGTTCGCCCAGGTACGCGGCGACGGCGCGGAGGCGTTCGTGCAGATCTTCGCGAACCTGGTCTTCCTGCTGCCGCTGGGCGCGTTGGCGCCGGTGCGCTGGCGGTGGGCGGCGAACCTGCCGCGCATCGTCACGCTGGCCGCCGTCTACTCCGGCGCGATCGAGATCGCGCAGTACGCCCTCCACCTGGGCCGGATCTCCAGCCTCGACGACGTCCTCCAGAACACCGCCGGGGCGGCTCTGGGCGCGCTGCTGACCCGGCGCTGGTGGCGGCGGTCAGTGGCGCCGGCGCCGCTTGGCGACGACCCGGGTCCGGCAGTAGACGGGATCGACGGTGCCACCCTCGGCCCTCGGCTCGTGCCCGGTCAGGAGGGCCTGCTCGAGCGGGCTGCCCTCGGCGACCGTGGTCCGGGGCGTGGCGCCGGGGACGGTACGCGACCGCCGCTGGACGATCTTGGTCCGGCGGAGCATCGACTCGGCCCGGCGCAGCGCGCGGGTGAGGTCGGCCGGACCGGCCACACCGGAGACTCCGACGGTGGCGCGGACCCGGATGACCTGGCCGCCGACCCAGATCGGGGTCGCCAGCAGCTCCTCTAGGCGATCGGCGTCGGGATGCGCTCCCGAGCCGCGGACGAGCGCCACGAACTCGTCCCCGCCGAGCCGCGCCACGAGCTGACCGCCGACGTAGTCGGCGAATCGCCGGCCGAGCGCGACGAGGACCTCGTCTCCCACGATCTGCCCGTACGCGTGGTTGATCCGGTGGAAGCCGTCGACGTCGATCAGCACCGCGGTCATCGGCTGCCGAGCCGGGTCGGCGAGCAGTGCCGTCCCCAACTCGTAGAACGCACGCCGGTTGAGCAGCCCGGTCAGGGAGTCCTGCCGGGCGGCGATGCGCTCGGCGAGCACCTTGCGGCGCAGTTCGACAGCGGCCGCTTCGGCCTGGCGAACCCGCCGGCCCAGCCAGATCGCCACCCCCGCGCCCGCCAAACCGGTCAGAACGACCGCAACGACGGCTGGATTCACGGCTGCGTTCCCCTTTCGCGCGGGCCGAGAGTGTCGGCCGCCCGATGTCGCACTATGGCCGTTCGATGGAATATGCGGACCTCAGACCGCTTATGCGGGCTTCCGGCGGTCTTCGCCGCCATCCACAGAAGACGATCAGTACCAGGTCACTGGGGTTATGATGCGCTCTGCACCGTGCAGATGCAAGAGCGGATGCACGTGCAGATGCCAGACGGACAGCGGGGAGGGAATGAAGTTGGTGACTGAAGCAAGCCAGGGCCAGCAGCTCACCTGGCGCAAGAGCGGGCGCAGCAACGCGAGCGGAAACTGCGTCGAGGTCGCCCGATTGCCGGAAGGCGCCGGCGTGGCGATCCGCAATTCGCGGAACCCGGACGGACCGGCGCTGGTGTTCACCGCCGACGAGATCGCGGCCTTCGTCGCGGGCGTACGCGACGGGGAGTTCGACGACCTCGTCCCGGGCGCCGACAGCCGAGGGGCGTGACAGCGCGCCCCCGACACGCATACCACCGGACCGGTGACCCGCCGGTCCATCCACATAAGGCATGCTTCAGATCACGATCAGGAAAACCGGGAGGTGAGAGCCCATGGCCGCGGCGTTCGACGCCGGCAGCGGCGGTGGCCCCACCGCCCTGCGGATCATGCTCGGCGCGCACCTTCGCCGGTTGCGCGAGGCTCAGGGGATCTCCCGGGAGGACGCCGGCTGGCAGATCCGGGCGTCCGAATCCAAGATCAGCCGGATGGAGCTGGGCCGGGTCGGCTTCAAGGAGCGGGACGTCGCCGACCTGCTCACCCACTACGGGCTGGCCGACGGCGGCGAACGCGAACGCCTGCTCGCCCTGGCCCGGGAGGCGAACGCGCCCGGCTGGTGGCACCGGTACAGCGACATCCTGCCGAGCTGGTTCCAGCCCTACATCGGCCTGGAGTCGGCGGCGTCGCTCATCCGCAACTACGAGGTCCAGTTCATTCCAGGCCTGCTGCAGACGGCCGACTACGCCCGCGCTGTCGTAAGCCTCGGACACGCGCGTACGGGGGCCGAGGGGATCGAACGCCGGGTGGATCTGCGGATGACCCGCCAGCAGGTGCTGGCCAAACCGGACGCGCCGCAGTTCTGGGCGGTGGTGGACGAGGGCGCGCTGCGCCGGCCGGTCGGCGGGCGCAAGGTCATGATCGCCCAGCTGGAGGCGTTGATCGCGGCGACCGAGCGGCCCAACGTCCGCATCCAGGTCGTGCCGTTCGTCATCGGCGGGCACGCGGCCCACGGCGGCGCCTTCAGCATCATGCGATTCGCCGAGCCGGACCTGCCGGACGTCGTCTACGTGGAGCAACTCACCAGCGCGATCTATCTGGACAAGCGCGAGGACGTCGATCAGTACCAGATCGTCATGGAGACGCTCTGCATCGAGGCCGCCCCGCCGGAACAGACGCCCGACATCCTCCGCAAAATCGCGGCTGATCTGTCTCAGTGACCTAATCTATGGATCCCCAACCCTTCATGCGAGGTGCATAGCTGTGAACGACGCACCGCAGAACGCCGAGCTGCTGTCCCGGCTGGACACGTCGGTGGCCCACTCCGCCCGGCTCTGGAACTACCTGCTGGGCGGCAAGGACAACTTCGCGGCCGACCGCGAGGCGGCCGAGCAGGTCCTGGCGTTCATGCCCGAGCTGGTGCAGTCCGCCCGCTACAACCGGGAGTTCCTCGGCCGCGTGGTCCGCCACCTCGCCGGCTCCGCCGGGATCGACCAGTTCCTCGACATCGGCACCGGCCTGCCGACCGCGAACAACACACACGAGGTCGCGCAGAAGACCAACCCGGCCGCGCGAATCGTCTATGTGGACAACGACCCGATGGTCCTCGTCCACGCGCGTGCCCTCCTGACCAGTACGCCTGAAGGCGCGACCGACTACATCGACGCCGACATCCGCGATCCGGAGACGATCCTGCAGAACGCCGCGCGTACGCTCGACTTCGAGCGGCCGATCGCGATCATGCTGCTCGGCATCCTGAACTTCGTCGTCGACGACGCCGAGGCCGCCGCGATCGTCACCAAGCTCCTCGACGCCGTCCCGGCCGGCAGCTACCTCGTCCTGTCGCATCCCACGGCCGAGGTCCACCGGGAGGCAGTCGAGCGCGCCATGCAGATGTGGAACTCCAGCGGATCGGCTCCGATCTGCGCGCGTACGCCCGCCGGCATCAGCAAGTACTTCGAAGGGCTGGAAGTTCTCGAGCCCGGCTTCGTGACCGTGTCGCAGTGGCGCCCGGACGGCAACGACGAGACCGTCGTCACCGAGTGGTGCGGCGTCGGCTTCAAGCACTAGCACTCCTTCTGGGCGGCCTTCTGGGCGCTGGATCAGGGTTCCCGGTCGAATCTTGGAGCATGATTCGACACGGAACCCTGATCCAGCGCCGATCATCGGTGGCGGTCTGGCAAGCTGGGGCCATGTCGAAGCTCTTCCTCGCTCAGGAGCCGGCGGCCGACGAGATGCTCGCGACCGACCCGCTGGCGCTGCTCATCGGGATGCTCCTCGACCAGCAGCAGCCGCTGGAGAAGGCGTTCGCCGGGCCGTACCGGCTGGCTGAGCGGCTCGGCGTCGAGCACCTCGACGCGGCGGCGATCGCGGGGCACGATCCCGAGGAGTTCGCCCGGATCTTCGCCGTCCCCCCGGCCATCCATCGCTACCACGGCTCGATGGCGCAGCGTACGCAGCAACTCTGCCAAGCCGTGGCCGACGTTTACGACGGCGACGCCGGCCGGATCTGGGGCGAGGCAGCCGACGGCAAGGACCTCTTCAACCGGCTGACGGCGCTGCCCGGCTACGGCAAGCAGAAGGCGCACATCCTCATCGCCCTGCTCGGCAAGCAGCTCGGGGTGCAGCCCGACGGCTGGCGGGAGGCGGCCGGGGCGTACGGCGAGGTGGGGTCGTTCCGGTCGGCGGCCGACATCGTCGACGCGGCCTCGCTGACGAAGGTGCGCGAGTACAAGAAGGCCGCGAAGGCCGCCGCGAAGGCCTAGGGCAGCCCGCGTAGCCGGGACAACGCGGTCACCAGGCTGTCCGGGGTGACCGCGAACGCCCGGCTGAGCGGGTACTCCACCTGGTAGATGACGAAGAGCAGCAGCGCGAGCATCGCCCCGACGACCGCCATCATCAGCCCGTTGGGGAAGGTGCGTTCCAGCCCGAACATGTAGAGGAACAGCACGCTGACCAGGCCGCCGCCGAGGAGCACCGGCCAGAGCAGGCCCGGCATCCCCTCCCCGGCCGCCTGCAGCCGCCCACTCCGGGCTCCGGCCGCCGCACTGATCTGCGCACTGAGCTGGGCGTACGCGTTCTGCTCCGGGTCGGTCTGCGGGCGTACCGCGTCGACCCGCCGACGGAGCTGGGTGAAGAGCAGCTCGGCCTGGTCGTCCGGCTCGTGGCGTACGCGAAGCCGCATCCACTCCGGACCGACAGCCTCCCCCAGGTACGCCACGATCAGCCCGCGTACCTCGGCTCGGTCGGCCGGGGCGAGTTGATCGGCCGACCAGTACGCCTCGACGAGGCTGCCCGCTTCGAGGTCGGTGCTCGACGCGGCGGCCGAGCGGGGTTCCCACACGGCGATCGCGGCGATGGCGATGAGGATGGCGTAGACCATCCCGATGGTGGCGTAGAGCGCGCTGGCGGCGTCGGAGTCGGCGACGAGCCACCGGTCCGGGACGAACTTGGAGACCAGGAGGAATCCGCCCGCCGACACGGCGGCGGCCCCCAGCGTCACGAGCGTTCCGGCGAGCATGACATCCATCGAGGCCCCCTCGGATCGACAGTGCAGTCATCGGCGTATGCGAGCCGCGAGGGTGATCGCGGGGACGAGCAGACCGGCGAAGAAGGTCAGGGTCAGGGGCAGTTTCCGGCGCGGCGCCGGTGGCGGTGGCGGCCGCCGGGCCGCGGCCAACGCCACCGGTGAAGGCGAAGGCGGCGGCACCGACGAAACCACTGTGGACGGAGAAGGCCGGGCGGCCGGAGGTGACGGCGACGGGGGGATGTAGGGTGCCGGCTGCGGCCAGCGGACTGCGACGGCGTACTCCTCGACCTCGCCGCCGGAGGCCGATCCGGTCGGCGCGACGACGGCCGGGCTTCCGGCGTACAACCGGAGGAGCAGCCGCAGAGCGCGGGCCGTGCGCGGAACGCTGATCGACGGCCAGGACAGGACGGCGGACTCCGCCCCGGGTGGGACCTCGGCGATGGCGCGGGCGTTGCCGAGCCAGCCCGCGAGCAGCGCCGGTTCCGGCGTGGTGTTGCGCACCGCAACCGTGACCTGCCAGGACGTCGCCTCCGCGGCGATGACCGGTGTCGTGACCCCGTCGTCCGGGCCGACCGCCGCCCCGATGCCCAGCACGCCGAGCGTGGTGACCGTGTTGCGCGGGGCGTCGCCGTTCTCGGACGAGCCGTAGTCCCAGAGGACCGGGCAGGCCGCCGCGTCGGCGTGGTACGCCGTCACCCCGGCCTCGGTGAAGGTCGCCCGCGACGCGTCGGTCAACGGGATCCGGTAGATCCGGCCCGACGAGTTCTCCAGCGCCAGCAGTACGCCGAACGCGCTGATCGACACCGCCCCGAACGCAACACCCTCCACATTAGGCAGACTTGTCGTGGTGACCCGGCCGGAAGCGGGATCGACGCGGACGAGCCGGGTCGGCGAGACGGCCAGCCCGTAGAGCGCGCCGTCGAGCGGGTTCACCGCCCAGTCGCCCAGATCGACCTGCTCGGTCAACTGGACCCGCCGCACCACCTTCAGCGTCGGGAGCTGCACGTCGACGAGGGCCGGCCCGTCCAGCAGCAGCCAATCCGATCCCGCGACCGCTCCGGCATACGCGCCCGGGACGACGGCCGGGCCCACCGGGGTCAGGCGACCGGCGGCATCGACGGTCACGGTCTGCCCGCCGGAGATGGCGTACCCCAGATCCGAGTAGTAGCCGAGCGCGTTCACCGGCCGGGGCAGGTCGCCGAGCTTGGCGTACCCGTGGGCGTTCTCGTCGAAGCGCAGCAGCGTCTTGTCCTGGACGAGGACGAAACCGTTGCGGCACATCGGCTCCGCCGCCGGAGTGGTGGCCGGTCCGGCGACCACCCCGGCGGTCAGCGCCAGCGCGAGCAGCCAGGCGCTGGGCACGGCTCGCTACCGATCCCGCTGCGTGAGCAGCCGCGCGAGCGCGGTCAGCTCCAGCGTCCGGGCCAGCGGCGGATCGTCGTGCAACCGGTCCAACGCCCGGCTGATCAACTCGCTCGCCTGCGCCACGCACCACTGCCGCCCGCCGGCCGCGTCCACGGCCGCCGCGAGCTGCTCCAGCTCCGCCTCCTTCAGCTCCTCTTCCTTGGCGTACGCCTCGAGCAGCGGCCGGGCGGCGGGCACGCCCGAACGCAGCGCGACGACGACGGGCAGGCTCTTCTTCCGGCTCCGCAGATCGGAGTAGACCGGTTTGCCGGTGATCGCGGGATCGCCCCAGATGCCGAGCAGGTCGTCGGTGATCTGGAAGGCGAGCCCGAGATCGGCGCCGAATCCCCGGAGCCGGGCGACCTGCTCGGCGGTGCCGCCGCCGAGCAGGGCACCGAGACCGGTGGCGCACTCGATCAGCGCTCCGGTCTTGCGCCGGGCCATGGCCAGGCATTCGGCGGTGGTCACGTCGTCGCGCGACTCGAAGGCCAGGTCTTCGCCCTGGCCGTGCAGCAGATCACCGACGGCGGTCGACAACATCTTCTGCGCCAGCCGCGCCCGGGTGGGGCCGGCCACCCGGGAGTCGGCCGGCCCGCTGAGCGTGCCCAGCGTGTCGAAGGCGAGCGTGAGCAGGGCGTCGCCGGCCAGGATGGCCTGCGCGACGCCGAACTCCTTCCACACCGTCGGCCGATGTCGCCGGGTCTCGTCGCCGTCCATGACGTCGTCGTGGACGAGCGAGAAGTTGTGCACCAGCTCGACCGCGACGGCGGCGGGCAGCGCGGCGGCCGGTGCGCCCCCCACCGCCTGCGCCGCCAGCAGCACCAACGCCGGGCGCAACGACTTGCCGCCGTGGCCGTGCGCGGCCGGGATGCCGTGCCGGTCCCACCAGCCGAAGTGATACCCGGACGCGTGCCGCAGCACGGCCGGCATCGAGTCGACGGCGGCCCGCAACGCCGGCTCGGCGAGCGCGCGAGCCGAGTCGACGGCCTGTCTGGCGACCTGAGCCGCCGGAGTGGGCTGCACCGGTGCGACGCGCCCGGCGCCCGAGCCCGCGTCCGCCTCCGGCGTACGCGAACGAGCCGGGGCGTCGACCGGGCGCTCAGTCATGGAAGTAGCCGATCTGGACGTTCTCGAGGACCCCGAGCGCGTCCGGGACCAGAACCGCCACCGAGTAGTACGCACTGACCAGGTAGGACATGATCGCCTGGTCGTTGATCCCCATGAAGCGGACCGACAGGCTCGGCTGGTACTCGTCCGGGATCCCGGTCTGCTGCAGCCCGACGACGCCCTGCTCGTCCTCGCCGAGCCGCATGGCGATGACCGACGTGGTGTGCGTGTCGGTCACCGGGATCTTCGAGCAGGGCAGCAACGGCACGCCGCGCCAAGATGGCACATGGTGGCCCTGGAAGTCGATCGTGGCCGGGTAGATGCCGCGCCGGGTGCACTCCCGTCCGAACGCGGCGATCGCCCGCGGATGCGCCAGCAGCACGTGGGTGCTGCGCCGGCGGCTGAGCAGCTCGTCGAAGTCGTCCGGGGTGGGCGGCCCGGTCCGCGTGTGGATGCGCTGCTTGAGATCGGCGTTGTGCAACAGACCGATCTCGCGGTTGTTGACCATCTCGAACTCCTGTCGTTCTTTAAGAGCCTCAACGGTCAATCGCAATTGTTGCTCCGTCTGATTCATCGGATGGTTGTAGAGATCCGCGACGCGGGTGTGGATCCGCAGCACGGTCTGCGCGACGCTGAGTTCGTACTCCCGCGGCGACATGTCGTAGTCGACGAACGTGCTCGGCAGCATCGGCTCGCCGTCGTGCCCGGCGGACAGCTCGATCTCCGCCTCGCCGTGCCGGTTCTGCCGCGGCACCCGGCTGCTGCGGAGCCGCCGAAGGTGCTCGGCGAGCGACGGAGACTGCTCGGCCAGTTCCTCGAAGGACCGGCGCGGCAGGCTCAGCACGATGCAGGCGGTCGCCGCGCGTACGGAGTATTCCCAGGTCAGGTCCGACCCAAGGAGGACCCGGTCGCCGAAGTACTCGCCGTCGGCCAGCACGCCGAGGACGGCCTTGGCGCCGTACTCCCCCAGCCCGACCTTGTCGGCCTTGCCGTGGGCCATCAGGTAGAGCTGGTCGGCGGGTGCGCCGGCCTCGACGATCGTGTCGCCGGCGGCGTACTCCCGTTGGGCGAAGCGCCGGGACAGCGCGTCCAGCGCCTCGATGTCGTCGAAGTCGCGGAGCTGTGGCAGTTCTCGCAGCTCCGGCGGGACCACCCGGACCTGGTCGCCGACGTTGGTGAAGGTCAGCCGGCCGTCGCCGACGGCATAGGTGAGCCGCCGGTTCACCCGGTACGCCCCACCGGTGACCTGGAGCCAGGGCAGCACCCGGAGCAGCCAGCGGGAGGTGATCTCCTGCATCTGCGGGACGGACTTGGTGGTCGTCGCCAGGTTCCGCGCCGCTGCGGTACTCAGGCTCGACCGGCCGTTCGGGGACTCCGACCCCGCTTCGATGGGCTGGCTCGGAGCGTCCAGGATCGTCATTTCGCCACCGTCCGATCTGCTTCGAGGGACACCGCCGGCGGTCCCCGGCGATGGTGGAGCTGACGCCGGGCACTCGATCCGAATGCCTCCGGCGGGCGGCGGTACGGGCCGCTTGGCGCAATGAGATCAGCGGCCTTGGCAGGAGTGTCAAGCTAAATCACCATTGGAGGTGAAATCGCGTGCTCTGGGCGATTTGATGGGGTGGGATCAGGGGAGCCGCGGTGCTGGTTCTCCGGCTCCGTCCGACGAAGAAGGGTCGCTGCCCATGACACAACCATTCCGGCTGCCGGAGTTCTACGTCCCGCACCCGGCCCGGCTGAATCCCCACCTCGATCGCGCCCGCGTCCACAGCAAGGCCTGGGCTCGTGAGATGGAGATGATCGAGGGCTCCGGCATCTGGGACGAGCAGACCTACGACTCTCACGACTACCCGCTGCTGTGTGCGTACACCCACCCCGACGCCTCGGCGGAGCGTCTGGAGCTCGTGACGGATTGGTACGTCTGGGTGTTCTTCTTCGACGACCACTTCCTGGACGTCTACAAGCGAACGCAGGACCGGGAAGGCGCTAAGTCCTATCTGGACCGGCTACCCGCGTTCATGCCGATCGGCGACGAATCGATGCCGACTCCGGCGAACGCGGTCGAGCGAGGGCTGGCCGATCTGTGGACCCGGACCGTTCCGGCGATGTCGGTCGCCTGGCGGGAACGCTTCGCCGAGGCGACCCTGCACCTGCTGCAGGAGTCGCTGTGGGAGCTGGGCAACATCAGCGAGAAGCGCATCCCGAACCCGGTCGAATACGTCGAGATGCGCCGCAAGGTGGGCGGCGCTCCCTGGTCGGCCGGGCTCGTCGAGTTCGCCGTCGCGGCGGAGGTCCCGGCGGCCGTCGCCCGCACCCGGCCGTTGCGCGTCCTGCGGGACACCTTCTCCGACGGCGTCCATCTCCGCAACGACATCTTCTCCTACCAGCGGGAGACCGAACAGGAGGGTGAGGTCAACAACGGGGTGCTGGTGGTCGAGCACTTCCTCGGCTGCTCTCCGCAGGAGGCCGCCGACACCGTGAACGATCTGCTCACCTCGCGGCTGCACCAGTTCGAGAACACCGCGCTGACGGAGTTGCCCGGCCTGTTCGCCGAGCACTACCTCGACCCGGCCGGGCAGGCCGACACCCTCCGCTACGTCCAGGGGCTGCAGGACTGGCAGAGCGGAGGCCACGAATGGCACCTGCGCTCGTCGCGCTACATGAACAAGCTGGCCGAATCCTCCCTCCCAGTCCCGCCCAGCGCGTTCGCCGGGCTCACGCGCAGCTTCACCCACGTGCCCCACCAGGCCGTCGGCCACCTCCCGCTCCCCGCGATCCCCATGCCGTACGCGACGCGCCAGAGCCCGCATCTGCACGCCGCCCGGCGTAACACGCTCGACTGGGCGGCCCGCATGGGCATGCTCAGCCCGACGCCGGGACTGCTCGGCAGCGGACTGTGGACGGAGCCGCTGGCGGCCGGGTTCGACTTCGCGTACTGCGCCGCCATGCTGCACTGGCGAGCGTCGGGCCCGGAGCTGGACCTGTCGTCGCATTGGCTCACCTGGGGCACCTACGGCGACGACTACTTCCCGCTCGTCTTCGGGCGTACGCGGGACTTCGCCGGAGCCAAGGCGTTCACCCAGCGGATGCGGCAGTTCATGCCGTTGACCGGGCCGGCCTCCGGCGTGGTCCCGGCCAACCCCGTCGAGCTGGGGCTGGCCGATCTGTGGGCCCGGACCGCGATCACGATGGACGACCGATCCCGGCACGAGTTCCGGGACGCCGTCCTGGGGATGGTGGACAGCTGGCGATGGGAGCTGCTGCAGCAGAGCCAGAACCGGATCGCCGACCCGGTGGACTACCTGGAGATGCGGCGGTTCACCTTCGGCTCGCAGCTCACCATGAGCCTGTGCCGGATCAGCCGGTCCGACGTCGTCCCCGCCGAGGTGTACCAGACTCGTCCGATGCAGGCCCTGGACGACTCGGCGGCCGATTACGCCTGTCTCACCAACGACCTGTTCTCCTACCAGAAGGAGATCCAGTACGAGGGTGAGCTGGCCAACGGCGTCCTGGTGATCCAGCGGTTCCTGAACTGCGACGCGCTCACCGCCTCGGCGATCACCGCCGACCTCATGGAGGCCCGGTTACGCCAGTTCGAGCACCTCGTCGCGGAGGACCTGCCACGGCTGTTCGACGACCAGCGGCTCTCGCCGGAAGCCCGCACGGCGTTGCTGAGCTACGCCGACGAGCTGCGCGATTGGATGGCCGGCATCCTGCGGTGGCATCAGGGGACCACCCGCTACGACGAGGCGTCCTTACGGGAGCGGTACGCCTCGCCGAAGCCGTCGATCCCGATGCCGACCGGGTTGGGCACCTCGGCCGCCCGGCTCCCGTCGCTCAGTTCGTTCGCCGGACCAGGCTGAGGGCGGTCTCGTAAGCGGCGTCGGCGTCGACCTCGACATCGGGGGCGACGCCGACGCCTTCCCAGTTCGTGCCGGTCGACGGGTGCACCGCTCGCGCGGTGGGGATGCTCGCCTCCAGGTGCGGGGTCAGGCGCAGGCCGATGCGGGGGTGCGCGCCGCCGCGGGTCGTCTGCCCGACCAGCGTCGCCCGGCCGGTCACCTTCAGGTCGTACGCGACCTGCTCGCCACCCGAGAACGTCTTCGGTCCGATGAGGACGTAGACCGGCTTTTTTCCGCCGTAGCGCCGGCCGGGCACGGTCGCGAAGGTCCACCACTGCCGGGTCGAGTCGGTGGCCCGCTCGTAGATCCCGGTCAGCGGGGTCTCCTCGTCGTCGAACAGGTAGCTCAGCAGGTGGGCCACGATCGCGGGCTCGCCGCCGACGCAGCCGCGCACGTCGATGACGAGCGCGTCGGCATCTGCCACCAGCGTCATCGCGGCCGTGATCGCCTCCGCGGTGATCATCGCGGGCAGCAGGCGCGGCTGGATGTCGAGGTAGGCGATGTTGCCGTCGAGCCGCTCGACCCGGTGCATGCCGGACGCCGTCCGTGCGGCGACGTTGACCATCTCGGCGAGGAAGGCCGCCTCCTGAGCCGCCCTGCTCTCGTCGGCCGGCTCGGGCAACTCCTCCACGTGGTGCAGCAGACGGAGGTGCTTGTCCCCGTTCACCCGTTGCGCGTCTTCGGTCACCAGGGCGGCCAGCTCGGCCTCGGAGTCCACGGCGTAGCGCCCGGACGCGATGCCCTCGGCCAGAATCTCGTTGATCTTCTTCGCTGCCTCCGGGAAGACGTAGTGCTCGGTCAGCAGGTCCTGGAATTTCTCCACGATTGTCATGCCGGAAGTGAAGCACGATCTTGACTTAAGCGTCAAGAGTCCTTGACACTTGATGCATGACCGAACCGGATGACGTCCTGGAAGTCTCCTCGGCCGCGCAGTACGCCGCCTTGGGCCACCCGACGCGCCTGCGCCTGCTGTTCGCGCTCGGCCGGAAACAGGCCACGATCAGCCAGCTCGCCACAGCGCTCGGGACACGCAAGGGCAACATCGCCCACCACCTCGGCGTCCTGCGCGAGGCCGGAATGGTGACGATCGCGTACACCAAGCCCGTCCGCGGCGGCACCGAGCAGTACTACCAACGGAGCGCCCGGAAGTTGCACTTCACCGGCGAACAGGCGATCGCCCAGAAGGCGCTGACGTTGCGGGTGCTGTCCGAGGAGATCGAGGCGGCTGAACCCGATCCGTTCCT
The DNA here is from genome assembly GCF_040654195.1 of Hamadaea sp. NPDC050747. NCBI lineage: Bacteria > Bacillati > Actinomycetota > Actinomycetes > Micromonosporales > Micromonosporaceae > Hamadaea > Hamadaea sp. NPDC050747. The sequence continues at coordinate 207,883 of NZ_JBFAHM010000007.1, forward strand.
CGTCCTGCGGCAGGTCCACCTCACCCGCGCCCAGGCCGCCCAGCTCGCCGCGACACTCTCCGACCTGGTGGACGGCGTCGAAGAGGCAGACGAGGCGGAGCCTCGCTATCGGCTGCTCACCGGCCTGTTCGTGCCCGCCGCGGAAGCGCCCGCACCGGAAGCGCCCGCCGGCGAGACACCCCCCGGCGAGGCGTCCTCCGTCTAGCGGTAGGCCCCGACGATGTCCGCCGGCCCGACGAGGCGGGCGCCGTCGACGCTGGATCCGCTACGGGAGACGGCGATCAACGGCGTTGTGGCGTCCGCACCCGGCAGCTTCGACCGGTGGACCACGAGATCGGCTAAGTCGTGCGAGTCGAAGGCACGCCGCTCCAGCCATTTGACGGAGCCCACCATCGTGACCTTCTTGGCGATCGGCCCACGATCCGCGCCGACGAGGTCGATCTGCGGATTGTTGGTCCGCGTCCAGTAGCCGCCGATCACCTCCGTGCCGGCGGGCAGGACGTCGCCGGGCATCCGGCCGAGCGCGTCGCGGATCACCGGCTCGACTGCCGTGCCGCGCCAATCCGTCCAGGATCTGCGGATCCGGGCCAGCGTGAGGTCGCCGCGTCCACGTTCGATCTCGGTCAGATAGGGGCCGAGAAAGGCGAGCCAGAAGCGAAGATGAGGATCGGCGATGAGATATCGCGTCTCCTTCGACGGCTGTGTCGACAACGGCGTGACGGCGTGCACGGCTCGCTTGGCGGTGAGCAAAGCCAAGGCTCGGGTCAAGGACGCGTGCGACATGTCTCCGGCAGCGCGGGCTATCGGACTGTAGGCCCGTTCGCCGCTGCCCAGGGCGGTCAGCACAAGCCGAGCCTGCGATTCGGGCGGGAACTCGGCGGCGAGTGCCCGCTCACCGCTGACCAGCAGCGCCGAAGTGGGATCCGGCACCGCGTCCGCCAGGTACTCGTCCACCGACGCACCGGGTGGCCATTCGTCGAGTACCAGCGGCAGTCCCCCGGACACCAGGTACGCGTCGATCGCCTCCGCGGGCGGCAGATCCAGCATGCTGCCGACGTCGGCCGGACTGAGCGGCGGCACCACCATCTCAGTGGCACGTTGATGGAAGGGCCGGCCGTACTCGTTGAGCGCCTCCATCATGGCCAGATCAGATCCGACGCAGATCAACAGCACCGGTTTGGCGGAAAGCTCGCGATCGAAGATCTTCTGCAGCGTGCCCTCGAACCCGGGATCGGTGGCGATGACATACGGCATCTCATCGAGGACGAGGACGCTCGGCTGATCGTCGGGCATCGCCGCGACCGTCAGGCGCAACGCGGCGTCCCAGGTGCTCGGCTCCTGGCCGTCGAACATGGTGGCCCGCGGCAGATCCGATTCCCGACCGGCCTGGATGAACAGGCGCAGCTCAGCCTCGGCCGACGGCTGGGCGGACGCCGTGAAGAAGACGTGCGGCACGCCGGCTCGGCGTACGAACTCCTCGACCAAGCGGGACTTGCCCACCCGGCGCCGTCCGCGCATGAGCAGCGCCCGGCCTGGGCGCCCCGTCCGGCCGCCGGAGCGTACGCGATCGAGAAGCCTGGTGAGCTGCGCCAGTTCCGTCCGGCGACCGACGAATCCATCCATGTGGCTCACCACCCTCGCACGATACGCTCACATGTGAGTCTTTCACCGATGATTGACTCACGCATGAGCGTATCATGGACAACCCTAGCGGGCTGGTGGGAGAAGGCGCGGGCCGGTGTCCGGGCGCGGCTTCGGCTCCTCCAGCACGCCCCACGCGTGGAGGACGGCGTACCCGTCGGGGCGGGCCAGCACCGGGTTCAAGGTGAGGCGGCGGACGTGAGGCACCTCGTCGGCCAGGTGACCGACGCGGAGCAGCAGATCTTCCAGGTCGGCGACGCGTACGGGAGTGCCGCCGGCCGCTCCGGTCAGCAGGTCAGCGGCGCGCGGTGTGCGTACCAGGTCGAAGGCGTCGCGATCGGTCAACGGCGCGGCTCGCCAGGCCCGGTCGCCGACGAGGTCGGCCACGACCCCGCCGAGGCCGAAGCCGACGACCGGACCGAAAGCGGGATCGTCGACCAGCTCGACGACACAGGCGACGCCCGGGGCGACCATCGGCTGGACGAAGATCTCGACTCCGGCGCCGAAGAGCCCCTCCAGATCCTGGTACGCCCGGCGCAGTTGAGCCTCGTCGTCGACGTCCAGGCGGACTGCCCCGAGGTCGATGCGATGCGGTCGTTCCACCACCTTGAGCGCGACCGGAATCCCGCCGAACTTCGCGTACGCCGCGACGACCTCGTCGAGGCCCCGCGCGCGCAGGTGCGGCACCACCTCGATCCCGTACGCCGCCAGCGCCTCCTCCACAGTGGAGACCGCCGGCGGTGGGGCCGAGACGGGTGACGGCGGGATGACGCCTTCGGACTCGCGCAGCCACATGGCTCGGCGGCTGACCCGGGCGAGCGCCCGGACGGCCTCCTCGATCGACGGATAGCTCGGCACCGTTTCGGGCGCCCGCCCATAGAGGAAGGTCGCCACGAGCGGCTTCTCGCTCCCGGCCGCCGCGTCGGCGATGGCCTCCGCGTAGGGGGCGGCCCCCGAGTCGGACAGCGTCATCGCCCCGGTCGGCAGCGGTGGAGCCACCACGACCAGCAGCGAGTCCGTCTCGTCGGCGGTCAGGGTGGATCGTAGGACGGCGGTGAACTCCTCCTCGGCCGCTGAGGGCCCGACGGTGGCGACCGGCCCGACCGCCAGCCCCGCCGATACCAGAGCCGAACTGGCCAGCGAGGCGAGTGGAGCGGCGTTGCCGACGATCCCGACCCGGCGGCCGGACGGCATCGGCGCACCGGTCAGCAGCAGGCCGACGTCGACCAGTTCGGCGACGGTGTCGACCTGGATCACCCCCGAGTGCTCGCCGAGTGCCTGCATCGCCGAGGGATCCAAGGTGGACCCCAGCCCGGTACGCCCGGACAGCACGACGATCGGCTTCTCCCGCCCGACTTCCCGCGCGATCCGGGCGAACTTCCGCGGATTGCCGAAGGTCTCCAGGTACATCAGGATCACGTCGGTGTCGGGATCGCCCGCCCAGTACTGCAGCAGGTCGTTGCCGGAGACGTCGCCGCGCTGCCCCACACTGACGAAGCTCGACACGCCCAGGCCACGCCGGCCCGCCTCCGCCATGAGCAGCAGTCCGAGCGTGCCGGACTGGCAGAACAGGGCGGCCCGGCCCGGCGACGGCAGCTGCGGTGACAGCGTGGCGTTGAGCCCATGGGCGGCGATGCCGAGGCTGCTCGGGCCGATGACCCGCATGCCGGTCGCACGAGCCGCCCGGACCAGCTCCCGGCGCCGACTCTGATCCAGCTCCGTCACCACGAGCAGTCCGGCCACCCGCCCCGCGCAGTCCTGGACGACCGAGGGGACTTCGGCCGGTGGGACGGCCACCACCGCCAGGTCGACGTCTTCGTCCACAGAAGACAGAGACTCGCCACGGTGAATCAGGTGCGGGCGGTGTGCGTATGACTCGGAGATGTGCCGGACCAGCGCGGCGCCGACGCCGGACCCGGAGCTGGAGGCCCCGTAGACCGCGATCCCCCGTGGCCGGAGGAGTCGCGCCACCGACCTCGCCTCCGTACGCCGCTCGCGGTCGGCCTGGACTCGCCGTGACCGTTCGGTGGGCGCGATGGGGAAGGTCAGGTGGACGACGCCGTCCGCGTATTCGCGGGTGACCTGATAGCCCGCGTCGGCGAAGACGCGCAGCATCGCGCCGTTCTCCGGGAGGACCTCGGCGACGAACCGGGTGATCCCCGCCGGCTCGGCGCTGGCGGCCAGGTGTTCGAGCAGCACCGAGCCGATGCCGCGGCCCTGGAAGGCGTCGGCGACGACGAACGCCACCTCGGCGTCGGGCGCCTGCGCGCCGAGGCGCTCGTAGCGGCCGACCGCGATGATCTCGGCGCTGCCGTCCGGGCGGCCGTGCAGGACGACGATCGCCTCGCGGTCGCGATGGTCGACGTTGACGAACCGGTCGAGGTCACGCGCCGGAATCCGCGGGTACGGCGAGAAGTAGCGCAGGTAGCGGGTGCGTTCGGAGAACCGGCCGTGCATGGCCACGATGGCCTCCGCGTCGGACGGGTCGATCGGCCGGATGCGGACCGTCGAGCCGTCGGAGAGCAGCACATCCACGGGATCCCGCATGAGGTCAGTCCCGAGGGTCGTACGGGTCGAGGCCGTGCAGCGGATAGACCGCCTTGCGCGTCGCGAGGATCGCCCGGTCGAGCGGCGTCGGTTCGGCCTCGGGCACCCACGGCACGTAGCGGACGTCGCCGTCGTCGGTCATGCGCTGGGGTGCGACCCGCTCAGGCCGCAGGCTCTCGGCGAGGTCGATCCACTCGCGCGGGATCAGCGTCGCGGGGTCGAGCGGCTCGCCGGTGATCGTGGCGAGGAGATGCGTCCACGCCCTCGGCACCGCTTCGACCAGGGCGTATCCGCCGCCGCCAGTGGCGATCCAACGGCCGCCGCACAGTTCCTCGGCGAGATCGCGGAGCGCGAGATAGGCCGCGCGCTGACCGTCGACCGACAGCCGGAGGTCCGCCAAGGGGTCCAGGCGGTGCGGGTCGGCTCCGCACTGGGTGAAGAGGACCTGCGGCTGAAAGGCCCGCAGCAGACCGGGCACGACGGCGTGGAACGCGCGTAGCCACTCGCGGTCGTTCGTGCCGGGCGGCAGAGCCACATTCACCGCACTGCCCTCGGCCTGCGGACCGCCGGTCTCCTCCGGGAACCCCGTGCCCGGGAACAGTGCGATCGGCGTCTCGTGCAGGCTGATCGTCATCACGCGGGGATCGTCGTAGAAGGCCGTCTGCACCCCGTCGCCGTGGTGCACGTCGATGTCCACATAGGCGATGCGCTCCGCGCCCTTCGCCAGCAGGTCCGCGATCGCGATGGCGGGATCGTTGTAGACGCAGAACCCCGAGGCGCGGGCCGGCATCGCGTGATGCAGCCCGCCCGCGATGTTGACCGCCCGGAGCTGCTCCCCGGCCCACACGGCGCGCGCGGCGGTCAAGGTCGCCCCGGCGATCAGCGCCGACGCCTCGTGCATGCCGTCGAACACCGGGTTGTCCGACGTGTTCAGGCCGAAGCCCTGGAAGAAGAAGTCGTCGGGCGCGGCCTTCACCGCCGCGATGTAGTCGGCCCGGTGGACCAGCCCCAGCTCCTCATCGCTCGCCGCGGCCGGCTTGCGGACCGTGACGCCCGGCCTCTCCAGCAAGTGGTACGCGTTGGCGAGGGCCATCGTGAGGCGTACGCGGACGGGGTCGAGCGGATGCTCACCGAGGTCGTAGGCGAGTAGCGCCTCATCCCAGACGACCAGGCTGTTCATCGTGCCCCCGAGTCCTTCTCCGGCTCGTCCCCGGTCGCGATCGGGCGGTCCGGATCGGTGATCCAGTGACTCCACGAGCCGATGTAGAGCGCGGCGTCCTCCCGGCCCTTCGCGTGCAACTGGAGAACCGCGCGGGCGGCGGTGATGCCGCTGCCGCAGTAGGCCCCGACCGCCGTTCCCGCCGGGACCTCCGGCAGCTCGCCGGGGGCGTTGACCGCGCCCGGGATGTGCCCGGCGACGGCGTCGATCGGTTCCACCTCGCCCCGGAAGCGTTCGGCAGCCCGCACGTCGAGCAGTACGCCGGTCCGGGCGAAGTCGATCGCCTCGTCGGCCTCGATCGTCGGCAGCTGACCCGGCTCGACCGTGAAGTCGCCCGCCTTCGGCTCGGGAGTCTCCGTCGCCACCTCACCGGTCCACGCCGGGAAGCCGCCGTCGAGCACTCGCACGTCCGGATGCCCGGCCCAGCGCAACGTCCACCACGTACGCGCGGCGGCCAGCAGATCGCCGCCGTCATAGACCACCACCGGCCGGTCGGCGCTCACCCCGGCGGCGCGCAGCTTCTCCTGGAGCTCCGCCAGGTCGGGCAGCGGATGCCGGCCGCCCGCGCCGGGCGGGCCACACAGATCCTCGTCGACGTCGAGGAAGACCGCGCCGGGCAGATGACCATCGGCGTATGCCCCTCGGCCGGACGGCCCGCCGAGGCGCCAGCGGACGTCGAGCAAGGTCACGTCGGGCAGCCGGGCTGCCACCTCTTCGGCACTGATGAACGCGGTCACGTCCGCCATTCTGTCAGGCGGCCCAGCCCCAGCGCTCTTGATCTTCGCGGGATCCGGGATATCGCTGCTTCATTCGGTGCCATGGCAGCGTTATCCCGGATATCGCGATGTCACTTCCCTCTCGGCGGAGGTCTCAGCGGGTCGAGACGAACACCCGCGACGCGACCTCGCGCGGCAGGCGGACCTGCTCACCGGAGCGGTCGATGGTGACGCCGTCGCGCTCCTGCGCCACGGTGACCGTCGCGCCCGGGTCGACCCCGGCCGCGTGCAGCTGACGCAGCACCTCGGCGTCGGTCTGCACGCTCTCGCAGATGCGCCGCACGATGACCGAGCCGGTCAGGCCGGGGAAGGCCAGATTCCGCTCGGCCTCCGTCTCCGTCTTGGGCTGGGCGCCGTCGAAGGCGTCGAGGCCCGGGATCGGGTTGCCGTAGGGCGAGCGCGTCGGCCGGTTGAGCAGCTCGTAGACCCGCTGCTCGACGGTGTCGCTCATGACGTGCTCCCAGCGGCACGCCTCGTCGTGGGCCTCCTCGTAAGGCATCCCGATGACGTTGACGAGCAGCAGCTCGGCGAGGCGGTGCTTGCGCATGACGGCCACGGCGTGAGAACGGCCGGTGTCGGTCAGTTCCAGGTGCCGGTCGCTCTCGACGACTCGCAGCAGCCCGTCCCGCTCCATCCGGGCGACCGTCTGGCTGACCGTCGGACCGCTCTGGTGCAGCCGCTCGGCGATCCGGGCACGCAGCGGCGCCACGCCCTCCTCTTCGAGTTCGAGGATGGTGCGCAGGTACATCTCAGTAGTGTCAACTAGGTCGTTCACGGTCTACGGTCCTCCGGCAGCTCGCGCCGTGGGAGCTTCCTACTCAGGGGCTCTGGTGGCTGGCTCTGTGGCTGCCTGCGATTCTATTGGGTGATTCCAGTCAGCGGCGAACACGGCACGGCCAAGATCGCAAGCTGGACCCACTGATCAGCCCACCGCGGCGGCGAAGGTGACCAGAACCACGAGCAACAGCAGCCCGGCGAACAGGTAGCCGGCCGGGCTCGGTCCCTCGCCCGGTCCGTCGACGATTTCGATGACGGTCGGTTTGTCTGCTCTATACCTGATCAGCACCGGTGCCCGTCTGGGGTACGCCGAACGGCGGCGTACCGGGCCGAGGGCCAGGATCCGCTGACCGCCCTGCGTCCGGAAGGCCACCACCGGCCGGTACCAGACCCGCCCGGCGAACCCCGACCGGAACTGGCTCTCCACGATCGTCCCCGCCGCCTCGATCCCGCCCCGGCGCAGTCGCTCCGACCACAGCATCCGGCGTACGCCGGCGGCCAGGAACAGCAGCGCGACCGCCGCCCAGGCGACCGCGACCACCGCCGCGAACAGGCCCATCTCAGGTCACATTCCAGTGCCAGCCCACGACGACGAAGAACAGCCCGGCGACGGCGGCGAGCAGACCGCCCGCGATCATGGCCCAAGCCCCGGAGCCGCTGCCCTCGCCGGTGACGATCTCGATCTCCGCCGGTCGATCTGGGTGGTACCGCAGCGGCACTGTCGAATCCTTGACGAAGGAACGGCGGCTGGCATTGGGGCCTACCGCGGTCACCTCCTGGCCCTCCTGCGTACGGAACCGGACGACCGGGCGGAACACCATGAACCGGTTGTCACCGGCGCCCCGGCTCTCCATCTGACTGTCCACGACGGTTCCGGTCGTCTCCCGACCGTCCTCTCGCAGCGAGGCCGAGCCACGCAGCCGGGCGACGCCCTTGACGAGCCCCACGATCCCGCCGACGCCGATCACCGCCGCCACAATCATGAACATCACGGGGAACGCGCCGAAGACAGTCGTCATGACCGCGCAGCGTAGTGCCGACCGGCAATCCCCGGAACCCCTCGCCCGAACCGGGGAGATGCTGCCCGACGTGAGCGGGCGTACGCTCGTCGTGACTGTCCAGACCCGTGCTGAGCTGCGGATTGTCGGACAGATGACAATGCGGTTTTCGGTCCAAGTCGCGAAGCGGAAGGTTCTCATGACATCGCCCGAGAACGAGGAGCAGCCCATGACTGCCGTCGCGGATGCCCGGCCGAGCTATCTCGACCGGACCGAGTGGACAGTGGACGACCTCAAGGACCTGCCGGAGGACCTGAACTATGAGCTCGTCAACGGACGGCTGATCTTGCCGTCTCCGACTCTCTTCCATCAGAACGTCGCACGCCATATCGCGAACGTGCTTGAAGCGCATTGCCCCGAGACGCACGCCGTCAGCACCGATCTCTCCCTAGCGATCGACCACCAGAACGAACCGCGCCCCGACGTGGTGGTCATACCGGTCGGACACATCGACGTCTCGCCCGTACCGGTCGCGGGCTCGTTGCTCGCCGTAGAGATCGTCTCGGCGTCGCAGTCCTTCCGCGAGATGGCGGACAAGGCGACGGCTTACGCCATCGCGAACATCCCATATTACTGGATCATCGATTCACAGGAAGAACAGCTTTACCTCGCCGAGATGGCTCTCGACTCGCAGACCGGGGAATATCGGCGCATCGGTGCTACGACCGGCGTGTTCAAGACAGAGCAGCCTTACCCAGTGACGATCGACCTGCCGGCATTGTCCACCCGGTACGCCAAGCTGCGGGCTCGGGCCGGGCGCTAGTTGCTGGACTTGTCGATCTCCTTGGCCAGCTTGACCAATCCCGGCGCAGCAGCAGCCGGATCGGCGTCCGCCGCCAACGACAGCCGGAGGAAGAGCAGCCTCGCGTCACCCGTCAGCCACCCGATCTCCACGACCGGGCCGACCTGTCCCTTCGCCGGTGTGACCAGCTGATACGCCGCCTTGCCGACGCCGGGGACGTCGGTCGCGCCCTTCGGTTTCACGACGTCTTTGAAGACGGAGGCGTCAGCCTTCGTCTGGGTCACCGAGAGCACCACTTCCGGAAGCGGGCTCTGCTCTGTGCGTACGACACAGGTGAAGGTTTTGTCTTTGGTGGCCGCGGCCGCGATCGTGAACGACCGGCCCAGCGACCCACTGACCTTGGCGAAGTCGATGAGCTGGCATGCGCCGCCCTCCGCCGCGGCCGGGCGCTGTTGCACCGTGGGCGCGGGTTTCGGGGTGGGCGGGGAGGCGGTGCACCCGGACAGGAGGAGTGCCGCGGTCACCGCACCGGCAAGCGCGGCACGCACGGCGCAGAAGGTAGCACTAATCCCGCAAGGGTGAGAAGGCGTCGAGGAGCTCTTCCGCGACCCGCATCGAGACCTGGGGATCGGCGTCCGGTGAGCCGATGCGCGGGTCGAAGTTGAGGTCCAGGAACACCTCGGTCATGCCCTGCTCAGCCAGGCGTTCCAGGTCGCCGCGGATCTCCGTGAAGCTGCCGCTGAGTGGCCGCCGGTCGGCCCGGCCGGGTTCGCGGACGCGGACGGCGCAGCGGCAGATGAACCGCAGGGTCTCGGGATCGCGGCCGACTTCCTCGGCGCCGTGGCGGATCAGCTGGATCATCGGCGCGACATCTTGTTGCGTGGCTGAGCTGCTGCTGATCCAGCCGTCGGCGATCCGGCCGGCCCGGCGCAGCGCGGCCGGAGCTGTTCCGCCCAGCAGGACCGGTACGCGAGCCTGCACCGGCTTGGGTTCGAACTCCGCGCGGGGCACCTGGTAGAACCGGCCGGAGTGCTCGGGTCGCTTCTCCGTCCACAGTGTACGCAGGACCGATACGTACTCGGCGACGCGAGCACCCCGTTCGGCCAGCGAAGCGCCGGTGGCGGTGAACTCCTCGGGCTGCCAGCCGGTGCCGATCCCGGCGTCCACCCGGCCGCCGGAGAGCACGTCGAGCGTGGCGAGCTGCTTGGCCAGGATCACCGGCGAGAGGAACGGAAGGTTGACGACCGCCACACCCAGCCGGATACGCCACGTCTGCGCGGCGACGAAGGCGAGCGGCAGCAACGGATCGAGAACACTGCGGTACTGGTCGGCCAGGCCCTCCGGGGCGAGCAGCCGCTGAAACGTCCACAGGCTGTCGTAGCCGAGTTCCTCGGCCCGCGCCGCGATCGGCAGGATGCGGTCGGGCGTCGCCCAGGAACCGGAGACTGGAAGTCCCACGCCAAGCTTCATAAGACTCAGCGTAGGGCGGTCGCCATCTCCTGCACGATATGGCGGGCGATCGCGAGCGAACTCGTCGCGGCGGGCGAAGGCGCGTTGAGCACATGCACCTGCCGCGGCGCCTGAACGATGAGGAAGTCGTCGACGAGGCTGCCGTCCGGCCGGATCGCCTGGGCGCGTACGCCGGAACCGGCGGGTTCGAGGTCGGCCCGGGTGATCTCCGGAACCAGCTGCGCCACGCTCTCCGCGAACCGCCGCCGCGACAGCGACCGGGCGACCTCGCCCAGACCGTACTTCCAGTGCCGGCGCGCCAGCCGCTGGAAACCGCGGTAGGTCAGCGTGGCGGTCACCTCGCTCGGCCGGATCTTGGCCCAGCGATATCCCTCGCGGGCCAGCGCGAGGACGGCGTTCGGTCCGGCGTGGACGGTCCCGTCGATCATCTTGGTCAGGTGCACCCCGAGGAACGGGAACCTCGGATCGGGCACCGGATAGATCAACCCGCGGACGAGGTCGGTGCGGTGGGCTGTGAGCTGGGCGTACTCCCCGCGGAACGGGATGATCCGGGCCGGCGGGGTCACCCCGGCGAGAGCGGCGATCCGGTCGGAGTAGAGACCGGCACAGTTGATCAGGCTGTCGTAGCGCAGATCCCCGGCGGTCGTCACGACGGTGTCCGGGCGAATCGCCGTCACCGCGCAGCCGAGCCGGACCTGGCCGCCGAGCTTCTCGACCTGCCCCGCCAGGGCCAGTGCCACCCGGCCGTAGTCGACGATCCCCGTCGACGGCACGTGCAACGCCCCCACGCACTGCACGTGCGGCTCCACCTCCCGCGCCTCGTGCGCCGTCACCATGCGTACGGTGATCCCGTTGCCGCGCGCCCGTTCCTCCAGCACCCGGAGCCGGCCGAGCTGACCGGCCTCGGTCGCCACGATCAGCTTGCCCGTGATCGCGTACGGGACGTCGTGCTCCTCGCAGAAGTCGATCATCTGCGCGACCCCGGCCCGGCACAGGCGGGCCTTCAGGCTGCCGGGCGGATAGTAGACACCCGCGTGCAGGACCCCGGAGTTGTGGCCGGTCTGATGCGCGCCGGGCCGCTCCTCCTTCTCCACCACCGTGACCTCGGCGGCGGGCTGATCGAGGAGGAGCTGACGGGCCACGGCCAGGCCGACGATGCCACCACCGATGACGACGTAGCGGGTCACCGGAGCAGCGTACGCCGATCTTCGCTGCACACAGCCGTCGCGAACTGTCACGAAGTTGTCAGCCTCGTCCTACGCTGAAGGACATGACCGGACGAGTCGTCCATTTCGAAGTGCCCGCCGAGGACATGGAGCGGGCCCAGAACTTCTACACCCAGGCGTTCGGGTGGGACCTCACCCCGATCCCGGCGATGGGCTACACGCTGGTCTCGACCACGCCGAGCGGCGATCGCGGCCCGCTGACCCCGGGCGCGATCAACGGCGGCCTGCTCGACCGGAAGGCGCCGTTCGAAGGTCCGGTGATCACCATCGAGGTCGCCGACATCGACGCCGCCCTCGCCTCCGTCGTCCGCCTCGGCGGCGAGGCGGTCATCGGCCGCCAGGCCGTGGGCGACATGGGCTTCACCGGCTACTTCCGCGACACCGAGGGCAACCTGATCGGCCTCTGGCAGAACGCCTGACCCCTCCCTTGGGCTCAGCCGCTTGCGCGCTGGATCAGGGTTCCAGGTCGAATCTTGGGGCAAGATTCGACCGAGATCCCTGATCCAGCGCAGCGGGAGGGCGATCCGCTACAGGACATAGGGGCAGTGGCGGCAGCCTCGCTCGCAGCAGGTGCCGCGGTTCGCGAGGAACCGGGCGGTGAGGACGAACAGGCCGGTCTCGGGGTCGAGATAGCCGGCCTGTCCGCCCGCCATGGCCTCAGCGTGCCGGCGCAGGATCTCCGCTCGCCTCGGGTGCTCCGGCGCCAACCGGCTCGGGTGCGGCTCGGTCAAGGCCCGCGGCGCCAACGGCAACGGCTTCACGGCTCCCCCTCCGCACCGGAACGCTCATGGCCGCGACGGCGGCCAGCAGCATCACGGTACCGGCGACGGCTGGCAGGCCGAGCCGCTCCCCCAGCACCGCCACCGCCACCGCCAGCGCGCTGACCGGCTCGATCAGCACCAGCATCGCCGCGGTGGTCGCGGGCACGGTCTTCAAACCATTGAAGAACATCGTGTACGCCATCGCAGTGGGCACGATTCCGAGAAAGATCAGCCACCCGAGCGCGACGAGCGCGTTCGACGCGGGAAGCAGCCCTTCGGCCGCCGCCAACGGCGAGAGGCACAGCGTCGCCACCACGAACGACGCCAGCGTCTTGCCGACGTCATCCGATCCGATGCGGTCGGCGTACCGCCGGGTGAGCAGGGTGACGACCGCGTAGCCGGCGGCCGAGGCGAGGGCCCAGATCACCCCGAGCACCGGGTGGGGTCCCACTTCACCGGGACCACCGACGATCATGACCAGACCGGCGATCGCGACACCGATGGCGAGGAGCGCGCGGCCGGTCAGCAGTTCACCGAGAAAGAGCCGCGCACCGATCGCGACCAGGATCGGGCACGCGCCCAGCGTGGCGACGGTGCCGACGGCGACCCCGGCCTCGGCGATCGAGAGGTAGTACGCCGATTGGTAGACCGCCAGACCGAGGCCGATGACGATCATGACCCAACTGCGCGGGAACACCGCCCGCAGTCCGACCGGCCGCCGGCGGACCAGCTGGACCAGTGCGAGCACGAGTACGCCGAACGCGGCTCGCCAGAAGGACACCGCCAACGGCCCGAGGCCGCTGATGCGATAGAGGACCGATGCGACGACACCGCCCATGCCCCAGGCAACGGCTGCGGTCGCGACGAAGAAGACGCCTGACTTCATTTCCGAGTTCTCCACTGAAAGTCGTCCGAACCATGACTGGCGTCTGCGGGCGACGACTCATCGTCCGGGCTTCACACAGCCCGGAACAGGTGGAGATGGGTGCCGACCGCGGTCAGGCGACCGGTGGCGAAATGATGGTGCGTCCCATGGCGGACACCTTATCGCGCGCGGGAACTTCTCGGTGCCGGCCGGACAGGAACCTCATATGACGACGTCACTGCGCAGGCGCTTACGCGCCGGCGACCCGGCCGCGTTCCGTGAGCTGTTCGACGCCGACGCCGAGGCCATCTACCGGTACGCGGCCCGAGCCTTGGGCGACCGTACGACCGCCGAGGACGTGCTGTCGCTGACCTTCCTGGAGGCGTGGCGGCTACGCGAGCGGCTGCAGTCCGACGGCGAGAGCGTCCGTCCGTGGTTGTTCGGCATCGCCACGAATGTCTTGCGGAACACGACTCGCGCCGCTCGGCGGCACCGCGCCGCCCTGGCCCGGCTCCCCGCGCCGGAGGCCGTGCCGGACCACTCCGATGACGTGGTGGATCGGATCGCCGACGACGCCCGGCTGGCCGCCGCCCGGCGCGCGCTGAACCACCTCCGGCCGCACGAGCGCGAGGTGTTCCTGCTGTGCGTCTGGTCGGGGCTGGACTACGCCGCCGCCGCGGAGGCGCTCGGCGTGCCGATCGGCACCGTCCGGTCTCGCCTGGCCCGTGCCCGAGCGCGGCTGCGCGAAGTGACGCCGGCGATTCAGGAACCCGCGCGCCGGTACGGACAGCTAACAGGTGACCGCGGTTACGCGGTCCGGTCGAGTCAGGAGACAGCCCGATGAACGCCAACCCGCATCACCGGACGGCGAGGGACGACGCCACCGAGCTGGCCCGGCTTATGCCGGCGCCGACGGTGCCGGGCCTCGACGCCGACCGCCACCGGAAGCTCAGGGAGCACCTCATGCACGAACTGCAGGATCCGTCGGCGGCCAACGCCGGCAGTCCGCGCCGGTCCCGGCGCCGCCTGCTCTGGGGGCTGGCCCCCGCCACCGCCGTGGCCGCGGCGGTGATCACCGTCCTCGCACTGTCCGGCGCACCGGATACCGCCAGGCCGGAGGCGGCCGGCGGCGACGCGGCCGCGCCGCTGCTCGAACAGTTCGCCCTGGTCGCCGAGCAGCAGCCCGCCGCCAAGGTGCGCGACGACCAGTACGTCTACGTCAAGAGCCTGGTGTCCTTCGCCGGCATCAGCCAGGAGGACCCGCAGCAGCCCGCGAAGGTGACCCTCGACGAGCCACACGAACGCCAGACCTGGTTCTCCGTGGACGGCAGCCGGGCCGGGCGGCTGGCCGAAGGCCGCAAGCCGGCCGTGCTCGAGCCGAACCTCCAGCCGAGCCTGCACCTGCCGACCTATCGCTACCTGGAGTCGCTGCCCACCGACCCCGGCCAGCTGCTGACCATGCTCTACGCGGGAAACGACGACACGAAGAACTCCCGTGAGCAGAAGGCCTTCGAAACGATCGGCGACCTCCTCCGCGAGTCGATCGCGTCACCGAAGGTCACCGCGGCGCTCTACCGCGCGGCAGCGAAGATCCCGGGCGTCATCGTCGTCCAGGACGCGGTCGACGCGGCCGGCCGTCATGGCGTGGCGGTGGCCCGGGTCGACGAGCACACCGGCACCCGGCACGAATGGATCTTCGACAAGAAGACCTCCACGTTCTACGGCGAACGGGAGGTCCAGGCCAACCGCAGCCCGGAGGGCATCGAGCCGGGCACCGTCCTCGGCCGCTCCGCCGTCCTGGAGCGGGCGATCGTGGACGACACGACGCAGACGAACTGACATGACGAAAGGGGAGCCGGGTTCGTCCCGGCTCCCCTTTCCTGTGCTCGGCTAGCTGTGCTCGGTGTGATGCGGTGCCGGTCAGCTGCAGCCGCTGGTGGACCCGCAGCCCTCGCAGACGTAGCAGCTACCGGCGGGGCGCATCTTCGTGCCGCAGGTGAAGCACAGCGGCGCGTCGGCGGCCTTGCCCAGCACCGCCTCCAGCAGCTCGGTCGAGGACCCGGCGGTCTTGGCCGGGGCCGTGGCCTGAATCTGCAGGACCGGCTTCTCCTGGGCGGCCGGCGGGACGTACTCCGTGCCCTCCTCCTCGGCGCGCAGCTGGGCGGTCCGCTCGGCGGCGGTGAAGATGCCCAGCTCGGCCCGCCGGTCGTAGGGGAGGAAGTCGAGCGCCAGGCGACGGAAGATGTAGTCCATCACCGAGTTCGCGATCCGGATGTCCGGGTCGTCGGTCATGCCCGCCGGCTCGAACCGCATGTTGGTGAACTTGCCGACGTAGGTCTCCAGCGGCACGCCGTACTGCAGGCCGATCGAGATCGCGACGGAGAAGGCGTCCATGACGCCCGCCAGGGTCGAGCCCTGCTTGGACATCTTCAGGAAGACCTCGCCGAGACCGTCGTCCGGGTAGGACGAGGCGGTCAGGTAACCCTCGGCGTCGCCGACCGTGAAGGAGACCGTCTGCGACGGGCGCTTCTTCGGCAGCCGCTTGCGGACCGGCCGGTACTCGACGACCTTCTCGACCTCGGCCGCCGCGACCGGGACGACCTCGGACTTCTCCTCCGCCTTGGCCTTCTTGCCGCCGACCGACAGCGGCTGGCCGACCTTGCAGTTGTCGCGGTAGATGGCCAGCGCCTTCAGGCCCAGCCGCCAGCCGTCGAAGTACATCCGCTCGACGTCCTCGACCGTCGCCGACTCCGGCATGTTGACGGTCTTGCTGATCGCGCCGGAGATGAACGGCTGGATCGCCGCCATCATGAGCACGTGGCCCATCGGGGAGATGGCCCGCTCGCCCATGGCGCAGTCGAAGACCGACAGGTGCTCGGACTTCAGGCCCGGGGCGTCCACGACGTGACCGTGCTGAGCGATGTACTCGACGATCGCCTCGACCTGCTCCTCCTGGTAGCCCAGGGCCCGCAGCGCGCGCGGCACGGTCTGGTTGACGATCTGCATCGAGCCGCCGCCGACCAGCTTCTTGAACTTGACCAGCGCCAGGTCGGGCTCGACGCCCGTCGTGTCGCAGTCCATCATGAAGCCGATGGTGCCGGTGGGCGCCAGGACGCTCGCCTGGGAGTTGCGCCAGCCCTGCTTTTCGCCGATCTTGTTGCCGAGCTGCCACTGCTTGGCGGCTTCCTTGGTGATCGCCTTCGCGACGTCGCCGATCGGCTTGATCTCGTCGGCCGCGGCCGCGTGCTTACGCATCACGCGCTGGTGCGGCGTGGCGTTGCGGGCATAGCCGTCGTAGGGGCCGACGACCCCGGCGAGCTCGGCCGACCGCCGGTACGCCGTCCCGGTCATCAGCGCCGTGATCGCGGCGGCGACCGCCCGGCCACCCTCCGAGTCGTAGGGCAGGCCGCTGGCCATCAGCAGGGCGCCGAGGTTGGCGTAGCCGATGCCGAGCTGCCGGTAGGCCCGGGTGTTCTCGGTGATCTTCTTGGTCGGGAAGTCGGCGAAGCAGATCGAGATGTCCATCGCGGTGATGACGAACTCGACCGACTTGACGAACTTCTCGATGTCGAACGAGCCGTCCTCGTTCAGGAACTTCATCAGGTTGAGCGAGGCCAGGTTGCACGAGGTGTCGTCCAGGTGCATGTACTCCGAGCAGGGGTTGCTCGCGGTGATGCGGCCGGTCTCCGAGCAGGTGTGCCAGTCGTTGATGGTTCCGTCGTACTGGATGCCGGGGTCGGCGCACTCCCAGGCGGCCTGCGCGAGCTTGCGGAACAGCGACTTGGCGTCGATCGTGTCGATCACCCGCCCGTCGAGCCGCCCGATCAGGTCGAAGCCCTTGCCCTCCTCGACCGCGTGCATGAACTCGTCGGTGACGCGGACCGAGTTGTTGGCGTTCTGGTACTGGACGCTGATGATGTCCTTGCCGCCGAGGTCCATGTCGAACCCGGCGTCGCGCAGGGCCCGGATCTTGTCCTCTTCGCGCGCCTTGGTCTCGATGAACTCCTCGACGTCCGGGTGGTCGACGTCCAGGATGACCATCTTCGCCGCGCGCCGGGTGGCGCCGCCGCTCTTGATCGTCCCGGCCGACGCGTCCGCGCCCCGCATGAAGCTGACCGGGCCGGACGCCGTGCCGCCGGAGGAGAGCAGCTCCTTGCTCGCCCGGATGCGGGAGAGGTTGATGCCGGAGCCGGAGCCGCCCTTGAAGATCAGCCCCTCTTCCTTGTACCAGTCCATGATCGAGTCGACCGAGTCGTCGACCGACAGGATGAAACAGGCGCTGACCTGCTGGGGGCTGGGGGTGCCGACGTTGAACCAGACCGGGGAGTTGAAGCTGAACACCTGGTGCAGCAGCATCCAGGTCAGCTCGTGCTCGAACAGCTCCGCGTCGTCGGTGGAGGCGAAGTAGCCGAACTCCTCGCCGGCCTTGCGGTAGGTCTGCACCACGCGGTCGATCAGCTGGCGCAGGCTCCACTCGCGCTCGGGGGTGCCGACCGCGCCGCGGAAGTATTTCGTGGTCACGATGTTGGTGGCGTTGACGCTCCAGAACTCGGGGAACTCGACCCCCCGCTGCTCGAAGTTGATCGAGCCGTCCCGCCAGTTGGTCATGACGACGTCGCGACGCTCCCACGTCACCTCGTCGTAAGGGTGGACCCCTTCCGTGGTCCAGACCCGGTCGATCTTCAGCCCCGCCGCTCGCGTGCGTCCCGCCATCGTGAGCCCCCTCCAGCCTTCACATCTGTATAACGCGTGCTTGTGACATTTCAGTTCGTGATGTAGCGCGCCCCAGCAGGGCGTTCAGACGGCGGTGGTGCTGCCGTTGCGGGTACGCAGCGCGGCGATCTCGCGCTCGAAGTCCTCCAGCGACTCGAAGTCCCGATAGACGCTCGCGAATCGCAGGTATGCCACCTCGTCCAGCTCCCGGAGGGGCTGCAGGATGGCCAGGCCGACCTCGTGCGAGGGGACCTCGGCCGCTCCACGGGCCCGGATCGTCTCCTCCACCCGCTGTGCGAGCAGGGCGATCTTGTCCTCGTCGACCGGCCGGCCCTGGCACGCCTTGCGTACGCCGCCGACGATCTTGGCGCGGCTGAACGGTTCGGTGACCCCGCTGCGTTTCACGACGGCGAGAACGGCCTCTTCGACCGTGGTGAACCGCTTGCCGCATTCGGGGCAGTGCCGCCGCCGCCGGATGATCTGTCCGTCTTCGGCTTCCCGGGAATCCACCACGCGGGAATCGGCGTGCCGACAGTACGGGCAGCGCATGAGGTCCCCTCCTCCCACCCGGCCGGGTACCACGTCCGGCGGACATGGCTGATCACGGGCCGTCCTCGAAAGGCCGACGCCGATGAGATGACGCAGATCACTGTGGCCGGTCACTCGACGCTATCTATAGATGTCGAGCGCCTCGGTCACCACAAGATGTGGGGTTGAACTTATTCCTCGGACGGTCGCCGCGCAAGTTCGACACGGCTTTGCCGACACGTGTCGCGAATCTCAACACGCCGCGCCGCCTCGTGGTTACTGCCCGCGTTGAAGCCACCCGAAAGGCGGGGCTTGAAAGCGGTACCAGAACAACCGTACGATGTCGAGACCGACACGCGTCGTACAACTGTTTGAAGGTGTCGGCGAAACACGATACGGTCATCTCAGCGAATCCGGACACAACGCCGCCAGCGGTGCTCGGGCCTTCGCCGAATGATCAGCTTCCCCGGATCAGTTCAGCAGGAGGGCAGCCAGATGGCGTCCGAGAAGAAGCCCAAGACCGCGATGCGTAGCGTGGCCTCGCTCTCCGCCACGCCGCTCGACCTGTCCGGCGGTCCCGAGCTGACCGCCCGCCAGCGGCGCATCCTGGACACCATCCGAGCCTGGATGGAGCAGAAGGGCTACCCGCCCACCGTCCGTGAGATCGGCGACGCCGTGGGCCTGGTCAGCCCGTCGAGCGTCGCATACCAGCTCAAGGAGCTGGAGCGGAAGGGCTACCTGCGCCGCGACCCCCACCGGCCGCGCGCCGTCGACGTCCGGCCACCGGCCGACACCGACCCGGAGCTGCTCGGCATGCTGCGGCCCACTCCGGCATACGTGCCGGTCGTCGGGCGCATCGCCGCCGGTGGCCCCATCCTCGCCGAGGAATCCGTCGAGGATGTCTTCCCGCTCCCGCGCGAACTGGTCGGCGAGGGAACCCTCTTCCTGCTCCAGGTCAAGGGTGACTCGATGATCGAGGCCGCCATCTGCGACGGAGACTGGGTCGCCGTCCGTCAGCAGCCGACCGCCGACTCCGGAGACATCGTCGCCGCGATGATCGAAGGCGAGGCGACGGTCAAGACGTACCGGAAGCGGAACGGGCACGTGCTGCTCATGCCGCGGAACCCGGCATACGAGCCCATCCCCGGCGACGAGGCCACCATCCTCGGTAAGGTCGTCGCCGTCATGCGTCGAGTCTGAAACGGCGCCATTTCGTCCCTGGCTGCGTTGCTCGACACCTCGTTGCCTCCAGGCAACGTCGGCGTCGTGCGCCTTGCCAGGAACAAAATGGCATCCGTTTCCCTGGGGCAATCCATATGACCGTGCGTACGGTTCGTCGGTCAGTGCCGGTGATATGCGATTCGCTGTCCGATTTCCGCTGAGTGCGCCCGTCCTATGCGCCTCAACGGCCCAAAACACACATGGCTGGCACTTGCACTTGCCGAGAAGCGTCCCAGCGCACACCAGCGGCAAATGATCTTCGACTTCCGTGGCTAGCCGACAAATCCGCGCGCCAAACATGATCTTTGAAGCCCCGACCAGCCGGGACGGCTGAAACGCGGGGATTCTTCAGTACCGATTCGGGTCCCAAGGATCCGAAGACCGCGGTCCCGGCTGGGGTTGTCCGTAAGGCGGCTGCGGCTGGCCGTACCCTGGCTGCGGCCTCGGCGGCGGCGCCCCGTACACCCCTCCTTGGTCCGGATAGCCGCCTTGCCTGCGGTCGTCGTATCCGGGGACCGGCGCGAGCACGGTGGTCGGCGCGTTGTCGGTCGGTAGCGGGAAGTCGGCGTCGCCGAATTCGTCGAGCGCTTCCCGTTCCCGTTTCGCCTTCTTCTTCGCCGCGGCGGCCGCTTTCTGCCGCTTCTTCTTGCCGTTGATCATCCCGAAGACGCCGAGGCCGACGAGGATCAGGCCGGCGAAGCCGACGCCGGCGAGGAGCATGTAGACCTGGTCCAGGGTGAGGTCCTTGAACCATTTCATGATCGCGGAGTCGCCCTGGGACGCTTTGACCGTCGGCGGCGCGACGTAACGCTTCGTCGTCGGGGTGTACGCGAGCAGCGCCGCGGTCTCTTTGTCGCCCGCCTTGTCGAGGCGAGGCGCCGTGACGAACTGTGTGCCGTCGTTGGAGTACGTGATCGCGCCGCTGTACTGCTCGGCCGGGGCGGGCAGCCCGGTGACCCGGGGTTCCGTCTTCAGGGCGGCGAGCACGTCGCCACCGGTGACGTCCCACTCGTAGGCGTCGGCCTGCGTACGCAGTGCGACCCGGGTCCCGTCCGGGGCCACGGCTCCGCCGGTGAATCCCTTGCGGCCGGCGCCGCCCAGGATGTTCTCCGTGACCGTCGTCAGGATGTCGATCTTGCCGGCCTGCTTCAGCGCCGTGGTCTGCCCCGCGGCCAACGGACCGACCGGCGTGTAGAGGAACGCGGTCTTGTCGTTCTCGTGCGTCACGAGGATGGGCGTGCCGTCTCCGTTGATGAGGAGCGCCTGGACCTCGTGCTTGTCGCCCTCGGGGAAGGTCAGGCGGAACAGCTGCGGCGTCGTCAGGGCGGCGGGCAGCTTCCACAGCGCCACGCTCTGGCGTTCTTTCGCATTGCCGGTGTCGGCGATCCACATCGTGCCGTCTTTGGCCCGGACGATGTCGTTCGGCGAGTTGGACCCGCCGCCGCCGAAGGAGATCCCCTTGCCGGTCACCTTGCAGGCCGCCGTCAGCTGCCAGATCTTCTGGTGGCTCTCGACGGCGTTCTCGACGTTCTCGGTGGTGTTGACGGCCAGATAGCCGGAGCTGGTGGCGACAATGCCGGACAGCTCACCGACCTTGAGGTCGCTGAGCTTGCAGACCTTCTTGCCCTGGGCCGCCGGGGTGGCCGCCGATGTCGAGGGGGAAGGGTCCACTGCCCAGGCTGGGGACCCGAGCAAGAGCGCGGCCCCCACCGCCATGACCGAGAACGTCACACGCCGCATCCGGCAAGTCTCGCATGCTCGGCCGAGGCGGTGGGGAATCCGGTGCTGTCGTTACCGGACAGCGGTTGTGCTCTTACTATCCGTCACCAGGTAGGGGGCCACCTCAGCGGCCAACTCCGCGTCCACGCGTACCCGCAGGAATGTGCCTTCTTCCTGATGGTCCGTTTCCTGGACCTCTCCGCGCAGATGGAGCCGAGTGACCAGATCGCCCCGGTCGTAGGGCAGCAGAACCGCGACCTCGACCGCGGGACGCGGCAGCCGCGCCTCGATCGCGGCCTTGAGCTCCGCGATCCCCGCGCCCGTCTGGGCGGAGACGAACAGGGCGCCGGGCCATTCGCGCTTCAGCCGCAGCAGCGTCTCCTCGTCGGCCGCGTCGACCTTGTTCACGACCAGCAACTCCGGCAGCTTGTCCGCGCCGACCTCGGCGAGCACCTCGCGCACCGCGCGGACCTGCTCGTCGGGGTCGGGGTGCGCTCCATCGACGACGTGGACCACCAGGTCGGCGTCGGCCACCTCCTCCAGGGTCGAGCGGAACGCCTCGACGAGGTGGTGGGGCAGATGGCGGACGAAGCCCACCGTGTCCGACAGGGTGTAGATCCGGCCGTCCGAGGCGGTCGCCCGCCGGGTGGTCGTGTCCAGGGTCGCGAACAGCGCGTCCTCGACCAGCACGCCCGCCCCGGTGATCCGGTTGAGCAGGCTGGACTTGCCCGCGTTGGTGTATCCGGCGATGGCCACCGCCGGCACCGCGTTCCGCCGCCGGGTTGCCCGCTTGGTGTCCCGGATGGTACGCATCGACGCCAGTTCACGCCGCAGCTTGGCGATGCGGTGGTTGATCCGCCGACGGTCGGTCTCCAGCTTCGTCTCACCGGGACCACGCAGGCCGACGCCGCCACCCGCGCCGCCGCCGCGACCGGATCCACCGGTCTGCCGGGACAGCGCTTCACCCCAACCACGGAGCCGGGGCAGCAGGTACTGCAGCTGGGCCAACTCGACCTGCGCCTTGCCCTCCTTGCTCTTCGCGTGCTGGGCGAAGATGTCCAGGATGAGCGCGGTCCGGTCGATGACCTTGACCTTGATCTGCTGCTCCAGCGCACGCAACTGGCTGGGCGACAGCTCGCCGTCGCAGATGACGGTGTCGGCGCCGGACGACTCGACCACGGTGCGGACCTCGTCGACCTTGCCCCGGCCGATGAAGGTGGCCGGATCGGGCTGGCTACGCCGCTGGATCAGCCCCTCGAGGACCTGCGAACCCGCGGTCTCGGCGAGGGCGGCCAGCTCGGTCAGGGAGTTCTCGGCGTCGATCACGGTGCCGGCGGTCCAGACCCCGACCAGGACGACTCGTTCGAGTCGCAGCTGACGGTATTCAACTTCGGTGATATCGGTGAGCTCGGTGGACAGACCTGCGACGCGTCGCAGCGCGTGCCTCTCCGCGAGTTCAAGATCGCCCAGCGTCTCAGCGTCACCGGTCTCGACAAGCGGTTCAGCATCATAATTCGTCAAAACTTGTCCTCCTCGCTCTCAAGCGTGGCACGCCGGGGCCTTCCCGCGCACCCCCATTTGTCCCTGTGTCGGGCGCTACGGGGCCCGGGCGCGGTTACCCGGCGTACGCGGGGCGGTGAGAGAATGGCTGGGCCACGACGGAGTGTGATGAAAGGGACGAAAGTGTCGACAATGCGCCTGCCGAGTGCCGGATTCTCGATCACCATCCGGGTGGCGGTGACCGCGGACTCGTCGGCAATCGGCCGTCTCACCACTGCCGTCGGCGAAGCCGGGGCCATCGTGACCGCGCTGGACGTCGTGGACTCCGACCACGTACGCGTCGTGGCCGACCTGACCTGTGACACCGCTGACACCGCCCACGCCGATCAGGTGGTCGACGCCCTCGGCGCGCTCGACGGCGTCGAGGTACGCAAAGTCTCCGACCGGACCTTCCTGCTCCACCTCGGCGGCAAGATCGAGGTCAGCCCCAAGGTCACCCTGCGCAACCGGGACGAGCTGTCGCGGGCGTACACGCCGGGGGTGGCGCGCGTCTGCATGGCGATCGCGGAGAACCCGGCCGACGCCCGGCGCCTCACCATCAAGCGCAACACCGTCGCCGTGGTCAGCGACGGCTCGGCCGTCCTCGGGCTCGGCAACATCGGACCGGCCGCGTCGCTGCCCGTCATGGAAGGAAAGGCGGCCCTGTTCAAGCGGTTCGCCAATGTGGACGCCTGGCCCATCGTCCTCGACACTCAGGACACCGACGAGATCGTCCGCATCGTGCGGGCCATCGCCCCGGCGTACGGCGGGATCAACCTGGAGGACATCGCCGCCCCGCGCTGCTTCGAGATCGAAGCCCGGCTGCGCGACCTCCTCGACATCCCCGTCTTCCACGACGATCAGCACGGCACGGCGATCTGCGTACTGGCGGCGCTGACCAACGCCCTGCGCGTGGTCGGCAAGCAGATCGAGGACGTCCGCGTCGTCGTCTCCGGCGCGGGCGCGGCCGGGACGGCCATCATGAAGCTGCTGCTGAAGCAGGGCGTCGGCGACGTCATCGCGTACGACCGGGCGGGTGCCCTGCACCGTGGCATGAGCGGCCTGAACCCGACCCACCAGTGGCTCGTCGAACACACCAACAAGGCCAACTACGCCGGCGACCTGCCGGGCGCGATCAAGGGGGCCGACGTCTTCATCGGCGTCAGCGCGCCGAACCTGCTCACCGGCGAGGACATCGCGCAGATGGCCGACAAGGCGATCGTGTTCGCCCTGGCCAACCCCGACCCGGAGGTCGACCCCCGGGAGGCCCGCAAGTACGCCGCCGTCGTCGCCACCGGCCGGTCGGACCAGCCGAACCAGATCAACAACGTGCTCGCCTTCCCCGGCATCTTCCGGGGCATGCTCGACGCGCAGGCCTCCGAGTACACCGAGGACATGGCGCTGGCCGCGGCCCAGGCGATCGCCGACGTCGTCGGTGAGGAGAAGGTCAACGCCAGCTACATCGTGCCGAGCGTCTTCGACCCGAAGGTCGCCCCGGCCGTGGCCGCCGCGGTGACGGCCGTATGCCGGGCGGCTTCGGCTCCCCCGGAGCCCATCGCCTAACCCATGCCTGCGTGATCATCGCGTCACCCATGCTGTTTCACCGGACAATTCGCCGCCCGAAGCACCATGGGTGACGCGATGATCAGGCGGGGTAGCGGAGGGCGTCGGTGTCCACGAAGCCGTGCGCGACGATCACGGCGGGTCCGGCGAGCCAGCAGGTCTGCTCGTCGAGGGTGACGACGAGCCGCCCACCCGGCACGTCCACGGTCACGGTCCCGGTCGAGCGCCCCGACGAGCGCAGGTACGCGACCGCGACCGCACAGGTCCCGGTGCCGCACGAGAGCGTCTCGCCGCTGCCCCGCTCGTAGACGCGCATCCGCAGGTGATCGGGCTCGATCTCGGTGTAGAACTCGACGTTGACGCCCTCGGGGTAGAACTCCGTGTCGAAGACGGGCGATTCCCACAGGGACAACGGTTCGACGGCGGGCACCGCGCAGACCAGGTGCGGATTACCCATGGAGACGCCGATCCCGTCGAACTTCTGGTCGCCGATCCGCGCCCATGACGTGCCCAGCAGCTCCGGTGCGCCCATGTCGACCCGGAACCCCGGATGGCCGGGCGCCGACGCCGGGAAGGCCGTCCGCAGCCCCGCCCGGGTCGCGATCGGGATCGGGCCGTCCTCGGCCACGCGGCCGCTCTCCACGAGGTGCTGGGCGAAGACGCGTACGCCGTTGCCGCACATCTCGGAGAGCGAGCCGTCGGAGTTCCAGTAGTCCATGAACCAGGCGGCGTCCGGTGCGGTGGACGGCAGAACCCGCAGTACGCCGTCCGCCCCGATCCCGAAGTGCCGGTCGCACAAGGCGGCCACGAGGTCCGGGGTGAGCTGGACGTCGGCGTCGAGGATGACGAAGTCGTTGCCCGTCCCGTGGCCCTTGGAGAAAGCCAGCCTCACTGCGCGTCCTCCTTGTCGACGACGGAAAGCGCCTGCTCCACCAGATCCTCCCGCGCGCCGTCGAGCCAGGTGATCGCGGGGTCCCGCCGGAACCACGACCGCTGCCGCCGGACGAAGCGACGCGTACCGGTGACGGTCGCCTGGAACGCCTCCTCCTCGGTGCAGCGGCCGTCGAGGTAGGCGAGCACCTGCTGATAGCCCAGCGCCCGCGAGGCGGTCTTGCCGTCGCGCAGACCCTGGGGGATCAGCCCCCGCACCTCGTCGACGAGCCCGGCCTGCCACATCGCGCGTACTCGCTGGTCGACTCGTTCGTCCAGATCGGCGCGATCCACCGCGAGCTGGACGCTCGCGTACCTCGGGGTCGGCGCGGGCAGCGCGGCGGTGTACGGACGCCCGGTGATCTCGATCACCTCCAGCGCGCGGACGATGCGCCGGCCGTTGCTCGGCAGGATCTTCGCGGCGGCCGCGGGGTCGCGGTCGGCCAGCCGCCGGTGCAGCGGCAGCGGTCCGGTCGCCGCGAGTTCGGCCTCCAGCCGCGCGCGCAGGTCCGGGTCCGTGCCCGGAAACTCGAACTCCTCCAGCACCGCGCGCAGATACAGGCCCGTGCCGCCGACGAGCATGGGGGTACGCCCACGTGCCGCGACCTGTTCGATCGCGTCGCGGGCGAGCTCCTGGAAGACCGCCACGCTGGCCGTCTCGGTCACCGGCCAGATGTCCAGCAGATGATGCGGTACGCCGTCCCGTTCGGCGGGAGACAGTTTCGCGGTGCCGATGTCCATGCCACGGTAGAACTGCATCGAGTCGCAGTTGATCACCTCGGCGTCCAGGAGATGGGCGAGCGCGATCGACAAAGCCGACTTTCCGGCCGCTGTCGGACCCACGATGGCGATCACCCGCATCGGACAACCGTAACCTTTTCGTGCCCCGCGACTTGCGGGTGAGAGGCTGTCAGAATCATCAAGGACACCGTATGGTCACGGTCGGCCGCAGGCGGTGGACGCACACCGGGTAAGACCTGTGACAATGCGGGAGCAACTTCTAACGTGCGCTGGCGGGCGGCTCCGGAGGACCGGACCGGCCGGGAAGACTGAGGATGGGCACAATGAGCGACTGGACGACCTTCGGCCGGATCGATGAGGACGGCACGGTCTATGTGCGGACCGGCGAGGGGGAACGAGTCGTCGGATCCTGGCAGGCGGGCACGCCGGAGGAAGGCCTGGCCCACTTCGCGCGGCGCTACGCCGACCTGCTCACCGAGGTGGAGCTGCTGGAGACCCGGCTGGGCAACGGCTCGGCCGATCCCGGGCACACCCTGACGGCGGTGCGCAAGTTGCTGGCCGGGATGCCCGAGGCGCATGTCGTCGGCGACATCGACACGCTCACCGCCCGTCTGGAGCGCCTGGCCACCGCGGCCGAGGAGAAGGCCGGCGCGGCCAAGGCCGCCCGTGACGCCGCCCGCGTCGAGGCGGTGGCGCGCAAGACCGCCCTGGTCGAGGAGGCCGAGAAGCTGGCCGCCGAGGCGACCGGCTGGAAGGCCGCCGGCGACCGGCTCAAGGAGATCCTCGAAGAGTGGAAGACGATCCGCGGGATCGACAAGAAGACCGACGGTGAGCTGTGGAAGCGGTTCGCGGCCGCCCGCGACGGCTTCACCCGCCGCCGGGGCGCCCACTTCGCCAGCCTCGACGCCCAGCGCAAGCAGGCGCAGGGCGGCAAGGAGGAGCTGGTCGCCGAGGCCGAGAAGCTGTCGGACTCCACCGAGTGGAACGCGACCGCGGCCCGGCTCAAGGAGCTCATGAACGAGTGGAAGGCCGCTCCCCGCGCCGCCAAGGAGGCCGAGCAGAAGCTGTGGGAGAGGTTCCGCGCCGCGCAGGACGCCTTCTTCACCCGCCGCAGTGAGGTCTTCTCCGCTCGTGACGCCGAGCAGAAGGTGGCGCTGGGCCGGCGGCAGGAGCTGCTGTCGCAGGCCGAGGCGCTGGACGTCGACGCCGACCCGAAGGCCGCGCAGGCCGCCCTGCGGGAGATCCAGGGCCAGTGGCACGACTCCGGCCGCGTCAGCCGGGAGGCCGCCGCCGGGCTGGAGCGCCGTCTGCGGGCAGTCGAGGACAAGGTGCGGTCGGCCATGGACTCCGCGTGGCGCCGGGTGGAGCCGTCGGCCAACCCGATGCTCGACCAGATGCGCAAGCAGGTCGCCGAGGCCGAGCAGAAGCTGGCCAAGGCGCAGGCCGCCGGAGACGCCAAGCGGATCAAGGAGGCCCAGGCCGCCCTCGACTCCAAGAAGGCGTTCCTCGCCCTCGCCGAGCAGGCCTGACCCACGACGCGAAACGGCCGCCCTCCCTCGCGGGGGGCGGCCGTTTCGCGTTCGCCGCTTCTCGGCGCTTCCTTTGCGCTGGATCAGGGTTCCGGGTCGAATCTTGGTCCAAGATTCGACCGTGAACCCTGATCTGGCGCGGTCGGCGGGCGGGGCAGCGCGCGGGACGGGGGGTCAGCAGGCGCAGGCGTCGGCGGCCGGAGCGGCCTGCTGGGGCGCGCCGATCGTCGGCAGGCCCAGCATCACCCCGGGCGTACGCGCCACTCGGCCGGCTTCGAAGGCGTCACCGGCCCGCGTACGCCGGTGGCTGAGCACTGCGCCGTCCGCGTTGAGGTGGTGCGGGGCGGCGTACGTGATCTCGGTGGTGATCACGTCACCGGGGCGGATCGTCGCCGCCTCCGAAGGCGTGACCGCAAAGTGGACGAGGCGGCCGTCCCGCGCCCGGCCGGACATGCGGCCGGTGGCGGCGTCCTTGCGGCCCTCCCCCACGGCCACGAGCACCTCGGGACGGCTGCCGATGAGCAGCTTGTTCTCCTCCCAGGTGACCTCTTCGACCACTGCGATCAGGCGCTCGTAGCGCTCCTGCACGACCTGCTTCGGCAGCTGGTCCGGCATCGTCGCGGCCGGCGTACCCGGGCGGATCGAGTACTGGAAGGTGAACGCGGAGGAGAACCGGGCCTGCCGCACGACGTCCAGGGTGGCCTGGAAGTCCTCCTCGGTCTCGCCGGGGAAGCCCACGATGATGTCCGTCGTGATCGCGGCGTCCGGCATCGCCTCGCGTACCTTGTCGAGGATGCCGAGGTAGCGCTCCGACCGGTAGCTGCGCTTCATCGCCTTCAGGACGCGGTCCGACCCGGACTGCAGCGGCATGTGCAGCTGGTGGCAGACGTTCGGGGTCTCCGCCATGGCGGCGATCACGTCGTCGGTGAACGCGGCCGGATGCGGGCTGGTGAACCGTACGCGCTCCAGCCCCTCGATCCCGCCCGTCGCCCGCAGCAGCTTGCCGAACGCGAGCCGGTCCCCGAACTCCACGCCGTACGTGTTGACGTTCTGGCCGAGCAGGGTCACCTCGAGGACGCCCTCGTCGACGAGCGCCTGCACCTCGGCGAGCACGTCGCCGGGGCGGCGGTCCTTCTCCTTGCCCCGCAGGCTCGGCACGATGCAGAAGGTGCAGGTGTTGTTGCAGCCCACCGAGATCGAGACCCAGCCCGCGTAGGTGGACTCGCGCCGGGTCGGCAGCGTCGACGGGAAGACTTCGAGGGACTCGAGGATCTCGACCTCGGCCTCCTCGTTGTGCCGGGCGCGTTCCAGCAGCACCGGCAGCGAGCCGATGTTGTGCGTACCGAAGACGACGTCGACCCAGGGCGCCTTCTTGACGATCTCGCCCTGGTCCTTCTGGGCCAGGCAACCGCCGACGGCGATCTGCATGCCCGGGTTCTTCACCTTCTGCGGCCGCAGATGCCCCAGGTTCCCGTAGAGCCGGTTGTCGGCGTTCTCGCGTACGGCACAGGTGTTGAACACCACGACATCCGCGTCGTCGCCCTCAGACCGCACATAGCCGGCCGCGTCCAGCAACCCGGAGATGCGCTCCGAGTCGTGCATGTTCATCTGGCAGCCGTACGTGACGACCTTGTAGCTCCTGGACACCGGCGGACCCCTTCGTAACCCGACCCCCCAGCGTACCGGGGGGTCGGGACGCGCGGACATGACGGCGTCTCCGCACTCCTGGCGGCTCGGGCAAGCCCTCCCCGGCGGGAGGGACGGCCCGGACCACCGCGGACGTCCGAAATAATGCGCTTTAGCGCTCTTCCGCCGGGACGTAGTCGCGGCTCGGGTAGCCCACGTACAGCTGCCGGGGCCTACCGATTTTCGTCTCGGGGTCGTTGATCATTTCGCGCCACTGGGCGATCCAGCCGGGCATGCGGCCGAGCGCGAACAGCACGGTGAACATCTTGGGCGGGAAGCCCATCGCCTTGTAGATCAGGCCCGTGTAGAAGTCGACGTTCGGGTAGAGCTTGCGCGAGACGAAGTAGTCGTCGGCGAGCGCGATCTCCTCCAGCCGCATGGCGATGTCCAGCAGCGGGTCCGGCTTGTGCAGGCGGGCCAGCACGTCCCGGGCGGCCTTCTTCACGATGGCGGCGCGCGGGTCGTAGTTCTTGTAGACCCGGTGGCCGAAGCCCATCAGCCGGACGCCGTCCTCCTTGTTCTTGACCCGGCGGACGAACGCCTCGACGTCGCCGCCGTCGGCCTGGATGTCGCCGAGCATCTCCAGGACCGCCTCGTTGGCGCCGCCGTGCAGCGGGCCGGACAGCGCGTTCACGCCGGCCGAGATCGAGGTGAACAGGTTGGCCTGGGCCGAGCCCGCGATGCGCACCGTCGAGGTGGAGCAGTTCTGCTCGTGGTCGGCGTGGAGGATGAACAGCATGTCGAGGGTGCGCGCGAGAACCGGGTCGACGTCGTACGCCGCCGCCGGCACTCCGAAGGTCATGCGCAGGAAGTTCTCGACGTAGCCGAGGGTGTTGTCCGGGTACAGCAGCGGCTGCCCGATCGACTTCTTGTACGCGTAGGACGCGATCGTCGGCACCTTGGCGAGCAGGCGGATCGTGGAGATCTCGACGTGCTCCTGGTCGAACGGGTCGAGGCTGTCCTGGTAGAACGTCGACAGCGCGGTGACCGCGGAGGAGAGCACCGGCATCGGGTGCGCGTCGCGGGGGAAGCCGTCGAAGAACCGCCGCAGGTCCTCGTGGAGCAGCGTGTGCAGGCGGATCTTGTCGGTGAACTCGGTGAGCTGGGCCGCGGTCGGCAGCTCGCCGTAGATCAGCAGGTATGAGACCTCCAGGAAGGAGGACTTCTCGGCCAGCTGCTCGATCGGGTAACCGCGGTACCGCAGGATGCCCGCGTCCCCGTCGATGTAGGTGATCTTGGAGGAGCAGGTGGCGGTGTTGACGAAGCCTGGGTCGTAGGTCACATAGCCGGTCTGGCTGAGCAACTTGCTGACGTCCGCGCCCGCCGGCCCCTCGACTGCCTCGTGTACCGGAAGGAGGATCTGCCCGCCCGGGTGCTCAAGCTTTACGTCCGACATGGTGGTCCCTCGCACGCTTGGTGATAGTCAACGTTCTTGGTGAATCGCTTCAGGTTTACGGTAACGGCTTGGCCACGAGGTCCGGCGAGGTCCAGCGGTGTTGTCTGCGTCACGCGATCGGCCGGGCCGCCGATGGGCCGGACGGCCAGCCCCACTTCACCAGGGTGTTATGACCCCGTGACCAAACGGGTTGCTTCCTGTCACTCGGGTCGCTCTAGACTGCCTTCGCATCAAAGACCCTCATGCCGGCGCCGGCTCACGGATGCGCCTCGCCGGTCACCCCCCGGAGGACATCTGCATGACCACTGCGTCACCGGCCGCGCCGCAGACCCTGATCGAGTTGGACGGTGTCAACAAGTGGTTCGGGAAGCTGCACGTCCTGAGGGACGTCAACCTCTCGGTGAACCGCGGTGAGGTGGTCGTCGTCATCGGCCCCTCCGGCTCCGGCAAGTCGACGTTGTGCCGCGCGATCAACCGTCTCGAGACCATCGACTCCGGTTCGATCACCTTCGACGGCCGGCCGATTCCGGCCGAGGGCAAGGCGCTCGCCCGCCTGCGCAGCGACGTCGGCATGGTGTTCCAGTCCTTCAACCTGTTCGCCCACAAGACGATCCTCGACAACGTCACGCTCGGGCCGGTGAAGGTGCGCAAGGAGTCCAAGGAGACTGCGCGCGAGCACGCCATGCAGCTGCTGGACCGGGTCGGCATCGCCAACCAGGCCGGCAAGCACCCGGCTCAGCTGTCGGGCGGCCAGCAGCAGCGCGCCGCGATCGCCCGCGCGCTCGCGATGCGCCCCAAGGCGATGCTCTTCGACGAGCCGACGAGCGCCCTCGACCCGGAGATGGTCGGCGAGGTGCTGGACGTCATGACCTCGCTCGCCCGCGACGGCATGACGATGATCGTCGTCACCCACGAGATGGGCTTCGCCCGGCACGCCGCCGACCGGGTCATCTTCATGGCCGACGGTCAGATCGTCGAGCAGGCGCCGCCGACCGAGTTCTTCGCCAATCCGCAGACGGAGCGCGCCCGGGACTTCCTGGGCAAGGTTCTGACGCACTGAGGCGTACGCGGGTCGCGTGACGACCAGAGTTCTCCGCTGCCGGCCCGATGCCGGTTTGCGGTGTTAGGGAGGAGACACCATGCGTTTGACGCGCATTGCCGCGGTGGCGCTGACCGCCGCGCTCGCGTTCGGCGCGGCCGCTTGTGGCGGCAGCGATGACGACGCCACTTCGAGCAAGTTCGCCGCTGGTTCGACGATGGAGAAGCTGGCCAAGGCCGGCAAGATCAAGATCGGCACGAAATTCGACCAGCCGCTGTTCGGCCTGAAGGGCCTGGACGGCAAGCCGGCCGGCTTCGACGTCGAGATCGGCAAGGTCCTGGCCAAGGAGCTGGGCATCGACGCCGACAAGATCGAGTGGGTCGAGGCGACGTCCAAGGTCCGTGAGGACTACATCCAGCAGGACAAGGTCGACCTGGTCGTGGCGACGTACACGATCAACGACACCCGCAAGGAGAAGGTCTCCTTCGCCGGCCCGTACTTCATCGCCGGTCAGGACATCCTGGTGAAGAAGGACAACACCTCGATCACGGGCCCGGAGTCCTTCCAGGCCGGTGACAAGAAGGTCTGCTCCGTGACGGGCTCCACCCCGGCCAAGAACATCGAGCAGTACCTGAAGGACAAGAACACCCAGCTGGTGCTGTTCGACGTCTACTCCAAGTGCCTGGACGCCCTGTCCAACGGCCAGGTCGACGCCCTGACCACGGACAACGTCATCCTGTCCGGCTACGCCAGCAAGGAGCCGGACAAGTACAAGGTGCTCGGCCAGCCGTTCACCCGCGAGCCCTACGGCATCGGCGTGAAGAAGGACGACAAGGTCTTCCGCGACTGGATCAACGACGTCCTCGAGGCGGCGTTCAAGGACGGCCGCTACAAGGCCGCCTGGGACGCGTCGATCAAGGACCTGATCAAGATCCCGGACTCGCTGTCCATCCAGCGCTACTGAGTCAACCCGTGTGGCCCGGGCTTGCCAGCCCGGGCCACACCTCGTAGAGAAGGGGCACGCCGTGGAGGTCTTCTCCGAGAAGCTCGGCGTCTTCTGGCACGGCTATCTCGGCACGCTGGAGATGTCGCTGCTCGCCGCGATCGGCGCGCTGATCCTGGGCGGCCTCGTCGCGGTGTTGCGCATCGCGCCGCTGCCCCCGTTGCGTGGTGTCGGAACCGCGTACGTGACGGTCTTCCGCAACATCCCGCTGACCGTCGTCATGTTCTTCACCGCGTTCGCCTTGCCGCTGCTCGGCAGTGACGCGGGCTTTCTGAAGGTGCCCGGGCTGAAGGAGCTGATCGCCCCGCTCGGCACCGACCTGCCCTACTTCCGGTTCGCCACGATCGCGCTGACGGTCTACACCGCGGCGTTCATCTGCGAGGCGCTGCGCGCCGGCATCGGCGCCGTCCCGACCGGGCAGGCGGAGGCGGCCCGGTCGCTCGGGCTGACCTTCGGGCAGAACCTGCGCCACGTGGTGATGCCACAGGCCTGGAAGTACGCGGTGGTCCCGCTCGGCAGCGTCATCATCGCGATGATCAAGAACTCTGCGCTGGCGGCGGCCTTCGGCGTCATCGCCACCCTGATGGGCGTCGTCGACGAACTCGTCTCCCAGCAGTACTACGACACCATCCCGGTCTTCCTGGGCGTCGTGGTCGGCTACCTCACCATGACGATTCCGCTCGGCCTGGCGCTGGACGCCGTCGAGCGTTCGCAGAAGAAGGCGGTCCGCCGATGAGCAGCGTCCTCTACGACTCGCCCGGCCCCCGGACGCGGGCGTTGACGATCGTCGGCAGCGTCGTCGCGGTGCCCGCCATCGTGGCCGCGGTCTACTTCTGGATCTACCGCCCGCTCGCCGACGCCGGCCAGTTCGAGGGCAAGCTGTGGGGCCCGATCGTCGACCCGAACAACCAGTACTTCTCGCTCGTCTGGGAACGCTGGGGGGACGGCTGGCTCAACACGCTCAAGGCCGCGGTGCTGTCCATCGTCGCGTCGCTGGTGCTCGGATCGTTGATCGCCCTGGTACGCCGAGAGCTGCGCGAACTGCGTAACCGCCGTTTCCCCGGGCTGACGCTGGCGCCGATCCTGCGGGGCGGCGTCCTGGCCGGGCGCGGCCTGACCCGGGGCTGGGTCGAGGTCGCCCGGGGTACGCCGGTCGTGACGACGTTGTTCTTCGTCTTCATGGTGCTGCCGATCTGGGGCATCGACTTCGACGACCGGATGTGGTTCCTGGTCATCGGCCTGACGATCTACAACAGCGTGGTCATCGGCGAGATCCTGCGGTCCGGAATGGACGGTCTGCCGCAGGGGCAGGACGAGGCGGCCCGCGCGGTCGGCCTCAACTCCTGGCAGTCCTCCTGGATCGTGATGTTCCCGCAGGCCTTCCGGGTCATGCTGCCGGCCCTGATCAGCCAGGTCGTCGTGATCCTCAAGGACACCTCGCTCGGTGGCGTCATCATCTCCTACGAGGAGGCGCTCGGCGTCACCAAGCAGATGGTGGAGGCGTTCCGGGGCGAGAACCTCGCCATCGGCATCCCGATGTACTTCTCCGTCGGTGTCATGTACATCGTGGTGAACTACGCGCTGTCGAAGCTCGCGGCGTACTTGCAGAAGCGGCTGTCGCGACGGGGCTACAAGCCGGTCGACAAGCCCACCGCGCTCACCGTCGCCGAAGCATCCGCGGGGGCGGGCGCGAACGCCTGACCTTCCGTTTCGCACGAGAGGGCTCCTGCTTCGGCGGGAGCCCTTCGTCGGTTCAGCGGGCGATCTCGGTCGTACGCGATTCGCGTACGACGGTGACCCGGATCTGACCGGGATAGGTCAGCTCCTCCTCGATCTGCTTCGCGACATCCCGGGCGAGCACGGCCGCCCCGATCTCGTCGACGTCCTCCGGGCGTACCATCACCCGGATCTCCCGGCCTGCCTGCATCGCGAACACCTTGTCGACGCCCGTCTTGGAGCCTGCGATCTCCTCGATGCGCTCCAGCCGCTTGACGTACGCCTCCAGGCTCTCCCGCCGAGCCCCCGGCCGGCCGCCGGAACACGCGTCGGAGGCCTGCGTCAG
The DNA here is from genome assembly GCF_040654195.1 of Hamadaea sp. NPDC050747. NCBI lineage: Bacteria > Bacillati > Actinomycetota > Actinomycetes > Micromonosporales > Micromonosporaceae > Hamadaea > Hamadaea sp. NPDC050747. The sequence goes on from NZ_JBFAHM010000007.1 coordinate 242,634, forward strand.
GACCGCCTCGATGGTCTGCGGCGCGACCTCGTTGTGGTGTGCCTCGATGGCGTGCACGACGTCCTCCGACTCGCCACAGCGGCGGGCCAGGTCGGCGCCTATCAGGGCGTGCGAGCCCTCGACCTCATGGGTGAGCGCCTTGCCGATGTCGTGCAGGAAGGCCGACCGTTTGATGAGGGCCGGGTCGAGGCGCAGCTCGGCGGCCATGATCCCGGCGATGTGGGCGGTCTCGACCAGATGCTTCAGCACGTTCTGCCCGTACGACGTCCGGTATCGCAACCGGCCCAGCATCGTCACCAGCTCCGGGTGGATCTCGGTGATGCCGACCTCGACCAGCGCGTCCTCGGCCGCCCGGTGGCACAGCCGCTCGACCTCGTCCCGTGCGGTCTCGTAGACCTCCTCGATCCGGTGCGGATGGATCCGGCCGTCCAGGACCAGCTTCTCCAGCGTCACCCGGCCGATCTCCCGGCGTACCGGGTCGAAGCAGGACAACAGAACCGCCTCGGGCGTGTCGTCGATGATCAGGTTGACCCCGGTGACCTGCTCGAACGCCCGGATGTTGCGGCCTTCCCGGCCGATGATGCGGCCCTTCATCTCGTCCGAGGGCAGGTGCAGGACGCTGACCACGCTCTCGGCCGTCTGCTCGCTCGCCACGCGCTGGATGGCGTCGACCACGATGTGGCGCGCCCGGTGCTCGGCGGTGGTGCGGGCGTCGTTCTCGATGTCGCGGACCAGCAGCGCGGCCTCCCGCTTGGCCTGGCCCTCGACCGCCTCCACCAATTCGGCCTTGGCGGCGTCGGCGGTCAGCCCGGCGACCCGCTCCAGCTCCCGGCGGCGGGCCTCCTCCGCCCGGTCGAGCTCCTCGGAGCGCTTGTTCAGCTCGGTCTCCCAGCGGACGAGGTCGAGTTCGGCGGCGGCGATGCGCCGATCGCGCTCGGCCAGCCGCTCGGCCTCCTCACCGTGGAGCCGCTCGCGTTCGGCCAGCCGTTCGGCCTCCTCGGCGTGTCGCCGTTCCCGCTCGTCCAGCCGCTGAGCCCGGCGCTCGGCGTCCTCGGCCTGCTCCTTCGCCGTCGCGGTGAGCAGCCCGATCTCGCGTTCGGCGCTCCGCCGGGCGAGCTGCCGGGTCTGCTCGGCGTCGATCTCGGCCTGCTTGTTGGCCCGCTCCAGGATCTGCTCGGACTCGGCGTGGGCGGCGTCGATGATCCGCTGCGCCTCCGCCCGCGCCGCGGTCGCCTCCGCCTTCGCCGCCGCCGCGTCGGCCTTGGCCGTCGTCGCGTCGCCCCGGGCCGAGCTGGCCTCCCGCTGCGCGATCACGGTCAGCGCCCGGGCCTGCTCCAAGGCGGCGGCCGCCTCGATGGCGGCCGCGTGGATCTGGCGGGACTCGGTGTCGTCGTCCTGGGCGATGGGCCGCTGCCAGAGGGAGTGATCGTCCGAGGCGGCCTTCTTGGGCTTACCGCCACCGAGGTGTCTGACGACGCGTACGCCGAGAAGCAGAAGCGCGACGACACCGAGGGCGAGTAGAACGACCGCGCCCGTCAGCACTCCTTCGAGCGGACTCATGGGTCGCTCCCTTCGCCGTCACGCCGTTGTTTCGTCGACGCCCGACCATGGCGAGGGTGCACGACAGCTACTCGCGCCCGGATCAACGTTTGCCCAGGTAGGCGAGCGCTGAGCCGATGCCGAGAGGCAGATCGACACTGAAACTGTTGCTCTACTGTTACGCGATCTATGTTGCGTGCGTTAACCCAAGGTGGTCGGAGGTCGCCCTCGTACCACGAGGCTAGGTTGTACGGGTCGCTCGGTCAAGAACTCATGATCAGACACGATCCGGGCGTTCCCCCTCCGCGTCCATCGCTTCGAGGGCCAACCCTTCGGCCCACTCCTGCTTGGCCTCCCAGCCCATTTCCCACACCTTACGGCCCTCTGTGTAGTCCTCCGCCTCGTCACTTACCCGGGCGAGGACGTCTTTCACCGCCCGGAAGGCGATGCCTGGGGGATAGCCCTTCCGGGCGAGCATGGCGACCAGCTTGCGGAACATCGCGTCGGGTTCACCGCGCATCGTGCGCAGTTTTCGCTCGACCAACTCCCGGGCGGTGACCTCCTCGGTCTCCACCTCCAAGTCGGCCAGCGCGTCTTTGATGACCTCCTGGTCGACGCCACGCCGGCGCAGCTCCTGACCGAGCGCTCGGCGGGCCAGCCCCTTGCCGTGATGACGGGAGTCGACCCAGGCCCGGGCGAACGCCGCGTCGTCGATGATCCCGACCTCGTCGTAGCGGTCGAGCACCTCCTCGACGATCTCGGGCGCGATGCCTCGCTTGGTCATCGCCGTGCCCAGCTCCGCCCGGGTCCTCGGGCGTACGGCGAGCTGATTGAGGCAGATCTCACGGGCCCGCTCTCGCTCGTCCTTGGGCGGCTCCGGCTTCTTCTCCTCGCGCTGCCTCGGCTTCTCCGGCGCGGCCGCGGCGGCCTCCGGATCGGGACCCCACAGGTCGGGATCGTTCTCCGGCTCGACCGGCTTACGCCGGGACCGGCGTGTCGGCTTCGGCGGGGCGGCGTCCCAGCCGCGGCCCGAGCGCCCTCGTATCGTCATTCGGCTCCCCCTCCGTCGGCCCAGCATGTGAGTTGCTTGATCATCCGCGTATCCGGCACAACGTCCCCTCAACCCCCCGGGGAGGCCGCGTTATCCCGGATTTCGCGATGATCAAGCAGCGCCCGCCCCGGAAGCGCCCGCCCCGCAAGCGCCGGCGGCGGCGCCGGAAAGCGAAAGGGGCGCGGCCGCCGACAAGCAGCGTCCACGCCCCAGGTCGGTGCGAAGAGATCAGAAGTCGACGGGCGGGAGCGCCGGGCCGCCGGCCTCGTCGTTACCCGCGTTCACCCCGACACCGAGCTTCTCGAGAATCTTCTTCTCGATCTCGGCGGCGACGTCGGGGTTCTCCTTGAGGAACTCCCGGGCCTTCTCCTTGCCCTGGCCGAGCTGGTCGCCCTCGTAGGTGTACCAGGCGCCCGCCTTGCGGATGATGCTCTGCTCGACGCCGACGTCGATCAGCGAGCCCTCGCGGGAGATGCCCTTGCCGTACATGATGTCGAACTCGGCCTGCCGGAACGGGCTGGACACCTTGTTCTTGACGACCTTGACCCGGGTCCGGTTGCCGACGACCTCGGTACCGTCCTTCAGGCTCTCGATCCGCCGGACGTCGAGACGGACCGACGCGTAGAACTTCAGCGCCTTACCACCGGTGGTGGTCTCGGGCGAGCCGAACATGACGCCGATCTTCTCGCGCAGCTGGTTGATGAAGATCGCGGTGGTGTTGGTGTTGTTGAGCGCACCGGTCATCTTCCGCAACGCCTGGCTCATCAGGCGGGCCTGCAGACCGACGTGGCTGTCGCCCATCTCGCCCTCGATCTCGGCGCGCGGCACGAGCGCGGCCACCGAGTCGATCACGATGAGGTCGAGCGCGCCGGAGCGGACCAGCATGTCGGCGATCTCCAGCGCCTGCTCACCGGTGTCGGGCTGGGAGACCAGCAGGGCGTCGGTGTCGACCCCGAGGGCACGCGCGTATTCCGGGTCGAGCGCGTGCTCGGCGTCGACGATCGCAGCGATGCCGCCGTTGCGCTGCGCGTTGGCGATCGCGTGCAGGGCCAGCGACGTCTTACCCGAGGCCTCCGGGCCGTAGATCTCGATGATGCGGCCCCGCGGCAGCCCACCCACGCCGAGCGCGACGTCGAGGGCGATCGAGCCGGTCGGGATGACCGACATCTGCACCTGCGGACGCTCGCCCAGGCGCATCACGGAACCCTTGCCATGGGCTTTCTCGATCTGGGCCAGCGCTAGATCGAGCGCCTTCGTCTTGTCAGGACTTGCCACTGCCATGCCTGCCACCCCTTGTTGGCCCGCCTTCGCGGGGGCCTTCGCCGTCGAGCTCTTCGTCACGCCGGACACGTTATGCGCCGGGTCTGACAAAACCGCGCCACCCCGCCGTCATCCCGACCGAGGACGATACCCGTACACCTGTACTATGCGCTACCTTGACACGCTACCGCAGCCGGGACGGCACCCGGTCGGGGTAAGTCGCAACGACGGCCCGCCAGACCACGATCGCCTCGACCCCGGACCGCAGCGCCTCGTCCACCGTCTGACCGAGCTGCGGCAACACCTGATCGGCGGCGACCGACCGCGCGTACGCGGGGCCGAAGGCCTCCCCCATCCGCCGCCAGAAGTCGCTCAGCTTCATGCTCACCGTCCGCTCATCGTCGTATCCGAAGACCCAGCCTGCCCCGTCCGCAGCGTCAACGCCAGCAGCGGCACCACCGCGAGCGCGGCCAGCATCGTGAGCACCGGATACGAGCCGTACTGCACGATCACGCCGGAGAGCAGGCCCGCCGTCGCCCCGGCCACTCCGGTGGTCAGGTCGGACAGGCCCTGGGCAGCCGCCTTGGCCGGCAGCGGGACGCTCGCGGCGAACAGCGTGGAACCGGCCACCATCGTGCACGACCAGCCCTGACCCAGCAGCACCAGGCCGAGCGTCAGGCGTACCACGTCGTCGCCGGAGGCGCCCGCGACCGCGCAGGCCGCGACCAGCAGGACCACCCCCGCCAGAATGACCCGCCGCGGTCCGAGCCGGTCGGTGGCCCAGCCCACAAGCGGGGACAGTCCGTACATGCCCGCGATGTGCAGGCCGATCACGAACCCGACGATGCTCAGCGAGGCCGCGCCGTGATGCGTCTGTCCGATATGGATGGGTGTCATCGACATCACGCCCACCATGACCAGGTGGCCCAGGGCGGTGGCGACCAGGCCGAGCCGTGCGCCGGTCACCGACCACACCACCGCCGCGGCCTGGCGGAACGTGATCGGCGCCGCCACGGCCACCGGCGGGGCCACCGTGGCGACCGCGCCCGAACCGGCCGGCTCGAGCGTGGGCGGCGGCTCGGGGGCGAGCTGTTTGGCCAGCTTGAGCGGGTCGGGACGCAGCACGAGCAGGATCCAGGCGGCGCAGGCCAGGAACGTCGCGGCCGAGGCCAGATAAGGCGCGGCCAGCACCGGGATGTCCGTGCCCGCCACGAGCCGGCCGACCGGGGCGGCCAGGTTCGGCCCGGCCACCGCACCGATGGTGGAGGCCCAGATCACCCAGGACAGCTGCCGCCCGCGCTGCTCCGGCCGGGCCAGATCGGCTGCGGCGTAGCGGGACTGATACTTGCCGGTGTTGCCCGCCCCGAACAGGAACATCCCGGCGATGAGCAGCGCGACGTGCCGGGAGGCGGCCGCGGCCACCACCGTGATCGCCCCGGCCGCGCCGACCAGGTAGGACAGCGCCAGCCCGGGGCGGCGGCCGTACCGGTTCATGATGCGACTGGCCGGCAGCGCGCTCAACGCACCGCCGATCACCGCCACGCTCTGCGCGACGCCGGACAGCGCGGTGCCCACCATCTCCTTCGTCAGCAGCGCGCCGACCGAGATGCCGATCGCCACGCCGAGACCACTGACGATCTCGTTCGCTACCAGGACGCGCACCGTGCGGCGCTGGACGCGCGCGACATCGACCGAGGACACTGCGGATGCTCCGAGGGGTAAGGACTGAGGGTGGACCTGTCACCCTACCCGTAACGATCATCCGGCCGTGATGCCAACTCGCTTCGGTGCAGGTCAGACCGTCCAGCGGCGGCCGGCGGCGGCCGCCGCGAAGGCGTCCGCGAAGGGCTCGATGTCCGCTTGGGTCAAGTTCGCGATGGTTACTCGTACGCCGGGAGGACTGGCCACTCGATGCAAGCTGCCCGGGGCGACCGCGTAACCGGAGTCGCGGAGCGCGGTGAGGATCCGGGTCTCGTCGTCGACGGGGATCCAGACGTTGATGCCGGTCCGGCCGTACGCGGTGAAGCCCCGGGCCCGCAACGCCTCGACCAGGCTCGTGCGGCGGGCGTCGTACTCCCTCGCGGCGGCGGAGACGTCGGCCGTCTCCCACAGCCGGACGAGCGTCCGTTGGAGAACGGTGGAGACCCATCCGGCGCCCAGCCTCCGGCGTCCTTCGACGCGCGCGACCGTGTCGGGGTCCCCGGCCAGCACGGCGATCCGCAGGTCCGGCCCATAGGGCTTGGAGGCGCTGCGGAGGAAGGCCCACCGCGGCGTGACCCCGGCCAGCGTGGCCAACGGGACGGCGGCCAGTTCGGCGGCGTGGTCGTCCTCGATCAGCAGGACGTCCCGATTCCTCAATTCCCTGGCCAGGTGCTCGGCGCGCTTCGGCGTCACGGCCGCGCCGGTCGGGTTCTGCGCCCGGGCGGTGACGATGACCGCCTTGACACCCTTCTGGAGAGCTTCCCGGACGCCCTGCGGAGTCGGGCCGTCGTCGTCGACGGGAATCGGGACGACCGACAGCCCGTGGGCCGCCACGAGATCCAGCGAGGCGGCCCAGCCCGGGTCCTCCACGCCGACCTGGTCGCCAGGTCGCAAGGCGGTGCTGAACAGCAGGTCCAGGCCGTCCAGCGCACCACCGACGACGGTGATCGCGGCGTCGGCCGGAAGTTCCGGCAGCCGCTCGCGGGCCCGCTCGGCCAGCTCAGGCAGGACGCCGGCGTCGCGGTAATTGGCGGTGACCCCGGCCGCGGCCACGTGGGCCAGGACGGGTCCGAGGTCGGGCAGCAGGCTCGGTTCGCCGATCGCCAGATCGAGTACGCCGTCCGGCACCACCGGGCCGCGGCTGCTGCGATCGGCCGAGATCGGCGGCTCGGGGCGTACGCGGGTGCCGTGACGCCCCTGCGTCTCGACGATGCCGCGCTGCCGGAGCTGTTGGTACGCCGCCGCGGCGGTATTGGTCGCCACGCTCAACTCGGCCGCGAGGGCGCGCACCGTCGGGAGCAGGTCGCCCGCCCGCAACGCCCCTGTCCGCACGCCGTCCTCGACGCTGCGAACGATCTCGGCTGCGGTCTTCCCGGAGATCTGATACTGTACCGCCACAGTTTCAAGACTGTACCAGAACAATGAGCTCTTAGGTGGGACCTCATGTACGCCAAAACCCCTCGGACCACCAGCCTTCGCGAGAAGGAGCGGATGAGCTACTCCCGTGAGGAGGCCCACGCCGTCCTCGACGAGGCGTGGTTCTGCACGCTGTCGTTCATCGTCGACGACGAGCCGCGCGCCCTCCCGACCCTGTTCGTACGCGTCGACGACGTCGTCTACGTGCACTTCTCGACCGGCGCGCGGGTGGCGTTGGCCGGCCGCGCCGACGGGCTCCCAGTCTGCCTGAGCGTCACCCACCTGGACGGCCTGGTGCTGGCCCGGTCGCAGTTCAACCACAGCGCCAACTACCGGTCGCTGGTCGCGCACGGCGTCGCCGTCCTCGTCACCGACCCGGCCGAACGCGATCTGGCGTTCACCGCGCTGACCGAGAAGGTCGGGCCCGGACGGGCCGCCGCCAGCCGTCCGCCGACCGCCAAGGAGTCGGCGCAGACCGCCGTCCTGCGCCTCGACCTGACCGAGGTGAGCGTCCGCGCGCGTACCGGCGGGGTGGACGACGACGAGGAGGACCTCGGGCTGCCGCACTGGGCCGGTGTCGTGCCGATGCGTACGGTGGTCGGCACTGCGCAGCGGGATCACGGCGTCACCGCGCCGCTGCCCGACTACCTGCGTACGACCCCGAGCCCCTGGCACGAGGCGCCCACGCTCAAGGGCGAACACGTGATCCTCGAACGGCTCGACCTGTCGCACGCGCCCGGCCTGTTCGCCGCCGTCGGCCAGGACGACGAGGTGTGGCGCTACCTGCTCAACGACACCCCGACGACCGTCGAGGAGATGGCCCGGCTCGTGGCCGACGCCGAGGACCAGCACGTACGCGGAGCCCGGGTGCCCTGGGTGCAACGGGACGCGGTCACCGGCGAGATCGTCGGCACCACGTCGTTCTACGGAGTCGACCCGCACAACCGCTCCGTCATCATCGGCATCACCACCCTGGGGCGGCGCTGGTGGCGTACCGGGATCAACACGGAGTCGAAGCTGCTCCTGCTCCAGCACGCCTTCGACACCCTGGGGTGCGTACGGGTGCAGTGGGAGGCCAACTCCCTCAACTCGCGGTCACACGCCGCGATCGAACGGCTGGGCGCGACCCGGGAAGGCGTGCTGCGGCGGCACAAGAAGCTGTCCGACGGCACGTGGCGGGACACCTACGTGTTCGGTATGACCGCCGAGGAGTGGCCTGCCGCACAGTCGGCTCTGCGTGCCCGGCTCCGCCCTAGGCTTACCTGATGCTCGGCGTGACAGACCTGGGGACGTACCTTCTCGGCACGGTGGCGATCATCCTGCTGCCCGGCCCGAACTCGATGTTCGTCCTCTCGACGGCGGCCTCCAAAGGAGTACGCCGGGGATATCAGGCCGCCTGCGGCGTGTTCCTCGGCGACACCATCCTCATGGTCGCCTCGGCCGCCGGAGTCGCATCACTGCTGCGCGCCCTCCCGCCGGTGTTCCTGGCCCTCAAGTACGCCGGCGCCGCCTACCTCGCCTACCTCGGCATACGCATGCTGCTGTCGCGCCCCGGCCCGACTGACGCCGCTCCGGTGGCCGAGGACCGGCCCTTCCGGCGGGCCTTCGTCATCAGCCTGATGAACCCGAAGGCGATCCTGTTCTTCATCTCCTTCTTCATCCAGTTCGTCGACCCCGCGTACGCCCACCCCGCGGTGACCTTCACCGTGCTGGGCGCGATCGTGCAACTGTTCAGCCTCATCTACCTGACCGCGCTGATCTTCACCGGCGACCGGCTCGCTGCGCTGTTCCGTCGCCGTCGGCTGCTCGCTCGGGCGGGCGCAAGCGCTGTCGGTGTGCTCTTCCTCGGGTTCAGCCTTCGGCTCGCCACCGCTTCTCTTTAGCTGCGGGTTCGTTCGGTCAGCGCCATGATCAACGGAGGAAATGTGGTGCCATAGCACCGCGCAACTTCCGCTGATCATGTAAATCGGACAAACGCGACGCACGGAGCCCGGCACCCACCCTCTTCGGCGCCAAGCAACAGCAACCAACGACCGAGCCGCAGCCGGAGGTCAGGTAAGAGCGAGAGCGAGATCCCCACGACCCAGAGCGGTGACGATCTCGTTCAGCACCGCCACATCGGCGCTGACCGGTCGCCGGGCGTGGCGCTGGTGGATGCGATGCCGCCGGACGACGACGAAGTGCACCGCTGCGCGTACCATCGCGCGATCCGCGGCGCTGGCGCGAGACGTCTCCGCGACCAGTCGGCGCAGGGTGACCGCGATGCGTTCGGCGAGCGGGAAGTCGTGCGGGGCGCGGACCTGGACCCAGGCCAGGTGACCGTCGAGCTGGCGGAGCAGCACGTCTGATTCGTGGGCGGCGGTGCGGCGCGGGCGGATTCGACGGTCGTCCATTGCTGGGACCCCCAGGCTGGTTCGATGGACTACTCAACGTCTTTACGACGGTAACCGAGAGTTACGAAACGGGCAAGACTTGCAAGGCGGACGATTTGTTCACGCCGCCGTTTGTCGGGGGGTCGGGGCAGGATGGATGCGTGACCGACGTGCTGGAGCTGTTCGGCCCGGCGACCCGGGAGTGGTTCTCGACCGCCTTCGCCGCCCCCACCGCCGCCCAGGCGGGCGCGTGGCAGGCGGTGGCGGCCGGGCGGCATGCCCTGGTCGTGGCGCCGACCGGCTCGGGCAAGACGCTCGCGGCGTTCCTGTGGGCGCTGGACCGGCTGGCGCACGAACCGATGCCGGCCGAGCCGGAGAAGCGCTGCCGCGTGCTCTACGTGAGCCCGCTGAAGGCGCTGGCGGTCGACGTCGAGCGCAACCTGCGGACCCCGCTGACCGGCATCCGGCACGCCGCCGATCGGTTGGGCCTGACCGAGCCGGCGGTGACGGTCGCCATGCGCACCGGCGACACCCCGGCCGACGAGCGGCGGGTGTTCGCCAAGCGCCCCGCCGACATCCTGATCACCACGCCGGAGTCGCTGTTCCTGCTCCTGACGTCCCAGGCGCGGGAGGCGTTGCGGGGCATCGAGACGGTGATCCTCGACGAGGTCCACGCGGTCGCGGGGACGAAACGCGGGGCGCACCTCGCGTTGTCGCTGGAGCGGCTGGACGCGTTGCTGGCCCGGCCCGCCCAACGGATCGGGCTGTCGGCCACCGTGCAGCCGACCGAAGTGGCGGCCCGATTCCTCGGTGGGGCGGCTCCGGTGGAGGTCGTGCAGCCACCGACGGCCAAGACGATCGAGGTCTCCGTCGAGGTGCCGGTCGAGGACATGACGGCGCTCGACGAAGGCCGGGCCGACGACGAGGGGCCTCGCCGCGCGTCCATCTGGCCCGCTGTCGAGGACCGGGTCTACGAGCTGATCAAGGGGCATCGGTCGACCATCGTCTTCACCAACTCGCGGCGGGGCGCGGAGCGGCTGTGCGCCCGGCTCAACGAGCTGGCGGTGGAGGACCTCGACCGGGCGATCCCGATGCCGGCCCAGATCATGGCCCAGGCCGGCGCGGGCTATGGCGCGCCTGGCGTGATCGCGCGGGCCCACCACGGTTCGGTGTCCAAAGAGGAGCGGAAGCACATCGAGGAGGAGCTGAAGTCGGGGCGGCTGCCCGCCGTCGTGGCCACCTCCAGCCTCGAACTCGGCATCGACATGGGATCGGTCGACCTCGTCGTGCAGGTCGGCGCGCCGCCCAGTGTCTCCGCCGGTCTGCAGCGGGTCGGCCGGGCCGGGCACCAGGTCGGCGCGATCTCACGTGGGGTGGTGTTCCCCATGCACCGGGGCGATCTACTCACCTCGGCCGTGGTCTCACGGCGGATGGTCGGGGGCACCCTGGAGTCGCTGGACTACCTGCACAGCCCGCTCGACGTGCTGGCGCAGCACATCGTGGCGATGACGGCGCTCGACGAGTGGACGGTCGCCGACGCCGCCACGCTCGTCCGGCGCGCGGCGCCCTTCGCCGAGCTGCCCGACTCCGCCCTGCACTCGGTGCTCGACATGCTGTCCGGGCGGTACCCGTCGACCGCGTTCGCCGAACTGCGGCCGCGGATCGTCTGGGACCGCGCCACCGACCGGATCACCGGGCGTCCGGGCAACCAACGCCTCGCCGTGACCAGCGGCGGCACCATTCCCGACCGGGGACTGTTCGGCGTCTTCCTCGCCGGCTCGGCGAAACCGGCCCGCGTCGGCGAACTCGACGAGGAGATGGTCTACGAGTCCCGGGTCGGCGACGTCTTCGCCCTCGGCACCAGTTCGTGGCGGATCGAGGAGATCACGCCGGATCGCGTACTGGTGTCGCCGGCGCCCGGCCAACCGGCCCGGCTGCCGTTCTGGAAGGGCGACCAGGCCGGGCGGCCGGTCGAACTCGGCAAGGCCATCGGGACCTTCCTCCGGCAGCCCTCCGATGTGGAGGGACTCGATCCGGCGGCTCGGGAGAACCTGTCGGCGTACCTGGCGGAGCAGCGCGAAGCGACCCGGCACCTGCCCGACGATCGCACCGTCCTCGTCGAGCGCTTCCGGGACGAGCTTGGCGACTGGCGGATCGTGCTGCACTGCGTCCTCGGGGCGCCGGTCAACGCGCCGTGGGCGCTGGCGATCGGGCAGCGGCTGTCCGAGCGGCTCGGCGTCGACGCCCAGGTCCACGCGGCCGACGACGGCATCGTCATCCGGTTGCCCGAAGGCGCGGAGGAGCCGCCGGGCGCGGCCGACCTCGTCTTCGACGCCGATGAGATCTCGATGATCGTGGCCGACGCGGTCGGCGGCTCAGCTCTGTTCGCATCGCGGTTCCGTGAGTGCGCCGCACGGTCGCTGCTCCTCCCCCGGCGCGATCCGGGCAAGCGGCAACCGTTGTGGCAGCAGCGCCAGCGGGCCGCGCAGTTGCTCGACGTCGCCCGGGACTTCCCCGACTTCCCGGTCACACTGGAGGCGGCGCGGGAGTGCCTGCGCGACGTCTTCGATCTGCCCGCCCTCACCGACCTGATGCGCTCGGTCGCCGCCCGGCGCGTACGCCTCATCGACGTGAGCACGGCCAAGCCGTCGCCGTTCGCGCGATCACTGCTCTTCGGCTATGTCGGGGCATTCCTCTACGGCGAGGACGTCCCGCTGGCCGAGCGCCGAGCGGCCGCGCTGTCGCTGGACCCGACGTTGCTCGCCGAGCTGCTCGGCCGGGTGGAACTGCGCGAGCTGCTCGATCCGACGGTGATCGAGGCGGTCGCGCAACGGCTGCGCTGGGCCGAACGGCCGCTCCGCGACGGGGAGGACGTCGTCGAGGCGCTCCGCCAACTGGGCGAACTGACACTCGACGAGCTGACCGCGCTCGGTGCCTCCGTGGAGTGGCTGGCTCCGCTGGAGCGGGCCAACCGGATCGTCCGCGTACGCGTCGCCGCCCAGGACTGCTTCATCCTCGCGGAGGACGCCGGTCGCTATCGCGACGCGCTCGGCGTGGCGCTGCCACCAGGTCTGCCGGCCGCCTTCACCGCCCCGGTGCCCGATCCGCTCACCGATCTCATCAGCCGATACGCGCGTACGCACGGCCCGTTCCGGGCGGACGAGTGCGCGGCGCGCTTCGGGCTGGGCGTGGCGGTCGTCGATCACACGCTCCGCCGGCTCGCCGCGACCGGCCGGGTCGTGTCGGGCGAGTTCACGGCGGCCTCCGACGGCGGGCACGTCGAATGGTGTGACGCCGAAGTCCTCCGGATGCTCCGCCGACGGTCGCTGGCCGCCCTGCGCAAGGAGATCGAGCCGGTGCCGCCCCGGGTGCTCGGCCGGTTCCTGTCGCGCTGGCAGGGCATCGGGCGAAGCCGGAAAGGGCTCGACGGGGTCGCTGACGTCGTCGCGCAGTTGCAGGGCGTACCGGTGCCGGCGTCGGCGTTGGAACGGCTGATCCTGCCGGCCCGGGTCGACGGCTATCGTCCGTCCGACCTGGACGAACTGTGCGCCACCGGCGAGGTCGTCTGGTGCGGCGCCGGCCCGATCCCGGGCGCCGACGGCTGGGTCGCCTTGGCCTTCGCCGATTCCGCGCCGTTGCTCCTGCCGCCCGCCCTGGATCAGGAGTGGCCGGCCCTACATCAGTCCATCTTGGACGCGTTGAGCGGCGGCGCGTTGTTCTTCCGCCAGTTCCCGACGACCGCCGAGGAGCCTGAGGTAGTCGAGGCGTTGTGGGACCTCGTGTGGGCAGGCCTGGTCGGGAACGACACGCTGGCACCGGTGCGAGCACTGCTCTCCGGAGGCACCGGCGCACACAAATCCCGGCCCGCGCCCGGGCGTTCGCGCTACCAGCGCAGCGGGCGCGTCTCGCTGAGCACACTGCGGCAAGGTCCGCCGACAGTGGCCGGGCGTTGGCATCTCGTCGCCGAGCGCGACCTCGACCCCACCCGCCGGGCGGCCGCCCTCGCCGACTCGTTGCTGGAACGGCACGGCGTCGTCACCCGAGGAGCGGTGGCCGCCGAGGGTCAGCCCGGTGGCTTTGCGGCCGTCTACCCGGTCCTGTCAGGGCTGGAGGAGCGTGGGGCGGCCCGCCGAGGCTACTTCGTCGAAGGACTGGGCGCGGCCCAGTTCGCGCTGCCCGGCGCAGTCGACCGCCTGCGGTCATACGCCGACCGCACCTTCCCGGCCCAAGTACTGGCGGCAACCGATCCGGCCAACCCCTACGGCGCCGCCCTGGACTGGCCCCCGGCCGACGGCGGGCACCGCCCCGGTCGCAAAGCGGGCGCGCTGGTCGTCCTCGTCGACGGCGAACTCGTCCTCTACGTCGAACGCGGCGGGCGTACGCTGCTGACCTTCACTGCAGAACCGCAGCTGATCGCCGCGGCGACCAAGGCGTTGGCGGAGGCCGTTCGGGCCGGGGCGCTCGGGAGCCTCAGCGTGGAACGGGCCGACGGCGAGGCGGTGCACGACAGCGTCCTGGGCGAGGCGTTAGCGGCGGCCGGATTCACCGTGACACCTCGGGGACTTCGGCTTCGCGCCTGAACGGACCGCGCCGGTCGAGGGCGCTGATCGCGGGCGCGGCGCTGGCCGCGCGTTCGGGGTTGATCTTGGCGAGTTTCGGTTGCTATGACGACACTTTCTCGCCTAGATCAACTTCTCGGACGCGGCCACCGCGGCGGCCCGCCGGAAGCGGCCCGCTGACGGCGGCGCGACGGACGCAGCGGCGGAGCGTCGGGCAGCAGACCGTGCGACGAGGCCTTCTCTGGCATAGTCCTCGGGCATGAGCGCCCCCACGGCAGTCACCTCGACGACCCCGAAGGCCGGGTCCCGCGACAACTACGTGGACTTCCTTCGCGCCGCCAGTCTGATCGTGGTCGTGTTGTGGCACTGGGCTTTCACCATCCTGACTTGGGAGTCGAACGGCGCTCAGGCCGGCCCGCACGCGACCAGCCCACTCGGGTTCACCCGCGGTTTCTGGCTCGCGACCTGGTTGTTCCAGGTCATGCCGTTGTTCTTCTACGTCGGCGGGTACGTCCATCTTCGTTCGTGGGAGCGGGCACGGCTTAATGGCGTACAAATTGGATCTTTTGTGACCCGGCGGATCCGCAAGCTGGCCGTGCCGGCGATGGTCGTGATGCTGGCCTGGGTCGCGGTCGGCTCGGCCATCGGCGGGTATTTCAAGCTGGAAGGCATCGGCCGCGCGGTCCGGCTCATCATCAGTCCATTGTGGTTTCTCGCGATCTACCTGATGCTGATCGTGTTGCTGCCGGTGTCGCTCTGGCTGCACCGCCGGTACGGCAGCCTCGTGCTGGTGTGGCTGGGCGGCGCGGCGATGATGATCGACGTCGTCCGGTTCAACTACCACATCGAGGCGGCGGGCTGGGCCAACATGGTCCTCGTCTGGGGCCTCGCCCACCAGGCGGGATTCTTCTACCAGCAGGTGGTCGAGGCGCCGCGCCGCGCTGACTGGACGCTGCTCTGGGCTGGCCTGTTCGGGCTGGTCGGCCTGGTCGGCTCGGGGCTGTATCCGGGCTCGATGGTCGGCGTGCCGGGCGAACGGTTCTCCAACATGGCCCCGCCGACCTTCGTCATCGTGGCACTGCTGCTGTTCCAGATCGGCGTGGTGGAACTCCTGCGGCCCACCATGCAACGCGTGCTGCTCCGGCCACGGTGGCACAAGGCGAACGACCTGATCAACCGCTTCTCGCTGCCGCTCTATCTGGTGCACACCACCGGGCTCGCGATATTCCTTTTCTTGGCTTGGTTGCTGTTCGGTTACGAATTCACGGACCGGACCGACGACCTGCGCATCGATCTACAGTGGTGGCTCACCAGGCCCCTCGCCGTCGTGGGCCCGCTGATCTGCACGCTTCCGGTGATCGTCCTCTTCAGCAAGATAGGAGTACGCCGAGAGCAGGGGCAGTGACGCACCGCATTCTCACCGGCCGGCCTGAACGCTCGAGCCGGGAGTGAGGACGGAAGGCCGGGCCAACGTGGATCGGCGAGTAACTTCGAGACATGCCCGGTTATGACTGGATCTCGCTGACGACCGACTACGGCCTCTCCGACGGTTTCGTCGCCGCCTGCCACGGTGTCCTCGCCCGGATATCTCCGGCCGCCCGCGTCATCGACGTCTCTCACCTCATCCCGCCGGGTGACGTCGCGCGGGGTGCCGCCGTCCTCGCCCAGACGGTCAGCCACCTGCCCCGCGCCGTCCACGTCGCCGTCGTCGACCCCGGCGTCGGCACCGAACGCCGGCCGGTCGCCCTGATCACGCCGGGCGGGATCCTCGTCGGACCGGACAATGGACTGCTGCCCTGGGCGGCCCGCGAACTCGGCGGAGTCGTCGGCGGCGTGCACCTGACGAACGAGAAGTGGTTCGCCGGACGAATCTCGCGTACGTTCCACGGCCGCGACGTCTTCACCCCGGTCGCCGGCCGGATCGCGGCAGGCGCATCGCTGATGGACGCCGGTCCGGAGATCGATCCGGCGAGTTTGATCGTCCTCCCCGACCCGGTCGTGGCGATCGGCGACGGCTGGCTCGAAGCCGAGGTACTCACCATCGACCGATTCGGCAACGTACAGCTGGCCGCCGACGGATCCCTGCTCGCCGGGCTACCCAGCCAGATCGTGGTCGGCGGCTGCCGGGCGATCAACGGCGCCACCTTCGCCGACGCGCCCCAAGGCGGCATGGTCGTCTTCCCCGACTCCGCCGAACGCCTGGCCGTCGCGGTCAACGGGGGCCGGGCCGCAGTGGTCCTCGGCGTCACAGCCGGCGACGTCCTCCGCATCACCACCGACTAACCGCCGCCCCCTACCGCCCCGGTTTTCCGCGCGATCATGAACTTATGTTCCTGATCGCGCGGAAAAGGCTGGTGCGGGCACCGCGGAAGGCCGGGGGCGGGCGCGGAGGGGCGGAAGGCCTGCGGCGGGCGCGGAAGAAACGGAAGCGGAATGCGAACGGCGCGCCGACCACGAGGGCGGGCGCGCCGTTGACGTGCGCAAATGGCCTAGCCGGCGGTGCGTTCGAGCGTACGCCCCGGGCGCCGGTTGCGGGTCGCCATGAGAGTGGTCCGCAGCGGCGAGTCGTGGCGTACGGTCACCGAGACCTGGCCATCCGTGATCTTGGTATCCGGAGTCGTGACCTTGCGCGTACCCGGGATGACCTTGCGGGCCGAGGCCGCAGACGCGGCTGGGGCCGCGGGGGTCTCGACGGGCCGGCCGTTCTCCAGGCCTTCGAGCTGTTCGGCCAGCGCGAGCGTGTCGCTGACTTCCCGGAGCAGTTCGGACAGCTGTGCGCCCAAGGCGTCACAGATCGACGAGAGCAACTCCGAGGAGGCTTCCTTCTGGCCGCGCTCGATCTCCGAGAGATATCCGAGACTCACGTTCGCCGCGGTGGAGACCTCTCGCAGGGTCCTGTGCTGGCGCTGGCGGCGCCCGCGCAGTGCATCGCCGATGACGCGTCGCAACAACACCATGACACACCCCCTAGCGGAACTTCCGGCAGATAGTGCTTGCCGTCGGTTGTCACCGACGGCTGTTTACGACCCTACCCCTTGTCGAGACCCTCAGCCAGCAGCGAGAGTGCCGCTGTGACAGCCTGTGCCCGGATCGTGGCACGATCACCGTCCAGCCGCAGCCCTCGAACCTCGTGATAGCCCTGCGGACCAGCCACGCCGACGAAGACTGTTCCCACGCTCACACCGTCCTGCGGATCGGGACCAGCTACCCCGGTGGTGCCCAGT
Organism: Hamadaea sp. NPDC050747; assembly: GCF_040654195.1. Taxonomy (NCBI): domain Bacteria; kingdom Bacillati; phylum Actinomycetota; class Actinomycetes; order Micromonosporales; family Micromonosporaceae; genus Hamadaea; species Hamadaea sp. NPDC050747. The sequence continues at coordinate 259,756 of NZ_JBFAHM010000007.1, forward strand.
CCCCAGTCGGCGCCGCAGGTCAGAGCAGCGCCGCGGGCCAGCTGGGCGGCCACCTCGGGGTCGACCGGCCCGTTCGCGGCCAGCAGATCGGCGTCGACGCCGGCCAACTTGGCCTTGAGGTCCGTCGCATACACGACGAGACCGCCACGGAACGTGCGGGAGACTCCGGGAACCTCGACCAGGGTCGCGGCTAACAGGCCGCCGGTCAGCGACTCGGCCACCGCGATGGTCTGGCCACGTTCGATCAAAACGTCGACCACCGCCCGCACATTCCCCCGCTCGACGCTCATTGAACCTCCGACTTCTGACTCGCCGACCACGCTTCATGATCCGCGAGAACTTTCGCCCAGAGCGTATTCAGGTCGATTCCCTCTAAACGCAGACCAAAACGGTCAAGCTCCGCGAGCCATTCGGCTTGGCCGGCCACGTCGCGCACCGTCTTGCCCGCGGCGTCGCGTCGGATCACCTGACACCCGCGCAGGATGTCCACACCGTCCGCGGTCCGGCGCTGGACCGTGAGGACCCGGGTGAAGCCGGACTCCGGCGACGTCGACAGGTGCGCGTGATTCGCAGCAAACGTCTGTACGCCGTCGGCGACGGGGCCGAAGTCCATCCCGGCGAAGGAGGAGTCGGCGGCATGGGCGAAGTGCCAGCCGCCCTCAACGATCTTGGAGGGCTCCAGGGCGTACTCGAAAGGACCTTGCCGGTATGTCCCCGCACGCAAGGGCAGCGGATCGTGCAGAGCGTCCCCGAGACCGGCATCGACGAACCAGACGCCCTCGGGGCACTCCGGCGACGGCAGCCCGGAGACGGTGAGCGCCAGATGGTTGCCGGTCGCCCCGACCGGCTCGACCGCGGTGTGCACTCCGCCGACGTGCCAGGTCACGGCGTATCCGAGGTGGGCGAGCAAGGTCGCGAACGCCCCGTTGAGCTGGTAGCAGTAACCGCCCCGGCCCCGGCCCATCCAGCCCAGCGACTCGGCCGGATCGATGCCCGGCGGCCGGCCACGATAGATCTCGATGTTCTCGTAGGGAATGCGCTCCACATGGGCGCGATGCAAGGCGGTCAACTCCGCGATGCTGGGCTCGGTCGGGCGTACGCCCAGCCGGTCCAGGTAGGCCTCGATCATGGGTCCTCCCGTCCCCGGGGTCAGACCCGTTTCGCCGCCCGCATCCGCAACGCGGTCACGGCGTAATCGACCCCCGTGACGACGGTAACGATCAAGGCCGCTCCCATCAACCAGGGACCGACTGCGCTCAACGGTGAGCCGAACGGCCACAGATACCAGGTAATGGCCGCGATCTGCAGAACCGTCTTCACCTTGCCGCCACGACTGGCCGCGATGACCCCGTACTGGATGACCCAGAAGCGGAGGGCGGTCACGCCCCATTCGCGTACCAGAATGAGAAGCGTGACCCACCACGGCAGCACGCCGTAGATCGAGAGCAGGACCAGCGCGGACCCGGTCAGGGCCTTGTCCGCGATCGGATCGGCGACCTTGCCGAACGAGGTGATCAAGCCGTAGCGGCGCGCGATCCAGCCGTCGACGAAGTCGGTGACCGAGGCGACGCCGAAGGTCAGCGCGGCCGCGATCCGCCAGCCGGAGTCGGTCATCCCGGACACGATGACCAGGACGACGAAGACCGGGACCAGCAGGATGCGCAGCGCGGTCAGCACGTTGGCCGCGTTGAGGACCGGAACCTTCCGCACTCGCTCCTGCACAGCCGACACGTTAGTGGCCCCGGCGGCTCGGCGTCCGGCGCGCGTCGATCATCGCCACCGGCGTGGCGACCAGGTCGACGCCGTCAGCGGAGATCACGCGGGCCCGGACCAGGTCGCCGGGCTGGAGCGCGGCGAGGTCGACGCCCTCGTCGCCCCCGACCAGCGTGGTCGAACCGTCGACCTCGGGGGCCTGATGCTCGGCCCGGCCCTCGATCTCATCCTCGCCGACGGTGTCGATCAAAACCTCGACGAGCGTGCCGACGCGCTCCTCGGCGCGCTGAGCGGACAGCTCCTCGGCGAGCGACAGGAACTTGTCGTAGCGACGCTGAACGGTCCGTGGCGTCACCTTGCGGTCGAAGCCGGCGGCCTCCGTGCCGTCTTCGTCGGAGTAGTCGAAGATGCCGATCGCGTCCAGCCGCGCCTCGGTCAGGAATCGCTCCAGCTCGCGTACGTCGGACGGGGTCTCGCCCGGGAAGCCCACGATGAAGTTGGACCGCGCGCCCGCGTGCGGTGCGAGCTCCCGCGCTGAACCGAGCAGCTCCAGGAACCGCTCGGTCGAACCGAACCGGCGCATGCGCCGCAGCACCGCCTCCGACGAGTGCTGGAACGACAGGTCGAAGTACGCCGCCACGCCCGGCGTCGTCGCGATCGTCTCGACCAGCCCCGGCCGAGTCTCGGCCGGCTGCAGGTAACTCGCCCGGACGCGGACGATGCCGTCGATGGCGGCCAGCTGCGGCAACAGCTTCTCCAGCGCCCGGGGATCACCGAGATCCTTGCCGTAGGAAGTCGAGTTCTCGCTGACCAGAACCAGCTCACGGACGCCCGTCCCGGCCAGCCACTCGGCCTCGGCGAGCAGTTCGTCCGGCGTACGCGAGACGAACGCACCCCGGAAGGCCGGGATGGCGCAGAACGAGCACCGGCGGTCGCAACCGCTGGCGAGTTTGAGGGAAGCGACCGGCGCGTTGTCGAGCCGGTGGCGCAGCACCGGCCGCAGGTGCGCCGGGGTGGCCGCGTCGACGGTGGTCGCCGCGTGGCCGGGGATGATCACGTCGGCCGACCGGCGCGCGACCGGGGTCACCGGAAGCAGCTCGCGCCGGTCACGCGGAGCATGCGCAGTCAGCTGCTCGCCGTGGCGGACCTTGTCGAGGACGGCGGCGATGCTCGGGTAGTCGTCGAAGCCGAGCACGGCGTCAGCCTCGGGCAGGCTCTCGGCCAGCTCCTTGCCATAGCGTTCGGCCATGCACCCGGCCGCGACGACCTTCGCGCCGGTCTTCGCGGCGTCGAGCAGGGTGTCGATCGAATCCCGCTTGGCCTTCTCCACGAACCCGCAGGTGTTGACGAGCACTACGTCGGCGCCCTCACCGTCGGTCGTCACGTGCCAGCCCTCACCCGCCAGGCGGGCGGCGAGCTCTTCGGAGTCGACCTCGTTGCGGGCGCAGCCCAGGGTGAGGAGGGCCACACGGGGCTGGGAAGTGGTGGAAGGCGGCACTCGACAAGACTACCGGGGACCTGCGACACACCCCGTTCTCGTGTCCGCATAGCGGCAGCCGAGATTCCGCGCCGTCACGTTGATCATGGCCGAACCCGCCCCGCATCCCCGTTGATCATGGAGTTAACTGTTGCCCAGACGGCGTGTCGTGGGGGCAAACTCCATGATCAACAGGGCTGAGCGGACTGGTCAGCGAGGACTGCGGCGCTCCAGCAGCAGCAGTGCCGCCAGCAGCACCACGAGCGCGCTCAGCTGGGCCACGGCGTTCAGCCACAGCCCAAGCGGCACGGTGAGGAGCGCCAAGAGCCCGGCGATGAACCGGAACCATGGCGTACCGATGCGGAGGATGCGCCGGAAGAGCGCGTCGCCCAGCAGGAAGACGGCCACGCCCCCGCTCAGCACGAGCGCCTGGGCCACCGAGATGTGCTCGGTCGCGTGGCCGATCGCCTTCTTCACGCCCGCCGCGAGCGCGATGACGCCCAGCAGCAGCGGCACGTGCGCCCAGCCGAACGCGTGCAACGCCGCCCGGCCGCGTTTCGCCACCGGGGTGCGGTCGAGCGCTTCCTCGGCCGCCGAGTCGTCGCCGCCGAAGTAGACCCACCACAGGAGGAACGAGAGCACCAGCCCGAGGAACGCGACGAAGATCAACGTCGCCGTCAGCTCCAGGCCGGAGGCGCCGACGCCGATGGCGACGATCGACTCGCCGAGCGCGATGATCACGATCAGGCCGTGCCGCTCGACGAAGTGGGCCGAGCTGATGTTCCACTCCGTCAGCGGGTGCAGGTAGGGCGATGCGGTCATCACCAGCGCCGCCGCGATCCAGAGGACCACTCGCCAGGGATCGGGCGCGAACCCGCCCGCCAGGACGAGCGAGGCGCTGATCAGGTTCAGCGGGGCGAGTTTGCGCATCGCACCCGGGGCCACGCGCAGGAGCAGTCCGCTGTGGATCGCGTTGACCAGGAAGTACCCGGCGCCGAATGCCCAGCCGGCCGCGCCGAAGGCGTCCGGCAACGCCAACGCGATCAGGAGGAATCCCGCCATCCCGAGCAGGAGGAGCGCTCGGCGTACCGGGTCGGTCGGGGCGGCGGTGTTCGTCATCCAGGCGAAGCCGTCGTACATCCACCAGATGATCAACAGCAGCAGAAGCACCCGGAGCGCGGTGCCGACGGTGAGATCGTGGGCCAGCACCGCGGTGAGCTGGGTGATGGTGAAGACGAAGACCAGGTCGAAGAAGAGTTCCAGGGTGGAGACGCGAACGACGGACTCACGGCCGGCCGGTACCTCGGGTGCTGTCACGGCGTCACGGTAACCGGTCGGGCTTCCCGGAAGCGATCAGCTTTCGCTCGCGACACCGGAGAAGGCCACGCCCAGCATCAGCAGGAGTGCCGCCTGCAGTGGGAGGGTGACCGCCAACGTCGCCGGGCCGTACTGCAGTGCCAGGATCGTCTGCGAGGGGGCGCTCCACAGCAGCACACTCCCCCAGCCCAGCGGACTCGTCCGAAAGCCGGCCGGGCCGACCGGTACGCGCCACGGTGGCCTGCCATGGGCGGCCCGGGACGGCCACAACCTGCCACGGCCCGGGATGTCGACGACGAACATGGCTTGGAGACCGGGACACCGTCGCACCAGGATCTCCGGTGCGCTCGGCAGTTCCGGGATCCACGGTTCCCAGACGACCTGCTGATAGCGCAGGCGGCCACGCCAGGTGAAAGTCAGGAAGACCAGATCCATCCCGGCCGTTCCACCCGCGCATAGCTCGGCCTGGACGCGCTGAGCGTCGAGGAGAACCCCGAGGCCCCAGCGAACCAGGTTCCGCAGCCATATGGCGAGCACTGCTCCACCGAGGGCGACGAGCGTGACGCCCAGAATCCAGTCGACGCGCCCCTCGGCCGCCCTCCAGGTGATCCATACGCACCCAGCGGCGAGTACGCCGAGCGTACCGAGGACCGACCAGGCGCCCCAGCCCCAGACACGTGGTGGTCTGGATTCCGCCGGTTGGCTGCTTCGCAGATCCGCAGGGAGGTCCACGCGGGCAGCGTATCGATGATCGGCAACTCCCCCGGCGAAGTCGATCACCCGTTCGCGGAGTTGATCAGGATGCTACGCACACGACACGCCGGTCGATCATGGCGATAAGTTCATGATCACGCGGAAAAGACGGGGCGGGAGGCAGCGGGCGGACAGAGACGGGTTAGTCGTCGGCGCCGAGGGAGGCCAGGACCTCGGGTAGTTCGTCGGGCTTGATGAGCACTTCGCGCGCCTTCGATCCTTCGGACGGCCCGACGATGCCCCGGGTCTCCATCAGGTCCATGAGGCGTCCGGCCTTGGCGAAGCCGACGCGCAGCTTGCGCTGCAGCATGCTGGTCGAGCCGAGCTGGGAGACGACGACCAGTTCGATCGCCTGCAACAGCAGTTGCAGGTCTTCGCCGATCTCCTCCTCCGCCTTCTTCTTGGTGTCGACCGGCGGCGGCGCGGTCACGTCTGAGCGGAACTGCGGTTCGCGTTGCCGTTTGCAGAACTCGACGACCTCGACGATTTCCTTCTCGTCGACCCAGGCGCCTTGGATCCGGATCGGCTTCGACGCGCCCATCGGCAGGAAGAGGCCGTCGCCTCGCCCGATCAGCTTCTCCGCGCCGGGCTGGTCGAGGATGACTCGGGAGTCGGCGAGCGAGCTGGTGGCGAAGGCCAGGCGGGACGGCACGTTGGCCTTGATCAGGCCGGTGACGACGTCGACGCTCGGGCGCTGGGTCGCCAGGACCAGGTGGATGCCGGCCGCGCGGGCGAGCTGGGTGATGCGTACAACCGAGTCTTCGACGTCGCGCGGAGCGACCATCATCAGGTCGGCCAGCTCGTCCACGATCACCAGCAGGTACGGGTAGGGCTCGATGACCCGTTCCGAGCCGGGCGGCGGCTTGACCTGCCCGGCCCGCACCTTACGGTTGTACTCGTCGATGTGCCGTACGCCGGCCGCGGCGAGGTCGTCGTAGCGCATGTCCATCTCACGGACGACCCAGTCGAGGGCGTCGGCGGCCTTCTTCGGGTTGGTCACGATGGGCGTGACGAGGTGCGGTATCCCCTCGTATGCCGTGAGCTCCACCCGCTTGGGGTCGACCAGCAGCAGCCGCACCTGGTCCGGAGTGGACCGGGCGAGGATCGAGACCAGTAGCGAGTTGAGACAGCTGGACTTGCCGGCGCCGGTCGCGCCCGCGATGAGGATGTGGGGCATCTTGGCCAGGTTGGCGACGACGTAGCCGCCTTCGATGTCCTTGCCGAGGCCGACCACCATCGGATGGCTTTCCTGCTCGGCGACCCGGGAGCGCAGCACGTCGCCGAGGGCCACGTCCTCCCGGTCGCTGTTGGGGACTTCGATGCCGATGGCGCTCTTGCCCGGGATCGGGCTGATGATCCGCACGTCCTGCGACTTGACGGCGTACGCGATGTTGCGCGACAGCTGCGTGACCCGTTCGACCTTGACGCCCCGGCCGAGTTCGACCTCGTATCGGGTGACGGTGGGACCCCGGTTGAACCCGGTGACCGCGGCGTCCACGTCGAACTGGTCGAAGACGTGCCGCAGCGCCTCGATGACGTCGTCGTTCGCCTTGGACCGGGCGCGTGGCGCGGCTCCGTGGCCGAGCATCGTCATCGGGGGCAGCACGTAGTCGCCGCCCAGTCCGGGCATGGCGAGCTGCTCGAGCTTGACCGCCTTCGGCGGCGGCGGGGTGTGCGCCGGTGCCTCCAGCTGCTTGCGCTCCTTCTTGCGCGTACGCGGCAGGACGATGGTCTCCTGCAGGTCTTCGATGACCTCGCCGTCGATGTCGCCCGGCCCGAACGGGTCCGGCAGCGGCTTGCGGCGACGCGGCGGCAGCGACGGGCGCTCGTCGACATCGGCGAACTCGTCGTCGTCCTCGGTGGACCCACGGCCGCCGAAGAGCCGGTCGCTCAGCGCGGCCAGCCGTTCGGGCACCTTGTTCAGCGGCGTCGCGGTGACCACCAGCACGCCGAAAACCAGCAGCACGATCAGGCCGGGGACGGCGACCCAGCCGCTGACGGCGTCCTTGAGCAGGCCACCGGTGACCGCGCCGATGATGCCGCCGGCGGAGTCGCGCCCGGTCTGGTCCGCCGGCGACTGGCTGATGTCGAACAGGCCGGTCAGCGCCAGCAGCAGGCTGCCCCAGCCGACCAGGCCGCTGCCCTGCCGATTCTCCTCCGGCGCGTGCCGCATCATCCGGATCGAGGTGAAACCCAGCAGCAACGGCAGTCCATTGGCGACGGAGCCGAAGAAGAACCGCACCTTGTCCGCGATCCACGCACCGACCGGACCGCCCGCGTCGAACCACAGCGCCACGACGAGCAGCAACGCGACCACCAGGCCGAGCAGGCCCAGGCCGTCGCGGCGATGCTCCGTCTCCAGCTCCCGCGCCGTCGCCGCCTTCTGCCCCACGGCCCGCGCGGCCCAGCCGGTGGCCCCGGCCAGGCCGAAGAACAGCCCGCCGGTCACCTTGCCCAGCACGTCCAGCGGCCCCGGGAAGCTCGCGGTCCGTCGCCTCGCCGTCGATCTAGGAGGGGTACGCCGAGAGGTGCGGGACGCGGGGGTACGTGCCACCGCAGTGGACGCCTTGGGCGGGTTCACGCGGCGGCTCGTGGTCGGGGTGGTACGGCGCGCCATGCTTGACAGCGTAGAGGAGATCATCAACGAGGTGCGGCATTCGCGAAAGCGTGTCACACCCCGCTCTGTGGTCAGACCTCCAGAACAGACGGCACGATCATCGGCCGCCGCCGGTACGCCTCGTTGACCCACTTGCCCACCACTCGGCGTACCAGCTGCTGGAGCTGGTGGGGGTCGGTGATGTTGTCGGCCGCGGCCCGATCGAGGGCCTGGGTGATGAGCGGCAGCACGGGGTCGAACGCGGCCGGGTCCTCCGAGAAGCCCTTCTGCGAGACGGTGGGGCCGCCGACCACCTTGCCGGTGACCGAGTCGACGACCACGGTGACGGCGATGAAGCCGCCGTCGCCGAGGATCCGGCGCTCGGTGAGCAGGCTCTCGCCGACGTCGCCGATGGCCAGACCGTCCACGTAGACGTAGCGGCTCTTCACGTGACCGACCAGCTCGGCGCGGCCGTCGACCAGGTCCACGACGTCGCCGTCCTCGCAGAGCACGATGCGATCGGGCGCGACGCCGCTCTCGACGCCGAGCCGGGCGTGGGCCCGCAGGTGGCGCCATTCGCCGTGCACCGGCATGAGGTTGCTGGGTTTGACCACGTTCAGCAGGTACAGCAGCTCGCCGGCCGGCGAGTGACCCGAGACGTGCACCTTGGCGACGTCCTTGTGGATGACGGTGGCGCCCTGCCGGGCGAGCTGGTTGATCACCCGGTAGACGCTGGTCTCGTTGCCGGGCACCAGCGAGCTCGCGAGCACAACGGTGTCCCCCGAGGCGATGGTGATGTGCCGGTGGTCGCCGGTGGCCATCCGGCCCAGCGCGCTCATGGGCTCGCCCTGCGACCCGGTCGACATCAGCACGATCTGCTCGGGCGGCAGCGTGGTCGCCTCGTCGATGCCGATGAGCAGACCCGGCGCGATGTGCAGCAGGCCGAGCTCGCGCGCGATGCCCATGTTGCGGACCATCGATCGGCCGATGAAGGCGACCTTGCGGCCGTGCTCCTCGGCCGCGTCGAGCACCTGCTGGACACGGTGGACGTGGGAGGCGAACGACGCCACGATGATCCGGCCGGTGGCCTTGGCGAAGATCGAGCTGATCACCGGCCCGATCTGCCGCTCGGAGGTGACGAAGCCGGGGATCTCGGCGTTGGTCGAGTCCGAGAGCAGGAGGTCGACGCCCTCCGCGCCGAGCCGGGCGAACCCGGCCAGGTCGGTGATCCGGCCGTCCAGCGGCAGCTGGTCCATCTTGAAGTCACCGGTGTGCAGCACCAGACCGGCCGGGGTCCGGATGGCGACGGCCATGGCGTCCGGAATGGAGTGGTTGACCGCGAAGAACTCGACCTCGAACGGACCGAGCTGCTCTCGCTGTCCTTCCACGACGGTCAGCGAGTAGGGCGTGATCCGGCGCTCGGCGAGCTTCGCCTCGACCAGGGCCAGCGTGAACCGGGAACCCACCAGGGGGATGTCGGGCTTGTGCGCCAGCAGGTAGGGCACCGCTCCGATGTGGTCCTCGTGCCCGTGGGTGAGGACGATCGCCTGGACGTCGTCGAGCCGGTCCAGAATGGGCTCGAAGTCCGGCAGGATCAGGTCCACGCCGGGTTGCTCGGTGTCCGGGAAGAGCACGCCGCAGTCGACGACGAGCAGCTTTCCGTCGAACTCGAAGACGGTCATGTTGCGCCCGATCGCGCCCAGCCCGCCCAGCGGGATGACGCGTAGTCCACCTTCCGGCAGCGGTGGCGGTGCGGGCAACTCCACGTGCGCTTCGGTCACTTCACTACTCCTGTGGTCCATGGGCGGCCGCGAGCTGCGCAGCCGCGTTCGCGAGTCAGAGAGGCAGGCCGGCCGCGGCGCAGTCGGCCCGCAGCTGCGCGAGTTCGGCCTCGGTGGCGTCGACCAGCGGCGGGCGCAGCGGCCCGGCGGGCAGGCCCTTCGCGTTCATCGCGGCCTTGACGAGGATCGCGCCCTGGGTCCGGAAGATTCCGGTGAACAGCGGCAGCAGTTGCCGATGCAGTCGCAGCGCCTCCGCCGTGTCCCCGTCGTGGTACGCCGAGATGAGGTCGGCCGCCGACGCTCCGGTGAGGTGGGTGGACGTCCCGACGAGGCCGCTGGCGCCGACGGACAGCAGCGGCAGGGTCAGCGCGTCGTCACCGCTGTAGTACGCGAGGTCGGTGTCTCGCAGCACCCAGGAGCTGGCGGTGAGGTCGCCCTTGGCGTCCTTGACCGCGACGATCCGGTCGTGCTCGGCCAGGCGGAGGAACGTGTCGGTCGCGATCGGCACCCCGCTGCGACCGGGGATGTCGTAGAGCATCACCGGCAACCCGGTGGCGTCGGCGACGGTGCGAAAATGTGCCAGCAGCCCGGACTGCGGGGGCTTGTTGTAGTACGGCGTGACGACGAGCAGGCCGTGCGCGCCCGCCTTCTCGGCGGACCGGGCCAGCTCGACCGTGTGGTGAGTGTTGAACGTGCCGACTCCGGCGACGACCTTGGCTCGATCCCCGACCGCCTCGACGACGGCGCGCAGGACGGTCTCCTTCTCCGCGTCCGAGGTGGTCGGGCTCTCCCCGGTGGTCCCGTTGATCACGAGCGCGTCGTTGCGTTGCTCGTCCACCAGGTACGCGGCCAGCCGGGCGGCGCCGTCCACGTCGAGCGAGCCGTCGGCCCGGAACGGGGTCACCATGGCGGTGAGCAGGCGGCCGAACGGCCGCCGGGAGTCGCGCGTCATACTTGCCAACTTATCGTCAACTGCGGTCCGGAGTGAACTGGCTGGGCAGGCTGGTCAGCCCTGCCAGAGGTATTCGCTCGCGGCGATCTCGCTGCCGTCGGCCAGCGTCGTGATCTTGAAGTCGTTGAAGACGTTCGGCGCCACCCGCTGCAGCTGGCGGAGGCACTCGACGGCCAGCTCACGGATCTCCACGTCGGCGTGCTCGGTGGCCCGCATGGCGATGAAGTGCCGCCAGGCGCGGTAGTTGCCGGTGACCACGATGCGGGTCTCGGTCGCGTTGGGCAGGACGGCCCGGGCCGCCTGCCGGGCCTGCTTGCGCCGCAGCGTGGCGTTGGGGACGTCGGCGAACTTGGCCTCCAGGCCCTCCAGCAGTTCGTTGTACGCCCGTACGGCGGCCTCGCCGGCCTCGACGAACTTCTTGTGCAGCTCGGGGTCGGCGGCGATGGCCTCCGGCGCCACCATGGCCGCCGCGCGCTCCGGGACGTATCGCTGCGAGAGCTGCGAGTAGGAGAAGTGCCGGTGCCGGATCAGCTCATGCGTGAACGAACGCGACACGCCGGTGAAGTAGAAGCTCACCGTGCCGTGCTCGAGCACCGAGAGGTGACCGACCTCCAGGATGTGGCGGAGGTAGCCCTCGTTGGTGGCGGTGGCGGGGTTCGGCTTGCTCCAGGATTGGTAGCAGGCGCGCCCGGCGAACTCCGCGAGCGCCTGCCCGCCGTCGGCGTCCGTCGACCACGGAACGTCGTCGGGGGCCTCGAAATGCGTCCATGCGATCAACTTGACCTGGGGCTGCACGATCTCCGTCACAACCGACACTCTAGACCCAGAGCTGACTGACATCACGAAGACACTTGCATGACGTCACTCTTGATGTCATAGTGAAGTCATGGAGCTGTCGCCGTATCTCGAAAACCTTCAGCGCGATCTGACCGCCGCGGCCGCGCCCGGCGGGGACGACGTCACCCGCGCCGCCGGGCTGCTCGCCGGCTCGCTGGAAGCCTCCGCCCGGCTGTGCCTCATGGAGGCGTTGTCCGACGCCGCCGCCGAGATCACGAGCAAGCTGAGCAGCGCGAGCGTCGAGGTGCGCCTGCGGGGCCGCGACGCCGACCTGGTCGTGACCGAGGCGGTCGCGGAGCCGGAGCAGCCGATCGCGGCCGCCGCCCCACCGCCGACCGAGGGCGAGCAGGCCCGGATCACCCTCCGGCTGCCCGAGCAGCTCAAGGAGACGATCGAACGGGCCGCCGCCGCCGAGGGCGTCTCGGTCAACGCCTGGCTGGTCCGCGCGTTGTGGGGGGCCACCCAGCCCGGCCCGCCCGGGCCACCCGGACCCGGTTTCCGGCCCGGCCCCGGCTTCCCGCCCGGCCCCGGCTTCCCGCCCGGACGCCGCATCACCGGCTACGCCCAATCCTGACCCACACCTCAGCCGCTCCTGGCATCTCAGCGACCTCTCGCATTTCAGCCACCCTCGAAGGGATTGATCACCATGCACGAGTTCCCGGTCACCGGCCCGCTGTCCGCCGACATCCGCGTCAGCTCGGGACGAGTCGACGTCACCGCCCAACCCGGCCTCACCACGGCCACCGTCAGCGTCGAACCACTGGACGGTTCAGACGCCTCCAAGGAGGCCGCCGAGCAGACCGTCGTCGAACTGCACGGCACGAACCTGCTCGTGAAGACCCCGGAGCACAAGGGCTGGCTGCGTATGCGTCATCCGCGGCTGGCCGTCACCGTCCGGATCCCCGCCGACAGCGCGCTCGATCTGCGTACGGCGTCGGCGGACGCCACCTGCGCGGGGGCGTACCGGCAGGTCCAGGTCGACAGCGCCTCGGCGGACGTCTTCGTCGAGAACGTCACCGGCGTCTTCGGAGTCAAGACCGCCAGCGGCGACATCAAGGCGACCTACGTGGGCGGCGACGCCAAGATCACCTCAGCCAGCGGTGACGTCACCGTGGCCACGATCGACGGGTCGGGCGCGGTGCACACCGCCTCCGGCGACGTCGAGCTCGGCACAGTCGGCGGAGACCTCGGTGTGAGCACGGCCTCCGGCGACGTCAACGTGCGTACGCTGCGCAACGGCACCGCCAAGGTCAACTCCGCCAGCGGCGACATCGCCGTCGGCGTCATCCCCGGCGTCGGCGTGTGGATGGAGCTGAGCTCGATGTCCGGCCGGGCCCGCAGCGACCTTCAGCCCTCCGGCGCCCCGGCGAACGGTCAGCCCGACGTCGCGCTGCACCTGCGCTCGATGAGCGGCGACATCGTGGTCGGTCGGGCCGCCTGATCCGACGCGGCGACCGCAGCCCGCGAGGTTGCGGTCGCTCAGACGTAGAGCCAGGTGAACGGGGCCCACGGCAGGTTACGCAGGATCGTGAAGACGCCCCAGATCGCGAGGAACCAGGCGATCATCTTCGGGCTCACCCGCAACTGCGGCAGCTGCTTGTTGAAGACCTTCTTGCCGGCCCACGCCACGTAGGCGTAGATCAAGAACGGCACGGCGAAGACGAACAACAGATGGTGCCGAGCGGCAGCGGCGAGATCGCCGTGCATCAGGTACCAGGCGGCCCGCGTGCCGCCGCAGCCGGGGCAGTCGAACCCGGTGGTCAGCTTGAGCAGGCAGGACGGCGGGTCACCGGCGGCCGAGGTGGTCGGGTCGGTGATCTGGGTGTAGCCGAGCGCACCGGCGATGCAGACCAACGCGGCGGCGGGACCGGCCCAGGCCGGCAGAGCCGCGCTGCGGCGCAGGAACCAGGCGGTGACCCGGTCGGGCGCGGCGACCACCAACTGGCCGGGGGGTGCGGACTCCACCTGCGTCATGTCGTTGACGTTACACCGTTGAGGAAAGCCGCGAGATCCCCTCGCTCGGCCTTGTCGACGCCGCTGAGGCCGAGCCAGCCGGCCAGTCGCTCCAGCTCGGCGCGGAGGGCGCGAGCGGTGGTCTCCGGGTCGGCGCCCGGCTCCAGCCACGCCGCCGGAATCCGCAGCACTCCGGCCTTGCGATCGGCCTTCAGATCGACCCGGGCGGTGAACCGCTCTCCCTCGAGGAACGGCAACACGTAGTAGCCGTGGACGCGCTGCGGCTCCGGCACGTAGATCTCGATCCGGTAGCGCAGGCCGAAGAGCCGCTCGGTCCGCCCACGCTCCCAGATCAGCGGGTCGAACGGGCTGATCAGGGTGCCCCCGGTGAACCGGCGCGGGCGCGGCGCGTCGCGATGCAGGTAAGCCTGCGGCTTCCAGCCCTTCACGTGAACCGGGACGAGGACGTCGGCCTCGACCAGCTCGGCGATCGCCCGGCGGGCGCCGTCGGTGGGCAGCCGGAAGTAGTCCCGCAACTCCGCTTCGGCCGCGACGCCGAGCGCCCGGGCCGCCCGCTCGACCAGCCGGCGATGGGCGTCCTCGGCGGCGGGTGTCGGCGTCGCGACCACCTCGGCCGGCAGCACTCGCGAGGTCAGGTCATAGCGCCGCGCGAACGAGGTCGTCCGCCCGGCGCTGGTGACCGAGCCCTCGTAGAAGAGGAACTCCAGCGCCTTCTTCACGTCGGACCAGTTCCAGCCCCAGTTGTCGCCCTTGGGCTTGGGCACGTCGGCCTCGATCTCGGCGGCGGTCACCGGACCCCGGTCGGCCACCTCGGCGAGCACCCACTCGACCAGCTCCGGACGCTCGCGGGCGATGCTGCGGGGGCCGCCCCACGCCTTCTCCCGGGCGGTCGCCATCCGCCAGCGCAATAACGGCTGCAGCTCGACCGGGACGAGCGAAGCCTCGTGCGCCCAGTATTCGAACAGCCATCGGGGACGCCGGGAGCTGCCGCGATCGAGTAATGCCGTGTCGTAAGGGCCGATCCGGCTGTAGGCCGGCAGGTAATGCGCCCGCTGCAGGACGTTGACGGAGTCGATCTGGAGCAGGCCGGTGCTCTCCACGACCCGGCGCAGGTGACGACCGGTCGGCGGGGCGGCGAGGCTCCGGCCGCCGAAGCCGGACGCCGCCAGGGCGATCCGGCGGGCCTGAGTCAAGGTCAACGTCTCCATCGCGAGCAAAGATAACCACTGGCTACGACAGAACCGGCCGCGATACGTTCCGACCATGGTGACCGTGCGACCGCTGCGAGACGAGGACGTGCCCGCCGTCGTGGCCGGCCACATCAACGGCTGGCGGACGGCGTACAAGGGGATCGTCGCGGACGAGGTGCTCGACGGCCTGGACCAGGGCGCGTGGGCCGAGCGGCGGCGCACGGAGCTGGCCAAGCGCGCGGCCGGCGAGTCACCGTGGCAGACGCTGGTCGTCCTGGACGGCGACCAGGTGGTCGGGCATGTGAGCTACGGACCGTATCGGACCGGGGACGGCTTCGACCCGGAGGTGGGCGAGATCCTCGCGATCTACGTCGACCCGCCGGTCTACGGCCGGGGCTTCGGCCGGGCGCTGCTGACCGCGGCGCTGGCCGAGCTGCCGCAGGCCGAGGTGCGGCTGTGGGTGCTGGAGGAGAACGAGCGAGCCCGGCGGTTCTACGAGAAGGCCGGGCTACGGCCGGACGGGGTTCGCGAGTTCTGGAGTCCCGCCGGGACCACGTTCCGCTACCCCGAGCTGCGCTATCACCTCGTGCGGTGAGCGGATCGGCGTCACGAACAGCAGCACCAACGTGACGAACACGTAGGCGTTGCTCCCCAGGTAGCCCCAGAAGCCGCTGAAATGGTCGTCGAACGGCCAGACCAGCTTGCTGCAAAGGATGGCGTAGCCGACGCCCGCCACGCCCCAGTGCCGCCACCGATGCGCCCGGTCCGCAAAGCCGGCGTTCACCAGCAGGATCAGCGACGGGATCAGCCAGACCAGGTGGTGGATCCAGGTCACTGGGCTGACCAGGGAGGAGACGACGCCCGTCACCGCCAGCCCGGCCGCCTCGTCGCCCGCGCGGAAGGCCCGCCGGCTCCGCACCACCCACACCACGAGTACGCCGACCGCCAGGACCAGCCACACCGCCTTCGACGGGTCCTCGGGGTTCAGACGCGCCACGAGTCCCTGGAGCGACTGGTTCGAGATGAAGGCCAGCGAACCGATCCGATCGGTGTCCCACAGCGCGTTCGTGAAGAACTCGCGGGCCATGTCCGGCGCGGCGGCCGCCGTCACCAGAGTCGCACCGGCGGCGGTGCCCATCGCGACGAACGCCGCCCGCCAGCGCTTGGTCAGCAGCAGATAGAGGATGAACAGCCCCGGCGTCAGCTTCACCGCGGTCGCCAGGCCGATCCCGAGACCGGCCCACCGCCGGTTCCGTCCGACGCCGAAGAACAGATCCCCGGCGACCAACGCCACGAGCAGCATGTTGACCTGCCCGAAGAGGAAGGTCTCCCGCATCGGCTCGTACGCGATCAGCAGCGCCAGGATCACGGCGGTCTTGTAGCGGCGATCCGGTTCGGCGACGAGCCACCAGACCACCAGCCCGGTGGCGACGATCGTCATCAGTGAGGCGATGCCGATGGCCACCCCCCACGGCACGAACGCCATCGGCAGCATCGCGACCGCCGCGAACGGCGGATACGTGAAGCCGTAGGTGCTTCGGGGCTTGATGAAGTCGTACAGCTCGCCGTGGCCGTGCACCCACCAGTTGACCGCGCCGTAGTAGACCTTGAGGTCGAAGAACCCGTGCCGGGTGGCGAAGGCGGCGTCGAAGGCGAGGGCGGCCACGGCCAGCACGGCCACGATCGCGATCCGGTGTCTCACCCGTTCTCTCTCCCCGATCCGGCACTTCGTTACGCTCTGACGTCGTGGCTCAAGGACATGTCCGCCCCGGGCGGCCCGGTGACGCCGGAGAGATCGCACGCATCCAGGTGGCGACCTGGCGGATCGCCTACCGACGGCTCTTCCCCCGGCACGTCCTCGCCGATCTCGACGAGACGGAGTTCGCCGCGACCTGGCGCGATTCGATCATGGCCCCACCGACCGAGCGGCATCGGGTCCTCGTGGCCGTCGAACAGTCCTCGACCTCATCGTACGTGGTGGGGTTCATCGCCTCGGGACCCGCTGAGGACCCCGACGCCGGTCCCGATGTCGCCGAAATCACCGAACTGCTGGTCGAACCGCGCTGGGGCCGGCGTGGGCACGGCAGCCGGCTGCTCGCCGCCGCCGCCGACCACTGGCGCGACGACGCCTACACCTCGGCGCTGGCCTGGGTCTTCGATCAGGCGCCCGCGATGCCCAAATTCCTGGGATCGGCCGGGTGGGCGCCGGACGGGGCACGGCGGTCGCTCGACGTCGAGGACATGCTCGTGCCGCAATCCCGGTACGCGACCCTGCTCTGACCGCTTCGGCCGCCTGGCCGCCGGTTCGGCGGCGGATCAGGGTTCCCGGTCGAATCTTGCCCCAAGATTCGACCTAGAACCCTGATCCAGCGCCCAACGGTCCACCCGAAACGGGCGGCTCAGAGGAGCGAGTTGATGCCGACGGTCAGGCCGGGCCGGGACCCGACGGACCGGACGGCCAGCACGACGCCCGGCATGAACGACGCCCGGTCGAACGAGTCGTGCCGGATCGTCAGCGTCTCGCCGGGCGTACCGAAGAGGATCTCCTGGTGCGCGACGAGCCCGCGCGAACGCACACTGTGGACGCGTACGCCTTCGACGGTCGCGCCGCGGGCGCCGTCGAACTCGTCCTTCGTCGCATCGGGCATCTCGCCCAGCCCCGCCGACGCCCGTGCGGCCGCGATGAGCTGCGCCGTACGCAGAGCGGTGCCGCTCGGGGCGTCCACCTTCTGCGGATGGTGCAGCTCGATGATCTCGGCCGACTCGAAGTACTTGGCGGCCCGCTCGGCGAACTCCATCATGAGCACCGCGCCGATGGCGAAGTTGGGCGCGACGACCACGCCGACCTCGGGCCTGCCGGCGAGGAGCGAACGCACCTCGGCGAGCCGCTCCTCGGTGAACCCACTCGTCCCGACCACGACGTGGATGCCGTGGTCGACGCACCACCGCACGTTGTCGAGCACCACGTCGGGGTTGGTGAAGTCCACGACAACCTGCGCACCGGCCTCGGTCAACGCGGTGAGCGAGTCACCCTGATCGATCTGCGCGACCAGTTCCAGCCCTTCCGCGGCCGAGACGGCCCGGCAGACCTCCTGGCCCATGCGCCCGCGGGCGCCCAGCACTCCGACCCGAATCGTCACAGCGTCAACCTAACAGTCAGATGTCCTTGTGCCGGTTCCGGCCGTCCACCCGGCTTCCACCGCCCGACGGATCGAACGGCCGGAACAGTCAGTGGGGCCCGATCATCGCCAGGTACTCCGGGCCGGTCAGCACAGCCCGGGCGACCTCGGTGACGTCTTCGAGCGTGACGGCTTCGATCCGCCGGAGCAGATCGTCCACATCGAGCAGATCGCCGTAGAGCAGCTCGCCCTTGGCCAGCCGGGTCATCCGCGACCCGGTGTCCTCCAGGCCCAGGACCAGGGCACCCTTGAGCATTCCCTGTCCCCGCCGCAGCTCCTCCTCCGTGATCGGCTCGTCGGCCGCACGGGCCAGCTGATCACGGACGATCGCCAGCACCTCGTCCACCTTGCCCGGCGCACAACCGGCGTACACGCCGAAGGTGCCGGTCTCGGCGTACTGCGAGGTGTAGGAGTAGACCGAGTACGCCAGTCCGCGCTTCTCCCGGATCTCCTGGAACAGCCGGCTCGACATGCCGCCGCCGAGCACGTTGTTCAACACGCCGACTGCGAAGCGCCGATCGTCGCGCCGCCCGATCCCCGGCCCACCCAGCACGAGGTGCGCCTGTTCGGTGTCCTTTCGGCGGGTGACCGCCTTCGGCTCGGCGTACAAGACGGGCGTCTCCATGGGGCGCGGCCCGACAGGCGACGCCGACCCGGTGTCCAGCGGTGTCCCCGCCAGCGCCGCGATCACCTGCTCCACGACCTGGTCGTGATCGAGACGACCAGCCGCCGCCACGACCATGACCGGGGCGGAGTAGCGAGAGCGGTAGAAACTGTGGATGCCGTCGCGGGACATCGGCGTGATCGACGACACCGTGCCGGAGATGAGCTTGGCCAACGGGTGCTCGCCGTAGATCAGCTCGGCGTGCAGATCATGGACCTCGTCGGAAGGCTCGTCCTCGGTCATCGCGATCTCTTCGAGGATGACACCGCGCTCGGTCTCCACATCGGGCTCGGCGAGCACCGAACTGGCGACCGCGTCGCACATGACGTCGATGGCCAGCGGCAGATCGGCGTCGAGCACCCGCGCGTAGTAGCAGGTGTACTCCTTCGTGGTGAAGGCGTTGGTCTCGCCGCCGACCGCCTCGATGGCGGCCGAGATGTCCAGCGCGGTACGCCGCGCCGTGCCCTTGAAGAGCAGATGCTCCAAGAAGTGCGACGCGCCGCCCTCGTCCTCGGCCTCGTCCCGCGAGCCGACGTTCACCCAGATCCCGAACGACACGCTACGCATCGCCGGTACATCCTCGGTGAGAATGCGAAGCCCGCTCGGCAAAACGGTTCTACGGACCGTGCCGTCCAGAAAGGCACTGGACGGCACGGTTACGGGATGCTGCTTGTGGCGCCTCGGCGCCGTGCCGTCCAGAAAGGCACTGGACGGCACGGTCAGGTTCGGCTGGTTCACGGTCAGCGGTCAGTCGCGCCGCTGCCGACGACGCCGCTCGCGGTCGCCGTCGTCGCCGTCGCGACGCGGGCCGCGGTCGCCCCGGTCCCGGTCACGCGGACCGCGGTCCTCGCGGTCCCGGCCCGCCGGGCGCTCGGCCGGAGCCGGCTTCTCGACGCCCTCGGGGTAGACCTTGTCGAGGTAGATCTTGCCGCGAGAGTCGACCTCGGCGATCTCCACCTCGACCTTGTCCCCGACGTTGAGGAAGTCCTCGACCTTCTCGACCCGCTTGCCGTCGCCCACCTTGGAGATGTGCAGCAGCCCGTCGCGGCCCGGCAGCAGCGAGATGAACGCGCCGAACGCGGCCGTCTTCACCACAGTGCCGAGGAACTTGTCGCCGACCTTCGGCAGCGTCGGGTTCGCGATCTGGTTGATGCGATCCACCGCCGCCTGGGCCGACGGCCCGTTGGTCGCGCCGACGTAGATCGTGCCGTCGTCCTCGATGGAGATCTCGGCGCCGGTCTCGTCCTGGATCGCGTTGATGGTCTGCCCCTTCGGGCCGATCACCATGCCGATCTTGTCGACCGGGATCTTCACCGTGGTCACGCGCGGGGCGTACTCGCTCATCTCGCCCGGAGACTCGATGGCCTCCTGCATGACGTCGAGGATCGTCTGGCGGGCGTCGTGCGCCTGACGCAGCGCAGCGGCGAGGACGTCCGACGGGATGCCGTCGAGCTTGGTGTCCAGCTGCAGCGCGGTGACGAAGTCCCGCGTCCCGGCGACCTTGAAGTCCATGTCGCCGAAGGCGTCCTCGGCGCCGAGGATGTCGGTCAGCGTGACGTACTCCGTCTTGCCGTCGACCTCACCGGAGATGAGTCCCATGGCGATGCCGGCCACCGGCGCCTTCAGCGGCACACCCGCGGTCAGCAACGACATCGTGGAGGCGCAGACCGAACCCATCGAGGTCGAGCCGTTCGAGCCGAGCGCCTCGGACACCTGGCGGATCGCGTACGGGAACTCCTCGCGCGACGGCAGGACCGGG
Organism: Hamadaea sp. NPDC050747; assembly: GCF_040654195.1. NCBI lineage: Bacteria > Bacillati > Actinomycetota > Actinomycetes > Micromonosporales > Micromonosporaceae > Hamadaea > Hamadaea sp. NPDC050747. The sequence continues at coordinate 279,948 of NZ_JBFAHM010000007.1, forward strand.
ATCAGCGCCCGCTCGGCCAGCGCGCCGTGGCCGATCTCGCGGCGCTTCGGGGCGCCGACGCGGCCTGTCTCACCGGTCGAGTACGGCGGGAAGTTGTAGTTGTGCATGTAGCGCTTGGTCTTCTGCGGCGACAGGGTGTCCAGCGCCTGCTCCATGCGCAGCATGTTCAGCGTGGTGACGCCCAGGATCTGGGTCTCGCCCCGCTCGAACAGCGCCGAGCCGTGCACCCGCGGGAGCACCTGCACCTCGGCGGTCAGCGGCCGGATGTCAGCCAGGCCACGGCCGTCGATACGGATCTTGTCGCGGAGGACGCGGCTGCGAACCTCGGACTTGGTCACCGAGCGGAAGGCCGCGGAGACCTCCTTCTCGCGCCCCTCGAACTGCGGGGCGACCGCCGCGATGACCTTCTCCTTGACCAGGTCGAGCGCCTCTTCCCGGTCGGCCTTGCCGGCGATCTTGAGCGCCTCGGCGACCTCGGCCGCGCCGGCGGCCTTGACCGCCTCGTAGACGTCGTCCTGGTAGTCCAGGAAGACCGGGAACTCGGTGACCGGCTTGGCGGCGACCTCGGCGAGCGCGTCCTGCGCCCGGCACAGCTCACGGAGAACCGGCTTGGCGGCCTCCAGACCGGCGGCCACGATCTCCTCGGTCGGCGCCTTGGCGCCCGCACCGACGAGCTTGACGGTGTTCTCCGTGGCCTCGGCCTCGACCATCATGATCGCGACGTCGTCACCGACCACGCGACCGGCGACGACCATGTCGAAGACGGCCCGCTCCAGCTCCTCGTGGGTGGGGAAGGCCACCCACTGGCCGTCGATCAGGGCCACCCGGGTCGCCCCGATCGGGCCGGAGAACGGCAGGCCGGACAGCTTGGTGGACATGCTCGCGGCGTTGATCGCGACCACGTCGTAAGGGTGCGCCGGGTCGAGCGCGAGCACGGTCTCGACGACCTGGACCTCGTTGCGCAGGCCCTTGACGAACGACGGGCGCAGCGGCCGGTCGATCAGGCGGCAGGTCAGGATGGCGTCCTCGGTCGGGCGCCCCTCCCGGCGGAAGAACGAGCCGGGGATCCGGCCCGCCGAGTACATCCGCTCCTCGACGTCGACGGTGAGCGGGAAGAAGTCGAACTGGTCCTTCGGCGTCTTGCTCGCGGTGGTCGCGGAGAGAACCACGGTGTCGCCGAGCTGGGCGAGGACCGAACCGGCCGCCTGCCGGGCGAGCCGCCCGGTGGAGAAGGTGATCTCCCGCGTGCCGAACGCGCCGTTGTCGATCACGGCGGTGCTGTGCTGGGTGCCGAGAGTGGTCTCGGTCATGGATGAATACTCCTCTTCGATCGTCTGGCGCGCGCGGCCCACTGGCGGCGGACGGCCGGTCTTCGATCGAAGCCCTCGGGGTACGCCCCGCGACGGCGGGACGGCTCCGGGAGCCACTACCGAGGACCGAGCGTCAACCCGCGGCCGGAAACGCGCCTCGTCTTTCTTGCATTGTCAGCCCGGCGAGGCGGGCTGTCTTGCCAACAGGGGAGCGACCCGCAGGTCACTCCCCTGAATCTTTGCGTCAGCGCCGGATGCCGAGGCGCTCGATGAGCGCGCGGTATCGGGCGATGTCCGTCTTCTGGAGGTACGCCAGCAGCCGCTTGCGGCGGCCGACCAGCAGCAGCAGCCCACGGCGGCTGTGGTGGTCGTGCTTGTGCACCTTCAGGTGCTCGGTCAGGTCCTTGATCCGCTTGGTGAGGACGGCGACCTGGACCTCCGGCGAACCGGTGTCACCCTCGGTCGTCGCGTACTCCTGCATGATCTGAGTCTTGACTGCAGCGTCGAGCGCCATTTTCTCCCATTTCGCGTGTGAGCCGACGGCTCATGGATACTCCCGGCTCCGCACCCGCGGCGTCGGGCAGGCGTACGCGGAGCCTCGTCAAGGTTACCTTACGGAGTCGATCATGCCGCCGAGCCACTGGCGTACGCCAAGATCATTGCGTCAGCCATGCTGCTTCAACGGACATTTCGCCGCGCGAAGCAGCATGGCTGACGCAATGATCACGCGCAGCGGGGGCGCGCGCAGCGGGGGCGCGCGCAGCGGGGGCGCGCCCAGCGGGGGCGCGCGCAGGCGCAGCGAGCACGCTCAGCCGAGGCCGAGCACGGCGCGCGTACGCGAGACGTCGTCGGTGATCGCGGCGACCAGCCCTTCCAAGGTGTCGAACCGCACAGTCGGCCGCAGGTGCGACACGAAGTCGAGGGCGACCCGTTCGCCGTAGAGGTCGCCGGAGAAGTCCAGGACGAAGGCTTCGACCCGGCGCTCGGTCCCGGCGAAGGTCGGGTTGGTGCCGATCGACACGGCCGCGGGCAGCTGTTTGCCGCCGCGGAGGAGCCAGGCCGCGTACACCCCGTCGGCCGGGATGGCCGCGTGCGGACCGCACAGCAGGTTGGCGGTCGGGAAGCCGAGCTGGCGTCCACGCTGGTCGCCCCGGACCACGACGCCCTCCAGCCGGTGCGGCCGGCCGAGCGCGGCGGCGGCCGCGGCGACGTCTCCGGCCGCCACGCACGACCGGACGTAGGTCGACGAGAACACCGTCGAGTCGTCGGTCAGCAGTGGCGCGGCCGTCGTGGTGAAGCCGAACCGGCGACCCAGCTGCGTCAGCAGCTCTACGTCCCCGGCCGCCTTGTGGCCGAACCGGAAGTTCTCCCCCACCACGACCTCGGCCGCGTGCAGGTGCTCGACCAGGACGTCGTGCACGAACTCCTCGGGCGGCAGTTTGGAGAACTCGCGGGTGAACGGCTCCACGCAGAGCGCGTCGACGCCCAGCTCCTCGATCAGCTCGGCCTTGCGCTCCTGAGTCGTCAGCACCGCCGGATGTGAGCCCGGCCGGACGACCTCGGACGGGTGCGGGTCGAAGGTCACGACCACGCTCGCCTCGCCCAGCTCACGGGCGCGCTTCACCGCGTAGCCGATCGTGGCCTGATGGCCCCGGTGCACTCCGTCGAACACGCCGATCGTGACGACCGAGCGTCCCCACCCTCGCGGCGCCTGCGCCGCGCCCCTCCACCGCTGCATAGGCCCAAAACTATCAACCTTCACAGTGGTGTTCGCACGTGATCAGGCGCGCACCCCGGGAGTCCTCCTGCAGGATCGCGAGGTGCCCGTCGGGCATCGGCACCGGCCACGCGCGCAGGTCACCGCCGTCGGCGGCGATCTCGTTCCAGGCCCGAGTGGTACGCCGTTCGCAGCTGTCGTCGCCGCAGGTGACGCTGATCACCCGGGGCCGGGACGCACGCCCGACGCGGACGTGCAGCCCCGCTGGAGTCGCGTGGGGCCGACCGGCCAGCACGGCGACCACGCGCCCGTCCCGGTCGAAGCCGAGCCCGACCAGCCCCGGCCACTCGCCGTCGACCAATGCCGCGACCTCGCCGTGCTCCGTCGAGGTGTGCTCGCAGGCGCGGTCGGCGCAGCGGACGACGGTCAGGCTGGTCTGACCGGTCGTCCCGTACGCCACCACGGGCGCACCCTCGGGACCGACGCCGACGGCGAACGGGAGATCCTGGGGCGGGTTGTAGTTCACGTCGGCCACCTCGACACGCCGCGACGACTGGCAGGTCCGGTCGGGGCAGATCCAGGCGACGAGCTTGGCCGTCCCGGCGAGCATCCCGCGCTCGATCACCGGGGCGACGACGATCATCCCGCCATCGGGCAGCGGCCGGGCCACCCACAGCTCCCAGTAGAACCCGGGCCGGTCCAGCTGCGCCCGCGCCGGTACGCAGTCCGCCCCGTCGCAGACGGTGAGTTCGACCGGTCCGTTGCCCGGGTACGCCACCCCGACCAGCGCTGTCCCGCCGTCGAACAGCGCCCGGCGTGAGTCCCAGGCGAGCGGCCGACTCGATCCGCCGATGCCCACCTCGGGTTCACCGTCGGCGGTGACGGCGTACTGCCCGAGGTTCTCGGTGGACTTGACGGTGGAGGAGGTGCTCAGCACCGGTACGCCCATCGGGTTCACGAGGACGACTCCGGCCGCCACGACGACGACCACGGTCAGCCCACCACACGCCACCAGCCAGTGCCCGGGGCAGGGCGCCGACGATTCCCGCGCCCGTTCGCCGTCGAGGTCGACTCGCCAGCGGGCCAGCATCGCCCCCTGTACGCCGATCGCCGCCACGGTCAGGGCCGCCACCGCGAGCCGGCCGAGGGCGGCCGTGATCGGACCAGCTGTCACGTCGGGCAGCGCATTCGACAGCCATCCGGCCGGCACCGCCGCCGCGGCCAGCCCGATCAGGAGGAAGAACATGCGCCCGCGGCGGCTTTCGGCGTACCTGACGCCGGCGGCGGCCGACTGCCCGACGCCGAGCCCGTCGAGGGCCGCCACCGGCAACGCCCCGATGAGTGGACCGGCCACGAAGACGGCGAGCCCCACGCAGACGAGGGCCAACGGGCCGAACAGATTGCCCACCGCGACGGCGAGGAAGAGGAGCGCGCCGAAGCCGACCGCGGCCATCAGCATCACCCCGAGCAGCGCGGGCACTCGCCGGACGGCCTGACGCAACGCGTCGAAGGCGCTCGGCGGCGCACCGAGCAGCGTTCCCTTGACGGCGATCATGACGGCGCCCAGGGACCACGCCCAAGCGACGACCCAGAGCATCGCCTCGACGACGTCGGGCCAGCCGGGCGTACGCAGCGTCAGCCCGTCCACGACGACGGTGGTCCCACCGGCTCCGAGCACTTCCAGGACCGACTGGACCAGCGTGGCGACGGCGACCACCGGTGCGACCACGGCGACGAGCAGCCGCCAGTGCCGCAGGAGGCTGTCGTCGGGCGCGCTCGCGGCGCCGGCCGCGCTGTCCGTCATGAGCGGCAGCGTAGGCGAGCGACGCCAATCCCGTGGGGCACCGCAAGATCGTGTCCCGCTCTAGGCTGACGCCTGATGCCGTTCACACCGAGTCACATCGCCGCCGTTCTGCCGCTTCTCCGCCGACCGGTGACCCGGGTGGCGTACGTGCCTGCCGCGTTGGCGATCGGGTCGATGATCCCCGATCTGCCATTGTTCCTTCCACAGTGGCCCTCGTACGCCTTCACCCATTCGCCGGCGGGCATCGTCAGCGTCGACGCGGTCGCCACCTGTGTGGCGGTCGCGGCCTACCACCTCTTCTTCCGGGCCGCCTTGATCCAGCTCCTGCCGAGCGCGATCGGCGACCGCATCCCCGCCGCCACGCGGCTACGGCATCCGGCGTACCTGCTGTGGGTTCCGGTCGGCGCCGCGGTCGGCGCGTCCACGCACGCGTTCTGGGACAGCTTCACCCATGTCCGGAGCATCGCCATCTGGGGCGACTGGCTGGCTCGTCCGGTCCTCGGCATGCCGCTCTTTCACCTCCTCCAGTACGCGTCGACCGTGCTCGGGCTGCTGGCCCTAGCGGTGTGGGCCGGGTGGCGGCTACGGCGGTCGATCCCGCACCGGCCGGCGGGTCTTCGGCTCAGCTCGCGTACCCGGGTCGCGACGGGAGCGCTCCTGGTGGCGGCCACTCTGGCCGGTGGGGCCTACTACCTGGCCACCATGCAGCGCCTCGACCACCTCGAATTGCATCTCTACGGGGCGGCCGTCGGCACGGTCACCGCCGCCGCTGTCGCGGTGACGATCTACGCGCTGGTCTTCTCGGCGGTTCAGGCCGCGGCCAGGACGATCTCGGGCCGCGCCTTGCCGCCCCGTTCCGAGACCACCGCCAGGGGGGTACCGTCCGGCCCGAGCACCCCGTAGGAGCCGTCGAGGCCGATCGCCTCCAGCGGTCCGCCGTGCGACAGGACCTTCGCGCCCGCCTCGTCCACCTCGCGGATCGGCATCGCCCGGCGCAAGGCCGCGGCCAGCGGCAACGTCACCGGATCACCGCCGGCCTCGGCCAGGTCCGCGAGTTTCTCCAAGGGGTACGCCTCATCGAGGGTGAATCCGCCGACCGCGGTCCGGCGAAGCGCGGTGAGATGGCCGCCGACACCCAGGGCGACGCCGAGATCCCGCGCGATGGCACGGATGTAGGTCCCAGCCGAGCAGGCCACCTCGACGTCCACGTCCACGAAGTCGCCGTCCCGCCGGACGTCGAAGACGTCGATCCGCTCGATGGTCACCTTCCGGGCGGCCAACTCGGGCGCCTCACCCTCCCGGACCATCTTGTACGCGCGTACGCCGTTGACCTTGATGGCGGAGACGGCGCTCGGCACCTGATCCACTTCGCCGGTCATCGTGGCCAGCTGTGTGCGTACGCCTTGGTCGGAAAGATGCGCGGCCGGAACCGAAGCGGTGACCTCGCCCTCCGCGTCGTCGGTCACCGTGGTCTGGCCGAGCCGGATCGTGGCGCGGTAGACCTTGCGCGTGCCGACCACGTAGGTGAGCAGGCGCGTGGCCTTGCCGACGCCGATCACCAGGACCCCCGTCGCCATCGGGTCGAGGGTGCCGCCGTGGCCGACCTTGCGCGTGCGCGCGATCCGCCGGCACCGGGCCACGACGTCGTGCGAGGTCATGCCCGGCGCTTTGTCGACGACGATCAGCCCGTCGGTGACCTGGTGTTCCGCCATGCCGAACAGCGTATTTTACGGGTCGGTGAGCGGCTTGCCGGGGCAGCCGTGCTGCTTCTGCCAGGCCTGGATGGCCGCGACCGGGGACTTCGCGACGCCCTTGCGCCAGGCGTCCAGATAGGACCAGGGGTAGATGACGCCGCGCCGGATCCACCAGTCGCCGGTCTTCTTGCAGACGGGCGAGATCCCGAAGTGCAGGTGACAAGCGGTCGTGTCACCCGTCTTGCCGACCTTGCCGATGTGCTGACCCGCCACCACGCGCGCGCCGGGCTTGGTGGTCTTGTCGACCTCCGAGAGGTGCGAACCGTAGTAGCGGATGCCGTCGTCACCGAGCAACGACCAGGACAACCCGCCGCGGGTCGCCCCCGAGTTGACCTCGGCGTCCCAGGTGTCCTCCAGGCTCACCTCGAGGATCACGCCGTCGATCGGAGCGACGACGCCACTGCCGCACTTGGCCATGATGTCGCTGGCCGGATAGTCGTGGTGAGTATGCGCGTAGGACGCCGTACCCTGCACCGGAAACTTGTAGACCAGCGGCTTCGGCGTCTTCACCGCCGCGCTCGGGCTCACCGGCGGGCTGGACTCGACCTTCGCCTCACCAGGGTCGTCCACGAACGACGCCGGCGAGTTCTTCCCCGACGCGCCCCCGCCCAGCAGCGCGACCCCGCCGATCAGGCCGAGCCCGAGCACCACCGCCACGATCGCCAGGATCAGGGGAATCCGCCGCACCGCGCGAGTCTAGACCTTTCGCCCCTTCCCCGCAGTTCCGGCACCGTTCTGTCCGCCCCCTGCCCCTGCCCTGCCCCGCCCTGCCCCCGTTCTGTCCGCGCGATCATGAACCTATGTGCGTGATCGACCGGTGTGTCATGTCCGCGCGGTCCTGATCATTCCCTCAAGTCGATGATCGTTTGCCGGGAAGAGTGCCGAGGGATGGCGTCAGGCGCGGGCGACGCCGGGCACCGCCCAGGAGCCGTCCCGCAGCCGGAGGAGCAGCGCAACCAGCCGCAGCACGATGAAGAGGGTGAGCCCGGCCCACACCCCGCCGAGCCCGAGGTCGAACCACAGCGCCAGCCAGATGGCGGGCAGGAAGCCGGCCAACGCCGCGACGATCGTGAGGTTCCGCAGGTAGCGGGCGTCGCCGGCGCCGACGAGGACGCCGTCGAGGGCGAAGACCACCCCGTTGAGCGGGAGCATCCCGATGAACCACGGCCACACGATGGCGAGTTGGCCCAGGACGTCCGGGTCGTTGCTGAACAGATGCGGCAGGACCGGGGCCAACGCCAGGACGCCGATGCCGAAGATCACGCCCGCGGCGAGCCCGATCTGCCCGATCCGGACCGCCGTACGCTTCGCGGTGAGCACGTCACCGGCCCCGAGCGCCGCCCCGATCAGGGACTGCGCCGCGATGGCGATCGCGTCGAGGGCGTACGCGCAGAACATCCAGAGCTGGAGCCCCACCTGATGGGCGGCGACCGCGGCCGCGCCGAACCGGGCGGCGACGGCGGCCGCCGAGAGGAAGCAGAGCTGGAAGGCGAGTCCGCGGACGAGCAGATCCCGCCCGAGGACGAGCTGTTGCCGGAGCATGGCCGGGTGCGGCGCGAGCGGTACGCGTTCCGCGACGAGCGCCCGCACGAACAGTGCTCCCCCGACGACCTGGGCGGCGACGTTGGCCACGGCGGAGCCGGCGAGCCCGAGGCCGGCCGGGTACACCAGCAGCGGGCAGAGGACGGCCGAGAGGACGTTCGCGCCGAGGACGTAGCGCAGCGGCCGGCGGGTGTCCTGGACGCCTCGCATCCAGCCGTTGCCCGCGAAGACGAGCAGGATGAACGGGATCCCCAGCGAGGCGATGCGCAGCCACAGTTCGGCATGCTCGGCGACTTCGGCGTCGCCGCTGAGGGCACGGGTGACCGGCCCGGCGAACAGCTGGGCGGCCACGACGAAGACGAGGCCGGCCGCCAGGGCGAGCCACGAGGCCTGGACGCCCTCCTCCACGGCGGTACGCCGGGAGCCCGCGCCGAAGCTGCGCGCGGCCCGGCCGGTGGTGCCGTACGCGAGGACGTTGCCGAGCCAGGCGGTCACGGCGAGGATCGTCCCGCCGATCGCGAGCGCGGCCAGTGGCACGCGGCCCAGATGGCCGACCACGGCGGTGTCGACCAGAAGGTAGAGGGGCTCAGCGGCGAGAACTACGAGCGCGGGTAGCGCGAGCGCCGCGATGCGCCGGAGGCTGGGGGTCACCCGCCTATGGTGCCGTTCTCCTTGTAAGGAGTCAATTCATAGCTGGTAGTTACTGGCGGGTGTCCATGGACGTCTGCAGTGCGCGGCGCATCTGCTCACGTTGCTCGTCGGCGCTGGGCTTGGGCTTGGCGGGAGCTGACTTAACGTTAGTTTGCATAGTTCGCAAAACTATCGTTCAGGTCCACATGCAGGAACACCTTTCCCAGATTCTGGGCGTCCGCTGCCCGACAGAACCCGCACGGTCAGGTGAAGAGAGCGGGCCGTCAGCGCTGGATCAGGGTTCCGGGTCGAATCTTGAGCCGAGATTCGACCGAGAACCCTGATCCAGCGCTTTCAAGAAAGGGGCCAGTCAGCGGGCCAGGAAGTGCCAGCCGACCCACCACCAGAAGCCGAAGACGGCGATCCGCCCGACCGGGATGCGCCCGACCTCGTGGGTCATGACGACGGCGGCCAGGTCGCCCAGCGTCGGAATCCGCGACGTACGCCGAGCGGCCCATTCGACGGCGAGGACGAGCAGCCCGGCGAGGATGAACCCGGCGATGGCGAGCATTCTCATCGGCGTACCAACCCCCAGAAGCCGGCCAGCCATCCGAAGTAGAAGATCGCGCGCGGCAGGTAGTCGTCCAGCAACGGGTCGGCCAGGAGCGACAGCGTCGGGTAGTTCTTGTCGTCGCCGATCGCGAACGTGCTCAGTTCGAACACGACGAAAACTCCGACCGGCAGGAGCCACCAGGCGAGTCCCCGGGGGAGGCGGCGCGGGGCGGCCTTGCGCGGGACACGCTGGCTCAACCCGAGGTACATCATCACCGCGCCGAGGGTGAAGACGTAGACGTTGGCTTCGAGGGAGAAGGACGGGAGCAGGCCGCCCAGGAGCGACAGGAACGCGAAGATCGGCAGCATGACGGCCGGGCGCGTCCAGGCCGGCGCGCTCGGAACGGCAAGTTCCGGGTGATCCATGACTCGATTGTGGCTGGTTCACCCGGACCGAGGGAGGGTTTTATTCCCCTAATGCGTCCCTGATCCGGTCCATGATCTCCGCGGGTGTCCCGCGTCCGGTGAAGCCGGCCGCTGCCCGATGACCGCCGCCGCCGAGGGCCACCGCGACCCGGCTGACGTCGGCCGAGCCCCGGCTCCGCATCGACACCGACCACTCCTCCGGGCCGACCTGCTTGAGCAGGCAGGCCACGTCGGCCTCGGCCGCGCAGCGAATTCCGTCGATGAGCCCCTCGAGGACGTACGGCGCCTGCTGATGCCGTTCGAGGTCGGCCAAGGAGGCAGTGCTCCACACCAGACGGTTCTCCGGTTCGAGGACGGCCCGCCCCAGCACCTCGCCGTAGAGCTTGACCGCGCCGAACGGGCGGGTGTCGAAGACCCGGCGAGAGATCTCACCCGGGTCGAGCCCTGTCTCCAGGAGGTCCGCCGCCAGCCGGTGCACGGCCGGGGTCGTCAGGGCGTACTTGAACGAGCCGGTGTCGGTGATGACGCCGATGTAAAGGCACTCGGCGATCCCCCGATCCAATGGGACTCCGAGGCGCGCGATCAGCTCGGCCGCCACGACGGCGGTCGCCGCCGCACCGCTGTCGACCAGCGGGAGGTCACCGAAGCCGGTGTAGCTGGCGTGGTGATCCAGCACGATCGACGGCACCCGACCCAGCAACTCGGCATAGGAGCCGAGGCGCGATTCGGCGGCGGCGTCCAGCGTCACCATCAGCGCGGGCGCCTCCGGCGAATCGACCAGCAGCTCGAGTCCGGGCAGTGCGACGAACGGCGCCGGCAGGTCGGACGGGCCCGGGAAGGTCGCCTGGACCCGGGTGGCGCCCAGCTTCCGCAGGGCCTGGCCGACCGCCAGCATGCTGCCCAGCGCGTCGCCGTCCGGGGTCACATGGCAGACGAGCAGGATCCGATCGTCGGCCGCGACGGCCGTACGCAGAGCGCCGGTCGCCGCGGCCCACTGGTCCTCGGTGATCTCTCCCATCAGCGGCGCGCCGCCGCGTCCTCAGCCTCGTCGAGGTCGAACTCGAGATCGTCGGACTCGTCCTCGTCCTCGATCTTGTAAGGCTGGGGCTCACCGGCGTACGCCGCGCCTTCGGCGAGCTTGTGGACCTCCCGGTCGCGCAGGCGCGCCTCGGCGAGCAGGTCGTCGATGTGCTTGACGTGGTCCTGGACGTCGTCGAGGACGAAGGTCAGCGACGGCGAGTGGCGCAGGCCCAGCGCCCGGCCGACGGAACCCCGCAGCATGCCCTTGGCGCTGTCCAGGGCGGCGGCGGTGCCGGCCTTGGCCTCCGCGTCCCCGAGCACGGTGTAGAAGATCGTGGCTTCGCGCAGATCGGCGGTCAACCGGGCGTCGGTGATCGTGATCATGCCCAGTCGCGGGTCCTTGATCTGCGTCCGCACCGCTGACGCCACCAGTTCCCGGACCCGCTCGGCGTGCCGGCGCACCTTGGCAGGATCGGACATCTCGCCACCTCCACACGTATCGGACAGCGGAGACGGGACGAAACGGGCTTCCCCGGATCGTGCCGGATCTCCGGCCCCCAGATTACCCGGCGAGCCTGTACCCACCGGTCGCCGTGATCACCCAGCGCGCGACGCTAGAAGTCGTCGTCGCCGATGACCCGGCGCTTGACCGAGAGCAGCTCGATCTCGGGCCGTCCGGCGACGGCCCGCTCGCAGTGGTCCAGGACCTCGCGGACGTGGGCGGCGTCGGCGGCCACGATCGCCACCCCGAGCTGCGCGCGCCCGTGCCGGTCCTGGTCACCGACCTCGGCCGCGCTCACCTCGTACTTGCGGAGCAGGGCCAGGATCGGGCGCAGGTAACCCCGCTTGTCCTTCAGCGAGCGCGAGTCACCCGGCAACAACAGGTCGAAGAGCGCAGTTCCAGTGAACACGAAGATCCATGTTACGAGCGGCGGGCCACTACCACGTCCCGAGTTATTCCTTGATCAACCCAATGCTCCAGCCCGGCCGGCTCGAACACCGCCAGGCCGTGCCGCTCCAGCAGCTCAACCGCCTGCTCGCGCGGTGCCACGTGCGTGTTCCAGGACAGGCCCACGGCTCCCCCCGGCCGGATCAGCTCGATCCACCCGGGCAACGCGGCCGACAACAGCTCCGCCGGTCCTCGCTCCAAGCCCTTGGTGGTACGCGAGCCGTGGACCACGCCGTAGGGAAGATCTGCCACCAGCAGATCGGCGACCTGTCGCTTCATCAGCGCCCGAGCCTGGGTCGTGTCCGACTCGAAGAACGTCAGGGTCCTGCCGTCGGAGGTGAGTTCGACGTCCAGGCGACGGCCGAGCCGGCGGCCCTCCCGGCGTACGGGGGTGATCTCGGCGCGGTGCTTCACCCGCTTGCGGCGCAGCCACGTCTTCAGGAATCCGGCGTACGCCTCGAAGTCCTTCCCGTCGATCTCGATGCCGATCGGGTTCCAGCCGTACATGAGCGCCTGGTTCAGCGTGGTCCCGCGCCCCGCGACCGGGTCCAGCACGGTGAACGCCCGGGAGCCGAAGTCGCCGCCCCAGGCGCTGGCCAGAGCGGTCACGTTCAGCAGAAGCTTGGTGAAGTTCTCGTTGGTCTTCCCGGCGTACTTCGGGATCGTGATCAGGTCGTCGTCGAACTTGTCCAGTCCGGGCGTCGCGATCGGGCGCAGCAGGTCGCCGGTGATCAGCTCGAAGAGGGCGAGCCCGCTCGACAGGTTGCCGAGGACGGCCAGGTCTGCCGGGCTCAGCGGCTCCTCGGTGGCGAAGACGAGGTAGGTCTGGCCGCCGAGATCTCGCGGCGAGGCGGGGCCGAGCCGCCCCTCCAGGGCTCCGGTGGAGAACGCGGCCAGCTCGGCTCTCGTCAGATCGGGCGCGGACTGCGTGTAGACCCGGTTGGCGGACGGCGCGACGAGCAGCGCGTATTCAGTACCCACGGAGTAGAGATCCTACCGTCACCGCTGGACGTGGTCCGTCCAGCGGCGGCCGTCCCACCAGCGGGCCCGGACCTGGCGCCACGGATCCGGGTACCAGCCGGGCGGCCGCTGCTGCGGAACCAGCGCTGGTGGGGGCGGGGACGGCGGTGGCGGCAGTGGTGGTGGCGTGGACTGCACTGGAGGCGGTGACGGCAAGGGAAGCGGCGGCGCCGGGGACACCGGCATCGTGGGCGGCTCCCAGGGCAGCCCGGACAACTCGCAGACGAGCCGGTGCAGCCCGGGCGCGGTGAAGTCGCAGACGCGGTCGCCCAGGTGCACCCCGTTCCCCTTGAACCGGTTGAAGACCAGTGGCGGCTCGTCGCGTACCAGCAGGGCCAACGCCTGCTGGCCCAGGGGCCCGGACAGGTGGACGGCCGTGACCTGGGACCAGCGGATCGTGCCGCCCACGGTCTTGGACGTCATCAGCTCATGGGACCAGCCGAGGCCGCCCGTCGTGAGCAGTAGCGCGACGCCGCGCATGGTGTCCGTCGGGCGTCCACATCGGACGAGGGCGATCGGTTCGTCCCCGGCTACGAGCCCGGCGATGAGCTGTTCCTTCTGCCCGCTGTAGAGCGAGTTCTCCAGCTGACCGGCGGCGAGGCTCAACCGCTCCGCCGCGTATGCCAGCCGCCCGGCGCCGACGGCCTGGTCCAGCGGTGTCCACAACGTCCGGGCGTCCCGGCCGACCGGGAAGTCCTCGCCGCAGTCCGGGCATGTGACCAGCACGGATTCCTCCCGCATGGCCCGGCAGCCGGGGCAGAAGGTGACCGCGTGCGAATCGAACTCGATCCCGTCACACCGTACGCACACCGGCAGGTCGGCCTGGACGTCCGCGCGGATCTGCCCCATCCCGCCGACGAACCGGACCACGGCGAGCACCGGATTCGCCGCGAGCATGCCGACGCTCTCGATGATCGTCTCGGCGACCTCGCCCGACTTGCTCGCCGCCTTCGTCGGCCGGGCCGGGTTCACCAGCTTCTCACTGGCCAGCCCGCACGCCACACAGACCGGCCGGATACGCAGCGGCAGCGCCGCGCGGACGACTGTCTGGTTCCGGAGCAGGTCCAGGCAGTCAGCCTCGGCCTCGGTCAGCCGGATGTCGTCCGCGTCGGTGAGCACCTCGGCCAGGCGGTCGAGCGCCCGCAGGTCGAGCGGCGGACCCGCGATCGTCGGCCGCCGCCGGACCAGCGTCGCCAGCTCCCGATAGGCGGCGACCTCCTCGGCCCGCAGAAACAGGGCGCGGTCGTCACTCGCGCTGATCACGACGCCCGGCCGCGGATCCACGGCGCGATGGTAGTGCCCCCGAACCGTCCGGCCAGTCGGCTCCCCGACTCTTCCGCGCAACGAGTGATCGGCAAGCGAAAGGGCGGCCACCCGAAGGTGACCGCCCTTGTCGTGCTTCTCAGCGAGCCGAGCGTCAGACGCGCGGCTTCTCCCGCATCTCGTAGCTCTCGATGATGTCGCCGATCTGCGGGCTGCCGAAGCCGCCCAGCGTCAGACCACACTCGAAGCCCTCGCGGACCTCGGTCGCGTCGTCCTTGAACCGCTTGAGCGACGTGATCGTGACGTTCTCGGCCACGACCGTGCCCTCGCGGATGACGCGCGCCTTGGCGTTGCGCCGGAGGAGACCGTCGCGGACGATACAACCCGCGATGAGACCGATCTTGGACGAGCGGAAGACCTCGCGGATCTCCGCCGACCCCAGCGCGGCCTCTTCGAAGACCGGCTTGAGCATGCCCTTGAGGGCCGCCTCGATCTCCTCGATGGCCTGGTAGATGACCGTGTAGTACCGGATCTCCACGCCGTTGCGGTCGGCCATCTCCCGCGCCGACTGCATCGGGCGGACGTTGAAGCCGATGATGATCGCCGTCGAGTCGGCCGAGGCCGACGCCAGGTTGACGTCGCTCTCGGTGATCGCACCGACGCCCCGGTGAATGATCCGAAGCTGGATCTCGTCCGGAATCGGCAGCTTGACCAGCGCGTCTTCCAGAGCTTCCACCGAACCGGCGACGTCGCCCTTGATGATGAGGTCGAGCGTGGTCCGCTCGCCTTCCTTGATCTTCTCGAGCAACGTCTCCAGCGTCGCCCGGCCGGCCAGCCGCGCCTGCTCGGCCGCCCGCTTACGGGCCTGCCGCTGCTCGGCGATCTGGCGTACCGTCCGGTCGTCGTCGGCGGCGAGGAACGTGTCGCCGGCGCCCGGGACCGCGGTCAGACCGAGGACCAGGACCGGACGGGCGGGACCCGCCTCCGGCACCGGCTGCATGTTCTCGTCGAGCATCGCCCGGACGCGCCCGTAGGCGTTTCCGGCCACGATCGAGTCGCCGACCCGCAGCGTGCCGCGGTTGACCAGCACCGTGGCCACCGGGCCACGACCCTTGTCGAGGTGCGCCTCGATCGCGATGCCCTGCGCGTTGCCGTCGATCGGCGCCCGCAGGTCGAGCGAGGCGTCCGCGGTCAGGAGCACCGCCTCCAGCAGCCCGTCGATGTTGATCCGGCTCTTCGCGGAGATGTCGACGAACATGGTGTCGCCGCCGTACTCCTCGGCGACCAGCCCGTACTCGGTGAGCTGCTGGCGCACCTTGCCCGGGTTGGCCTCCGGCTTGTCGACCTTGTTCACCGCCACCACGATCGGCACGTCGGCCGCCTTGGCGTGGTTGAGGGCCTCGATGGTCTGCGGCATCACGCCGTCGTCCGCCGCGACGACCAGGACCACGATGTCGGTGGCCTGGGCGCCACGGGCACGCATGGCGGTGAACGCCTCGTGACCCGGGGTGTCGATGAACGTCAGCGCCCGGTCTTCGCCCTCGTGCTCGACGTGCACCTGGTACGCGCCGATGTGCTGGGTGATGCCGCCGGCCTCGCCTTCGACGACGTTCGCCGACCGGATCGCGTCCAGCAGCTTCGTCTTACCGTGGTCGACGTGACCCATGACGGTCACGACCGGCGGCCGGACGACCAGCCGCTCCTCGTCCACGTCGGCGTCGAGGTCGATGTTGAACTGCGCGAGCAGCTCGCGGTCTTCCTCCTCCGGGCTGACGATCTGCAGATCGAAGCCCAGGTGCTCGCCGAGCAGCAGCAACGTGTCGTCGCTGCACGACTGAGTCGCGGTCACCATCTCGCCCAGGTTGAACATCTCCTGGACCAGCGAGCCGGGGTTGGCGTTGATGCGGTCGGCGAAGTCCGACAGCGAAGCGCCACGCGGCAGCCGGATCGTCTGACCGTTGCCCCGCGGAGCGCCCGAGCTCATCGTCGGCGCCGACAGGTTGTCGAACTCTTGACGCCGCTGCTTCTTGCTCTTGCGGCCACGCGACGGCCGGCCACCCGGACGCCCGAAGGCACCCGCGGCGCCACCACCGCGACCACGGCCGCCGCCACCACCGGGACGGCCACCGCCGCCTACCGGGGCACCGCCGCCGCCACCGGGGCCACCGCGGTAACCGGTGCCCGCACCAGCGCCACCGGCGCCGCCACCAGGGCCGCCGCGGTAGCCGCCGCCACCACCGGCGCCGCCACCGGGGCCGCCGCGGTAGCCACCGCCACCACCGGCACCGCCACCGGGGCCGCCGCGGAAGCCACCGCCACCGCCGCCACCACCGGGACCGCCGCGGAAGCCACCGCCACCGCCACCGGGACGACCCGCGCCGCCACCGGGCCGGGTCGGCCGCTGCGACGGCATCTGGCCGGGACTCGGCCGCGGCGGCATGGAAGCCGGGCTGGGCCGAGGCGGCATCGAGGCCGGGTTCGGACGCGGCATCGCATTACCGGGCGTGGGACGAGCCCCACCACCGCCGGGCGTGATGCCGTACGGGTTGTTGCCGCCACTGCGGGCCGGCGGACGCGGGGTCCCCGGCGCGCCCGGTGCTCCCGGCGTACGCGGAGCGCGGTCGCCGGACGGACGCTCGCCCTGTCCCGGGCCACGCTCGGGACGGCCACCCGGCGTCGCCGGACGGGCCGCCGGCGTACCCGGCTTGGGCGGCATGAACGTGGGCTTGGGACCGTCGCCACCGGACGGGCGGCGGGTGGTGTCCCGCTGCTGGGCCGCCTGCTGAGCCGCCTTCACGGCGGCCTCCTGCTCGGCCTTGAGAGCCGTGGCGCGCGCTTCCGCCGCCGCGACCTCGATGTCATGTGCGCTCTTCCCCATCGGGGTGGCCGCCGGGGTGACCGGGGCCTTCGGCTTCGACGGAACCGCCTTCTTCATCGGCGGAGCCGGCTTCGCCGACACCCGGGAATCGCTCGCGGTCGCCGCGGCCGGTGCGCTCGGCGCGGACGGGGCGCCACCAGGCGCCGCCGAACCGGGGCCGAAGACCTCCTTCAGCCGACGGGCGACGGGAGCTTCCACGGTGCTCGACGCGGACTTCACGAACTCGCCCATCTCCTTGAGCTTGGCGAGCACGATCTTGCTTTCGACGCCGAGCTCCTTGGCGAGCTCGTGTACGCGGGCCTTGCCTGCCACTGCACTCCTCACTCCGAGGCCGTGCGGGCGGCAGCCCGCAGCGACCTCACTTGTGCACTTGAAGCCTGGTCATTTCAGGGACTTCATCGTGTGCTCATGTCGGTCGTCCTACCTTGCTCTACATCCATCCGCAGGCGCGGTGCCCCGGAGGGTGCCTCATGATCCGGTCAGGCGGGCCTTCCCGCCGTGGATCGCCTCGCTCAGCGCGGTGACGTCGCAGAGACCCGCGACTCTCAGCGCACGCCCGAAGGCGCGGCGCTTCTCCGCCAGAGCGAGACATGCCGGAACAGGGTGCAGATGAGCTCCCCGGCCCGGCGCCCTGCGGGTCGGATCGGGCACGACCCGAACCGCGCGCGATCCCCCGGTGTCGGGAGATCCTGGCGGGTCAGAGTCGATCGCGATCGCGACGAACCGCAGCAACTCGGAGGCTGCCGCTCGTTGCCGACAGCCGACGCAGGTCCGCACCGGACGCGATGTGCCACGCCCTGCTTCACGTGCTGTATCACGCGCTGAACCCGCGTCGCCCGACACCGTGCGACGTTCCACCGAGAAAGTCTACCCCTACGCTCGCCCGAAGGCTCAGGCTGGTTCGGCTTCGTGATCCAGACCGCGCGGAGGACGCGCCTGACCCGTCTCCGGGGAGTCCGATCGGATGTCGATCCGCCAGCCCGTGAGCCGGGCGGCCAGCCGGGCGTTCTGCCCTTCCCGGCCGATCGCCAGCGAGAGCACCTCACCGGGAACGGTCACCCGGGCCGCCCGGGCGGCGAGGTCGACGACCTCGACCTTCACGACCCGCGCCGGTGACAAGGCGTTCCCGACGAACTCGGCGGGATCGTCCGACCAGTCGATGATGTCGATCTTCTCGCCGTGCAGCTCGCTCATCACCGCGCGGACCCGCTGACCCATCGGCCCGATGCAGGCGCCCTTGGCGTTCACGCCGGGGACCGTCGAGCGTACGGCGATCTTGGTGCGATGACCGGCTTCGCGGGCGATGGCGGCGATCTCCACCGTCCCGTCGGCGATCTCCGGCACCTCCAGCGCGAACAGCTTCTTCACCAGCGCCGGGTGCGACCGGGACAGGGTCACCTGCGGGCCCCGGGGGCCCTTGACCACGTGCACGACGACGCAGCGGATGCGCTCGCCGTGCCGGTAGACCTCGCCGGGCACCTGCTCGGACTGCGGCAGGACCGCCTCCAGCTTGCCCAGGTCGACGGTGACGATGCCCTTCTCAGACCGGGTCTCGTGGGCCTGGATGACACCGGTGACCAGGTCGCCGTCGCGGTTGACGTACTCGCCGAAGTGCACCTCGTCGGTGGCCTCCCGCAGCCGCTGCAGGATGACCTGCTTGGCCGTCATGGTGGCGATGCGGCCGAAGTCGTGCGGAGTGTCGTCCCACTCCCGCAGGACCGCGCCCTCCTCGTCGACCTCCTGGGCCAGCACGGTGGCGGCGCCGGTCTTCCGGTCGATCTCGACGCGCGCGTGCGCCTCCGCACCTTCGGTGTGCCGGTACGCGGTGAGCAGCGCCGACTCGATCGCGGCCAGAATCGTCTCGAACGGGATCTCCCGCTCTCGCTCCAGCGCACGAAGCGCGGCCAAATCGATGTTCACTGCTCCTCCACGTCTTCTTCGTCTACCTCTTCGTCAACCCCGTCGTCACTGTCGGCGATCTCCTCCAGGTCCTCGTCGGAGATCTCGTCAAGCCGGTTGAACTCGATCTGCACCCGGCCCGGCCCCAGCCGGTCGAGCGCGTATGTCTGTGTGGTCACCGACTTCTTCTCGGCGAGCTCCAGCGTGACGCTCGTCTCGTCCGCCGCCAAGACCCGGCCGGTCACCTGCTTATCAGTCTTCTGCGCGTTTTCTGTCGCGGTGGGATCTCCCTGGATCTTCACCGCCACGAGCCGGCCCACCGACCGCCGCCAGTGCCTGGGCAGAGTCAGTGGCCGGTCCACTCCGGGCGAGCTGACCTCCAGCTGGTACTCGCCGGGGACGATCTCGTCGCCGGACTCCTCCGCGGCGTCCAACGCGTCGGCCACCGCGCGCGACAGGTCGGCGATGGTGTCCAAATTCACTCCGCCGTCGCCGTCCACGGTGACCCGCAGCTGATGCCGCCGGCCGACCTGGCGTACGCCCAGATCCTCGAGGTCGTAGCCGGCCTTGGTCAGCACCGGCTCGATCAGGTCGCGTACGCGCTCCCGGGTCTCCGCCAGTTGAGCCGGAGTACGACGCGGGACGGCGGGGACGCTCGGGGGCGCGCTCCGGCGGCTACGCTGTGCCATAGCGGACCCCTTTCCTGAAATCTAGCGCCGGCTGATCGGCTGAACGTCAGTCGGCCGGTGTGGTGCGCGCGGAACACGGCTGCGCAGAGCGTAACGCGCAACGACTACCGAGCGTGAATCGGCGCGCCCGCCCGCCCGCCGGGGAACGCTTTGCGTGAGCCGCCAGGGTTCAGCCGGGAACGCTCGCGTGCGCCGCGAGGAGGTCAGTCGGCCCGCCCGTCGCGCTTGGCGCGCTTGATCTGATCGTGTTCACTTGTCCAGATGCGTACACCGGACGGGCAGCCCAGCGGGACGAGCCGCCGCGACCTGCTCAGGGCACTCGCGGCGGTCGGCGCGGTCGGCGTGCTGGCCGGGTGTGACCTGCTGGCCGCGCCCGAACCCGACCCGGATCCGTTGCTCGGGCTGCTCACCGAGACGCGGGCCCTGCTGACCGCGTACGACCAGGTCATCGCGGCCGACTCGCAGAGCGCGGCCAAGCTCCAGCCGATCCGGGCGACGCACGAGGCGCATCTGACCGCGTTGACCGCGATGATCAGCCCGCCCACTCCGAGCGCCACTCCAGCGGCGAGCGGCGCGTCGGTGGCCGATCTCAAGAAGGCGGAGGCGACGGCGGCGAAGTCCGCGTACGACGCGTGTCTGGCCACCACCCCGGAACGCGCGACGCTGCTCGGGGAGATCGCCGCCGCCCGCGCGACCCACTTGGCGGTGCTCTCATGACCAGCCCTTCCCCGACGTCCCCGTCCCCGGTGCCGTTGAGCGCCGACGGGGTGGCCCGGCTGTCGACCGCGCTCGACCTCGAACACCAGGCCGTGTACGCGTACGGCGTACTCGGGCCGTATCTGAGCGGCAGCCTCCGGACCAGCGCCCGGACCGCCGAGGCGACCCATCGAACGCGGCGGGACAAGGTCGAGGCGCTCCTCGGCGACGCCGCGCCCACCGCCGCCGCCGGGTACGCCCTCCCGCAGCCGGTCAAGGACAAGGCGAGCGCCCTGGCCCTGGCCGTCCTCGTCGAGGACGGGGTGACGACGGCGTACCGGGCGGCGTTGGCGGTCACCTCAGGGGGCAACCGGAAGATCGTGCTCGACGCCATGATCGACGCCGCGAACCGGGCGGCCGCCTGGCGCCGGGCGGCCGGGACGACACCCGGCACGGTGTCGTTCCCCGGCCGCCCGACCTGACGCCGGACCGCGACCGACAGGCGGCGAGCGGACCAGCCGCCCCGTCACCGGCGGCCGACGTCAACGGCGGCCGCCGGCCGGCGACGTCACGGGTCAGCGGCGCTCGATCGGCAGTCGCGACCGGGTGAGCAGGCCCGCGCCCACCATCGCGACGACCGGCACCACCACGGCGATCCCGAGTTGCAGCCACGGCACCACCATCGGCATGTCCGCCGGGATCGGCCAGACTCGCAGGCTCTGGCTGCGGTTCACCCCGGCGATCAGGGCCAGTGCCCCGCCGATGCCCACGACCAGCCCTAAGAGGGTGCCGACCCCGGCGATGACGCCCGACTGACTGAGCGACATGAACCGGCGTACGCGCGGCGACGCCCCGATCGCACCGAGCGTCGCCAGGTCGGCTCGCCCGTCGGCGGCGGCCAGTCCGGTGGCGATCGCCGCGGCGGCCAGCGTCACCAGCGCCGAGGCGAGGGCGAGCACGATCAGGAGGATGTTCAGCCGGTCGTGACCGGCCCGCTCCACCGTCGCGTACGCGAGCTGGCTGAACTCCAGCAACGCCGAGTTGAGCTGCTCCTCCTCGGCCGACGTCGGCGTCCGCGTCGTCGCGGCGACCAGGTACGCGGGCTGCGTACCGAGTCCCAGTCTCGTCAACGTGTCCGCACCGGCCACGATGTCGAATCCGTGTACGCCGGACCGCAGCACGTAGGCGGGGACGGTGACGGGGGTGCCCCGCTGGTCGCCCTTGCTGTCGCCGATGATCGGGACGACCTGGACCTTGCCGTCGACGACGTACCGCGGATCGGTCACCACGACCGCTCCGGACCGCAGCGCCGCCGTCGCCTTTGCCACGTCGTCCGGGGTCGCGTCGGTAATCAGTCGCAGGTGCGACCCGTCGTCGGCGACCACCCCGAACGCGGCCCCCCACATGGCGCCCTCGTGGCACCGCTGGTCGGCCCGAGCCTGCGCCTGCTGTTCCGGCTCGGTGGGCGCCGACTCGAACGGGCACTTCTCCCGGTCGGGCAGGGCCAGTTCCAGCGCACAGTACTTGTCGCTCTTGTCGTCGGAGGCCGGACAGGACAGTCCGTCCACCACGCTGGTCTCGCGTACCGGCAGGATGTCGCGGACGCGCCGGTCGAGCCGGGCCGTCGTCGCGGCGTCCATCGGCTGCGGGCCGCCGGTCGGACTCAGGTCCATGAGCCGGACCGAGGCGTACCCGTCGGGCAGCATCGGCCGGGCGTACACGTCGTTGCGCACCGTCTCGCTGTTCATGTAGATGCCGAGCATGACGCTGCCGGTCACGACCGCCATCACCGCCGAGATCGCCGGAGCGGCCGCGGCCCGGTTGCGGGACGCGTCACGCATCGCGATCCGGGGCGCCAGCGGCAACGCCCGGCCGATCCGGCCGAGCAGGCCGACCAGCGACGGGGTCACCACCACAAAGCCGAGCTGGGCGAGCACGAGACCCACCAGGAGCAACTGCGAGTCGGCGAGCAGGGTCGCGCCGCCGCTCGCGGCCACTCCGGCCGCCATCACCGCCAGACCGGCGAAGATCCAGCGACGCCGGGACCGAACGATGCCCCTGCGCCCGGACAACGCGGTCACGACGTCCTGCCGGGCCGTCGTCACCGCTGGGACGAGCGCCGCCAGCAGACCCGTGACCACCGCCAGCACGAGGCCACCCGCCAGCGCCAACGGGAATACGCGGAAAGCACCGCCCCGGGCGCCGAGATACTCCTCCAGGAACGGCCGGGCCAGCGCCGCCAGCAGTACGCCGAGGAGCAGGCCGGGCAGGGCGCCGACGACGCCGAGCACGACGCCGTCAGCGAGCATGATCCGGCGCAGTTGTTTCGGCGTACCGCCGTTGGCGGCGACCAAGGCGAGTTCGCGGCGCCTCCGGCGGGCGCCGACCGCGAAGGCCGGCGCGCACAGGAGGATGACCTCGAAGACGATCATCCCGACGACGATGGTGCTCAACGTCAGTTCCTCCGACCCGCCCGGGCCGTCGTTCACCGGCGTACCGGGCAGCTCCACACGCGGGTCCACCCAGACGCCGGCCTGGTTGAGCTGCTTGAGCAGGTCCGGCGTGACGCCGCCGGGGATCCCCGCCAGCCAGGCGCCACCCCCCTCGTCGGTACGCGTCAGCGCCGCCGGATGGAAGAGGATCATCTCCCGCAGATCGTCCGGGAACTCGACGAGACCGACGACGCCGAGCGTGCGATCGCCGTCGAGCGTACGCACGCTGCCCCCGACGCTCGCGCCCAACCGGTCGGCCGCCTGCGGCGACAACGCCACTTCGCCGTCCTTCGCGGGAGCACGACCGGACAGGATCGTCGCCAGCCCCCGGGTCAACGGATCACCGAGGTCGACATACCGGGCTTGGACGCCCGCGATCCCACTCGGCGTACGCATCCGCAGCTGCGTACCGCTGTTGTCGAGACGAGAGACCGTGCTGCCGGACGGCAGCAGGGACAGCAGGGTCTGATCGTTCTTCGGCTTGGCCGGGCCACTCGGCGGCTGCTGCGAGACGGCGTTGGCGTCGGAGCCGAGCTGGTCGACCGGGACGTCGCTGGACCAGTTCACCAGCGCGTCGGCCACGCCCATCTGCCGGGTGACCTGCTCTTCGGGCGTCAGTGAGAACGTCTTGTAGGTGACGGCGACGAAGGCCAGCGCGATGACCGGCGCGCCGATCAGAGCAGCCACCATCACCGAACGGCCCTTGTGACGGCGGGCCTCCCGGCGGGCGAGTCGCAGGGACACTCGCCACGACTTCCACCACGCCGTCATCCGGCCGTCTCCAGCAGCGCGGCCGCGTCCGTGGCGCCGACGGAGGTGTCCACGACGACGCCGTCGCGGAGGAACACCACCCGGTCGGCCCACGCAGCGTGCCGGGCCTCGTGCGTGACCAGGACCGCCGCCGCTCCGGCATCCACCTTGGACCGCAGGAGGCGTAGCACGGCCTCACCGGTCTGCGAGTCCAGGGCACCGGTCGGCTCGTCGGCCAGCATCAGCCGCCGCTGCCCGACCAGGGCGCGAGCGATCGCGACGCGCTGCTGCTGACCACCCGACATCTCGTCGGGGAAGCGTTCGGCGTACCCCTCCAGACCGACCTCGGCCAGCGCGGCCTCGGCCTGGGGGCGAGCCTTGCGCGGCGCGACGCCGTCCAGTTCGAGCGGGAGCGCGATGTTCTCCGCGGCGGTGAGGCTCGCGAGCAGGTTGAGATCCTGGAAGACGTAGCCGAGCCGGCGACGCCGCAGCCCGGCGAGCCCGGACCGGTTGAGGGTGCCGAGGTCGACGCCCTCGATGACGACCGAGCCCGAAGTCGGCGAGTCGAGGCCGCCGGCCAGGTTGAGCAGGGTCGACTTCCCGGACCCGGACGGGCCCATGACCGCGACCAGTTCGCCCGGTGCGACGGCGATGCTGACCCCCCGCAGGGCCTGCACCTCGGTCGCGCCGTGCCCGTGCGTCCGGTGCACGTCCCGCAGCTCAAGCACGCTCATGAACGTTCTCCTCCTCGGCCGGGACGGCCGCGGCCGCCGGCTTCGCCGTCGGGACGAAGCGGACCAGCGACGCCTCACAGTGGTCGAGCCAGCGGAGTTCCGCCTCGGCCTGGAAGATCAGCGAATCGAGCACCAGCCGCCAGGGCAGCTCGCTGTCGCTCTGCTTGAGCCGCGTGTACTGCTGCAGCGTGCGCATCGTCGCGCTGCGCTGCGTCTGGACGACCGACTGGACGTCCACCCCCGGCGTCGTCAGCGCCAACGCCAGCTTGATCGCCAGCTCGTCGCGCGGCCGGTCCGGATGGGCGATCGGAGTGGCGAACCACAGCGCCAGCTCGGTCCGGCCCTCCGGAGTGATCTCGTACGGCCGCTGCCCCCCGTCATGCTCCGGCAGCGCCCGCACCAGACCGTCCCGCTCCAGGCGGGTCAACGTGGTGTAGACCTGCCCGATGTTGAGCGGCCAGGTCGCGCCGGTCTCCGCCTCGAAGGCCGACCGGAGCTGGTAGCCGTACATCTGCCCGCGTTCGAGCAACGCGAGCAACCCGTGTCTGATGGACATGGCTACTGAGTATGCATACCGAGTATGCGGCGGTCAACCGGCAAGGACCGACCTGCGGATTCTTCACTCAGCGGTCGAGCAATTGCTCGCACAGCGCAGCGCGGGTCGTCATCCTCTCGGCAAGCCGCGCGGGTAGACGACTTGCCAGCGCGGAGATCTCGTCGGCCTTCGCAATGCGTTGAATCGCCCCCGGAAGACGTTGTGCGTACGCTCTCGCCCGCTGGACGCACTCCTCAGGGTCCAGCCCAACCTCGTCGGCTAGGCGACGCCAACGTGTGCCGGTGATTCCGTCGAGCCGATAGTCGCCGCCGATACGCATGGCCATTCGTAACCGCGGCATGTACATATCGTCGTAAGGCAATGCGCTCGCCACGTCGTACAACGGAGCCAGGCGCGCCCCCGCTCTGCCCAGCAGAACCGAGTAGTTCTTGGCATGCGCGTCCGTCCCGCCGATCAGCCAGTTGAAGATCAAGGCGTCGACGAAGCGTTGAACGTCTTCCGCGGCCTTCAGCGGAACAAGAACCGCCGAACGCAGCAATCGGGCGACATCCGCTGGGCCAGGGCCGCCCTCACTCTGATACTTGGTCGTCGGCGGATAGCCCAGCGCTTGGCAGACGTCCTCCTGATGAACCCGCAGCCAGACATCCATAGCCGATCGACGCCGGTCGTACCGCTCGACGACGATGACCCGTTCCGCCCCGAACGCCGCCACTCGCGAGCGGGCCGCGGCGATACCCAGGTCGCGTGCGGTCTCCAGGCAGAGGTGCTCGTTGAGATCATGCTCGTCGAAGCCGGAGATCGCAGGCTTCAGAATGTGCGTGGTGGGCACGACGCCCCAGGGATCGCCCCACCCGCCCGTCCGCTCATCAAAGTGAAGCGCGGTCTTAGCCTGTGCTCCCGCTAGGCTGAACTGCCCCGACCGAGACAAATGCCAGGCGGCCGGATCTCGTCTGAGCGTACGGATGCGCGCAGCGATCTCCTCGTCGCCGACCCAGTCGACGCCCCCGTCGCCGGCCCTGATCGCGTCGACGCGTTCTGGTCTGACAAACTGCGCAGCTCCGGCGCAGTCCTCGCCAACATGCCTCACGAGCGCGAACGGATTGCGAGCCGACACTTGGTACGCCTGAGCCCACCGCTCCAGGACCGCTTCGTTGTCCGGCAGCAAGCCCCAGAGGAACGCGCGCACGAGCGCATCGCCATGTTCCGCGGACGTCAGCGGCATCGACAACGAGAGCGGAATCGCGTCCTCCGCCGCTCGCCACTCCTTGTCATAACGAAGCGAAGAATCCCACGGTCATCCTGCTTGAGCACACCCACCCGCCGGGTTCGCATCAACACCACGAGTTCGATCACGATGGGCCCTTGAGCGAGTTGAGGAGGTCACCTAGATCGACGTCGTCCGGGCCGGTAGCCGTCGGCCGGACCGCCATCGTCAAACCGAGGGCGTGTAGCGTTCGCATGATCATGCCAATCTCGGCACTGGCTTTTCCAGACTCCAGGCTCGTCAGCCATCGCAGACTGACCTGGGCCTCATCAGCAAGCTGGCGTTGGGTCTTCCCCAGCTCGTTGCGTCTCTCTCGGACATAACGTCCAAGATCGCTCGCGGTGGTGATACGCATCGAACCCCCTCTCGCGGTCGGTACGCACGTTCATGCACATCCTAGCCGATATGCATGAACGTGCGCACCCGCAAGCGATACGCACGAGCGTGCACATCGCGATCTTGAGCGTTGGGTGAATTCGATCTACTGAGACGCGAATCTACGTCGCACACCGCCGGCCATGCTGGAACCGCTGAACAGCGCTCTTACAGATCGGGGGATGCGCAGGCCGTCCGTTGCCGCGACGGCTGCGAATCCCCCGATCTGGAGTGGAAGTCAGTGTGAGTCGTCGTCGTTGAGCCGGTGGAAGATCGCCTCGGGATCCGCCTTGGCCTGCACCGCCAGCCCGATCAGGATCTCCTGCTCGTCGCTGGTCAGTCCGGCCACCGCCTGGCGGACCAGCTCCGGTACCGGCATCCCACCCTGGGTGGAGTCCGGGTCGTCGCGCAGCTCCGCGCCGATCGTGGTGTCCACCTTGGGCGGCATCACCTCGATGACGTCGATGCCGCGGTCGCGGAGCTGGTAGCGCATCGAGATCGACAGCGAGTGGAGAGCGGCCTTGGTCGCGCTGTAGACGCCGATCTCGACGAGCGGCGTGAAGGCGAGGGCGGAGGTCGTGTTGACGATCGCCGGTTTCGGCCGGGTGGCGAGATGGTCGACCAGCAGCGAGGCGAGGTGCAGCGGAGCCAGCAGGTTGATCTCCAGCTGCTGCTGCGCCTTGACCAGGTCGATCGGCTGCGTGACGTCGAATCGGTACTGCACCGCGGCGTTGTTGAACACCACGTCGAGGTCCGGGTGCTCCTTCACGACCCACTCCGCGAGCTCGACCCGCTGAGCGGCGTCCGCGAGATCGCACTGTCGCGAGTGGATACGCGGGGAGAGCGCGCTGACCTCGGCCAAGCGAGCCTCGTCCCGCCCGCAGGCGATGACGGTGTTGCCCAGCTCGGCGAAGCGCACGGCCAGCGCGCGCCCGATGCCGTTGGACCCGCCGGTGAGCAGGATGGTCCGGTCGTTCAGAATCATCGAAGCCTCACCGTACGGGCATGCTGAGCTGGGGGTTCTCGTCCTGGAGCATCTGGATCGCGTGCTCGACCGACTTGATGAGCACCTGCTTGGTGGATTCCCGGTGCCGGGCGTCGCACTCCAGGATCGGCACCCGGGCGGGCACCGCGAGCGCTTCGGCGATCTCGTCGACGGCGTACCGCCGGGTGCCGTCGAAGATGTTGAGCGCGACGATGTAGGGCAGCCCACGACTCTCGAAGAAGTCGATGGGCGCGAACGAGTCGGCCAGCCGGCGGGTGTCCACCAGGACCACCGCGACCAGCGCACCCCGCATGAGTTCGTCCCACATGAACCAGAACCGGGTCTGCCCCGGCGTGCCGAAGAGGTAGAGGATCAGGTCCGACGCGATGGTGATGCGGCCGAAGTCCATGGCCACCGTGGTGGACTCCTTGCCGGGCACCTTCGACGCGTCGTCGATCCCGACTCCGGCGGAGGTCATGATGGCCTCGGTCGTCAGCGGGGTGATCTCGGAGACGGTGCCGACCAGAGTGGTCTTTCCGACGCCGAAGCCTCCCGCGATGACGATCTTCGCGGACGTGATCTGCTGCGAGGGCCCCGTGGTGTCAAAGCCTGCGAAGTCCACTTAAGACCCTTTCCAAGACGTGCAAACGATCGTTGACGCTCTGTTCCCGAGCGATCTGGTGCAGGTCGAGCAGGCCCTCGGCGACCATGTCGGCGACGAGCACGCGGGCCACGCCGAACGGCATCTGAAGCAACGCGGCCACCTCGGCCAGCGAGCGGGGCGCGCCCTCGCACAGGCTTGCTATCCGGTTCTTGTGCTGGCCGGCGAACCGGCCCTCTTGCCGACCCGCGGGAGTGGTGACGAGCACCGCCTCGATCGCGATGTCCTGGCGCGGCTCCGTCCGGCCGCGCGTGACGGCGTACGGGCGCACCAGGGCGCCCCGCGGATCTCGGCGGAAGCCTTCCTCGTCAGGCTGAGCCACGACTCGCCACCCCCACTCTCACGACCCTCGCCAAGCCCTACGACTGCCGGGCGAACTCGCGGGTGCCCGGCGTGAGCGCGCCGCCCACCCGGTCCACCAGCAACGCCATCTCATAACCGACCTGGCCGACGTCGCAGCTACGCGCCGCGAGCACCGCCAGGGCCGATCCGTCGCTCACCGACATCAGGAACAGGTAGCCGGCGTCCATCTCGATGATGGTCTGCCTGATCGGCCCGCCTTCGAACGCGCGGGACGCGCCGTCGGTCAGGCTGATGACGCCGGCGGTGATCGCGGCGAGCTGGTCGGCCCGCTCCTCCGGCAGGTCCTGAGTCGCGGCGAGCAAAAGTCCGTCGGCGGAGACCGCCACGACGTGCGCCACGCCAGGCACCTGGTAACTGAAGTTGTTCAGCAGCCAGCTGATGTTCTGCATCTTCGGGCCGGTCATCGACGTTCCTCATTCTGTGCTCTGCTTTGCTGCGGAGTGGACAGGTCGTCCCGCCCGCGCTGCACCCCACGGGTGTACGCCGACAGCAGGCCCTGCACCTGTTCAGGCGTGCGCTTGACCCGGGCGGGCGCCGGTTGATCGACGCTGCCGGGGACGAGGTTCGCCTGCGGCGTCCGAATGGGCAGTCCCGACTTGGTCGTGGTGGAGACGTCCGGAGCCGCGGCGGCGGCCGCCGCCCGCCAGCCGGTGTCGGCCGTCGTCTGCCAGCCCTCGGGCGGTGCGGACTGCCAACTGTCCTGCGCGGTGGAGGTCGACCAGTTGTCCGGTGCGGACGGCTCCGGCCGGCTCGCCGGCGACTCCGACCGGCTCGCCGAGGCTCGGGGCAGGTCGTCGTGCGTCGGGCGGAACTGAGCGGGCGGCGCGCCGGCGCTGGGCCACTCGGACCGGACCGGCTCCGGCCGGACCGCCGCCCGGGCGGTCACCCGGGCCGGCTCGGGCTGCTGCTGCTGCGGTGGCCAGGGCTCGGGCACGGTCGGCGAAGTCGTGGTGTTGCCGAACCAGGTTGCCTGCATCTGACGGAAGATCGGCAGCTCGGTGGTGTCGTCGGAGGCCCGCATCGGCGGTGCCGCCGGGGGGCTCTGCGTGGCGGTCGCACTTGGCGCGGACACCGGGACCGCCGACACGGAGATCGGCGGCGAGCCGGTCGGCTCACCGGAGATCCGCTGCCCCGGTACGCGAGTCGGCAGATTCGGCTCACGGAATCCGACCGGCTCCCGGGGCGCCTCGCGGGGCGCCGGCGGCGCTTCCCGAGGCGGCGACGGCAGCGCGGCGTGGCGGCCGCTCTCCTCGATGGCCAGGTGACGCCGCTGGCGCAGGGCGTTGTCCGCCGACCGCGGCAGCACCAAAATGCTGCGCGGCAGCACCAGACCGGCGGTGATCCCGCTGTCGGCGTTGCGCCGCAGTTCGGCCTTGATGCCGTAGCGGTGGGCGAGGCGGCTGACCACGCCCAGACCCATCATGCGGAACGACGAGACGTCGACCGATCCGGGCTGGTCCAGCCGCTCGTTGACCGACTGCAACTGCTCGTCGGTCATGCCCAGGCCCCGGTCCTCGACCTGGATCAGGACGTAGTCGCCGATGCGGCGGGCGTCGGCCACCACGACCGTCCCCGGTGGGGAGAACCGCGTGCCGTTGTCCATCAGTTCGGCCGTCATCCGGACGACGTCGTTGACCGCGTGCGCCGCGATCGCCGTGTCGGCGTCGACCGTGCTGAACTCGATCCGGTCGTACAGCTCGACCTCGGACTGGGCGGCCCGGAGGACGTCCTCCAGACCGGCGTCCTCCCGTCGGGCCGGGCTCGCGTCGGCGCCCGCCAGGACGAGCAGGTTCTCGTCGTTGCGGCGCATCCGGGTCGCGAGGTGGTCCAGCCGGAACATCCGGGCCAGCCGCTTCGGGTCCTGCTCGTGCTGCTCGATCGAGTCCAGTTCGGCGATCATCCGGTCGACCAGGGTCTGCGACCGGCGCGCCAGGCTGAGGAACATCGCCGACACCGTGCCGCGCAGGACGGCCTGGTCGGCGGCGATGCGTACGGCTTCGCGGTGGACGACGTTGAACGCCTGAGCCACCTGCCCGATCTCGTCCCGGCCGCGTACCTGGATCTCGTCGCGCACTTCGGAGGCGAGTTGGTCCGCACTGCGTTCGTCGAGGCCACGGGCGTCCCGCAGCCGCTCGACCGTCTCGGGAAGGCTGCGGTGGGCGACTACGAGCGCGCCGCCACGCAGCCGCTCCAGCGAGCGCACCATCATCCGGGCCACGTACGCCGCCATCAGGATGGCGAGCAGCAGAGCCGCGATGAGGAGGGACGACTCGATGATCGCCTGCCGGGTCACCTGGGCGGCCAGCGCGTTGATCGCGTCGCCGAGCTGCCACTCGAGGCGCTGCTGCGCGTAGCGCATCAGGTCGACCTCGGCCCCGATCGCGCGGGACGCGTCCAGCGCGGAGATGCGGCTCTTACTGCCTCGGGAGCGGCTCACGTCGTCGGCCGCCGCGTCGGCGAGCACGATGGCGTCACCGGTGACGAAGGTCCGGGCGGTGGCCCACTGCTCCGCGCTGGCCTGCCGCAGGAAGTCCTGGAAGGCCTGCTGTTGAGTGGTCAGCGTGGCGAGGAAGGTCGACTGCTGCTCCTCGCTGATCGCACTGCCCTGGCTCAGCGTCACGAACGCCACCGCCTGCTGCTCGGCCGCGGCGCCCTGGGCGGCGGCGAACGCGGCGACGGCGCGGGCGCTTCCGGTCAGGTCACTGCCGACCCCGATCTCCTCGGCGGCGTCGGTGATGTAGCCGGTCATGTCGGCGAGGATGGCGGAGTACCGCAGCACGACCTGGGCCACCGTGGTGTCCTTGCGGGCCTGGGCCTCCTTGCGGATGTCGGCCAGGCCGTCCAGGTGCGTGTCGATGCGGTGCAGCGGCGCGTCGAGGGCGGCCGGCGGGTCGTCGAGCGCCTTCAGGGCCTCCCGGTACGAGCCGACCTGAGCGTCGGTCTCCGCCATGGGAGCGCTGAGAGTGCTCGCGTCAGCCGAGGTGTCCGCGACGAATCGCGCGAACGCCATCCGTTCGTGGTGCAGGGCGTAGCTCAACGCGGTGACCCGCGAAGACAGCGTCGTTAGGTGATTGGACAGTCGAGCGTCCGCCGCACGCTGGCCGCTGTCGACCAGTCGCGCCGCGGCCAGGCCCACGGTACTGATTACCGGGACCAACAGCACGACCGCCAGCTTCGTCCGGATCCGCGCGTCGCGCAGGCTCACACGTGGCACGGCGCCGATTCCACCATGTCGGGTCCGATCGCGACAAGCCGAGCGGAGCAACTTCCCAGTATCATGGACCGATTTCCTCCGTCTCCCCGCGAAGATCATAAAGTGGACTGTCTGAAGTCGACAGAGTAGGGCACCCCGACTTGACCCGCTATGGCAGGGCTGGCAAGGTGTGCTCGGTTGACCGAGAGGGAGTCCGATGGCACGCGTACGCGCCCGACTATCCACAGTGATTTCGCTGGCGACGCTGCTGGCCGCGACGGCATGCAGTTCACCCCTCACCCCGAGTAAGCCCGATGAGCTCGTCATCGGCGCGGACCTCGAGTTGTCCGGGGCGTACGCCGAGATGGGCAGCGCCTTCGAGCGCGCTCTCCGGCTGCGGGTGGAGCAGTTGAACGCGACCGGCGACCGGCCGATCCGGATCGTCTATCGCGACAACCGCAGCGACAAGAGCCTGTCGCAGTCGAACATCGCGGCGCTGGCCGCCGACTCCGAGATCAGCGCCATCATCACCGGTGCCTGCGGGGAATGCGCGCTGGCCTCGGCCGCGGCGGTGACTCAGAAGTCCATTCCGCTGCTGTCGCTGGCCGGTGCGAGCGAGCTGGCCGACACCGACAAGGCGGGCCGGTTCGTCTTCAAGGTCGGCCCGAACGCCAAGGACGGCGCCGCCGCCCTGGTTGCGCAGCTCAGCTCGACCGGGGTCAAGAAGGTCGCCCTGATCACGACGAACGACCAGTACGGCGACGACGGCGAGACGGCGCTCAAGGACGCGCTGAAGAACGCCGGGATCGACCTGCAGACCACCCGCGAGGTCTCGGTGACCGCGACGGAGTTCAGCCAGACGGTGACCTCCGCCGTCAGCGAGAAGCCGGACGCGCTGATCGCGTGGACCGGCGCGTCCGTCGCCGGTGAGATCGCGGTCGACGCCCGCAACACGGGATTCGAGGGCAAGCTGTTGTTCGACACGGGCGCCGGCGGCGACCTGTTCTTCAACAAGGCCACCGCGAGCGCGGCCGAGGGCGCGATGATGGCCTTCCCGCAGACGATGGTCATCGACGAGGTCATCGCCACCAACCCGGCGAAGTCCTTCCGCCAGCAGTGGTTCCGCGACTACACGGCCAGCTACGGCGGCTACAGCGGATACGCCTCCTACGCGGCCGACGCGCTGGAGCTCCTCGTGGAGGCGGCCAACCGGTCCGGCAGCACCAGCCGGTCGAGCCTGCGCGACACCTTGGACTTCCTGCAGATCGACGGGTTCACCGGTCCGCTGAGCTTCCGGCCCGACGACCACTCCGCCGTCATGCCGCAGACGCTGACCCTGCTGGTGGTCCGGGGCGGTCGCTGGCGGCTCGCCTCCTGACCCTCCCCGACCGCGTCATCCCAGCCGAGCAGCAGATCAGGGATATGCGCCCTTCCGAAGGTCTTCGGAAGGGCGCATATCCCTGATCCATGTATGCGGGGGTTGGTGCGGTCCGGTCAGGCGGTGACGCCGCGGACCCAGGGCAGCAGCAGCCACTCGATCGCCTGGACGAGCAGATACAGCGCGACGCTCACCAGGGCGAGCAGGATCAGCGCCGCGAACATCAACTCCATGTCCGTCTGCCCGCTGGCGGCGGAGATGACGTACCCCAGGCCGCTGTCGCCACCGATCAACTCGCCGATCGTCGAGCCGACCGCGGCCAGCGGCATGGCCACCTTCAATCCGGTGAACAGCTGAGGCAGTGCTCCCGGCAGCCGGATCTTCACGAAGGTCTGCCAGCGGGAGGCCCGGATCGCCCGGGCCAGCTCGGCCAGTTCGGCGGGCGTGCTGCGCAGGCCGGCGGTCATGCCGAGGACGATCGGGAAGAAGCACAGCAGCACCACCATGGCCAGCCGGGCCTGGTAGGTCAGCCCGAGCCAGACCATCATCACCGGCGCCAGGGCGATCTTGGGGACCGCGTTGACGGCGACGAGCAGCGGCGAAAACGTCTGGTCCACCATGCGCGACGTGAACAACACCAGGCCGATCACCATGCCGCCGACGGTGGCGATGGCGAAACCGAGCAGGATCTCCCAGGTGCTCACCCAGGCCATCTGCCAGAGATACGCGGTCTTCTGCCCGTACGCGTCAAGGACGCCGCCGGGCGACGGCAGCACGATCGTCTGCGGGCGGAACACCCGGACGCCGGCCCACCACGCGAGTACGAGCAACGCCGATCCGAGCAGGGGATAGACGACCACAGCCAGCGAGCGGATCCTCGTCATGGGCTCTCCTTGCCATCATGCGGGGTCTCCGGCGCCCGATCGGCGGCCGGAGACCCCGTTTGCGTCAGCGCCGGGCATTCGCGGGCCCGGCGCGCTTTCCGGCTGGTCAGGCCTTCGGCGTCATGTCGAAGGCGACGATCTGCTCGGGCTTGAGCGAAGTGGGGATGGTGCCCGAGCCGGAGAGGATCGCGAGCGCGCGGGCGACGCGGTCCTGCTCCAGAGCGCCGATGACCGAGGACGAGCCCCGAACGAAGGACGCCATGATCTTCAGCTCGGCCGCCGCGACCGCCGCCTTCGCCGTCGGAACCTCGCCCGCCAGGATCTGGCCGGCCTCGTCCGGGTTGTCGATCGCGTACTTGAGGCCCTTCATCAGCGCGCCGTTGAAGCGCTTGATGACGTCGGGCTTCTCCTTGGTCATCTTCTCGGTCGCGAGAACCGTGTTGCCGTACAGGTCGGTGAGGAAGTCGCTGTACGACAGGGAGACCGTCGGCTTGCCGCCGGCGGCCGCCTCGATGGTCGGCTTGCCCACGATGAACTGACCGATCGCGTCGACGCTCTTGCTGGCGAGCGCGGCCGGCAGGTTCGGCGCGGGCAGGTTCACGAACTGGACCTTGCTCGCGTCGATCCCGGCGAGCTTGGCGTACGTCGGGAACAGGGTGCCGATGATCGAACCCGAGGGATCGCCGATCTTCTTGCCCTCGAGGTCCTTCGGAGCGCTGATGCCGTAGCCTTCCAGCGTCATGACGCCCGCGAGCGAACGCTGGAGGACCGCGGAGATGCCGACCAGGCCCGAGGCCTGGCCCTTACCGACCGCGATCGCGAGCGCGGCGAAGTCGACGACGACGAAGTCCGCCTGGCCACCGGCCAGGAGCTTGATGTTGTCGCCACTGCCGTTGCCGGGCTTGATCGAGACGTCCAGACCGGCCTCGGTGAAGAAGCCCTTCTTCTTGGCCACGTAGGCGTACGCCTCGCGGCCGAACGTCCCGAACGATGTTACGTAGTTAACTTTGTCGGTGCTGCCGTTGCCGGAGGACTGAGGAGCTGGATCGTCGGAGGAAGAGTCCGAGCAGGCGGCAGTCGCCGCGGCGATACCCGCGCCGAGGGCTGCCACCAGCGCAGACCGTCGAGTCAGCGTCGTCATGAGGGGGTTCCTTCCGGTGCTTTCGGATCTTGATAGATCCCGTCCAACCGCACAGCCTAGAACTCACCATCCTCGGTGGACAGCTCTGCCCACGTCTCGGAACGGCCACGAATAATCCCGGAAACGGTGGGAGCGCTAAACTCTCCGGGTCCGTCCAGCCTCGACCGGAAGGCGTACGCCGTGATCACAGTTGAAGGGGTGTCGCAGACATTCCGTAGCGGCAAGGGTGTCGTCGAGGCTCTCGCCGATCTGAACCTCACCGTCCATGACGGAGAGTGCGTCGCCGTCATCGGGCGTTCGGGCTGCGGAAAGTCCACTTTGCTGCGCCTCATCGCAGGGCTGCTGCGGCCGACGTCCGGCACCGTGGCGGTCGACGGCGAACCCGTCGCCCGGCCCCGCGCCGACGTCGCCATGATGTTCCAGCGCCCGGCTCTGCTGCCCTGGCGGAGCGTGCTGACCAACGTCATGCTGCCGCTGGAGATCAGCAAGGAGCGGACCGAGGAGGGTCGGCGTCGCGCCCGGGATCTGCTCGAGCTGGCCGGGCTGGGCGGCTTCGAGAACCGGCTGCCGCACGAGCTGTCCGGCGGCATGCAGCAGCGCGTGGCGCTGTGCCGGGCCCTGGTGACGGAGCCCCGCGTACTGCTCATGGACGAACCCTTCTCGGCGCTGGACTCGCTGACCCGCATCGAACTCGGCGAAGAGCTGCAACGCGTGCACATGAGCCGCAAGACCACGATCGTGCTCGTGACGCACTCGATCGAGGAGGCCGTGCTGCTCGCCGACCGCGTCGTCGTGCTCAGCTCCCGGCCCGGCCGCGTACGCGACGTCGTCGAGGTGAAGATCCCCCGCCCCCGCGAACTCGGCCCGAGCGCACACCTCACCGAGGTCGCCGAGGCCAGCGCCCAGCTGCACGGCCTGCTCATGAACCCCACCCCCGCGAGGAGCGCATCGTGACCGACGTCCGCGAGATCCAGCTCGGCCCGGTCGGCCAGCGGGTCGTCTTCGAGAACGAGCACGTACGCGTCTGGGAGATCACTCTGGCGCCGGGCGAATCGCAGACGTGGCATCGGCACGAGAACCCCTACCTCGTCATGGCGCTGGAAGGCGCGCGTAACCGGATCGTTCCGGTCGACGGCGGCGAGCCCCGTCGCGTCGCCGAGGAAGCCGGCAACGTGATCTTCCGGCCCGCCGGTGAAGTGCACATGCTCACCAATGAGGGCGACACGACCTACCGCAGCCGCCTCGTGGAACTGTTGACTACCAACCAGTAGTTCCCGGCATACTGTCGCGATGCTCGTCAAGCTCGCGCAGCGCCTCGGTCGTCACCAGTGGTTCGCCAAGTCGATGCGGGTCCTCCTGCCGCCCCTGGACATCCGGGTGGCCCGCCTGACCAAGGGCAAGGTCATCGCGCTCGGCATCCTGCCGTCGCTCGTGCTGACCACGACCGGCCGCAAATCCGGCGAACTTCGGCGGCAGCCGCTCATCTATGTGCCGGACGGCGACGGCTACGTGGTCATCGGCTCCAACTGGGGTCAGCCGAACCATCCGGCCTGGTCGGGTAACCTGCTGGCCAACCCGGAGGCGAGCGTGCTCGTCAAGGGGCGGGAGGTTCCCGTCCGCGCCGAGCTGGCCGAGGGCCCCGAACGGGAGCGCCTGTGGGAGTTGCTGCTCGTGACCTGGCCCGCCTACCAGGCGTACGCCGAGCGCTCAGGACGACGGCTGCGCATCTTCAAGCTGAATCCACGCGACTAATCGAGTTATCGATCAGGGCGGCGGGGGATCGATCAGGGCGCTCCGGACACGACACGCCGGTCGATCATGCCCGATAGTTGATGATCGCGCGGAAAGAACCAGAGGGAACGCGCTGAATGAGCGCCTGGGAAGGCGCGCGGAAAGGGCGGGCGGGCTAGAGGGCGGTGGTGGAGCCGTCGATCAGTTTGCCGATCGCATACGTCGCCCCGGCGGCCAGCAGCCCCAGCACCAGCTGCCGCAGCCCGGAGGTCCACCAGCCGCGGTGGGTGAAGCGCGAGGTCAGCGCACCCGCCACGAAGAGGCCGACGCCGCCGATGGCCAGGGCCAGCCACAGTGAATCGCTGCCGAGCAGGTACGAGATCAGCGGGATCAGCGCGCCGATGGAGAAGCAGACGAAGGAGCTGATCGCGGCGGTCCACGGGCTCGGCTGCGCGTCCGGGACGACGCCCAGCTCTTCCTGGGCGTGCACCCGCAACGCTTCTTCCGGGTTGTCCTTCAGGAAGTGCGCCACCTGCCGGGCCAGGTCTTCGGGCAGCCCGCGTTCCGTCCAGTTCAGCGCGAGCTCTTCGGCCTCGGCGTGCGGGTTGCGTTCGAGTTCTCGCCGCTCCTTGGCCAGTTCGGCCTCCAGCTGGTCGTTGGCGGTCGTGACGCTGGTGTACTCCCCCAACGCCATCGAGATCGCCCCGGCGACCAGGCCCGCCATGCCGGTGAGGATGATCGCGTCCCGCGACAGGCCGCCGCCGCCCACACCGGCGATGAGGCCGATGTTGGTGACGAGCCCGTCCATCGCGCCGAAAACGGCCGCGCGCAGCCAGCCGCCGGTCACGTCCGCGTGGTGGTGCTCGATCAGCGCCGCCGGAACCGCGTCGGCGTCTCCACCGGATGAAGAGGTCACGGCAGTGTCAGGATCTCGTGACCGTCCTCGGTGACGAGGATGGTGTGCTCGAACTGGGCCGTCCAGCGACGGTCCTTGGTGGTCGCGGTCCAGCCGTCGGGCCACATGTCGAACTCGGTCGTCCCGAGCGTGATCATCGGCTCGATGGTGAAGGTCATCCCCGGCACCATCTCCTCGGTCGCGCCCGGCGAGTCGAAGTGCGGCACGAACAGACCGCTGTGGAAGGCCCGGCCGATGCCGTGCCCGCCGAAGTGGCGTACCACGCCGTAGCCGAAGCGTTTCGCGTACGACTCGATGACCCGGCCGATCACGTTGATCTGCCGGCCGGGCGCCACGGCCTTGATGGCCCGCATGGTCGCCTCGTGCGTGCGCTCGACGAGCAGCCGGTGCTCCTCGGACACCTCGCCGACGCAGAACGTGGCGTCGGTGTCGCCGTGGACACCGTGGATGAACGCGGTCACGTCGACGTTGATGATGTCGCCGTCCTCGATGACCGTGGTGTCCGGGATGCCGTGGCAGATGACCTCGTTGAGGCTGGTGCAACAGCTCTTCGGGTAGCCCCGGTAGCCGAGGGTGGACGGGTAGGCGCCGTGGTCGCAGAGGAACTCGTGGACGACTCGGTCGATCTCCTCGGTGGTGACCCCGGGCTTGCAGTGCTCCCCGGCCAGGACGGTGGCCTGCGCCGCGAGGCGGCCGGCGATGCGCATCTTCTCGATCGTCTCGGCGTCCTGCACCTCGGTGCCGAGCCGCTTCGGCTCCTTCCGACCCACATACTCCGGGCGCGGAATGCTCGCGGGCACCTGCCGCATCGGCGAGAGCTTCCCGGGCTTCAGCGGAGCGCGTACCGTCATGATCTCGACCCTACCAGCGGACCGGCACCCCATCGATGCTGGTGGCGTTCTTGCGCGCCCGGTATTCGGCCTGCTCCTCGGGGGTGCGCCGATCCCAATACCGGCTCAGCAGGTCCCGGTCGCCCTGGTACTCCATCAGGGGCACCGCGTATCCACACGAGTCACTCACACGCGTGACGTCGACCACGTTGATGTTGCGCAGGCCCGGCGCGGGCTCCGGGAAGTTCGCCAGCATCTCCGCGAAGCCCGGGTCCTGCGGCAACAGCACCTGGCCGTGGCCGTGCAGCCGGTAGATCTTCGGCGGCCCGCTGAACGCGCAGAACATCAAGGTGATGCGGCCACCCGCCGGGTCGTCGCGCAGGTGCGAGACCGTCTCGTTCCCGCTTCCGCCATATTCCAGATACGCACAACGCAGCGGCCCGAGCACGGCGAAGCTGCCGCTCATCCCTTTCGGGGACAGGTTGACGTGCCCCGACGGATCGGCCGGGGCGGTCGCGACGAAGAAGACCGGCTGCGCCAGCAGGAAGTCCCGGATGCGGTCGTCGATGTGCGGATAGACCTGGCCCATGACTGGATCATGGCAGGCTGTCACACATCTTGGGACGCGGTTACCAAACTCTGGAACAACGGGGTGTCCGGGTCGGTCTCCGGGTGCCACTGGACGGCGACGGCGTACCGGTGGATCGGGGACTCCATCGCCTCGATGACGCCGTCCTCGACACACCAGCCCACCGGCGTGAACGCGCCCGGGTCGGCGACCGCCTGGTGGTGCAGCGTACTGGTCTTCGCCACGCCGCCCATGATCTCGTGCAGCCGCGACTGCGGATCCACCTGCACGACGTGCTCCCCGTACGCCACCTCGTCGAACGGCGGCGGCCGATGCAGGGAAGTGCTCACGAGATCGGGCAGGTGCTGGTGCAGCGAGCCCCCGGTAACCACGGCGAGCAGTTGCATCCCCCGGCAGACGCCCAGCACCGGCAGGTCCCGGTCGAGGGCGCCGCGGGCGAGCAGCGACTCCGCCGAATCCCGGTACGGCTTCGGATGCGTCGCCGGATGCCGCTCCTGACCGTAACGAGCGGGGTCGATGTCGGCCCCGCCGGTCAGGACGAGCCCGTCGAGGACGTCCAGTACGCCGGCGTCGACG
Source organism: Hamadaea sp. NPDC050747 (assembly GCF_040654195.1). Lineage (NCBI taxonomy): Bacteria > Bacillati > Actinomycetota > Actinomycetes > Micromonosporales > Micromonosporaceae > Hamadaea > Hamadaea sp. NPDC050747. The sequence continues at coordinate 319,515 of NZ_JBFAHM010000007.1, forward strand.
TCGTCCGGCGGCAGCAGCACCGGCCGGCCGCCGGCCGCCTGGATCGCCTGGAGGTAGGTCACGTGCAGCAGGGCGGCCGGGGTGTCCCGGTACAACGCCCAGCTCGCGGGCTCCTGATAGGTGGTCAGCCCGATGATCGGTCGTCTCACAGCGCCTTCAAGTGCGTCGGGTCGGTTCGTCTCACAGCGGCGTCACGTACGCACCAGTGATGCCTCCATCCACGATGAACTGTGAAGCGGTGATGAAGGATGCGTCATCGCTGGCGAGGAACGCGACCGCGGCCGCGATCTCCTCCGGTCGAGCGAATCTACCCATGGGGACGTGCACCAATCGCCGGGCGGCCCGTTCGGGGTCTTTGGCGAACAACTCCAGAAGCAGTGGGGTCGCCACCGGACCGGGACAGAGCGCGTTCACGCGGACGCCCTGCCGGGCGAACTGTACGCCCAGCTCCCGAGTCATCGCCAGGACGCCGCCCTTGCTCGCCGTGTACGCGATCTGGCTGGTCGCCGCGCCCATCAACGCCACGAAACTGGCGGTGTTGACGATCGATCCCCGCCCCTGCTCCAGCATGATCGGCAGCACATACTTGCAGCCGAGATAGACACTCGTCGTGTTGATGCGCAGTACGCGTTCCCACGCGGCCAGACCGGTCTCCAGAATCGAGTCGTCGTCCGGCGGGGAGATCCCGGCGTTGTGGAAGGCGACGTCCACCCGGCCGTGCCGGTCTTTGACCCCGGCGTACAGGGCTTGGACGGCCGCCTCGTCGGCGATGTCGGCCACGACCGGGTCGCCGCCGATCTCGGCGGCCAGCTCGGCCGTGTCGGTGAGGTCGACGGTGACGACCTTCGCGCCTTCCGCCGCGAGCCGTCGGGAGGTGGCCAGCCCGATGCCGCTGGCCGCCCCCGTCACCACCGCGACCCTGCCCTCATACCTGTTCACACATACTCCCTATCTGTGATCATTGCGTCAGCCATGCGGTTTCATCGGACAAAACGTCGCGCGAAGCAGCTGACCGCACTCCTGGCGGCTCGGCGCAAGCGCGTCCCCGGCGGCTGACGCAATGATCATGCGTTGGCGAAGAAGACGGTCTTGATGTCGGTGAAGGCGAGCAGGGCGTCCGGGCCCAGTTCGCGGCCGAGCCCGGACTGCTTCATCCCGCCGAACGGAGTCCAGTACCGCACGCTGGAGTGCGAGTTCACGCTCAGGTTGCCCGTCTGCACTCCACGAGAGACGCGCAGCGCCCGGCCGAGGTCCCGGGTCCAGATCGAGCCGGACAGCCCGTACTCGGTGTCGTTGGCGAGCCGGATCGCCTCCGCCTCGTCGTCGAACGGGAGCACGCTCAGCACCGGGCCGAAGACTTCCTCGCGCCAGACGCGGGCACCGGGACCGCCCGCGGCCAGCACCGCCGGGGCGTACCAGAAACCGTCGCCGCCGGGGGCGGATCCGCGGAACAGCACCTCCGCCTCTTCCACATAGGACGAGACGCGGGCTCGATGGGCCGCCGAGATCAGCGGACCCATCTGGGTGTCCTCCTGGTTCGGGTCGCCGACCCGCCAGGCGGCGACCGCCGGTTCGAGCAGCGCCAGGAACTCGTCGTAGACCGCTCGCTGGACCAGCAGCCGGGATCGGGCGCAGCAGTCCTGCCCGGAGTTGTCGAAGACGGACTCGGGGGCGGTCGCCGCCGCGCGTTCGAGGTCGGCGTCGGCGAACACGATGTTGGCGGACTTCCCGCCCAGCTCCAGCGTCACGCGCTTCACCTGCTGGGCGCAGGTCGCCATGATCTGCTTGCCGACGGCGGTCGAGCCGGTGAAGCCGATCTTCGCGACGTCCGGGTGCTCGACCAGCCGGGCCCCGGCGACGGGTCCCTCGCCGGGCAGCACCGTGAAGACGCCCTCGGGCAGCCCCGCGCGGACGGCCAGCTCGGCCAGGCGCAGCGCGGTCAACGGCGTCGCCTCGGCCGGCTTGAGCAGCACGGCGTTGCCCGCGGCCAGCGCGGGCGCGAAACTCCAGGCGGCGATCGGCATCGGGTAGTTCCAGGGGACGATCACGCCGACGACGCCCAGCGGCTCCTGGAAGGTCACAGTCATCCCGCCGGCCACCGGGATCTGCGAACCCAGCAGCCGCTCGGGCGCGCCCGCGAAGTAGTTCAGGACGTCCCGGACGTGCTCGGCCTCCCAGCGGGCCAACGAGATCGGGTGCCCCGCCTCGGCCACGCTCAGCTCGGCCAGCTCGGCCCGGTGCTCGTCGACCACGGTGGCGAAGCGACGCAGGAGTTTCGCCCGGTCGCCCGGCGACACCGCAGCCCACGAGGGGAACACGGCGCGTGCGGCGGCGACGGCGTCGTCGACCCCCTCGATCGGCGTCGGGGTCACCTCGGCCACCGGCAGGCCGGTCGCCGGATTCAGAATCTTCACAGTCGTTCGTACCCCCGTCGCAGCTCCCAGTCGGTCACGGCCGCGTCGAACGCCTCGATCTCCACCTCGGCCGCCCGCGCATAGTGCTCCGCCACCGCCGGGCCGAAGAACTCGGGCACGATCGCCGACTCCCGCCAGACCGACAGCGCTTCGCGCAGGGTAGCGGGGACGCGGGGAGCGCTGCTGTCCGCGTATGCGTTGGTCGTGAATTCGGGCTCGAGCTCCAGCTTCGCGGACAGCCCGTGGCGCGCGGCCGCGACCAGCGCGGCGATCGCGAGGTAGGGGTTCACGTCCGCGCCCGGCACGCGGTGCTCGACCCGCAGCGACGGACCGTGCCCCACCAGCCGCAACGCGCAGGTGCGGTTGTCGCGGCCCCAGCGCAACGCGGTCGGCGCGAACGACCCCGGCTGGAATCGCTTGTAGGAGTTGACATTCGGCGCGAGGAACAGCGACAGTTCGCGGGTCGCCGCCAGCATGCCCGCGAGCACGTGGGTGCCCAGCTGCGACAACGCGCCGTCGGGTCCGCTCATCACCGGCTCTCCCCGACTGGTACGCAGAGAGAAGTGCACGTGGCACGAATTGCCCTCGCGCGCGTTCGGTTTGGCCATGAACGTGATCGAGCAGCCCTCCTGGGCGGCGATCTCCTTGGCCCCGTTCTTGTAGACGGTGTGGTTGTCGGCGGTCGTCAGCGCCTCGTCGTAGCGGAACGCGATCTCGTGCTGGCCGAGGTTGCACTCGCCCTTGGCGCTCTCGGGATAGAGCCCGGCGCCCGCCATCTCCTGACGGATGCGGCGCAGCAGCGGCTCGACCCGGGCGGTGCCGAGCACGGAGTAGTCGACGTTGTAACCGTTGACCGGGGTGAGCGCCCGGTAGTCCCGGCGCTGGGCGTCCTCATAGGACTCCTTGTGCGCGACGAACTCCAGCTCGGTCCCCACATACGCGGTCAGTCCGTGCTCGGACTCCAGCAGGTCGAGCTGGCGGCGCAGGATCTGCCGGGGCGACTCGGCGACCGGCGTCCCGTCGAGCCAGGCGAGGTCGGCGAGGACGAGGGCGGTGCCCGGCTGCCACGGCAGGCGGCGCAGCGTCCGCATGTCGGGGATCATGGCGAAGTCGCCGTATCCGCGCTCCCAGCCCGAGATGGCGTATCCGCCGACGGTGTTCATCTCCACGTCGACGGCGAGCAGATAGTTACAGGCCTCGCTGCCATGGGCGAGCACCTCGTCGAGGAAGAACGGCGCGTAGAGCCGCTTGCCCTGCAGCCGCCCCTGCATGTCGGTCAGCGCGAGGAGCACCGTGTCGACCGTCTCGGCCGAGATCGCGACCCGTAACGCCTCGATGCTCATCGGTGCCTCGTTCACACGTCAGATCTACCGGTCGGCTGTTCGAACGTCAACAGTCACACCGCTCGACGTCTGGCGTGTCGGCGTACGCTTTGATAGATCTCTCTGGGTGACATCCGAAACCCGCGCCGTAGTGATCGGGGGCGGCATCGTCGGCTGCTCCGTCGCGTACCACCTGGCGAGTCTGGGGTGGACGGAGATCACCCTGCTCGAACAGCATCAGCTCACCGACGGGACGACGTGGCACTCCGCCGGTTTCGTCACGCCCCTCCGCGGCTCCCCCGCGACCCGCGCGCTGGTCGGTTACCTGCCCGCGCTCGCCGATCGCCTCCGCGCCGAGACCGGGCTCGACCCCGGATGGCGTCCCGTCGGCGGTCTCCGGCTGGCCTCGACTCCGGCACGGGTGGCCGCGTTGACCGCGTTGGGCGTCGAGCTGCGGCCGCCGTCGTCCCTGCCGCCGCTGATCGACGACAAGGACGTGCAGGCCGTCGGCTGGGTGCCCGAGGAGGGCTTCGTCCGGCCGAAAGACCTCCCGGCCGCGCTCGCCGCCGCCGCGACCGCACTCGGCGTGACCGTCCGGACCGGCGTACGCGTCACCGGGCTGACCGTCGCGTCTCGTCGCATCACCGGCGTCCGGACGTCGGACGGCGACCTCAAGACGAGCACGGTGGTGCTGGCGGCCGGAGCCGCGTCGGCGCACCTGGGGCACCTCGCCGGGGCGACCGTGCCCGTCGCGCCGGTCAACCACCAGTACGCCGTCACCGCCCCGTTCGAGACCCCGCTCGATCCGGACACCCTGCCGACCGTGCGAGACCCCGATCGCAACCTCTACCTGCGCGGCGCCGGTGGCGGCCTGATCCTGGGGGCGTACCCGTCGGCTCCGGTCCCGGCGTGGCCGCTCAACGGCGCGCCGCCGCTCGCCGAGTCGCGTGCGCAGGCCACCCCGGCGCCGATCGACGAGCTGGTCGCCGCCGCGTCCGGCCGGATCCGGGACCTCCCCGAGATCGTCAAGGTCATCTGCGGCCCCGAGGCGTTCACCCCGGACGGCGAGCCGCTCGTCGGCCAGACCGACGTCCCCGGCCTCTGGGCCGCCGCCGGGATGAGCCTGCACGGCATGGCACTCGCCGGCGGCGTGGGCAAGGCGCTCGCCGAGCTGATCACGTCCGGCTCCTCCGAAGTGGACGTACGCTCGCTCAGCCCGCAGCGGTTCGGCCCGTTCGCGCACAACCGCCACTGGACCACGACCCGTGCCGTGGACGCCTTCGCCCGCCTCCGCTCCTGACGTGCCTGATCATTGCGTCAGCCATGCTGCTTCGCGCGACGAAATGTCCGCTCAAACAGCATGGCTGACGCAATGATCATGAGTTAGTGGCCGGCGCTTTCGTAGCGGCGTAAGCCGCGGCGGAAAAGATAGACGGCGAAGAACCACCAGGCCGCCGCCACCACCGGGGTGAGGATGCCGAGCCAGGCGTACCCGCCGCGGTCGAGCAGCCAGGCGGCCGGGAAGAACCCGGCGAAGGCGAACGGCGCCGCCGCCCCGAGCAGGAACCGCAGGCCGAAGCCGTAGATGCCCAGCGGGTACCGGGCGAGTTCGCCGACCTGCCACGCGGTCATGGCGAACATGGGCATCGGCATCCGCAGCCAGAACGACACCGTGTTGGCCACGACGCACATCGCCAGCCGCAGCGCGATGCCGCTGATCATGAGCACCAGCAGGATCAGCACGTTCAGTGGGGTCCAGTGGACGTCGACTCGGGTGAGGGCCCAGGTCAGCATGGCGGCCGAGGCCACGAGGTCGCCCACTCCGTTGAAGCCGACCCAGGCGCTCATGACCTGCATCAGCGGCGGGGCCGGTCGCGTCAGCGCGTAGTCGAGCTGACCGTTGTGGATGAAGGACGCGAGCTGCCAGATCCCGTCGGAGATCACCGGCACGACTCCTGAGCTGACCCCGGCGAGGGCGTAGATCAGCACCATCTCCGGGTAGGACCAGCCGTTGAGGTGCGGGACCCGGGCCATGACGACGCTGAGGAAGACCAGCCCGAGGGACTGCGTCACGATCCCGGCCGCGATGAGGATCCAGAAGTCGGAGACGTACTCCAGGACCGCCCGGACGACCGCGCCCAGGCTACGGCGATAGAGCCGGGCGTTCCGGCGTACGCCCGCCCACCCGCCCCAGAAAAGGACTTTCGACTGCCGATCGCTTTCAGCCACCATGGACGGTCACCTGCCGGGAGGCCGCGCGGAACGCCACGCGGGCGATGAACCAGAGGGCCACGACCCAGAACACCTGTCCCCCGATCAGGAGGTACGCCGTCGAGGTCGAGACCTTTCCGAGGTAGATCAGGGCCGGCGTCGAGGTCAGGCTGGCGAACGGCAGCACCGCCGCGGTCGCCTGGAGCCAGCCGGGCATGAGCGACAGCGGGACGAGCGAGCCGGAGAGCACCGCTCCCAGCGCGTTCCGGGCCCAGGCGACACCGTGGAAGTTCTGCGTCCAGAAGACGAGCTGCGTCGTGAGGAACCCGATGCAGAACCGGATCGGCATCACGCACAGCAGGCTCAGCAGCAACAGCGGGATGTTGCTCGGCCCCGGCATCGGGCCGGCCACGAGGACGAAACCGGCCCCGACCGTGACGATCATGATCAGCTCCATCGGCAGCCCGCCGAGGACCTGGGCGAACATCATCTTCTGCGTCTCGATCGGCTTCACCAGGTCCAGCGCCACCTGACCGTCGCGGATGCGGTTGGCCAGCGTCCACTCCCCGATGGCGTTGCCGAGCCAGCCCGTCACATACCCCACGAGCAGGTACGCCTTCATCTCCGGCAGGGTGAAGCCGCCGATGCTGCCGCCGTTGGACAGCAGGGCGCTCCACAGAGCCACGGTGGCGACGAGTTGGAAACACGCCGCGACCGCCGCCATCAGGAACGCCGTCCGGAAGGCGAACGTGCTCCGCATGGAGTTGCGCGCCATCGTCAGGTACGCCCTCACGGCGTACTCCCCTCGGCGAGCAGCAGCTCACCGGCGTAGACCTTGCGGACGACGTCCTCGATCGCGGGCTCGTCGATCTTGACTTCGAGCACCTCGGCGATCTGCGCCACCCCGGCGAGGACGGCTCCGGCGGTCAACTCCGCCTTGTCGAACGCGACGGTGAACTCCCGCCGCCCCTCGGCCGCCGCCGTGACGGTCGCCTGGGGGAACCGGCCGGCCAGGTCGGCGACGGTCAAGTCCGAGCCCAGTTGCAGATGCACCCGGCGTTCGCGGGCGTACCGGTCCTTCACCTGGGCGAGTGAACCGTCGTAGATCACCCGGCCGTCGTCGATGATGACGATGCGCTCGCAGGTGTCCTCGATGTCGCCGAGGTCGTGCGTGGTCAGCATGATGGTCGTCCCGTCCGCCTTGAGCTGCCGGAGGAACTCCCGGACCCGGTCCTTGACCGAGATGTCGAGGCCGATCGTCGGCTCGTCGAGGAACACGATCCTCGGGCTGTGCAGCAGGGCGCAGGCCAGATCGGCCCGCATCCGCTGACCGAGTGACAGCTTGCGGGCCACCACCGGCAGCAGCTCGTCCAACCCGAGCACTTCGTCGAAGCGCTTCAACTGGGCGCGAAAACGATCCGGGGTCAGGTCGTACATGTCCCGGAGCAGCGCCAGGGACTCCCGGACCGGCAGGTCCCACCACAGCTGCGTACGCTGGCCGAACAGCACGCCGATCTGGCGGGAGTTGGCGACGCGGTTGCGGTGCGGGACCAGGCCGCCGATGCGCACCTCGCCGCTGGTCGGCTCGACGATGCCGGTGAGCAGCTTGATGGTGGTGGACTTGCCGGCCCCGTTCGGGCCGACGTACGCGACCGCCTCACCGGCCTCAATGGAGAGATCGACGCCACCGACCGCCGTTTTCGTGCTGTACCTGCGTTGGAATAAGTGTTTGACCGAACCGCGCAACCCCGGATCCTTCTCGGGGCGGCGGAAGGTCTTGGTCAGGTCATGAGCTTCGAGCAGCGCCACCCGAGGATGTTCCCACCGGTACCCGACCGGCCCAAATGGTTTTATGGGAGCGCTGCGTCACAGCTAGCCGTCGGTGGGGACGGCCTTCGCCGGCTCGGCTTTCGCGGGCTCGGCGGCGGGGCCCTTGGTCGACACCGTGGTGCCGAGCTTCTCCCAGACCAGCCCGATCTGCCGGGCGATCGCGCAGACGACCGCCGGGACGACCGGCAGCAGCCAGTCGTAGAGCCAGCCCTGGGGACTCAGGTTGATGACCAGCACCGCCGCCGCGGCACTGCCCACCCCCATCACGAGTCCACGCCAGGCGGCCCGGCCGGTGTGCCCGATCGCGGCGCGGCGCGCGGCTTTGTCGGCCATGCCCGGGAAACCGGCCAGCGCCCTGGAGTCCCGGCGACCGAAGTTGAAGCCGGCCATCGCCAAGGTGGCCGAAGTACCGACGACCACCGCCGTCACGCTGTTGTGGGTCATCAGCATCAGTAAGGCGGCGGCGACGACGCCGACCCCGATCGACACTGCGGCGCGGATCCATTCCTGCTTCTCTCCGGGGTACCAGTAGTACTTCGTGGTGCTGTCGGAGAGCTTCTTCTCGATCCGCCCCATCGGGCCCACACACCTCTGCGCCAGTAACTTGCCTGCCCCTCTATCGTTGCGCAACGTAGTCGCTCATATGCGCAAAGTAGCGAAATACGCGGGGATCGGCGCGCCGCGATTCGATCCGGTCCGTCCTCAGAAGAGCACTGTGGCCAGCTCCGCGACCTGCTGAAAGCCACACGTCTTGTACGCACGCCGAGCCGGCACGTTGTAATCGTTGACGTAGAGGCTCACCGTCGGGGCGACCCGCCGCAGTGCGTCGTTCACCACCGCTGCCATGCCGGCCGTCGCGATCCCCCGCCCCCGCCATGCCGGATCCACCCAGACGCCCTGCACCTGTGCCGTATGTGGAGTGATCACCGCGAGGTCGGCCTTGAACACGACTCGCCCGTCGACCACCTTCGCGTATGCCCGGCCCGACTTGACCAGCTCGGCGACTCGCTGACGGTAGCCCCGGCCACCGTCCAACGGGGAGACTCCGACCTCCTCGGTGTACATCGCGACCGCCGCCGGGAAGAGCACGTCGATCTCGTCGGCGCGCATGAGGCGTACCCCTGGATCGGCCGGAACCGGCGCGGGCCGGGAAGCGACCAGCAGCGGCTGCACCGCGCGGACGTCGCGAGCCCGCCCCCACCGGGGCGAGAGCCGGTCCCACAGGTCGATCACCTGGTCGCGCTGGCCCACGATGCTCGTGCAGGTACGCCCCAGGCGGCCGAGCACGTCGGCGAAGGCGACGACCGCGTCGCCGGTGGCTGCGACCGGCGTGAGCTGGGTACCCAGCCAGCAGATGGCGTCGAGCCGGCCGCGCGGACCGTAGCCGTAGATCCGGCCGTCGGCCCGCCACCAGCCGAGGCCGCGCGCGGTGAGCCGCTCCCAGACCTGAGCGGTGACGTAGGGATCCGTGGCGAGCAGCCGCTCGATCTCCGGCCGGTCGGCCTCGCCGAGCTGCCGGACCGCCGACTTCGTGAGCACGCTTCCAGCCTGCCAGAACACGAAGGTTCGCGCGACCACTTGCAGGCGATCAGTTTCCGATATATCGTTAACGCATCGGTGATAGAACAGCGATAGGAGAACCGAGATGAGGAACCGCATCCCTCGAGAACTGCGCGAACGACTTCGCGAAGCGCATCACGCGCACCATGACCATGAGCATCGGCAGTTCGCCTTCGGCGGCCGCCCGGGCTTCCCGCCCATGCCGGGCTTCGGCCCCGGATTCGGGCCGGGACCGCACGGTCGCCGCGGCGGCGGTCGAGGCCGGGGACGCCGTGGCAACGTCCGCGCCGCGATCCTGGGCCTGCTCGCCGAGCGCCCCATGCACGGCTACGAGATGATCTCCGAACTGGAGACCCGCACCGGCGGCGTCTGGCGGCCCTCACCGGGCTCGGTGTACCCGACCCTGCAGCTACTGGAAGACGAAGGCCTGATCGAGGCCACCATTGCCGGAGCGCAAACGGATGCGTCGGGCACCGGCCCAGCTGGCGCAGTGGGCGGTCGCAAGAGCTACGCCCTGACCGAGGCAGGCCGCGCCGCGGCCGAGGCCGAGACCAACCGCGCCCCGTGGCAGGAGTTCACGGCCGACGAGGTCAGCGAGGCTCAGGACTTCCGACAGGCCGGGTTCGGGATCATGCAGGCCCTGCACCAGGTCGGTGCATCCGGTACGCCGGAGCAGCGCGCTCGCGCCCTGGAGATCCTCAACGAGACGCGCCGCAAGCTCTACGCCATCCTCGCCGAGGAGTGACCCGAGGGCGAATTATGCAAAAGCCCCGCTCGGTGTGAGCGGGGCTTTTGCTGCACGGCTAGTGGACTGGAGCCGGCCACAGGTCAGTGGACGGAGACTACCGGGCCGGCGAGTTCGCGGAGTTCTTCGGGGAGCTCGACACCCATCTGGACGGAGAGTTTGAGCGCCTCCTCGACCAGGGTCTCGACGATCTGCGACTCCGGCACGGTCTTGATGACCTCGCCCTTGACGAAGATCTGGCCCTTGCCGTTGCCGGACGCGACGCCGAGGTCGGCCTCCCGAGCCTCGCCGGGACCGTTGACGACGCAGCCCATGACGGCGACGCGCAGCGGAGCCGGGAACCCTTCGAGCGCGGCGGTGACCTGCTCTGCCAGCGTGTAGACGTCGACCTGGGCGCGACCGCAGGACGGGCAGGAGACGATCTCCAGGCCCCGCTCCTTCAGCCCCAGCGACTCCAGGATGGCGTGGCCGACCTTGACCTCCTCGACCGGCGGCGCCGACAGGGAGACCCGGATCGTGTCGCCGATGCCCTCGGCGAGCAGGGCGCCGAAGGCGACCGCGGACTTGATCGTGCCCTGGAACGCCGGGCCGGCCTCGGTCACACCGAGGTGCAGCGGATAGTCGCACTGCTCGGCCAGCTGCCGGTACGCCCGGATCATGACGACCGGGTCGTTGTGCTTGACGCTGATCTTGATGTCACGGAAGCCGTGCTCCTCGAACAGCGAGCACTCCCACAGCGCGCTCTCGACCAGGGCCTCGGCGGTCGCCTTGCCGTACTTCTCCAGCAGGCGCTTGTCGAGGGAGCCCGCGTTCACCCCGATGCGGATCGGCACGCCGGCTTCGGAGGCCGCCTTCGCGATCTCCTTCACCTTGTCGTCGAACTGGCGGATGTTGCCCGGGTTCACGCGTACGGCGGCGCAGCCCGCGTCGATCGCGGCGAACACGTACTTCGGCTGGAAGTGGATGTCGGCGATGACCGGGATCTGCGACTTCTTGGCGATCGCGGGGAGCGCCTCGACGTCGTCCTGGCTGGGCACCGCGACCCGGACGATCTGGCAGCCGCTCGCCGTCAGCTGGGCGATCTGCTGCAGGGTGGCGTTGACGTCGGCGGTCAGCGTCGTCGTCATGGACTGGACGCTGACCGGCGCGCCGCCGCCGACCGGCACCGAGCCGACCATGATCTGGCGGCTCTGGCGACGGGGGGCTAGGGCGGGCGGAGGAGTTGCCGGCATGCCGAGGTTGATCGCAGTCACAGCTCTCTCACTTGAAGATCGTGATGGGATTGACGACGTCCGCGGTGACGGTCAGCAGGGTGAACGCACCGAACACCAAGATTACGGCGTATGTGAGGGGCATCAGCTTGTAGTAGTCGACGCGACCCGGGTCACGCTTGCCGAGCCGCGCGTAGATCCACGACCGTGCCCTCTCGAACCACGCGATCGCGATGTGCCCGCCGTCCAGCGGCAACAGCGGCAGCAGGTTGAAGACGCCGACGAAGAAGTTCAGCCCCGCGATGATCAGCAGGGCGATCTCCCAGAAGCCCCGTTCGATGGCCTCGCCGGTGAGCCGGCTGGCGCCGACCACGCTGACCGGGCTGTCGGCGTCGCGCTGGCCGCCGCCGATCGCGTCGATCAGACCGGGGATCTTGTTCGGCAGGTTCTTGATCGAGGTCACCACGCCGGTGGCGGCGGCGCCCATCTGGTCGCCGGCGACCGGGATGGCCTCGATCGCGTTGTACTCGACCGTCTTCGGCAGGGCCGGGTCCCAGCCCAGTCCGACGCCGATCGCGGCGACCTTCTTGACCTCCCCGTCGGTGTCGTCGATCGGCGGTCGCTGGGCCTCGACCGGGGTCACCGTCGCGGTGGCGGTCTGCCCGTCGCGGACGTAGGTGATCGGGGTCGGCGTACCGGGGGTCAGCGCACGGATGGCGGTGACCAGGTCGGCGTAGTTCGCCACCTGGGTCGTGCCGACCGCGGTGACGAGGTCGCCGTCCTTCAGACCCGCCGCGAGGGCCGGGCCGTCGGTGGTGGTGCAGTCGCCCGAGGTGAGGTCCTTCGGCACGCAGTTCGCGATCGTCAGGTACGCCGGAGCCTTGGCGACGTCGGTGGCGGCCGGACCCGGATTGTCCGGGTTCGTCAGGGCAAAGTTCGCCGCGACCAGCCAGAAGATCAGGAACGCGAGGATGAAGTGCACCACGGAGCCGGCGACCATCACGATCGTCCGCTTCCACACGGGGTAGCGCCACATCGCGCGCGGGTCGTCGGCGTCCTCCTCCTGGGGAGTCATGCCGGTGATCTTGACGAAACCGCCCAACGGGATGCCTTTGATCCCGTATTCGGTCTCGCCCTTCTTGAACGACCACAGCGTCGGGCCGAAGCCGATGAAGTAACGGGTGACCTTCATCCCGAACATCTTGGCCGTCAGCATGTGCCCGGCCTCGTGCAACGAGACCGAGACCAGGATGGCCAAGGCGCCGAGGGCGATCCCCAGAATCAGCATCAAGAAACCTTCCCGACGATCAGCTCGGTCGCCCGAGTCCGCGCCCACTCTTCGGCGGCGAGCACGTCCTCGACGGTACCCGGTTCGTCGAGTTCCGGGGCGTCGCTGAGGACCTGGGCGACCGTGTCCACGATCGCCAAGAATGGCAGCCGTCCCTGAGAGAAGGCTGCGACGCACTCCTCGTTGGCGGCGTTGAAGATCGCCGGCCGGCAGCGGCCGGTCCGGCCGGCCTGCTTGGCCAGCTCGATCGCAGGGAAGGCCTCGGTGTCCAGGGGCCGGAACTCCCAGTTGTGCGCCATCGTCCAGTCCACCGGGGCGGCCGCTCCGGGCACCCGGTGCGGCCAGTCGAGGGCCAGCGCGATGGGCAGGTGCATGTCGGGCGGGCTCGCCTGGGCGATCGTCGAACCGTCGGCGTACTCGACGAGGGAGTGGATCACCGACTGCGGGTGCACCGTGACCTCGATGTCGTCATAGCTCACGTCGAACAGCTCGTGCGCCTCGATCACCTCGAGCGCCTTGTTGACCAGGGTGGCGGAGTTGATCGTGACGACCGGCCCCATGTCCCAGGTCGGGTGCTTGAGCGCCTCTTCGTAGGTCACGTCGGCCAGCTCCGCCCGGCGACGGTCGCGGAACGCTCCCCCACTCGCCGTCAGGATCAGCTTCCGAACCTCGGGCCGATCACCGGCCAGCAGGCACTGCGCCAACGCCGAATGCTCGCTGTCCACGGGCACGATCTGCCCGGGCCGCGAAACCTTCCGCACGAGGGGCCCACCGGCCACGAGCGACTCCTTGTTGGCCAGCGCGAGTACGCGACCAGCCCCCAACGCGGCCAGCGTCGGAGCGAGTCCCAGCGAACCGACGACCCCGTTGAGCACCACGTCGCAGGGCCACTCGGCGAGCTCGGCCATGGCCTGCGGACCGGCGAGGATCTTCGGGATCTTGAACTCGCCGGTGGCGTATCCGCGGCGGGCCGCCTCGGCGTAGAAGGCGAGCTGCAGGTCTTGGACCGCGCTCGCCTTGGCGACCCCGACGACCTCGACCTCGAGCGACAGCGCCTGCGCGGCCAGCAGCTCGACGTTGCCGCCACCCGCGCCGATCCCGACCACCCGGAAGCGATCCGGGTTCGCCCGGACGATGTCGATCGCCTGGGTGCCGATCGATCCGGTCGAGCCGAGCAGCACGATGGCGCGGGGTTCGCTCACGGGCATAACTCTACCCGTTCAAGATCAATTCGATCCGGCCCGCTGCCTCGGCAGAGTGACGTAACACTGCGCTTCACGGCCATACCAGCGAGTAGTCAGCCCTCGGGGGGACATGCCCAGCCGCTTCATGACGGCGATCGATCGCTCGTTCGTGGGGTACGCCACCGCGTACACCTCCGCGACCTGGTACTGGTTCAGCGCCAGGTCCAGTGCGCCGGTCGCCGCCTCGGTCGCATACCCGTGGCCCCAGGAATCGGGATGCAGATGCCAGCCGACCTCGATCTCGCCCCGGCCCTCGGAGCCGTCGGACGGTTCGGGCAGCGGTCCGAGCAGCACGGTCCCGGCCACGACCCCGGTCGCCTTTAGCTCCATCGCCCACGGGCCGTACCTGTGCTCGTTCTTCTCGTAGCGCGCCTGCCAGCGGGTCATGACCGCCCTGGCCTCGTCCGGGACCTGCAGCGGCTGCTCCATCCCGATCCAGCGAGTGACCTCGGCGTGCCGGTAGATCTCGAAGATCCGGTCGAGATCGTCAGGGGTGTCGCGCCATTCGCGGACGATCAGGCGCTCGGTCTCGAAAATCACCCGGCAACGGTAACCGGACTTCAGGCCTCCCCCTACAGCGCTGGATCAGGGATCTCGGTCGAATCTTGACCCATGATTCGACCGAGATCCCTGATCCAGCGCCAAAACCGGCGGCGCTCAGGCCGCGGGTCAGGCGCGGGCCGGTTCGCGGGAAGGGGCGGGCTGGGTGGGTGGAGGTGTGGCGGGGGTGTCGTGCTTGATGCCGAATCGGCGGTAGATCGCGCCCAGCGGACCGGGCGCCCACCAGTTCCACCGGCCGAGCAGCCGCATCGTCGCCGGCACCAGGATCATCCGGACGAGTGTCGCGTCGACGAGGATCGCGACCAGCATGCCGACGCCCATCATCTTCACGAACGCCATCTCGCCGGTGGCGAACCCGCCGACCACGATCGCCAGCAGCAGCGCGGCCGCGGTGATGATCCCGCCGGTGTGCTGTACGCCCCGCGCCACGGCCCGGGTGTTGTCGCCGGTGGCGTCCCACTCCTCCCGGATGCGGGAGAGCAGGAACACCTCGTAGTCCGTGGCCAGGCCGAACAGGATGACGAGGATGAGCACGAGGTTGGTGGGGTCGAGGAATCCCGTGCTGGTGAAGCCCATCGCCCCGGCCAGGTGACCCTCCTGGAAACCCCAGACGATGACGCCGAAGCTGGCCCCGATCGAGATCAGGTTCATCACGACCGCCTTGATCGGCAGCACCACCGAGCCGAACGCCAGGAACAGCAGCAGGAAGGTCGCGCCGGCCATGATCAGGGCCGCCCAGGGCAGCCGTTCACCGAGGCTGTCCAGCAGGTCGAGATCCATCGCGGCCCGCCCGGCGACCTGGGTCTGCGTACCCGACGGGGGTGGCAGGTCCCGCAGATCGCGAACGATGTCGCGGGTCGCCGCCTCGGACGGGTCGCCGTCGTAGTCGACGCTCAGCAGCGTCACGCCGTCCTTGGTGGCGACGAGGTCGGCGCCGGTCACCCCGTCGACCGCCCGAATCTGGTCCACATAGGAGGCCGAGGCGTCGCCCCTGACCAGCACCTGGATCGGGTAGTCCGAGGTCGCCCCGGTGAAGCCCGAATCCAGGCGGTCGTTCACCGTGCGTACGGTCGAATCCGGGGGCAGCAGCCGCTCGTCGAACCCGCCGAAGCTGATCCGCAGCGCCGGCAACGCGATGGTGATGAGGACCGCGGCCACGGCGACGGCGTACACCACCGGCCGCTTCATCACACTGTGCGCCAGCCGTCCCCAGGCGCCCCGCTCGTCACTCGCCGGCTCGGTCGCTGCTTTACGCGTACCAAAGGGGAGGCGAATGCGCCCCGCGTTGATCCGGGGACCGAGCAGGGCGAGGAACGCGGGCAGGACGGTCAGCGACGCGAGCATCGCGACGCCCACGGCCGCCATCCCCCCGAAGCCCATGGACCGCAGGAAGACCTGGGGGAACACAAGCAGGGACGAGAGCGCGAGCACGATCGTCAGACCCGAGACGAGCACCGTGCGCCCGGCGGTCTGGAGGGTACGCGTGATCGCCGCCGGAGTGTCGAGTCCGGCCGCCAGCTCCTCGCGGAACCGGCTGACGATGAACAGCGCGTAGTCGATCGCCATGCCGAGGCCGAGGATGGTGATGATGTTGATCGCGAAGACCGAGACGTCGGTGGCGTAAGTGATGAGCCGGACCGCGGCGAACGCGCCGAGGGTGGCGATCACCCCGACGATCAGCGGCGTGACCGCGGCGACCAGGCCGCGGAAGATGAACAGCAGCAACAGCAACAGGATCGGCATCGAGATCGTCTCGGCGAACGCGATGTCCTCACTGGTCTGCGAGTTGACCGACTTGAGGAACGCGATCGCCCCGCCCACCTCGGTCGTCACGCCCGGGACGTCGAGCGACGGGCGCAAATCGTCGTAGACCTCCCGCTTGGCGTCCTGATCGTCGCCGTGCAGGCGAATCGCCGCGTAGGTGGAGCGGCCGTCGGTCGAGGTCATCCGATTCGGGTCCCAGAGGACCTCGGACACCTCGGGGTTGCCCTTCAGGGTGGTCAGCGTGCTCGTGACCGCGGCGGAGTAGTCCGAGATCTGCTTGCCGTCGGGCGCGGTGTAGAGCGCGATCAGATCGATGCTCTGGTCACCGAAGATTTCCTTGATCTTCACGGTCGCCTGGTAGGACTCGCTGGCCCGGTTCTCAAAGCCCCCGCCGGTGAGCTTGCCGAACACCCCGGTGCCCCAAACCGCGCTGACGATCACCACGCCGAGCGCCACGAGCAGGACAGGCCAGCGGAACCGCTGGATCACCCTTCCCCACATCGCGTACCTCCCCCTTCGCCTCAGCTTGCGTTAAGCTGTGAGCGCTGCTTATTAGAGTTAACGCCGTTTACTTTGCCAACGCCGTTAACTCGTGTCAAGGAGAACGGGTGTCAGATGGCGACGAACCGCCGGGAACGACAACGGGAAGCCACGAAGCAGGAGATCCGCGACGCCGCGCGGGCCCAGCTCACGGCGGGCGGCCCGGCGTCGATCTCGCTGCGCGCGATCGCGCGTGACATGGGTCTCACCGCCGCCGCGCTCTACCGCTACTACGACAGCCTGGACGCGCTCGTCGAAGACCTTTGCGCCGACCGCTACGACGCGCTCACCGCCGAGGTCCTGGCCGCCCGGGACAACGGGGCCACCCCCCTCGACCAGCTACGCGAGGCGTGTCGCGTCTACCGCCGATGGGCCCTGCGCAATCCCCACGAGTACGCCTTGATCTGCGGCGAACCCGTCATCGACACGATGCACGACCACGTCGAGTCCACGCCGAAGGGCGACGCCGCGATGCGGTTCACCCTGGCCTTCCTCGAACCGTTCACCGCCGTCTGGCACGCCCGGACCACACCGCCGCAACCGCTCGTGCCCGGGGTGGCCGAGGCGCTCAGCGGGCCGAACGTCGAGGCTTTGCGCCAGGCACTGCCGATGGAAGGCGTGGCGTTCTTCCTCATCGGCTGGACCCGGCTCGCCGGCGCGATCACCATGGAGATCTTCGGCCACCTCCGCTGGGCGACCGACGACCCGGAGCCGCTGTTCGAGCAGAACCTCGACGACATGCTCCGCCAACTCACGATGTGAGCCCGCGCCCGCGCGCCCGTGCGCCCGCGCGCCCGCGCGCCTGCGCGCCAAGATCATCGCGTTATCCCGGGATAACGCGGCCTTGGCCGCCCCGAAAGGGGACGTTATCCCGCATAACGCGGCCGACCCGCGGACGGGGAGCCGACCCGCGGACGGTGCCCGACGGGAGCGACGGTCTGCACCCCGGCGGACCTGGGAAATGATTATTCGGCGCGCACAGAGCGAATCTCGTGGCCCACGCTGGTGAGGCACTTGCCGCTGGCGAGGTTGAACTTCCAGCCGTGGAGCTGGCAGGTCAGGACGTCGCCCTCGACGATGCCGAACCGGGTGAGGTCGGCCTTGAGGTGCGGGCAGCGGCGCTGGAACTGCCAGCCGTTCATGACGATGTCCTCGGCGTCCGGGCGCTGCGACTCGTACCAGCCTTCGGCGTACTGGAGGCGCTCCTCGGAGAGGCACTTGAAGAAGGCGTAGACGAACTCGTTGTACTGCCCGATCCGCGCGGCCGAGAATCGGCAGGACAGGAACAGCGAATTCACCCAGTCACCCTCGTCGATGTGCAGCAGGTGCTCGATCAGCCGCCGCTCGGTCTTGAACCGGTAGCGGACCTTCTCGTCGGCGGCCGGACGGACCTCTTTGCCCGGGAAGTCGACGACGATCGACTCGATGACCTCGCCGGCCGGGTCGGTCAGATCGAAGCGGACCGGCCCGCCGACGCCCTTGGCCAGGTAGACGGATTCGTCGAGGAGCGGCTCGATGCGCGCCTTCATCCCGGCGAGCACGTCGATCTCGGGATGCGACCAGCTCGCCTTCTCCCGCTCGATGACGACCCGCTGCCGGTCCCGGTACGCCTTGAGGTGCGTCTCCTTCTGCTCGAAGAACTCGTCCAGGTCGTCGACGGGGTGGGTGGTCGAGCACGTCTCGGTCGTCAGCTCGCTCACCGAACCGGGGAGGAGGACGACGCCGTTCGTGCCGCCGACCTTGGCGTACTCCCGCATGAACACGGATTGGTCGGGGAAGATGTTCCCCTCGTCGCCGGCTGAGCCACCGGTCCCGCCTGCGGCGGGCAAGTCGTTGAACTGCCAGAGTTCGTCGTCGAGGAAGCACGGCGGGCCGGCGATCGGGAAGACCCAGTCGGCCTTGAGATCGGCGATGTACCGCCAAGTGCGGTCGAACTGACGATCCCGCTTCTGCTTGCCGAACGCCGTCTTCGCCGCCTGCGGCAGCTCGTAGACCATCGGGTACCAGATGGCGCCGGAGAACTGCAGCATGTGCGCGTGGACGTGACCCAACTCCGCGAAGCGCGTGAGGTCGGTGGGACGGGCGTCGTTCTGGTTGAGCACGCGTACGCCATCGTACTCGACCCACAGCGAGGAGTCCCCGATCGGGCCGTCGGTCGGCGAGATCAGCGCCTGGATCATCACCTTCAACCCGCCGTCGAGTTCGTGCACCTCGTCGGACTTGGTCTTCAGGAAACTGGTGAAGCCGAGATCGCGCAGCTCGTCCTCGAGCTGACTGGTCGGGTACTCCGGCAGCAGCACCGTCGCGGACTTGCTGACGAACCGCTTGAGGTGCGCCGCGTCGAAGTGGTCGCGGTGCAGGTGCGAGACGTAGAGGTAGTCGCAGTCGCCCAGCGACTCCCAGTCGAGCTGGGAGTTGTCGGGGAACGGGAACCACGACGCGAAGTACGCCGGGTTCACCCACGGATCACACAGGATGCTGCCCGCCGCCGTGTCGATCCGCATACTCGCGTGCCCCGTGCCCGTGATCCGCACCGGTCCCGTCTCCCTCAGCTCGCCGCGTCCGCGTCCCGGCAGGCCGCCGGGCGTTATCCCCGCCCCGAGGCTACCGGACGCGTGGAGCATGCCAGACTAAGCACGTCAGCTTCGCCTGGAAGGACCGAACAGTGGCTGGAACCGAACCGGTGACCTCCCCCGATCAGCACAAGCCCACGCCGGTCAAGGCCGCCCGGATCGCGGGCGTGCTCTCGATCATCGCCCTGCTGCTGATGACGCTCGGCAACCACGAGGGCCGGGTCGAGGACGTCTTCCTCGTCACCTTCGCCGGGATCATCGCGGCGCTGATCATCATCGACGCCGTGCTGCGGCGGAACGGGCTTCGCTGAGCCCCGCGCTCTCTCTGGCGTGATCATCGCGTCAGGCATGCTGTTTACTCGGGCATTTCGCCGCGCGAAACAGCATGGGTGACGCGATGATCACCCCCGAAACGCAAGAGTCGCCGCGTCCCGAAGGGGCGCGGCGACTTCTGCGTAGAGCGGGCTAGCGCCGCCGGACGATGTCGCGTACTTCCCGCAACGCGGCGTCGACCTCGGCCTCGTAATAGCCGCCCGGCACCAGGCTGAACTGGGCCGGATCGAGTTCGTTGTCCCCGATGGGCGCGCCTGGCTGCCCGGCGAGCGCCCCGATGACGCCCTCGAAGAGCCGGTCGACCTGGGTGGGGTCGTAGCCGCTGCCGAACCGGCGCAGCTGGAAGGTCCGCCGCATCTGGTCGACCCGCTGGACGTCGGCCGCACCCGGGCCGTTCATCGCGGCCGCGGCCGGGCTGGTGAAGCCACCGCCCTGCGGAGCACCCCCGTACGCCGGCGGCGGCGTGACCGGAGCACCGTAAGTGTTCCCGGCCGGCGGAGCGGGCCGCTCGAACTCCGGACCCGGCCCGTAGCTGTCCCGCGACGGCGGAGGCGGCGCCTGGAAGCCCTGCGGCGCCTGCGGACGGTCGAAACCGCCGGGCGGCGCGGCCGGCGGGCGCTCGAAGGATCCCGGCGGCGGCGGCGACGGCGGCATCCGCATCTCGGTGGTCATGTCGGCCTTGCCGTGGCGGCCCGGATCGAACCCGGCCCCACCGCCGACCCCGACGGGACCCCCGTCGTAACCGCCGAAAGCCGGCTCCGGCTCGAATCGCTGCGGCTGCGGGACCGGACGCGACGGCAGCGGCGGCTGCTGCGGCCCGCCGACCGGCGGAACCGGACCGGGACGCTCGGTCGCCCGCAGCGCCTCGCCCCGGCCGGGCCCCTTGGCCCGCTCCTCGAGCTCGGCCAGCTGCCGCTCGACCCGGTCCAGGTGCAGGTCGACCTGCCACTCGTCATAGCCGCCGAAGCGTACGCGGAACACGACGTCGTGGACCTCCTGCGAGGTGACGTGCGCGCCCGGGGCCCCGTTCAGCGTGGCCTCCACCCGGTCGAGGAAGGTGTCGACCTCGTCGACCTTGTAACCCCGCCGTACGGCCCGACGCCTGAAACGCTGGCCACCCTGTCCGCTCATGCCGACTCCTCGCTAGCCGCCAACTGTCCACACGCTCCGTCGATCTCGCGCCCCCGCGTATCACGCACAGTAGTCGGGACTCCGGCCGCGCGCAGCCGCCGGACGAACTCCCGTTCCACGGGCTTGGGGCTCGCGTCCCATTTACTGCCCGGCGTGGGGTTGAGCGGGATCAGGTTCACATGGGCCAGCCGCCCCGCGAGCAGCTTGCCCAGCAGGTCCGCGCGCCAGGGATGATCGTTGACGTCCCGGATCATCGCGTACTCGATGGAGACCCGGCGCCCCGTCTTCGCTGCGTAAGCCCACGCCGCATCGAGCACTTCGGCTACCTTCCAGCGCTGGTTGACCGGCACGAGTTCATCGCGAAGCTCATCATCGGGCGCGTGCAGCGACAGCGCAAGAGTGACGGAGAGGTCCTCCTCGGCCAACTTCCGCATCGCGGGGACCAGGCCGACGGTGGAGACGGTGATGTGCCGCTGGGACAGGCCGAGGCCCTCCGGCGCCGGGCTCGTCAGGCGGCGGACCGCCTCGATGACCCGGGGATAGTTGGCCAGCGGCTCGCCCATGCCCATGAAGACGACATGGCTTAGCCGGTTGGGGCTGCCGGGTACGCCGCCCGAAGCGGCCACTCCGGCCAGGTAGACCACCTGGTCGACGATTTCGGCGATGGACAGGTTGCGGGTGAGCCCGGCCTGCCCGGTCGCGCAGAACGGGCAGGCCATGCCGCAGCCCGCCTGGCTGGAGATGCAGACGGTGACCCGGTCCGGATAGCCCATCAGGACGCTCTCGACCAGGGAACCGTCGTGTAGCCGCCACAGCGCTTTCCGGGTCGCGCCGTCGTCGCACTGCAATTCGCGTACGGGGGTGAGGAGCTGAGGCAGCAGATCGCCCGCGAGCCGATCGCGGGCGGTCAGCGGGATGTCGGTCATCCGGGCCGGGTCCCGCTCGAGTCTCGCGAAGTAGTGCGTCGACAGCTGGGCGGCTCGGAACTCCTTCTCCCCCAGGGCGGCGACGGCCACCCGCCGGGCGGGCAGGTCCAGGTCGGCGAGGTGACGCGGCGGCAGCTTGGCGCGATGCCGCGCCGTGGCCGCCGGTTCGCTCGCGCCCCGCTCCAGCACTATCGGCTTGCGGTCGACGGAGAGCAGCGGCAGTTCAGTCATGGTCGTTCCAGTGTCCCACGCCGGAACCAGCGTCCGTGGCCTCGGTGGCGTCACTCACCACAGACTCTTCAGGAGGTGGGAGCCAGGATCGAGAACAACAGGTAGGCCGCGGGCAGCGCGAACAAGATCGAGTCCAGCCGGTCCATGAGGCCGCCGTGACCGGGCAGCAGGTTGCTCATGTCCTTGATCCCGAGATCCCGCTTGAGCAGCGACTCCGCCAGATCGCCCAGCACACAGGCCACCGCGACGACCGCCCCGAACACCGCGCCCCACCAGGGCGCCACGTCCAAGGTCAGCCAGACCAGCACGGCCGAGCCGGCCGCGGCCCAGACGATGGACCCGCCGAACCCCTCCCAGCTCTTCTTCGGGCTGATGGTGGGGGCCATCGGATGCTTGCCGAACAGGACGCCGCTCACGAAACCGCCCGTGTCCGACAGGATCACCGCGGCGAGCGTGCACAGGATGCGCCACTGGCCGTCGTCGGCGGTGGTCATCGGCACCGCGAAGCCCAGCAGGAACGGGACGTAGACCATGATCAGGGCGGAGGCCCCGATGTCGCGCTGATAGTTCGCCGGCCCGTCGGCCAGCCGCCACACGAAGACCGCCAGCACGGTGATCAGCAGGCCCAGGCTCAGCGCCTCCAGGCCGCGGAACCAGGTCAGGCTCAGCATGACCGCGCCGCCGACCATCAACGGGATCAGCGGCGGGTTCGCGCCGGTCGGGCGGATCGCCCGGACCAGCTCCCAGATGCCGATCGAGCTCGCGGCGATCAGGATCAGCAGGAACCACGGCTGCCGCGCGTAGAACAGCACGCCCAGCACCGTCCCGGCCAGGGCGATCCCGACCGCGATCGACACCGGCACGTTGCGGCCGGCGGACCGGCGGCGGCGTCCGCGCCGGCCGGGCGTCGACTCGGGCTCGGACTCCGCGGCGCTCGTCGTCTCCGACTCAGTGGTACGCACAACGTCCGGCTCGGTGACGCGAGCCGGTTCCGAGGCCGCACTGATCCGCGAAGTCTCACTGGTCCGCCTGACTTCGCCGGTACGCGGAGCTTCGCTGGTACGCGGAGCTTCGCTGGTACGCGGCGCACGGCGCTCACGCGGCGGCGGTTCGGCGGCCGCGGCTGGGGTGTCGTCGGAGCGCTCGAAGAAGCCGCCCGCCGAGTCGTCCTCGCCGAGGCCGCGCAGCCGGGCGTACGCGTTGGCGCCGGCGCCCCAGCCGGGGTCCGTCCCGTCGTCGCTCATACCTCGAGCAGCTCGGCTTCCTTGTGCTTGAGCAGCTCGTCGACGACCGCCGTGTACTTGTGCGTCAGGTCGTCCAGCTCCTTCTCCGCCCGCCGGCCCTCGTCCTCGCCCGCCTCGCCGTCCTTGACGATCCGGTCGAGCTCCTCCTTGGCCTTGCGGCGGATGTTGCGGACGGCCACCTTCGCGTCCTCGCCCTTGCCCCGAGCGATCTTGATCATGTCGCGCCGGCGCTCCTCGGTCATCTGGGGGACGACGATCCGCAGGAGCGTGCCCTCGTTGGCCGGGTTGACCCCGAGGTCGGAGTCGCGGATGGCCTTCTCCATCGCGCCGAGCTGCGAAGAGTCGTACGGCTTGATGATGACCATGCGAGGCTCGGGCACCGAGACCGACGCCATCTGGGGCAGCGGCGTGGGCGTGCCGTAGTAGTCGATCGAGATCTTGGAGAACATCGAGGCGTTGGCGCGTCCGGTCCGGATCGCCGCGAACTCCTCCTTGGCGTGCTCGACCGCCCGGTCCATCTTCTCCTCGGCCTCGAGGAGCGTGTCGTCGATCACGGGCTTCGTCGCCTCCTTAGGCTGCTGTGCTTCGCTGTCGCGCCACGAGGCGCGGTGGCTCACGTCTGGTCGGTTCCATCATCCGCTACTCGGCGGTGATGAGCGTGCCGATCTTCTCGCCGCTGACCGCCTTCACGATGGTGTCGTCGCCTTCGGCGGCGAAGACCAGCATCGGCAGGCCGTTGTCCATGCAGAGGGAGAACGCCGCCTGGTCGGCGACGCGCAGCCCCCGGCGCAGCGCCTCGGCGAAGGTCAGGGTGTCGAGCTTGACCGCGTCCGGTTCGGTCCGCGGATCGGCGGTGTAGACGCCGTCGACGCCGTTCTTGCTCATCAGCACGATGTCGGCGTGGATCTCCAGCGCGCGCTGGGCCGAGACGGTGTCGGTCGAGAAGTAGGGCATTCCCGCGCCGGCACCGAAGATGACGACTCGGCCCTTCTCCAGGTGCCGGATCGCCCGCAGCGGGATGTACTGCTCGGCGACCTGGGCCATGCTGATCGCCGTCTGCACCCGCGTCTCGATGCCTTCCTTCTCCAGGAAGTCCTGCAGGGCCAGGCAGTTCATGACGGTGCCGAGCATGCCCATGTAGTCGGCGCGAGCCCGGTCCATGCCGCGCTTCTGCAGCTCGGCGCCCCGGAAGAAGTTGCCGCCGCCGACCACGACCGCCACCTGGACGCCCTTGCGGACGACGGTGGCGATCTGCCGGGCGACCCCGGCCACCACGTCGGGGTCGACGCCGACGGCGCCACCGCCGAAGACCTCGCCGGACAGCTTCAGAACCACCCGGCGCGCCCGGGTCATCACCTGCTCGGTCACTGCACCACCCCTTCGTAGCTGACCCCGCCCGCCCGCGATGAGTCGTCGAGCGGTCCGGGAAGACGATATGCCACGGGGAGGCCGTGGCTCACACCAACGACCTCCCCGCGCGTGCCCGTCAGGCCTGGCCGACCTCGAACCGCGTGAACGCGGTCACGGTCACCCCGGCCTCGGCGAGGACCTGGGCCACCGTCTTCTTCGGGTCGGTCACCGAAGCCTGCTCGACCAGGACGAAGTCCTTGAAGAAGGAGTTCACCCGGCCCTCGATGATCTTCGGCAGGGCCGCCTCCGGCTTGCCCTCCTCGCGAGCGGTCTGCTCGGCGATGCGGCGCTCGGACTCGACGATCTCGGCCGGGACCTCGTCCCGCGAGACGTACTTCGGACGCATCGCGGCGATCTGCATCGCCACGCCCCGGGCGTCGTCCGCGCCGGCCTCGTCGTCCTTGCCGGCGTACTGCACGGCCACGCCGACCTGCGGCGGCAGGTCCGCGCTCTTGCGGTGCATGTAGACCGCGATGGTGCCGTCGAGGACGGAGAACCGGTTCACGACCAGCTTCTCGCCGATCGCGGCCGACGACTCCTGCAGCACGTCGGCGACGCTCTTGCCGTCGAGCTGCGAGGCGAGCAGCGCGTCGACGTCGGCCGGCTTGACCGCGTCCACGTGCTCGACCAGCTTCTGGGCCAGCGCGATGAAGTCCGCGTTCTTGGCGACGAAGTCTGTCTCGCAGTTCAGCTCGAGCAGCGCGGAGCCGGAGTGGGCGACCAGGCCGTTGGCCGTGGTGCGGCCGGCCCGCTTGCCGACGTCCTTGGCGCCCTTGACGCGCAGGATCTCGACGGCCTTGTCGAAGTCGCCCTCGGACTCCTCCAGCGCCTTCTTGCAGTCCAACATGCCGGCGCCGGTGAGGTCACGCAGGCGCTTGACATCTGCAGCGGTGAAAGACATCTGACTCTTCCTCAGTTCTCGGTCGGTCTTGCGACGGTCACTCGGCGGCGGGGGCGGCGGGAGCGGTCTCGCCGGCCTCGGCGGCCTTGGCCGCGTCGCCCTCGAGCAGCTCGCGCTCCCACTCGGCCAGCGGCTCGTCGGCGGCGACGGCGCCCGCGTCCGGCTTGGCCTCGGCGCCACGGGTCGACTTGCCCGAACGCGCGATCAGACCGTCGGCGACGGCCGCCGCGACGACCTTGGTCAGCAGCTCGGCCGAACGGATCGCGTCGTCGTTGCCCGGGATCGGGTAATCGACCTCGTCGGGGTCGCAGTTGGTGTCCAGCACCGCGATGACCGGGATGCCCAGCTTGCGGGCCTCGTCGACGGCGATGTGCTCCTTCTTGGTGTCGACGACCCAGATCGCCGCCGGGAGCTTCTGCATGTCGCGCAGGCCGCCGAGGGTCTTGCTCAGCTTGTCCTTCTCGCGCTGGAGCTGCAGGGTCTCCTTCTTGGTGTAACCCTTCTCCGCGCCCAGCTGATCGATCGCCTCGAGCTCCTTCATGCGCTGGAGCCGCTTGTAGACCGTCTGGAAGTTGGTGAGCATGCCGCCCAGCCAGCGGTGGTTCACGTAGGGCATGCCGACCCGGCTGGCCTGCTCGGCCACGGCCTCCTGGGCCTGCTTCTTGGTGCCGACGAAGAGCACCGAGCCGCCCTCAGCGACGGTGTTCTTGACGAAGTCGTACGCCTTCTCGATGTAGTCGAGCGTCTGGCGCAGGTCGATGATGTAGATGCCGTTGCGCTCGGTGAAGATGAAGCGCTTCATCTTCGGGTTCCAGCGACGCGTCTGGTGCCCGAAGTGAACGCCGCTCTCCAGCAGCTGGCGCATGGTGACGACGGCCATGTGGATGGCTCCTTGCCTGTTCCCTGGTTGTCGCGCAGACCGGTCGGCCTGCGCCCTGGCGCCCACACCGCGACCCGGCGGGCCCACCACGAGGCGGGACCAGGGAGGCCGCGCGTGCCCGATCCAGCGCTCGCGGAATCAGGAGTTGGGCGCGCGAAGTTGACCGCACGGGGCGGTCACCGATGGACCAGTCTACGCCGCCGCGATCCGGCCACCCCAGCCAGGGTGGCGTACGCCTCGCCGACGGCCCGGGCGGCCGAGCTGAGGGCTCAGGCGGCCGCGCCGGCGGCGATCATCAAGATCAACCCGATCGGCAGGTATGCCAACGGGGTCCTCAGGAACGCCTTCGGCCCGCCATGGGCCGCCCCCGTGATCAGGGCGTAGAAGCCGAGCCCGAACAGCGGCAGCGCCATCATCATGAGCCCGCCCGCCACGATGCGGCTCACGTCGAACTGGAAGACGCCCCGGACGAAGACGAGAAACATGATCAGCTCGAAGACGCCCAGGGACAGCCCGATCAGCACCGCGTGCATCGGCTTGCGGCTCCGGTAGACGCCGGCCTCGGCGTCCCGTTCGGCTGAGCGGGAGCGAGGCTCTGGGCGTACCTCGGGCGCCATCTGCGTCGGCGGCGCGATCTGGGTCGGCGGCGGTTCCATCATCGGCGCGCGCTCCGGCGGCCGGGGGCCGAACGCCGGGCCGGGACCGGCCGGAGAGCCGGGGCCGGGGCCGTAGCCAGGTTCGAAGGCCGGTTGCGGTGGCGCGGGCGGCCCGAAGCGGTTCGGCTCGCCGTAGCCCGCGTTCACGTCCGCCATCGGGTAGCCGCCGCGACCACGCTCCTCGTCGCGGTAGCCACCGCCACCGCGCCGGTCGCGCCAGTCACCTTCGTACCCGCGGTCCTCGCCGGGCCACCGCTCGTCCGCGTATCCGCGGTCACCGTCGTATCCGCCCACGGCGGTAGACCGTAGGCGCTTTCCCGCCGGAATGCCAATCCGCGCTGCCCGGCCGGTGACATCACCTCGGCCGTACGGAGGATGTCTGGGGCACTTTTCCCCACGGTGTCGCAATCCACAGTCTCGCGTACGCCGCGGTGGCGCCGACCCGGCCGGAGTCGGGAGGCTCCCGGCTCATGACAAGAACGCGGCGCGCCTTCGGGGCGTGGGGCGAGCAGGTCGCCGAGGCGTACCTGCGGCAGCTGGGGCTGGTGGTGGTCGACCGGAACTGGCGCTGCCCCGACGGCGAACTGGACCTGATCGCGCTGGACGGCGACGTGATCGTCTTCTGCGAGGTGAAGACCCGGCGAAGTCTGCTGTTCGGCTCCGGCGTCGAGGCGGTGCTGGGCCGCAAGGCAAGCCGCGTACGCCGATTGGCCGCCATCTGGCTCGCCGAGCACGACGCGGACGGCCGGGAGCTGCGGTTCGACGTCATCGGGGTCCGCCCGGGGGAAGGGCGTACGCCCCGGATCGACCACGTGACGGGTGCGTTCTAGTGAGCTACGCCAAGGTGCACGCGGCCGGCGTCAGTGGAGTCACCGGGGTCCTCGTCGACGTCGAAGCCGACGTCGCGCTGGGGATGCCGCAGCTGGTCGTATCAGGGCTGCCGGACGCCGCTCTGCACGAGGCCCGCGACCGCGTACGCGCGGCGCTGGTCAACGCGGGCGAGGAGTGGCCACAGCGCCGGATGACGGTCAACCTCCGCCCGGCCACCGTACGCAAGCAGGGGTCGAGCTTCGATCTCGGGATCGCCGTGGCGATTCTCGGCGGGGCCGGGCGGCTGCCGCTGGCCGCGCTGGACGGCGTGGCGCTGATCGGGGAGCTGGGCCTGGACGGCATGATCCGGCCCGTCCGCGGGGTGCTGCCGATGGTGATGGCCGCCGCCCGGGCCGGACTGACTCAAGCGATCGTTCCGCAGGCCAACGCCGCCGAGGCCGCTCTGGTGCCCGGCGTACGCGTCAAGGCGGCCTCCTCGCTGAACGCCGTCATGAGCTACGTCCGGGACGGCGTGGAGCTGCCCGCCGCCCTACCGGCCCTGACCCCCGACTCTCGACCGCAGCTGGACCTGGCCGAGGTCGTCGGCCAGGAGCACGCCAAGGTCGCGTTGGAGGTCGCCGCCGCGGGCGGGCACCATCTGAGCCTTCTCGGACCGCCCGGAGCGGGCAAGACGATGCTCGCCGCCCGGCTGCCCGGACTCCTGCCGCCGCTGGACGATCGGGCGGCGCTGGAGGTGACCTCGCTCTATTCGATCGCCGGACGGCTCGCTCCCGGAGCCGGTCTCGTGCGGCACCCGCCGTTTCAGGCCCCGCACCACACGACGAGCACGGCGGCGCTGCTCGGCGGCGGGACCGGGCTGGCTCGACCGGGCGCGATCTCGCTGGCCCATCGCGGCGTGCTCTTCCTCGACGAACTGCCCGAGTTCAGCCGGACGGCCTTGGAGGCGCTTCGCCAGCCGCTGGAGGAGGGCTCGGTCCGGATCGGACGGTCCAAGGACTTCGTCAGCTACCCGGCACGGGTGCAACTCGTCACCGCGGCGAACCCCTGTCCCTGCGCCCGGCCTGGTGGCGACGCCTTCTGCGAATGCTCGCCGACGGTCCGCCGCCGTTATCTGGGCCGGTTGTCCGGGCCGTTGATGGACCGGATCGATCTCCACGTCGAGCTGTTCCCGGTGACCTCGGCCCGACTGTTCGCCGTGGACGATCTGGTCGAGACCACCGAGACCGTCGCCCGACGCGTCTCCGCCGCCCGATCCGCCGCCGCCGAGCGCTGGCGAGCGTACGGGTGGCAGGTCAACGCGGAGGCGGCCCGGTCGGCCCTTCGGCTGCCGCCGAGCGCCACCGCCGACCTCCGTCACCGCATCGACACCGGGCTGCTGTCGGCCCGGGGCTACCTCCGTGTTCTGCGGGTCGCCTGGACTCTGTGCGATCTGGCCGGCGCCGACCGGCCGACGCGCGAAGACGTGGCGACCGCTTTGGCTCTGCGATTGGGAGATCTGAGATGAGCACCGACGACCGCGTACGCCTGGCCCGCATCGCCCTCGGCTGTCTGGTCGAGCCCGGCCGGAAGGACGTCTTCGAACTGGTCACAGTGGACGGGCCGGAGGCGGCGCTGGACCGCCTCTGCGCCGGTGACGCGGCGGCGTCCGAAGCGGTCCGCAGCCGCCTGGCCGGGGCCGACCCCTGGGAACTCGCCCGGCGGCATCTCGCCACCACCGAGCGTGTCGGCGCGCGGCTGCTGACGCCGGAGGACGACGAATGGCCGGGCGCCCGGCTGGCCGACCTGGCCCGGATCTCCCGCC
Organism: Hamadaea sp. NPDC050747; assembly: GCF_040654195.1. Classification (NCBI taxonomy): domain Bacteria; kingdom Bacillati; phylum Actinomycetota; class Actinomycetes; order Micromonosporales; family Micromonosporaceae; genus Hamadaea; species Hamadaea sp. NPDC050747. The sequence continues at coordinate 349,122 of NZ_JBFAHM010000007.1, forward strand.
CGACGGTGTCCGGGGGAACGGCGGTCGACCGCGATACCTTCCCACCCCAGTGCCTCTGGGTACGCGGAGCGCTGCCGCTGGCCGCGACGGTGGCGCGGTCGGTGGCGATCGTCGGCGCCCGCGCGAGTACGCCCTACGGCGATCACGTGGCCGCCGAGCTGAGCTACGGCCTGGCCCGCAAGGGGTACGCCGTGGTGTCCGGAGGCGCGTTCGGCATCGACGCCGCCGCGCATCGGGGCGCCCTGGCCGCCGGTGGCCCGACGATCGCCGTCCTCGCCTGCGGCGTCGATCGGGCGTACCCGATGGGGCACGCCGGTCTGTTGGAGCAGATCTCGGAGGCCGGACTGGTCCTCAGCGAGTGGCCGCCCGGGAGCGAGCCGTTGCGCTTCCGCTTCCTCATCCGCAATCGCGTGATCGCCGCGCTGACCCAGGGGACGGTGATGGTCGAGGCCGCGGCCCGCAGCGGGAGCCGTCAGACCCTGCACCGGGCGTTGCAGCTCGGGCGGGCCGCGATGGCGGTACCCGGTCAGGTGACCTCGGCCGCCTCCGTCGGCTGCCACGAGGAGCTGCGCAAACCCGAGGTGCTGCCGGTGGCGAACGTCGCCCACGTGCTGGAGGAGGTCGGCCGGATCGGCGCCGACCTCGCCCCGCCGGTGCTCGGCCCGGAACGGCCGGAGGACCAGCTCGACGAGGTCGAACACCGCCTGATGGACGCCGTGCCGGCCCACCGGCCGATGTTGTGCGGCGACATCGCGCGCATCGCGGGCATCCCCGTACGCGTGGCGCTGGCGAAGCTGCCCGCGCTGGTCACGAAGGGTCTCCTGGAAGAGCGCGGAGGCGCGTATCGGCTGCCCGCCCAGCGAGCGGACCGGCGATGAGCGGGATCAGATGTCGCTGGGCAGCGACAGATCCGGCTTCTCCAGCTCCTCGACGTTGACGTCCTTGAACGTCATGACCCGGACGTTCTTCACGAACCGGGCCGGGCGGTACATGTCCCAGACCCAGGCGTCGTGCATCTCGACCTCGAAGAAGACCTCGCCGTCGGAGTTGCGCACGTGCAGGTCGACCTGATTGGCGAGGTAGAACCGCCGCTCCGTCTCCACGACGTACGAGAACTGGCGGACGATGTCGCGGTACTCCTTGTAGAGCTGAAGCTCCATCTCGGTCTCGTACTTCTCGAGATCCTCAGCGCTCATCGCACGCCCTCCATGCTGACATCTTCCCCCACCCGGCGCCGGCGGCGAGCCGGGTCACCGGACGCCACGCCGACCGTACCCCGACCGTGCTCCTCGCGCCCATCGAGCGCTCGTTCCGACTCGGCCACGTTCTGATAGGAGAACCGGTGCTCCGCGCACGGCCCGTGCTCACGCAGCGCGGCCGAGTGCTCTGGGGTCGTATATCCCTTATGCAGCTCGAAGCCGTATTCAGGATACTTTTCCGCCAGTTGCACCATGATCCGGTCCCGGGTGACCTTGGCCAGGACGCTCGCCGCCGCGACGCACGCCGCCACCTGGTCGCCCTTCCAGACCGCCAGCCCCGGCACGCCCGCGCCGTCCACGGGGAACCCGTCGGTCAGCACATACTCCGGGCGGACGGCTAGCGCGGCCAGCGACCGCCGGAGCGCCGACAAGTTGCAGAACTGCAGCCCCAGCCGGTCCACCTCGGCCGCCTCGATCACGACCACGTGGTAGGCCAGCGCGCGCTTGACGACCTCGTCGTAGATGCGGTCGCGGGCCAGCGGCGTGAGCAGCTTCGAATCGGTCAGCCCCGGAATCTCGCCCGCCTTGCCGTCGGGCAGCACCGCGGCCGCCGCGACCAGCGGGCCGGCGCAGGCCCCTCGGCCCGCCTCGTCCGCCCCGGCGACATGCAGGAAACCGCGCCGGCGCAGCGAACGCTCCAGCGCGTAGATCCCGCCTTCCCGGCGGGTGACCGTCTTCGGCGGCAACAGCATGCGGCCAGCGCCCTCCCCTGATCCGGATCTTCACCGTTCTCCAGTCTCCGACGTTACGTCACCCGGGTGACACCCGGGACGCGGGACCCGCCCGGTCGTCCACATCCGCCCGTCGTCCACAGGATCGACGAGCGCCACTTCGGCGTACGCGGGGCGGTCGGCCGACGATCCGGGGATGCGACTGTTCCTCACCGGTTTGCTGATCTTGTCCAGTGCGGTTCCGGCCGCCCCACCAGCGCAGTACGGCTGGCCCCTGACCGGTACGCCGGCCGTCACCCGCCGGTTCGAGCCGCCGCCGGAACCGTGGCTGCCCGGGCATCGCGGAGTCGACCTGGCCGGCTCGCCGGGGGCGGTCGTCCGCGCGGCCGGGGACGGGCGAGTGATCTTCGCCGGGATGATCGCCGGGCGTGGCGTGGTCAGCGTGGCCCACGCGGACGGCGTACGCACGACCTACGAACCGGTGATCCCAACGACGACGGCCGGCCTGGCAGTACGCCGAGGCGACCCGCTCGGGCGGCTCGACCCGGGACATCCCGGCTGTCCCCGCCCGGCGTGCCTGCATTGGGGCGCCCGCCGGGGCGAGACCTATCTCGATCCGCTGTCGCTGCTCGGGCTCGGCCGCGTCCGGCTCAAGCCCCTGCGCTCCGCAGCAGGCCGGGCAGTCCGTCCGCCAGCCGTTGCGCATCCGCGCTGGACACGTAGATGTGACCGGAGACGCGCAGCAGCCCGCCGTCCTCCCACGGATTGACGTTGACCTCGACGCCCAGCTCTTCGCCGATCCTCGCGCGCAACGCCGCCCAGAAATTCGTGCCCGCCCCGGGCGGCGCGGGCAGCCGCACGACCCGCATGCTCACGCCGTCGCCGGGAAACGGCCGGTCGGCCCCGATCTTCTCGGCGAGGAGGCGCTGCGCGTACTCGGCCACGTCGACGGCGTACGCCCGGACGCGGTCCGGGCCGAGCGATTCGAGCAGGTCCAGCCCGGCCGGGGCGGCCAGCCAAGCGGTCACGTCCCGCGTGCCCTGATGCTCGATCGACCGGGGGAAGCCGTCCGGATCAGCGTGCGAGACGACGAGCGGTTCGATACGGTCCACCCACTGTGGCGCGACGGTCAGCAACGCCGTGCCCCGGGGCGCGAACGCCCACTTGTGGAAGTTGCCTGTCCAGAAATCGGCCCCGATGCCCTCGACGTCCGTGTCCAGCATCCCGGGGACGTGCGCGGCGTCGACCAGCAGCGGGACGTCCTCCGCTCGCAGCCTCGCGGCGATGCGGGCGATCGGGAAGAGCTTCGTGGTGGCGGCGGCAATGTGGTCCACAATGGCCAGCCGAGTCACCCCGGGCCGGACCCCGGCCGTAATCCGCTCCAGAACCTCGTCGTCCCCGGCCTCCAGCGGAATGTGCACGACTCGCACCCGCACCCCGGTGCGCGCGGCGAACCGGTCCAGCGCCGTGATCACGGCGTCGTACGCGTGATCGGTGGTGAGAATCTCCTGCTCTGGGCGTACCACTGGGAAAAGCGTGTGGAGCACGGTCGCCGTCGCCGCGGTCGCGTTGACGACCAGCGCGGACCGCGCGGGGTCTGCCCCGACGTAGCCGGCCAGCCGGGCGCGGACCTCGTCCAGCCGACCGGGCAGCCGCCGCGCGAACCGCATGGGGTTGCGGTCGGCCTCGTCAAGAAAGTCCCGGTGCGCTTCGCGCACCGGGACTGCCACCGCGCCGAACGAACCGTGGTTGAGATAACTCACCGACGGGTCGAAGGAGAAGAGTTCGCGGCCACCCTCGAAGATCATGGGGCAACCTTAGCCAGTGGGCGCGGGCACGCTCTCGTAACTGTCGGGCACGCTCAGCCAGCGCATCCGGTCGAACGGCCAGAAGAGCACGAAGGCCCGGCCGACGACCGAGTCGATCGGGATGGTCGCCTGGTTGATGTCGCTGTTGTTGTGCGCCCGCCAGTTCTGGAGCGAGTCGCCGGAGGAGTACCGGTTGTCGCCCATCACCCAGAGCCGGCCGGCGGGCACGACGATGTCGAAGTCCTGCGGCGCCGCGTTCTGCCCGGTGTGATCGGTGTTGGGCAGGATGTAGGGCTCGTCGAGCGGATGCCCGTTGATCTGGATCCGGCCCTGCGGATCACAGCACGTGATGTGATCGCCCGGTACGCCGATCACCCGCTTGATGAAGTCCTTCTCGGTCGGGTCCGACCGCCAGGACTCCGGCGACACGAAGACGATCACCTCGCCCCGGTGCGGATCCCGGAAGTCGTAGACCAGCTTGTTGACGAGCACCCGGTCGTCGATGTTGAGCGTGTGCTCCATCGACTGCGACGGGATGAAGAACGTCTGGACCACGAACGCCCGCACCAGGAACGCGACCACGAGGGCCACGACGAGAAGAATGGGCAGTTCACGCCAGAACGAGCCGCTGCTGCCGCTGCTCTTACTCTTGGTCTGCTCGTCAATCACGCACGGAGCCTACGCGACCGCGCTGTGTTCCTGCGGGCGAGCCACACCGGCGCGAGCATCGCGAGCCCGGCGGGATCGACCGGCAGCACGGGATCGCCCCCGAGAGCTTGGGTTTGACCAGCGGGAACGTCCTTGAACGGGTCCGACGAGGAGATCGAATCCCAGCGGCTGACGGGCCACACGACCGTGCCCGCCCGCCCGATCACGTTCTCGATCGGGACGAGACCACGGCAGCGCGAGTCCTGGGAGACGAATCGGTTGTCGCCCATGACGAACAGCATCCCCGGCTCGACGACCACCTCGTCGAACTGTCGGGGGCCGCACTGGCCCGGTGTCTTGGGGCTGTCCTTGTTGGCGTTCTTCGTGACGTAGGGCTCGTCGATCGGCGTGCCGTTGACGAAGATCCGGCCCTTCACGTCACAGCAGGAGACCCGGTCCCCCGGTACGCCGATCACCCGCTTGATGAAGTCCTTCTCCCCCGGCGTGCCGAGGCCGACGAGGTCGCTGAGGCCGCTGCCGACCTTGGAGAAGAAGCTCGCGTTGGGGTCCGCGGAGAACTCCGGGGTCCAGTTCGGCGGACCCTTGAAGACCACGACGTCGCCGCGCTCCGGATCACCGAAGTGATAGACGACCTTGTTCACCAGTACGCGGTCGCCGCGGATCAGGGTGTCCTCCATCGAGCTGGAGGGGATGTAGTACGCCCGGAAGAGGAAGGTCTGAACCAGGAAGGCGACGCCGAGCGCGATCACCAGCAGGAGCGGAATCTCCTGCCACAGCTTCAATCGGCGCCGCTGGCGACGCTGCGGCCCGGCCGGCGCCGGCCGGTTGACCGGCTCCAAGGACCGGGACGCCGGCACCGCCGGCACGCCCGTCCCCCATCGCTGGTCGTAGCCCGAACGATCCTCGTAGCGGGGCTCGTCCCGCCGAGGCTCCTCATACCGCGGCTCTTCGTAACGGGGCTCCTCATAGCGCGGCTCGCTGTAACGCGGGTCGGCGTACCGGGAGTCGGCTTCCCAGCGAGGGTCCTGCGGATCCGCCCACGACCGTTGCGGAGGGTAAGGCTCGGCGGGCTCCTCGGCCGGCCAGCGATCACGCGAGGCGTCCCGGTCGGGCTCGCGAGGATCCTCCCACCGAGGCTGCTCGGGCCATCGGTCGTATGTGCGGTCGGTCACCGGAGGCACTCTAGATGCTGCCGCAGCGTTTGGGGAGGGCCGATTATGCCCGAAGGGTTAAGTTCCGGGACATCAGTGCTGTCCGGAGCCTTGTCTGCCGGATAACGCGACAAGACCCCGTCCTTCCGGACGAGGCCTTGTCATACGTTCGACCGATAGAACGGCGCTCAGGCCGCCTTGGTCTCCCGGAGCTCCTTGATCTTGGCCTTCTTGCCGCGCAGATCCCGGAGGTAGTACAGCTTGGCCCGGCGGACGTCACCGCGGGTCACGACCTCGAGCCGGTCGACGGCCGGGCTGTTGATCGGGTAGGTGCGCTCGACACCGACGCCGTAGCTCTCCTTGCGGACCGTGAAGGTCTCGCGCAGGCCCGAGCCCTGGCGGCGGATGACGACGCCCTGGAAGATCTGGACCCGGGACCGGTTGCCCTCGACGACTCGGGCGTAGACCTTGACGGTGTCACCGGCGCGGAAGGCCGGGGTGTCGGTACGGACGGACGCTTCGTCCAGCATGTCCAGCGTGTTCATCGCTGTTCCTCAGTGTCGCGCGCGCCGCTCCCGGCGCGCGTGCGGACATTACTGACCCCGCTCGCAGCTGTCACCAGCTCCTCCGACCCGCTCGCGCGGGTGCGCGGTCCTCGCTCCGCGGGCGTGCTTCAGCTCCCCGCGAGAACGGCAACCTCTCTACTCTGCCACAGTCGGCCCGCCGGACGGAAACCGCCCCCGGCAGATCACACCGACCGACTCACACCGCTGCCGCTCTCGCGTGATCATTGCGCCAGCCATGCTGCTTCAGACGGCAAAATGCCGGTTTAAACGACATGGGTGACGCAATGATCATGCCTCGGAGGGGCGGTCACGCCTCGCGAGCGGCGAGGGTGGCGCGGTCCTTCTTGTCGAGCGACTCGGGATCGAGCGCCGCGATGAGGTCCGGGCGACGGTCGGCCGTACGCAGGAGCGCCTGATCCCGACGCCAGCGAGCGATCTTGCCGTGATCACCGGAACGCAGGATCTCCGGCACCTCCAGCCCTCGCCAGACCGCAGGTTTGGTGTACATCGGCGCTTCGAGCAGCCCGTTCGCGTGGGACTCCTCGTCCAGCGAAGCGGCGTTGCCGAGGACGCCGGGCAGCAATCGGGTGATCGCCTCCAGCATCACCAGGACGGCCACCTCCCCGCCGAAGAGCACATAGTCGCCCAGCGACACCTCGGTCACGGGCATCCGCCCGGCCGCGTGATCGAGTACGCGTTGATCGATGCCTTCATACCGACCGCACGCGAACAGCAGGTGCTCCTCGGCGGCCAGTTCGTGCGCCAGCTCCTGGGTGAACAGCCGCCCGGTCGGGGCCGGGACGACCAGTCGCGTACGCCCGTCGGCCAGCGCGTCCAGCGCCTCGCCCCACGGTTCGGGGCGCATGACCATGCCGGCGCCACCGCCATAGGGACTGTCGTCGACCGTACGGTGCACGTCGTGCGTCCACGTCCGCAGATCGTGCACCGCCAGCTCCAGCCGCCCCTCCGCGCGGGCCTTGCCGAGCAGGGAGAGGTCGAGCGGGGCGAAGTACTCGGGGAAGATCGAGACGACGTCGACACGCATGCCGGGCGGCCCTACAGGTCCAGCAGCCCGTCGGGCGGGTCGATCACGACTCGGCCCCCGGCGACGTCGACCGTCGGGACGATGGCCCGCACGAACGGGACCAGCGACGTCGTGCGGTCCTCTCGGCGTACGACCAGCATGTCGGAGGCCGGCGCGTGATCGATGCGCGCGACCACCCCGACCTTGTCGCCCCCGACCGTGACCACGTCGAGCCCGACCAGCTGGTGGTCGTGGAACTCGTCCGGGTCCTCGGGGGCGGCGATGCCGGCGGAGTCGACCCAGAGCAGCAGGCCGCGCAGCTCCTCGGCGGCGTTGCGGTCCGGGACCTCCGCGAAGAAGATCAGCGGACGGCCCTGGTGCCAGCGCACCGACTCGATGGTGAGCCTGCCGCCCAAGGTGTCCTCCGTGGGGCCGGTGTCGAACACCGACCCCACGGTGAAGCGGTCCTCAGGCTCGTCCGTGTGGACCTCCACGACGAGTTCGCCGCGGATCCCGTGCGGACGGAGGATCTTGCCGACGACCAGCAGCATGACGGCCTAGTAGGCGTCGACGATGTCGACGCGCATCCCCTTGCCGCCCACCGAGCCGATCACCTGGCGCAGCGCCCGGGCGGTACGCCCGCCGCGACCGATCACCGTACCCAGGTCGTCGGGGTGCACGCGCACTTCGAGCCGCGCACCGCGGCGCGCGTCGACGAACCGCACCCGGACCTCGTCCGGGTGCTCCACGATGCCCTTGACCAGGTGTTCGAGTGCCGGACGCAGGGTGCTGTCGGTCCGGCCCGACGAGCTGCTGCCGCGCAAGGTCAGGCCCCCTCGGCCGGAGCCTCAGCCGGCTCAGCCGGCGTCTCGGCCTTGGCTTCGGCCTTCTTCTCGGCCTTCTTCGGCTCCGCCTTCTTGGTCTCCGCGACGCCGGCGGCGGCCTGCGCCTCGGCCTCGTAGATCGCCGTGCGGTCGACCTTGGCGGCGGCGACCTTCAGCGGCTCGGCCGGGGCCGGGAGGCCCTTGAACTTCTGCCAGTCGCCGGTCTTGCTCAGGATGGCGATGACCGGCTCGCTCGGCTGCGCGCCGACCGACAGCCAGTACTGCACCCGGTCGGACTTGACCTCGATCAGCGAGGGCTCCTCCTTCGGGTGGTAAACGCCGATGAACTCGATCGCCTTGCCGTCGCGCTTGGTACGCGAGTCGGCGACGACGATGCGGTACTGCGGGTTGCGGATCTTGCCCATCCGCAGAAGCCGGATCTTGACGGCCACGTGTGTTCGCTCCTGTTGCGATAGGTTTCGAACGCTCGCCATCCCACGTGGGGTTGTGAGCGGTGCGAGCGGTCATGGACACGACGGGCGTCGGAAGTTAGAGGGCTGCCGTGCGCTAGTCGAATACCAGTCGTCAATTGTGCCAGACGCCTCTCGGCGCGCCGACCCACCCCGCCGGGCGTACGGGACGCAGATCACACGGACGCCCGTTTCTCACGGCTGCGCGGGCCCTCGCTCAGTGACGAGGGGCGTCCCAGCCCGGTAGGGGCACCGTCCCGATGATCGGACCCCAGTCCGGATCAGGCCGAAACGAGGTCCAGGTCCCGTCGAAGGGAAAGCTCCCCGCCTCGACGAGCTTGATCACCTCCAGCCCGGCCTGGCGTACGCGCTGCTCGTCGTCGACCCAGTAGGAGCCGGGGAACCCCAGACGCTCGGCGAACTCCTCCTCGTCCTTCCACCGCCAGTTCCGGTCCGGCTCGATCCAGACGTCGAGATCCCAGTCGACGGTGTCCAGCCCGGCGAGCACCTCCGAACGCCAGGGGACGGCCGGCACCTCCAGATTGGCATACCAGCTGAGGAACTCGCCGGCCGGGCTGAAGAAGAACCGGACGGAGTAGTCGGCGCCGGCCGGATGCCAGGACAGGACCGAGTGGCCGACTTCCGCCGCGACCAGACGCTTCGGACCGGCGACCCACTCCGGCAGAGGTGTCTGGCGCAGCATCCGGCCGTCCGTCATGACGGTGTAGAACTGATTGCCGCCCGCCTGGCCCCACAGCAGCATGCCCTGGTCGTCGTGCTGAACCGCGCGCAGGGGAAACAAGCCGGAGACCGCGTCGTGCTGGAAGTGTCGCAAGTAGACGATCTCGCCCCGCTCGAAGACCATGACCTCAAAGTAGTCCAGAACGCGTCATCGAGGGTGATCCGAAGTCAGCGGGCTCGCGGACGGTCCCAGCCGGCCGGCACCCGCGGTGATCCCGTCCACATCGGATCGCCGGTGAGTCCCAGCAACGAGGTGTCGAAGGGGAACTCCCCCGCCTCGATACGCTTCACGACGCGTTCGCCCACTTGGCGGACCGCCTCGCCGTCGGCGACCCAATACCCTGGCGGCGCTTCTGGCGGCTCGCCCACCAGACTCCCCGGCACCGTGTAGGCCAGCCGCTCGGCGAACTCCTCTTCGTCCTTCCACGACCAGGAAAGATCGGGCTCCACCCAGATGTCGAGGTCCTGGTCGACGATGTCGACCCCGGCCACCGAACCGTCGTCCCAGCGGACGCCCGCCTCTTCGAGATTGACGTACCAACCGCGGAACCGGCCCTCGTCCGACCGGAACAGCCAGACGGAATAGTCCTCGCCGGGCGGCAACACCTTGAGGATGGCCGGGCCACGCCAGGTCGTCTCCCAGAGCTTGGTCTCCGTGACGAGCCACTCGGAGAAAGGCATCGCCCGCAGGCCACGCCCGTCGACCGCCTTCCGGTCGAGCATCGGCGCGCCCCGGGGCACCCAGAGCAGCAAGCCGCGCTCGTCATCGGCCAGGACGACGGAGGTCTTCAGCAGACCCAGCCGGGGACCCTGAAAATGGCGGTGCAGGACCACCCGGCCGGGTTCGAACCGCATCGTGTCCTCGGACCGTCCCTCAAGTCGTCGCGTCGAGTCGTAGCTCAGTAGGAGCGGCCGAGGATCGCGGTCAGGTTCGGCTCGTCCTGCGCGGCCGGGGCCGACCCGTCCTCGCGGAACAGGCAACGTACGGTGATCGCGCTCTCGTTCGCCTTGGCCTCGCCGTCGACGCCGACCGCCGACCACGGCACCTTCGCCCAGCCGGTCTGCGACGCCTCGATCGCCTCGTCCAGCGTCTTCACCTCGACGGTGTTCGCCTCACGCCGGGCCAGGGCCTCGTCGTAGAGGCCCTGCTGATCCGCGGTCAGGGCCGCGGTCACCTCGGCCACGACCCCGCCGAGCGGCAGCGGCGTCTTCGAACCGTCGATACGGCGGGCCAAGGTCACGTTGCCGGCCGCCAGATCGCGCGGGCCGACCTCGATCCGCAGCGGTACGCCCTTCAGCTCGGCGTCGACCGCCCGGCGGCCGAACGGCGTGTCCACCCGATCGTCGAGCTTGACGCGTACGCCGGCGGCGGCGAGCTCGTCGACCAGCCCCTTCGCGGCCGCCGACACCGAACCGTCGCTCTCCTTGACCACCATGACCAGCGCCTGCGTCGGAGCCACCAGCGGCGGCAGGCGCAGACCGTTGTCGTCGCCGTGGCACATGATCAGACCGCCGAGCATCCGGGTCGACGAACCCCACGAGGTCGTCCAGGCGTACTCACGGCCGCCGGCGGCGCTGGAGTACTGGATGTCGAAGGCGCGGGCGAAGTTCTGGCCCAGCTCGTGCGAGGTGCCCATCTGCAGCGCCTTGCCGTCGCCCATCATGCCCTCCAGCGTGTAAGTGCTGGTGGCGCCGGCGAACCGCTCCCGGTCGGTCTTACGGCCGGGGATCACCGGGATGGCCAGGAGTTCCCGCATGTGCTTCTCGTAGACCTCGTGGTGGATGCGCAGGGTGTATTCCTTCGCGTCCTGCTCGGTGGTGTGCGCGGTGTGCCCCTCCTGCCACAGGAACTCACTGGTACGCAGGAAGATCCGCGGGCGCATCTCCCACCGGACGACGTTGGCCCACTGGTTGAGCAGCAGCGGCAGATCCCGGTAGGAGTCCACCCACTTGGCCATGAACTCGCCGATGACCGTCTCACTGGTCGGCCGGACGACGACCGGCTCGGCCAGCTGCTTGCCGCCGCCGTGGGTGACGACGGCCAGCTCCGGCGAGAAGCCCTCGACGTGCTGCGCCTCACGGTGCAGGTAGCTCTCCGGGATGAACAGCGGGAAGTACGCGTTCTCCGCCCCGGTCGCCTTGATCCGGGCGTCCATGTCGGCCTGCATGCGCTCCCAGATCGCGTATGCCGTCGGCCGGATCACCATGGTGCCCCGGACCGGGCCGTTGTCCGCCAGCTCGGCCTTCGCGATCACGTCTTGGTACCAGCGGGGGAAGTCTTCCGCCCGGGGAGTCAGCACACGCGCCATGGGCACTCATCCTACTGGCCGCCCTCGCCCGTCCTCCGCTGGCTCCTAGGCCGCTCGTCGAGCTTCGCCGCCGGTCGGGTGTCGCCGCCGGTCCGCGGTGATTGGGATCAGATCACGGTTACGCATGGATCCCCGGCGGCGGGAAGCCTGCGCATCCGTGATCCGGTCGCCTAATGCCCGCGTGTCACTGCTGAGGTCGAGGTGACACGATCCGCCCGCGCAGCACGATCAGGCTCGGCTCGCGCAGCACGGTGAGATCCTGCCGCGGATCCCGCGGATAGACCACGAGGTCGGCCCAGCCGCCTTCGGTCAACCCCGGGAAGCCCAACCATGCGCGGGCGCGCCACGATCCGGCCGCCAGCACCTCGTCGGCGGACAACCCGGCGGCGTGCAGGAGCAACATCTCCTCCGCGGCCAGCCCGTGCGCGATGCCACCACCGGCGTCCGAGCCGACATAGATCGGTACGCCCGCCTCGTGCGCGGCCGCGACGACGGCGGGGAACCCGTCCCGGAGCGCGAGCATGTGCTTGGCGTACCGCGGGAACTTCGCCTCGGCCCGCTGGGCGATCGTTCCGAACGTCTCAATGTTGATCATCGTCGGGACCAGGGCCGTCCCTCGTCGCCCCATCTCGGCGACGATCTCCGGCGACAGGCCGGTGCCATGCTCGACGCAGTCGATCCCGGCGCGTACCAGGGTGGCGACGCTCTGCTCCTCGAAGCAGTGCGCCGTGATCCGCGCCCCGGCCGCGTGCGCCGCCTCGACTGCGGCGACCAACGTCGCATCGTCCCAGGCGGGAGCCAGGTCACCACGATCGCGATCGATCCAGTCACCGACGAGCTTCACCCAGCCCGTCCCAGCGGCCGCCTGGCGGGTGACCTCCTGAGCCACCAGCTCGGCCGGAACCTCGACCCCGATCTCCGGCAGATACCGGCGAGGCGGCGCGACATGCCGCCCCGCGCGGGCCAGCCGAGGGATGTCCGGGTCCTCGTCCAACTCGGGATACGGGTAAGGCGAACCCGCGTCGCGGATGGCCAGTACGCCGGCACCCCGATCGATGAGGGCGAGCTGCTTGGCCTGATCGAGGCTTTCGATCGGGCGGCCACCAGGGGCGATTCCGAGATGGCAGTGGGCGTCGACCAGGCCCGGCAGGATGAATCCGCCGTCGCTGATCGTGGTGGCGCCGGGTATCGGCTCTCGCGACACCCGGTCGCCGTCCAGCCACAGATCGCCGGTCTCGTCGTCGGGAAGGAGCACTCCGCGTACGTGCAACGCCATGCGCTCCACTAGACCACAAGAACTTTGTTAGGACGTAATACGGCGGGGCAAGGACGAATACGGTCTCGTCCTTGCCCCGGAAGACTGCCCGATCAGACCTCGGCCAGGTACGCCTCCGCGAGGACGGCGTACCCGATGGTGTTCGCGTGGATGTCGGACTTGGCGCACATCCACGTCCACGCGCAGATCCGGGCGACGGCGAGCGGCACCGAGCCGACGCCGGGCAACGGAACCTGAGTCGTGAGATCCGTCGAGGCGAACGCGCCCGCAACGTCGGCGACTCGAGCGTCCGCGGCGCGGTAGAGCGCGGTCAGGATGTTGTTGAGGACGGCACTGACCTGAATGGACTGCTGCGCCAGCGCTCGCCCGGCCGGGCCGGTCAGCCAGGCCGCCAGGTACGGGTTGTAGTACGTCATCCCGACGATCGGCGTACGCGGAGCGACCGCACGCAGCCGCGCCAGAATCTGCCCGAGGTTGACCGCCAACGCGGCCAACGCGCTCTGTACGCACGCCGGGTCGATCGTGCCGCCCCGCGCGCACCGGTTGAGGTCGTTGCCGCCGATGTCGATCGTGACGAGCGAGACCTTGTCCTTGTGCGCGTGCAGGAAGCGTTCGGCCGCTTCGAGCTGGGAATCACGACCGGGGTAGTCGCAGATCCCGCCGGTCAGGAGGGAACCGGTGGTCTCGCCGTCGCAACCCAGGTTCTCCAGGCGGAGCTTCGGCTGGGTGGCCAGCAGCCTGCTGTGCAGCTGCCCGACGTAGCCCTCGGTGCGGTCCAGCGGCGTCACCGGCTGGTAGCCGGCCGCCAGCGAATCGCCGAGCGCCAGATAGTACGTGGTGGAGGTGTCCGGCGAGGCCGACGCGGGGGCGCCCACGAGTCCGAGGGTGAGCGCGGCAACGGCGGCGACGGAGGTGATGCGTCGCAACATCCCCGCAACGTACTCGCGAGTAGCCTCGCGCGCAGCCCCGCCGCCGGCAGCGGTTGAACAGCCCGCTACTTGTCGCGCTTGAAGAGCTTGTTGAAGTCCAGCTTGGGCGCCTTGAAGTCGTCGCCGCCGAGCTGCGACGGGTCCAGTCCCGGCGGAAGCTGCGGCATGCCGCCGGGCATCCCACCGGGCAGACCGGCCGGGAAGCCGCCGCCGGACCGGCCGCCGCCCTTGGTGCCCTTGCGCTTGTTCTTCGGGCTCTTGGTCGCCTTACGCCGGCCGCCGCCGGGCAGGCCCATCATGCCGCCCATCTGCTTCATCATCTTCTGCGCGTCGGTGAAGCGGTTGAGCAGCTGGTTCACGTCCATGACGGTGACGCCGGAACCGGTGGCGATGCGGGCGCGGCGCGAACCGTTGATGATCTTCGGGTTCGCCCGTTCGGCCGGGGTCATCGACCGGATGATCGCCGTCACCCGGTCGAAGTGCTTGTCGTCCAGCTCGTCGAGCTGACCCTTCATCTGGTTCATGCCCGGCATCATCTTGAGCATGTTGGCGATCGGGCCCATCCGGCGGATCGCGATCAGCTGGTCGAGGAAGTCCTCGAGGGTGAACTGCTCGCCGCCCATGAGCTTGGCGGTCATCTTCTCCTTCTGATCGGCGTCGAAGGCCGCCTCGGCCTGCTCGATCAGAGTGAGGACGTCGCCCATGCCCAGGATGCGGCTGGCCATCCGGTCGGGATGGAAGACGTCGAAGTCCTCCAGCTTCTCACCGGTGGACGCGAAGAGGATGGGCTGCCCGGTGACGTGGCGTACGCTCAGCGCCGCACCGCCACGGGCGTCACCGTCCAGCTTGGACAGCACGACGCCGGTGATGCCGACCCCGTCGCGGAACGCCTCCGCCGTGGCGACCGCGTCCTGACCGACCATCGCGTCGATGACGAAGATGACCTCGTCCGGGCTGACCGCGTCGCGGATGGACGCCGCCTGCGCCATCATCTCCTGGTCGATGCCCAGCCGGCCGGCGGTGTCGACGATGACGATGTCGCGCATGTGGCGGCGGGCGTACTCGATCGACTCCTTGGCCACCGCGACCGGGTCGCCGACGCCGTTGCCCGGCTCGGGCGCGAAGACCTCGACGCCGGCCCGCTCGCCCAGCACCTGCAGCTGGTTGACCGCGTTCGGCCGCTGAAGGTCGGCGGCGACCAGCATCGGCTGGTGGCCCTGGCCCTTCAGCCACTTGGCCAGCTTCCCGGCCAGCGTGGTCTTACCGGAACCCTGCAGACCGGCCAGCATGATCACGGTCGGCGGCTGCTTGGCGAACTGGAGCCGCCGCGCCTCGCCACCGAGGACGTTGATCAGCTCCTCGTGAACGATCTTGATGATCTGCTGGGCGGGATTGAGCGCCTGAGACACCTCGGCGCCGCGCGCCCGCTCCTTCAGCGCCGCGATGAACGTCCGCACGACGGGCAGGGCGACATCCGCCTCGAGCAGGGCGAGCCGGATCTCGCGCGCGGTGGCGTCGATGTCGGCGTCGGTGAGCCGGCCCTTGCCGCGCAGCTTCGTGAAGATCCCGGAAAGCCGGTCGCTCAGTGTGTCAAACACAGCGCAATCATCCTGTTGGTGAGGTTTATCCGATCAAGGGCGGCTCGTCGCCGCCCCCGAAAGACTACCCGCCGCCCAGGGCGCTCGGCGCGCCGAGCTTCCCGGGCCGCCGCGAGCGCTGGATCAGGGTTCCGGGTCGAATCTTGGGCCAAGATTCGACCGAGAACCCTGATCCAGCGCCCAAGAACAGTCCTGGTCAGTGCAGGAGGGTGAGGAGGGCGGTTTCGATCGCCGGCTGGTCGACCGGGCCGATCAGGTAGAACGTGTCCACCACGTCGGCGCCCAGCGTCGAGACCCGGGCCGCCCGGAGGTTCACCCCGAGGTCGGCCAGCGTCGAGGTGATCCGGTACAGCAGGCCGGGCTCGTCGGTCGCGCGTACTTCGAGGAGGTCGTCGCCGGGCCAGAGCACGCGCGGGCGCGGGCGGGCGCCGTTGGGCGTACGCGAGCGCAGGGCCAGCCGGGCGGGCAGGGTGAGCTGGTCGAGCGCCGCTCGCCGGAGATCCGCGGCGAGCAGGTCCCGATCCGGTGCGGCGCCGTACCGGGGTTGCACGGCGCATTGCAGAACGGCCCGCTCCGCCACCGTGATCGAGTTGACCGCGACGACTTCGAGCTGGTGCTGGGCGAGGCACCCGGCGACCGTCGCGAGCAGGCCCCGCCGATCTTTCGCGGCGATCGCGACCCAGTCCGGCGCCACCTGCACGACCGGAAGATCCGCCCCGAGCAGCGTCGGGTCGGGCGCCATCGGCGTCGGCAGCGGCGCTCCGGCCAGGCTCGCTCGGACGGCCGCCGCGAGCTGGTCGATCAGCCGCGACTTCCAGGTGGTCCAGGCCGCGGGTCCGGTCGCGACCGCGTCCGACCGCGCCAGCATGTGGAGCAGCTCCAGCGTCTCGGCGTCGCCCACGACCTCGGCCACGGCCGTCACCGTCGCCGGGTCGCCGATGTCTCGCCGGGTCGCGATCTCCGGCAACACCAAGTGGTGCCGCACCAGCCGCTCGATCATCGCGACGTCCGCGTCCGGCAACCCGATCCGCCGCGCGATGTCGGCCGCGATCGGCGCGCCGACCACGCTGTGGTCACCCGGCAGTCCTTTGCCCACGTCGTGCACGAGGGCCCCGAGCAGCAACAGGTCCGGGCGGGCCACCTCGCGGGCGTACCCGGCCGCCTCGGCGGCGGCGGAGACCAGGTGGCGGTCCAAAGTAAACCGATGCACCGGGTTGTGCTGCGGCGCGCCGCGCAGCCGCGCCCACTCCGGCAGCCAGGCCGTGATCAACCCGAACCGGTCGCACGCGGTCCAGGTCGGGATCAGCGCCGGGCCCGAGCCCAGCAAGCTCATCAAGGCGGTACGCGCAGCGGCGGGCCACGGATGGGGCAACGGGGGAACGTAGCGACTCAACCACTCCAGCGTCGACCGGGCGATGGGGAGCTTCGCGGTGGCGGCCGCCGCGGCGACGCGGAGCGACAGACTCGGGTCCGGATGCGGGGTGACCGCCGACCGGGCGAGCACCACCTCGCCGTCGCTCTCGACGACGTCGGTCGCCAACGGCAGACGCCGAGCCCGATGCGGTACGCCGCCCCGCCGCAACGAGGCACGCCATCGGTGGACGGACCGCCAGGCGTCGTCCAGCGCCCATTCGACGGTGGCCGCGTCGTTGGCGACCCGCCGCAGCAACGCGTCCCCGTCGGGGAGGTCGAGCGCCTCCGCGACGGCGGCCCGCTCGTGCGCCACGAGGCGATCCAGGTTGCGACCGGCCGACAGGTGCAGGGCGTCCCGGACGTCCAGGAGGCGGATCTGCGCTGCGCGTACCGCTGGGGGAAAGGCGTCGGCGAGGCCGGCGCGACCGATCCCCCGGAGAATGCCCACGTCGCGCAGGCCGCCCGCGGACTCCTTGAGGTCGCCCTCCAGGAGTTGGGTGAGCGTGCCGTGGGTCGCGTGGCGAGCGTCGGTGAGTTCGCGGAGGCGGCTGAGCTGACCCGCCGCGGTACGCCGCCACAGCTCGGCCGCGCTCCGCGCGAGCCGCGCGGACAGCGCGGGGTCCCCCGTGACGTGGCGGGCGTCGAGCAGACCGAGGGCGACCTTGGCGTCCTCCTCGGCCGCTGCGAGCGACTCCGCCACGGTCCGGACCGAGTGGTCGAGCCCCACCCGGCTGTCCCAGACGGGGTACCAGATGCGCGCCGCGAGTTCCTCGATGCCGCTGACCCCGGTGTGCAGCAGGACCAGGTCGAGGTCCCCACGCGGGGCGCATTCGCGGCGGCCGAGTCCGCCGACCGCGACCAGGCTGACACCGGCCGGCATCCCCGAGTCGGCGGCGAGTTTCGCCAGCCAGACGTCGAACGCCGCCGCACGCTCGAGGCGTGCGGCGGCGCCGATGTTCGTCCTCACGATCACAGTGCGTCGAGGCCGCGTTCGCCGGTACGCACCCGGATCACCTCGGAGACCTCCGTGACCCAGACCTTCCCGTCGCCGATCTTCCCGGTCCGTGCGGCGGTGACGATGTTGTCGACCACCTTGTCCACGTCCAGTTCGTCGGTGAGCACCTCGATACGGATCTTCGGCAGGAACTCCACCGTGTACTCGGCTCCCCGGTACACCTCGGTGTGTCCCTTCTGCCGGCCGTATCCCTGGACCTCGCTGACCGTCATGCCCGCCACACCCAGCGTCTGCAACGCCGCCTTCACGGCGTCCAGCTGGTATGGCTTGATGACCGCGGTGACCAGCTTCATGCTCAATCCCTCCATCGTTGGACCTTAACCGGCCACCTTCTCGGTGGACGGGGCCGACTCTTCGGCCTCCGCGGCCTTGCTCGCCGGGGCGATCCCGGCCAGCGCGAACGCACCTGCCGAGCTGCCCGTCGTGGACGCGTAGTCGTACGCGCTCTCGGCGTGCTCGGCGACGTCGATGCCCTCGACCTCGGTCTCCGCCGAGGTACGCAGGCCGATCGTGAACTTGATCGCGAGGGCGATCAAAGCCGCCACGCCGAACGAGTACACCGTGACGATGCCGCTGCCCAGGGCCTGCCGGCCGAGCTGGGTCAGGCCACCGCCGTAGAACAGGCCGTTGTCGGCGCCGAGGATCTTGTCGTCGGTGATCCAGGAGTTCACGTAGTCGTTGGCGAACAGGCCCAGCGACAGCGAGCCGATCCAGCCTCCGACGAAGTGGACGCCGACCACGTCGAGCGAGTCGTCGAAGCCGAGCTTGTACTTCAGGCTCACCGCGAGCGCGCAGACCGCGCCGGCGACGATGCCGAGGACGATCGCCGCCCACGGCGAGATGAAGCCACACGCCGGGGTGATGGCGACCAGACCGGCCACCGCGCCGGAGGAGGCGCCGACCAGGGTGGGCTTGCCGCCCGACTTCAACCACTCGACCGCGATCCAGCCCAGCACGGCGGCGGCCGTCGCGACCTGCGTGTTGATGAACGCGACCGCGGCGGTGCCGTCAGCGGTCAGCTCGGAGCCGGCGTTGAAGCCGAACCAGCCGAACCACAGCAGGCCGGCGCCCAGCGCGACGAACGGCACGTTGTGCGGCTTGAAGGCCTCCTTCGGCCAGCCGATCCGCTTGCCCAGCACGAGTGCCACCGCGAGCGCCGCCGCACCGGCGTTGATGTGCACCGCGGTTCCACCGGCGAAGTCGAGAGCCTTGATCTTCATGCCGATGAAGCCGCCGCCCCAGATCCAGTGCGCGACCGGCACGTAGACCAAGGTGAACCAGCCGAAGGCGAAGACCAGCCACCCGGCGAACTTGGTCCGGTCGGAGAGCGCACCGCTGATCAGGGCCACGGTGATGATCGCGAACATCATCTGGAACGCCATGAAGACGAAGACCGGGATCCCCGTTGAGGCACCACCGGCGACCCAGAACGCCGCGAACGTGTCCTTGGTGTTTCCGCCCAGGTAGGCGGTGAAGCTGCCGATCAGGTTGTTCGCCGAGGCGTTGTCGTTCGTGCCGAAGGCCAGCGAGAAGCCGTAGACGAGCCACAGCACCGAGATGAGCCCGATCGTCACGAAGCTCATCATCATCATGTTCAGTACGCTCTTGGCCCGGTTGAGACCGCCGTAGAAGAAGGCGAGACCTGGCGTCATGAGCAACACAAGTGCGCTGGAGACGAGCAACCAGGTCGTGTTCCCGGTGTCGATCGTCGGCGCGTCCTCCAGGAGCAGCACGTGCCCTCCTCAGTGAGTGGAATTCTCCCTCCCGGCTTGGGGCCGCATCGCCGCTGCGCCGGTTGTTGGGGGAGCTTTCCGGGCGCGTGTTTCACGCATTCACGTTGCGCGGTTTCGTGTGTGTCACGAAGTGTTTCCGGCGTGTGAAGAAATCCTCACGGGCCGTCGCGGCCCGGGCGTTTTGCACTGGATCAGGGTTCTCGGTCGAATCTTGGTTCATGATTCGACCCGGAACCCTGATCCAGCTACGTGGCCGCCGGCGTCGCAGACGGACCGCCACGCGGCCGGCGGCGCTCAGGAGCGTGGCACCAGGAGGGCGGAGCTCAGCGGAGGGCGTGCTCCAGCGTGTAGCGCTCGTAGTCGAGCAGGCGCAGGTCACGCATCGGGCGACGAAGGTGGCCCTTGTTGACGATCCGGACGAACGCGGGATCGCCCGCGGCCGCCATCCGGCGGATCCCCTCGACGTGGTCGACGATGCGTTTGCGGATCGTGCGGACGAGGCGATGGCGGTCCCGCGGGATCAACCCGTACGCGTCGGCGAACAGCCGCAGCCGGCGGGGCCGGTCGGGCCGGTGCCACCCGAGGGTCACCGAATCCCGGTCGCTGAACAGCGGCACCCAGGTCCAGGCGGCGTACGCGACGTCGTAGATCCGGGCGCCCGGCGAGGCCAGGTCGAAGTCGATCATCGCCAGGGTGCCGTCCGGTCGCCAGATGACGTTGTGCGGCGCGGCGTCGTGGTGGCAGATGACCTCGGCGTCCGGCGGAGGCGGGCCGAACGACCGCCACACCGCCCCAGGCGGCGGCCGGAAACCGGCCTGTGCGTCGTGGAACATGCGCAGCATGGTGGCGACGGTGACGAGCGCCTCGTCGGTCACCCAGTAAGGCTTGAGCGGATATTCGCCGCACTCGCCGGTCAGGTAGGAGAGGACCTCGCGGCCCTGCGTGTCCATGCCGAGCGCCCGGGGCGAGCCGGTGAACCCGGCGTGCTCCAGATGGCGCAGCAGAGCGTGGACCGACGGAGTCCAGGGCCCGGCGTTCCGGCGTACGGTGTCTCCCACCCGCACTACGGTCGAGACGTTGCCTCCGCGCAGCGGGATCTCATAGTCCACAGTCACACGGCGTCCGGGTGCTCGGTGCCCAGCAGAGCGCTGACGAAGGCGGCGGGCTCGAACGGGGCCAGATCGTCCGGGCCCTCGCCGAGTCCGACCAGTTTGACCGGGATCCCGAGCTTGCGCTGCACAGCGATGACGATACCGCCCTTGGCGGTTCCGTCCAGCTTCGTGAGCACGACACCCGTGACGTCGCAGACCTCCATGAAGACGCGGGCCTGCTCCAGGCCGTTCTGCCCGGTCGTGGCGTCCAGGATGAGCAGGGTCTCGTCGACCGGACCGTGCTTTTCCACTACCCGCTTGACCTTGCCCAGCTCGTCCATCAGGCCGATCTTGTTCTGCAGTCGGCCCGCGGTGTCGATCAGCACCGTGTCCACGCCGGTGTCGATTCCCTGCTTGACCGCGTCGTACGCCACGGCGGCCGGGTCACCGCCCTCCGGCCCCCGGACGACGGTCGCGCCGACCCGGCTGCCCCAGGTGGCGAGCTGGTCGGCGGCGGCAGCCCGGAAGGTGTCGGCCGCGCCGAGGACGACGCTGTGGCCGTCGGCGACCAGCACCCGGGCGACCTTGCCGCAGGTCGTGGTCTTGCCGGCGCCGTTCACCCCGACGACCAGGATCACCGCCGGACGGCCGTCCTGCGGCGTCGCCTTCAGCGATCGGTCGAGCTTCGGGTCGAGCGCCTCGGTCAGTTCCTCGGCGAGCAGCGTCTTGACGTCGGCGACGGTACGCGTACCGAGGACGCGGGTACGCTCGCGCAGCTTGGCGACGATCTGACCGGTCGCCTCGACGCCGACGTCCGCCGTGATCAGGCTCTCCTCGATCTCCTCCCAGCCGTCCTCGTCCAGGCGATCCCGGGACAGGACGGCAAGCAGGCCTCGGCCGAGGGCGTTCTGACTGCGGGACAGGCGGCTGCGCAGGCGTACGAGTCGGCCGGCGGTGGGCTCAGGAACCTCGACCTGGGGTTTGACCTCCAGTTTCGGCTCTAGGTGAACCTCCGGTTTCGGCTCGACCACGACGACGGCGGGCGGCTCGACCGGTGGTGCGACCTCGTCGGGAGTCGTGACCTCGGCACTCGGCGCGGACGGCTGCGGCGGAACGCTGCGGCGAGAGCGACGAACTGCGAAGACGACGAGCGCGGCGCCGATCAGAACGATCAGCACCACCAGAGGGATGACGAGGTTTTCCATCCAGTCATCCTCTCAGACTCCCGCCGTCCGGCGTCGGCACGGCGGCGCTCGCCGTCACCCGAAATCCGTTGATCGACCGGGGGCGTTGCCCCGATCATGGTCGAGTGTCTTTCCCGCACACCTTTTACCTGGATGACGCCGACTCTCCGGTCGACGTGATCGACGCCATGGCGCTCGCCGAGTTCGCGACGGGCGCTCAGCCCTTCGCGCGTACGCATCGCCTGGAACGGGTGCGGGCGGACGCGTTGCTCCTGCCGGCCGGAGCCGAGATCCGGCGCGCCGCCCGGGACGACGGCACCAGCTCGCACCTGGCCACCGGCGAAGGCTGGACGCTGCGCGCCGTACGCTGGCGCGGCGGTTCCGCCGTGGTGACCGTCACGGCGGCCTCCGCCGACCTGGCCCGGACGGTGCTCGAGGAGAGCGTCAAGGACGTTCAGGAGCCGGAGCCCACCGACACCGAGACCGTCGAGGTCGGCTTCGCCCACTTCACGGGCAACGGACCCCGTCGCGCGGTACGCAAGATCGCCACCACGCCGTGGCCCGAGCTGCGGCGGAACTACGCGAACGCGGTCGCCGAGCAGTTCGACCGGTTGATGGCGCTCACGCCGGACACGATCGACGGGCGCCTGCTGCTCCTGCACGGCCCGCCCGGCACCGGCAAGACGACGGTGTTGCGGAGCCTCGCGCGCGAATGGCGTTCGTGGTGCCGGATCGACGCCGTCATCGACCCGGAAGTGCTCTTCGGTACGCCGTCGTACCTGATGAGCATGGCGGTCGGCCCGGACGACGACGAAGAAGGCCCCCGCTGGCGGATGCTGCTCCTGGAAGACTGCGACGAACTCATCCGGGGCGAGGCGAAGCAGTCGACCGGGCAGGCGCTGTCCCGGCTGCTCAACCTCACCGACGGGCTGCTCGGGCAGGGGCGCAACGTGCTGGTCGCGATCACCACGAACGAAGATCTCGCGCGGCTGCACCCGGCGGTTCTGCGCCCCGGCCGGTGCCTCGCCCGGATCGAGGTCACCGCGCTGCCCCACACCGAGGCCGCGAGCTGGCTCGGTACGCCGACCGGCATCCCGTCCCGCGGCGCGACCCTCGCCGAGCTGTACGCCCTCCGCTCCGGCACACTGACCGCCCCGGTCGAGGACGAGCGCGTCGGTCAGTACCTCTGACGCCCGCGGTCGTCCCCGCGCCGCCGACGACGCTTATCGCTGGATCAGGGTTCTCGGTCGAATCATGGCGCAAGATTCGACCTGGAACCCTGATCCAGCGCGGAAGCGCCCGGGGTCGACAGCGAGCGCACGGGGCCGACAGCGAGCGCACGGGGTCGACAGCGAGTCAGAGGCCGAGCGCGGCCTTCAGGTAGGGAAGGTCGGCGTGTCCGCTCCACCGGAAGGCGGCGATCCCGACCCGCCGCGCGCCTTCGACGTTGCGTTGTGAGTCGTCCACGAACAGGCAGTAGCGCTGCACTGTGCGTACGGCGACGCAGGCGGCCTGGAAGTATTCGGGCTGCGGTTTGGCGTACCCGAGGTCGGAGGAGTTGACGACGGCGTCGAAGTCCTCGGCGATGCCCAGCTGGACGAGGTCGTCGCCCAGGTCGCGGGGGGCGTTCGAGCACAGCGCGACGGGGACGCCGGCCGCGCGTACCTCCCGGATGAACTCCAGCACCTCGCGGTCGATGTACCCCCGGTACCGGGCCAGCTCGTCCACGTCAGCGTCGGTCAGGCCGAGGGCCGAGCCGACGTCGGCGAGCCATTCGGCCCGGGTCCACCCGCCGGTGACCAGTGTCCGGTACCGATCGGGCTCCATCGCCGCCTGGAAGATCGCCCCGGGTTCGAGGAAGTGCCGGTCCTCGATCGCCGCGTCGATCGCGCCGTCGTAGTGGCGCAGCACTCCGTCCAGGTCGAGCAGCAAGGCCTTCGCGGGTTCGCGTACGCCGGTCATCAATCGTCCTCACGAGACAGTCGCTGGCTGATCACCTCGGTCACCCCGGCGCGCATGGTGACGCCGTACAACGCGTCGGCGACCTCCATGGTGCGCTTCTGGTGGGTGATGATGATCAGCTGGCTCTTCTCGCGGAGCTGCTCGAAGAGGGTGATCAGGCGGCCGAGGTTGACGTCGTCGAGCGCCGCCTCCACCTCGTCCATGATGTAGAACGGGCTGGGGCGGGCGCGGAAGATCGCGCAGAGCAGCGCGACCGCGGTCAGCGACCGCTCGCCACCGGACAGCAGCGACAGCCGCTTGATCTTCTTGCCCGGCGGGCGCGCCTCCACCTCGACGCCGGTGGTGAGCATGTCCTCGGGGTCGGTGAGGATCAGCCGGCCCTCGCCGCCCGGGAACAGCACCTTGAAGACCTGCTCGAACTCCCGCGCGGTGTCGTGGAACGCGTCGGCGAAGACCTGCAGGATGCGGTCGTCGACGTCCTTGACGACGGTCAGCAGGTCCTTCCGCGTGGCCTTGAGGTCTTCGAGCTGGTCGGACAGGAACTTGTAGCGTTCCTCCAGCGCTGCGAACTCCTCCAGGGCCAGCGGGTTGACCTTGCCGAGCAGCGCCAGCTCGCGTTCCGCCTTGGCGGCGCGCTTCTCCTGGATCGCCCGGTCGTAGGGAATGGGGTCGGTCTCCTCGTCCCCCAGGACGGGCACGGGAACGTGCGGGCCGTACTCGCCGAGCAGGGTGTCGACGTCGATCGAGTATTCCTCGGCCGCCTTGGCCTCCAGCTGCTCGATGCGCAGCCGCTGCTCGGCCCGGGCGACCTCGTCCCGGTGCACCTCGCTCGTCAGCCGGTCCAGGTCGCCGCCGAGCCGCTTGGCGTCCGCGCGTACCTCGGCCAGCTCAGCCTCCCGCGCGGTCCGCGCCTCCGCGAGCTCGTCGCGGCGGCTCGCGGCCATCGTCAGAGCACCGGACAACTGCTGCAGGGCCAGGCGCGCGCCGCTCTCCACGGCTCGCGCGATGCCGGCGCCGCGTTCCCGGGCCGCGCGCCGAGCGGCCGCCCGTTCTCTCGCGGCTCGTTCGGCCTGCGCCTGGCGCAACAGGGAATCCGCCCGGCCCGCGATGCTCGAGACCCGTTCCTCACTTGTACGCACAGCGAGGCGGACTTCCATCTCGTTCTGCCGGGCCTGGGGCACCAGCGCGGCGAGCCGGTCCCGTTCCGCCGACGAGGGATCCTCCTCGATCGGGGTGTCCTGGGCGAGTTCGAGGCGCTCCTCCAGCTCGGCGAGGCGTTCGAGGTCCTCCGCGCGGCTGGCCACCGCCTTGTCCCGGGCCAGGGCGAGCCGATCCGCCTCGGCTCGGGCCGACCGGGCGGCCGCACCGAGTTCGGCGAGGTGCCGGGCGACGGCGTTGCGCTCGCCTTCGGCCGCGCGCTTGGCCGCCGCGGCGTCGTCGGCCGTCTTCTTGCGTTCGGCGATGACTTCGCGGGACGCGGTGATCTGGTGGCGCAGCCGCGACAACTCAGCCTCGGCGGCGGCGCGCTTCTGGTCGGCCTCGTCGACGGCGGCCTGGGTCTCGATGTGGCTGGGCTCCTTGGCCGACCCACCGGCGGCGGCGTACGCCCCGATGACGTCGCCCTCCGGCGTGACCGCCCGGAGCTGCGGGTACGCCGACACCAGCTCGGTCGCCTGCCGCAGATCGGCGACGACGGCGACCTCGGCGAGCGCCTTGTCGACGGCCGGGCGCAGCTCCTCGGAGCACCGCACCAGGTCACTCGCCCACCGGGCGCCGCCTGGCAGAGCGACCGCGGGCGGCCGGGTCACGCCGCGCCCGCCGACGAGCATCGAAGCCCGGCCGGCGTCGGAGATCTTGAGCAGGCGCATCGCCTCGGCGGCCTCGTCGACTCCGGCGACGACGACGGCGTCGGCCAGCCCACCGAGGGCGGCGGCGATCGCGCCCTGGTAGCCCGCCTCGACGGTGAGCAGCGAAGCGACGCTGCCCAGCAACCCCGGCACGTCGTCCGGCCGGCCGAGCAGCGCGCCCGCGCCGTCCTTGCGGCGCAGTCCGAGCGACAGGGCCTCGGCCCGCGCCCGCCAGCTCGCCGCGTCCTTCTCCGTCGTCCGTTCCGCGTCGGAGAGCAGTTTCAGCTGTTCGTTGGCCTCGGCGAGGGCGGCGGTCGCCACCGCGAGCGCCTCGTCGAGGGCCACGTTGTCGCGGTCGGCCTCGGTGGACTCGGCGTTGGCGACGTCCACCTCCTCCTGCGCCTGACCGGCCCGCGCGGCGGCGTCGGCGTACGCGGCGCTGAGCCGGGAGATCTCCTCGGCGGCCGTCGTCGTCCGCGTACGCGCGCTGGCGACCTGGCCGGCGAGCTTGGCCAGCCCTTCCCGCCGGTCGGCGATGGCCTTGACCGCGGCGACGAGCGCCTTCTCGGCCGCGGCCAGCTCGTGCTCCAGCCGCTGCCGGGCGGCGATCGCCTCGTTGAGCCGGTCCTTGTCGATCTCCAGCGCCTCGCGGAGTGCGATCTCCTCGTCGCGGACCGCCTCGGCCTCCTCGACGAGCTGGTCGGGGTCACGCCCACGCTGCTCGTCCTCGGCCGGGGCCGACAGGTGCCGGAGACGCTCCGCCGCGAGCTGGGCGGTAGACCGGAAGCGTTCCTGGAGAGTGGACAGCTGGTACCAGGTGTCCTGCGCGGCTTGCAGGGCCGGAGCGTCGGCGGCGTGCGCGGTCTCCAGCTCGTGCAGCAGGCGCTGCGCCTGGGCGTACTCGGCTTCGACGGTGCGCCGACGGTCGCGTAGCGCGGCCTCGTCGGCGATTTCCCGATCGAGGGTGCTGCGCAGCGTATGCAGGTCGTCGGCGAGCAACCGGAGCCGGGCGTCGCGCAGATCGGCCTGGATGCCGGCGGCCCGCCGGGCGATCTCGGCCTGCCGGCCGAGCGGCTTGAGCTGCCGCCGCAGCTCGGTGGTCAGGTCGTTGAGCCGGTTGAGGTTGGCCTGCATCGCGTCCAGCTTCCGCAGCGCCTTCTCCTTGCGCTTGCGGTGCTTCAGGACGCCTGCGGCCTCTTCGATGAACGCGCGGCGGTCTTCCGGCTTGGCGTGCAGCACGGCGTCGAGCTGGCCCTGGCCCACGATGACGTGCATCTCCCGGCCGATGCCGGAGTCGGAGAGCAGCTCCTGGATGTCGATCAACCGGCAACGATCGCCGTTGATCTCGTACTCGCTTTCGCCGGAGCGGAACATCCGCCGCGTGATCGACACCTCGGAGTAGTCGATCGGCAGCGCGCCGTCACCGTTGTCGATCGTCAGGGTGACCTCGGCGCGACCCAGGGGCGGGCGACCGGCGGTCCCGGCGAAGATGACGTCTTCCATCTTGCCGCCGCGCAGCGCCTTGGCGCCCTGCTCGCCGAGGACCCAGGAGATGGCGTCGACCACGTTCGACTTGCCAGAGCCGTTGGGCCCCACCACGCAGGTGATTCCCGGCTCCAGCTGCAACTTGGTCGTGGAGGCGAAGGACTTGAACCCCTTCGCCGTCAGGGTCTTGAGGTGCACGGGTCTCCGCTGTCTCGTGAAGGTGCAGAGGTGGAGCCTACCCGCTCGGGGTCCGGCGTCGGCGGCGGCGCGGCGGGACGAGGTGCCGGGGCCACCTACCCACTATCCGACAGCGCTACACAAGCGCAGGTCACGGCTAAATGGATCATGAAACTAGAGGAATCGATCATGATCCGGCGGACAGGACACACCGGTGGATCACGACCGTTAGTTCATGATCGCGCGGAAAGGGCAGTGGGGGCGAGCAGGGGGTGGACAGACAACAGCGCGCCGCCACCGATCGTGGCAGGCGCGCCATCAGGTTCTTCCGGCCGGACCAATCAGGCCATGGCCGTCTCGGCGAGACGGAGGAACTCGTCGTTCTCGCTCCCAGCGACCGCAGCGGCCAGCCGGTCGTTTTCCGCCCGCAGGCGGGTGTTCTCGAACTCCAGCGAGTTCACCCGGGCACGCAACTTGGTGACCTCGTCCAGAAGGCGCCGGTCTGGTGCCATCGTGACGTGGCCAAAGAGGGCCTTCGCCATTTCATCTCCTTGTTCTGCGCCACCGGTATGCCGGTTGACACGCGCCCATTTGTCTCGCGGCAGCCGGCCCACGGCGCATGTGGGTGGACACGGTTAGGGCGCGATACGGCGTCGGATTCCATACTCCGCCGATCGGGAGTCGGAGTCAAGCCGCGCCACCCGGTGACGCCCATAACGTCCCGTTCCCGATCTGTCGTGATCTGACACGTCCCCTGGGTTGCCGGTGTCCGGCCGTCCGGATAGCTTCGGCGGGTGCACCCCTCCCCCAACAGGCCGCTGCACCGGGCTCCGAGCAGGTCACCGCTGCCTTTGGCGCTCGCTCTCCTGCTCGCCGTGACCGTGATCGTCGGACTTTTCGTCACCGTCGCCCTGTTCGCCCCGAACCTCTCCGCCTCATCGGCGTCGGGCGACCCGGGGTCGGGCGTGTCGTCCGGGGCTTCCACCGCGACCGCGCCGGGCGCGACTCCCTCCGGTTCACCCCTCACGGCGACGCCCTCGGGAAGTACGCCGTCCGCCTCCGCCTCCGCGAAGCCGTCGCCCACCAAAGCCTCGCCGAGCCCGCTGGACCGGATCACCTCGATCGAGAACAAGGTCTTCGACCTCGTGAACGCCGAACGGGTGAAGGCCGGCTGCGGCAAGCTGCGCAACGACGCCCGGCTGCACAAGGCGGCTCGGGCGTACAGCGCGTTGATGGCCGAGAAGAACTTCTTCAGCCACACCGGACCGGACGGATCGTCCTTCGTCGACCGGATCGCGGCGACCGGCTATCCGCGCAGCGCCGCGGGCGCCGAGAACATCGCGTACGGGTATGCCGACGCGGCGGCGGTCATGAAGGGGTGGATGGACAGCTCCGGGCACCGGGCCAACATCCTCAACTGCGATCTGAAGGCGATCGGCGTGGGGCTGGCGTACCGGAAGTCGACACCGTACTGGACGCAGGACTTCGGGCGGCAGTGACACCGCCGGAGCCGGCGTCGACGGCACTGTCAATTCAGTGACAGTCGCGCGTCATTCGGGCAAATCGTTGACGTCGGTGTGGGCAGACACCTGACGATCTACGCGCATCCGGTCGCCGGACCCGTCAACGCCGGCGTCCCGCTGGGGTACCTCGATCTCGCCTTCGGCTCGCGGCCGGTGGAGTCGGTCAAGGCCGAACTCGACGAGTGGGGCGCCCAGGCGGTCGGCGGCCTCTTCTTCGACCAGGTCCCGACCAGCCCGTTCTCCATCGGCCCGGTCGCGATGGCGGTACGCGCGGCGCGCCGGCTGGGCTTCGACACGATCCTGCTGAACCCGGGCCGTCCGACCGACAGCCTCTATCGGGGCCTGGGCGCCATCATCTGCACCTTCGAAGGCGACTGGATCGACTACCAGGCCGGCACCGAGGACGGCGTACGCCCCGGTGACGGGCACGTCGTGCACGGGGTGCCGGGCGAACGCATGGAGCAATGCCTGGAGCTGATGCGCGGGCGGGGCGCCGCCTGGGGCGTCGCGACCTCGGCGGGCTGTCTCGCTCCGGCGCTGGCCACCGCGTGAAGCCGCCCGGCAGTGAAGAAGTTCCTCCTGATCCTCCTGCTCGGCTCGGCCCTCACCATCGTGTTGATGGTGATCGGTCGAGCCCAGCCTGATCTGCGCGAGTTCGACCCCGACGACTACGAACCGGCCGAGGTCGCCGTCTTCGACGCGTTCGGGGCCAGTCCCCAAGTGGTGAAAGACGTCCGCGCCGCTGGGCGTATCCCCGTCTGTTACGTGCAGGGACCGGACGTGGACCGCGCGATGAAAGCGTGCCGGGACAAGGGTTTCGAGCTGTACGTCAACGCGCGCTGAGCCTGGGTTTCGGCTGGCAGCGGGGGCAGCTGAACGAGCTGCGGTTCATGAAGGACTCGCGCCGGATCGCGGACCCGCAGCGCGAGCAGGGCTCTCCCTCGCGGCCGTACGCGTTGAGCGACCGGTCGAAGTAGCCGCTCTCACCGTTGACGTTGACATAGAGCGCGTCGAAGCTCGTGCCGCCGGCGACCATCGCCTCGGCCATGACGTCGCGGCAGTGGCCGAGCAGGGTGAGCGCGACGGCCTGGCTGAGCCGGTCGGTGGGCCGCCCGCCGTGGAGCTTGGCCCGCCACAGCGCCTCGTCCGCGTAGATGTTGCCGACGCCCGAGATCAGCGTCTGGTCGAGCAGCGCGCGCTTGACCTCGGTCTTGCGGGCCCGTAGCGCCGCGGCGACCGCGGCCTCGCGATAGCCGGCGTCGAACGGGTCGAGGGCGATGTGCGCGATCTCGGCCGGCAGTTCGGCCCCGCCGCGGGACAGCGCGAGCCCGCCGAACGTCCGCTGGTCGACGAAGCGCAGCTCGGACTCGCCGTCCTCGAACCGGAACCGGATCCGCAGGTGCTTCTCGTCCTCGGCGTCCGGCGGCTGCACGAGCAGCTGGCCGGACATGCCGAGGTGGCCCACGACGGCGTCACCGCTGTCGAGCGGCAGCCACAGGTACTTGCCGCGCCGCCGCGCGCCGAGCACCTTGACGCCGCGCAGCGCCGCGACGAAATCCTCCGCGCCCGCGACGTGCCGCCGAACCGCGCGCGGATGCAGCACCTCGGCCGCCGCGACGGTCCGGCCGGTCACCCAGCGCTCGACGCCCTGGCGGACCGTCTCGACCTCAGGCAGCTCCGGCATCGGACCCCTCCGCCTCGGGATGGTTCTCGTCCACCGCGCGATTGCTCAGCACGAGGAACGCCTCCTCGGCCGAACGCTGCTCGGCCTCCTTCTTCGTCCGGCCCCGCGAGCCGCCGAACCGCTCGCCGCCGACGACGGCCCACGCGGTGAACGCCTTGGCGTGGTCCGGTCCCTCCTCGGTGACCTCGTACTCCGGGACGCCCCAGCCGTGCATCGCGGTCAGCTCCTGGAGGCTGGTCTTCCAGTCCAGGCCGACGCCCTTGCGGGCGGACTCGCTCATCAGCGGGTCGAAGAGCTTGAGGATGACCGAGGTGGCGGTCTCGATGCCGTGCTCGATGTAGATCGCGCCCAGCACCGCCTCCAGGGCGTCGGCCAGGATCGAGTCCTTGTCCCGGCCGCCGGTGCCCTCCTCGCCCTTGCCCAGCAACAAGTACGCGCCCAGGCCGTGCGGGCTGAGCGTCCGGGAGACGCTGGCCAGCGCCCGCGAGTTCACGACGCTGGCCCGCAGCTTGGCCAGCCGCCCTTCGGCCAGCTCCGGATGGTCGCGGAACAACGCGTCGGTGACGACCACGCCCAGCACCGCGTCGCCGAGGAACTCCAGCCGCTCGTTGGTGGGGATGCCGCCGTTCTCGTAGGCGTACGACCGGTGGGTGAGCGCTAGCTCCAGGAGCGGCTCCTCGATCGTGACGCCGAGGGCTTCCTCCAGATGCGACAGTGCTGGACGCTTCTTCACCGGTGACCCTCCCGCTCTCCGTCTTGCCCGGCCCGGACCTCCCGCTGGGCCCCGACTTCCTGCTCGGCTCGCACCAGGCGGGCCGCCTCCGCGAGCCCCGAGGCCAGGTCGCCGTCGTCGGCCGCGCCGTGGCAGACCACGACCACGCCGGGCACTCCGAGTAAGACGGCTGCGCGGACCATCCCATGCGACGCGCCGCGGACTCCCGCTGTCGCCAGACGGTACGCCCCTTCGATCCCTTTGAGCAGCACATTACCGGTGAAGCCATCGGTGACCACCACATCGGCACGGTCACCGGTCAGGACGTCGTCGCCTTCGACCAGGCCGACGAAGCCGTCTGTCGCCGCGAACGCCTGCTCGGCCGCGCGGCGTACGCGATCACCCTTGCCCGGCTCCCGGCCGACCGAAAGCAGCCCGACGCGCGGGCGATCGTGTCCAGTGTGCTGAGACCAGTACGCCGTGCCGAGCCCCGCGTGGGCGGCCAGCACGGCGACGGTGCAGTCCATCGAGCCGCCGACGTCGAGGAGCAGCGTGTCCTGACCGGATCGCAGCGTCGGCAGCCAGGCCGCCAGCGGCGGTTTGCGTACGCCCGGCGACCGGCCGAGGGCCAGCACGGCGGCGGTAACCGTCGCGCCGGAGGAACCGGCGGAGACCATGGCGTCGGCGGCGCCCGTGGCGACGGCGTGCGCGGCGGCGCGGATGCTTGTCTCGCCGGACGCGGCGCGGGCCGGCGGATCGGCCATGGCGACGACGCCGGAGACGGCGTGGACTTCGACCCGCTCACGATCGGCGGGAGACAGGGCGCGGATCACCGCGTCGGCCACGTCGGACGGGCCGACCAGGATCAGGCGCAGCCCCGGATCGACGGCCAGAGCCCGCAGAGCGCCGCCCACCACGACGGCGGGAGCATCGTCCCCGCCGAGGAGGTCGACGGCGATCTTGACGGGTCCTGTCGACACGTCACCGGCCGGCCCGTTGTGCACGGACCGACCGGCGCGAAGATCGTCTTTCCGGGTGACGTCGAGAGTCACCGGCGTGCGGTCAGACCGAGAGGACCTGACGGCCGTTGTAGGTGCCGCAGACGGTGCAGGCGCCGTGCGGGAGCTTCGGCGACTTGCACTGGGGGCAGGCGACGGTCGCGACAGCGGAGACCTTCCACTGCGCCCGGCGGTGACGGGTGTTGCTGCGCGACATCTTCCGCTTCGGGACAGCCACGGTAGTTACTCCTCAGTGCTCACGGTCAGGTTGCTCAGGGCCGCCCAGCGCGGGTCGACCTGCTCGTGGGTATGCCCCTCCGGCAGCTCGTCCCAGTGCACCCCGCAGTCGGGGCACAGTCCCGGGCAGTCTTGCTCGCAGAGCGGGTTGACCGGCAGTGCGAGCACCACCGCATCCCGCAGCGCCGGTTCCAGGTCGAACAGGTCGTCCTGAAGCCGGCCGATTTCGTCCTCGTCCGTCGTCTCGTCCGTCGCGGAGTCCGGGTATGCGTAAAGCTCCTGGATCCGCACGGTGATCTCGTCGGTGATCGGGCGCAGGCACCGGCCGCACTCGCCCTCCAGTGCACCGTGAACGGTGCCGGAGACGAGCACGCCCTCGGAGACGGACTCCATCCTCAGATCGAGGGTGAGGTCGCCGCCTTCCGGCACGCCGATCAGCTCCAAGCCGAGGTCCGCCGGTGCGGGAACAACCAGTTTCAGGGCACGCATCGCCCCCGGGCGGCGCGGCAGTTCCCTCGTGTCGAGGACAAGCGGCGCCCGGGCATCGAGGTGCTTCGGCTGATGATCACGCATAGTAAGACTCCGGCCAGTGAGGGCCGACGTAGAAGATTACCTGGAAGCGCGGGCGCACGTCCAACCGGGGGTTGGGCCTCACAGGCGTCAGAGGGACGGCAGGGGACGTTCGTCCTCACCGGGGACGAACTGCCCGATCTCCCGCAGGGCGTGCATCTTGTCCCGGCCGCGCTCGATCGAGGCGAGTGCCCGGGTCAGGAACTGCTCGAAGTTGGCCAGCGCGGTGTCGACGTAGTCGTCGACCTCTTCCCGCAGCCGCTGGGCCTCGGCCCGCGCCTCGGAGATGATGCGATTGCCCTCGTGCTCGGCCGAGACGGTGATCTCATGCATGGAGACGAGCCGGGAGTGCTCTCGCTCACCCTCGTTGATGATCCGGTCCGCTTCGCGCTGTCCGGCGTCCAGGATGTTGTCGCGTTCTTCGAGGAGCGCGGCTGCCTTACGCAGCTCGGCAGGGAGATCCGCGCGCAACTCGTCGAGAGCGCCGATCATCTCGCCGCGGTCGACCATGCAGTTGCGCGACATGGGCACCGACCGAGCGCTCTCCACCATGGCGATGATCTCATCGATGCGGTCGAGCGGGTCCACCGAACACTCCTCGCTAGTTGCAGTCGTAGCTGATCCATCATGCGTCGTCTCCGCCAAGGATGGGCCGACCGGACGTCCGGCCGCGTGTCGCACGAACGGCCGGGACGTGTCACGTCCCGTTTCATCCTTAATGCACGGTTCCGCTGACCGTTCGTCCGGCGCCGGTGCTGAGTCGGCTCATCCTGCGCCGGTGTTGAGCCGGCCGGGTAAGTTCGGCCGGGTAAGTTCGGCCGGCTACTGCTGGGCGGGCCGCAGTTTGGCGACGAGACGCTCCTCGACCGCCTTCGGAACGTACTGGGAGACGTCGCCACCGAGCTTGCCGACCTGCTTCACGAGGCTCGACGCGATGAACGAGTACAGCGGGTTGGTCGGCATGAACAGGGTCTCGACGCCGGACAGCCCGACGTTCATCTGCGCCATCTGCAACTCGTAGTCGAAGTCGCTGACCGCGCGCAGGCCCTTGACCACCACCTGGGCGCCCTGCTCCCGGCAGAAGTCCACCAGCAGACCGTGGAACCCCACGATCCGCAGGTTCGGCGTACTCGCGGTCGCCTCCCGCAGCATCGCGATCCGCTCGTCGACGGTGAACACCGCCGACTTCGACGGGTTGATCAGCACTCCGACGATGACCTCGTCGAAGAGCCGAGCCGACCGGACGATGATGTCCAGATGCCCGTTCGTCACCGGGTCGAACGAGCCGGGACAGACTGCACGCCTCATTGCGCCATTCCTTCTGCTGCCGGGTTTACCCCTGGGTCGGCGCGACCGTACCAAAGGGTCGTCTCACCGTAACGGCGCGACCGCTCTCCGGTGATGTGATGCACCCACGGGGGCTCAGGCGACCGCCGGGCCCGCTCGATGACGACCAGGGCGTCCTCGGCGAGCCAACCGTGCCCGGCCAGGCCGTCCAGCACCGTCTTCAGGTCGTCCTCGCCGACAGCGTACGGAGGATCGGCGAAGACGACGTCGAACGGACCGCCCGGCGGCGGCCCCGCGACGGCCGCGCTCACCTTCACCGTCAGCAACTCGGCACTCGCCCCGGCGCCCAAGGCGGCGATGTTCGCCCGGATGACCCGGGCGGCCTTCGGATCCGACTCGACCAGCAACGCGTACGCCGCGCCACGGGACACCGCCTCCAGACCGATCGCGCCGGATCCGGCGTACAGGTCGGCGAAGCGGAGTCCATCGAGGTCACCGCCGTGCTCACTGGACAGTGAGGAGAACAGCGCCTCGCGTACGCGGTCGGCGGTGGGCCGGGTCTGCGGTCCGGACAAGGTCGTCAGCCGCCGTCCGCCGTAGACCCCCGCCACGATTCTGGTCACCCTCTGACGCTACGCGATGGCCGAAAGTAGGAGGTGACGTGACGGCGTGATGTCGATATCGTAGGCCGACTTTTGTCGTGGATCTCCGGCGCAGGCACCCGAATCGGGGAGGCCGTGCCCTACCCCTGGAGAACGGATGACCCCCCACACCTCCGTCCGGCGTGCCCTCGTGGCCGTGGCGGGCGTGGCTTTCGCGCTGCTCAGCGCAGGCCAGGCCGTCGCCTCGGGCCCGGTGCAGACCGGCGACGATCACCACAAGAACCAGTTCGTCCTCGAAGGATCCGCCGCGCAGTGCGACACCGGCACCGGCAAATGGCGGGTCACCTGGACCCTCACGAACAAGTGGAACCGCGACGCCACCATCACCGAGGTGCAGTCGCAGCCGTCCGGCGACGTGACGGTCGGCGACCCCGCGGTGCCGCTCGACGGCGCCGTCGTTCCGCAGAAGGACCGCAACATCGACGGTCAGCTGACCGCGACCCAGCTCGTGCCCGGCGACGCCACCTCGGCGAAGCTCTCCTTCACCGTGGTCTGGTCCAAGGAGCACGGCAAGCCGAACGACGGCGTGACCAAGAAGGTCAGCGAGACCGTCCGGTTCAAGGGCACGTGCCAGCCGAGCGAGCAGTGCGTGAAGGCGGACTCCGCCAAGTACACGCACACCTTCGAGATCACCGGCTCGACCGCCACCTCGACCATCAAGCTCGCGGGCGAGCTGCCGCTGTGCTCCGGCGAGTCGCAGTCCTTCCTGCTGGTCTCCTACTACGCCCCGTCCGCCTCGGCAACGTGGCCGCAGTACAAGTACGACTCCGTGGTGGGCGTCGTCGACGCCGAACACCCGACCGTGGACCTGAAGGTCAACGTGCCCGCCTGCTACACCCAGGTCGACCTGGTCTGGGGCGACAAGCTGATCAACCCGATGGTCGCCAACGGCGAGCGGTACAACGACCGCAAGCTGGGCTCGTCCGGCGCCCCGGGCAACCGCTCGAAGGGTCCGCAGGCCTGGTACAACGGCGGTTCGAAGGCCTGTGTCACGCCCGAGGCCACCATGGTCTCCGCCTGTGACGGCACCGTGACGGTCCACCTCACCAACTCCGGGACGGACGCCAAGTACGACGCTCCGTTCAAGGTGGTGGCCGGCCTCGACGGCTCCTTCGTCAAGGAGGTCACCGTCGCTCCGGGCAAGTCCGTCGACGTCGTGGTCCCCGCCGACAAGTCCGGGAAGATCACCGTCAGCTCCGGCAAGGACTTCATCGCCGAGGGCATGTGGCAGCCGGGCCACTGCACCCCGCCGACCGTGTCCAGCGAGTCCACCTGCGACAAGTTCACCGTGTCGGTGAGCAACCCGGAGGGCGATTTGCCAGCCGAGGCCGTCGTCACCTACGGCTCGGAGACCAAGAACCTCACGGTCCAGCCCGGCAAGACGGAGACGGTCACGTTCACCCCGGGTGACGCGACCGAGGCCACGGTGAGCTTCCCCGACTTCGACAAGGAAGTCACCGTCAGCTACGTCAAGCCGACCGAGTGCGCCAGCGGCTCCCCGTCGCCGAGCCCTTCGGCCAGCTCGCCCGGCGTACCGGGGTCGGAGTCGCCGAGCCCGTCGCCGAGCACCTCCACCCCGGGCCTGCCGGTCACCGGTGTCCAGGTCGGCCTGATCGCGGGCGTCGCAGCGCTGCTGCTGGGCGGCGGCGCGGTGCTCCTGGTGATGGCGCGGCGGCGGAAGCTGACCGAGATCGAATAAGCCGGTCACCGGCTGGGCACTCCATGAGCGTCCAGCCAGGAACGCATTTGGAAGGCGCCGCGACCCCACCGGGACGCGGCGCCTTCGGCGTATCAGCTCATCAGCCCTTTTCGAGGTACTCCGCGCGGTCGTCGGAGACGAGGGCGGCGATCGAGGCGGCGAGCCGGGGCTGCTTCGCCAACTCCGGATCGTCGGCCAGCAGCCGCTCGGCGGTCGCCCGCGCGTCGCCGATCATGTCGGCGTCCCGCAGGAGCGACAAGACCTTCAGATGCGAGCGGCGCCCAGACTGGGCCGCGCCGAGCACATCGCCTTCCCGGCGCTGCTCCAGGTCGATCTCGGCCAGCCGGAAACCGTCGGTGGTGGACGCCACGGCGTCGAGCCGCTCCCGCGCCGGGCTGCCCTCGATCGCCTCCGTCACGAGCAGGCAGAGACCCGGCGCCGAACCCCGGCCGACCCGGCCGCGAAGCTGGTGCAGCTGGGAGACGCCGAACCGGTCGGCGTCCAGAATCACCATCATGGTCGCGTTGGGCACGTCCACCCCGACCTCGATGACGGTCGTCGCGATCAGCACGTCGAGCTCGCCGGCGGAAAACGCGCGCATCACGGCGTCCTTCTCGTCCGGCGCCAGCCGCCCGTGGAGAATGCCGATCCGCAGCCCCTTCAGCGGCCCCTCGGCCAGCAGCGGAGCCACCTCGGTGACGGCGATCGGCGGGCGGCGGCCGTCGTCCTCGGCCCCCGTCGGCTCAGTGTCCTCCTCGGCGGCGGACTCCCCGATACGCGGGCACACCACATAGGCCTGATGCCCCTTGCCGACCTCCTCGACCATTCGCCGCCAGGCGCGATCGAGGTACGCGGGCTTCTCCGCCGCGGGAACGACATGCGACGCGATCGGCGAACGCCCGCCCGGCAACTGGGCCAGAGTCGAGACCTCCAAATCGCCGAAGACCGTCATCGCGACCGTCCGCGGAATCGGCGTAGCCGTCATAACGAGCACATGCGGAGGCTGCCCTGCCTTGGCGCGCAACGCGTCCCGCTGCTCGACGCCGAACCGGTGCTGCTCGTCCACCACGACCAGGCCGAGATCGGCGAAATCGATGCCGTCGTAGAGCAACGCGTGCGTCCCGACCACGAGGCCGGCCCGCCCGTCGGCGATCTCAGCGAGCGCCTGCCGCCGGGCGGCAGCCGGCAGCGAGCCGGTCACCAGCACGATCCGGGTCCCGTCGGAGTCGCCGTCCAGCTCACCGGCCCGGCCCAGCGGACCGAGCAACTTATGCATCGACCGATGGTGCTGCGCCGCCAAGACCTCGGTCGGGGCCAGCAGGACGGCCTGGCCACCGGCGTCGACGACCTGCAACATGGCCCGCAACGCGACCATCGTCTTGCCCGCGCCGACCTCACCCTGCAACAGCCGATGCATCGGATGCGCCCCCGACAGCCCGGCCGACAACTCCTCGCCGACCGCCTGCTGCCCCTCCGTCAACGTGAACGGCAACTGCGCGTCGAACCGCTCCAGCAGGCCACCCGGCCGGGGCGGACGAGGCACCGCGGGCGACTGCTCCGCGCGTACGCGACGCTGCACCAGCGTCAGCTGAACCGCGAACGCCTCATCCCAGGCGAGGCGCTTCTTCGCCGCCGCCAGCGAACCCTGCGACTCCGGGCGGTGGATCTGACGCAGCGCCGTCGGCAGATCCACGAGCCTGCGCTCGGCCCGGATCTCGCTCGGCAGCGGATCCTCGGTCAGCCGCACCGTGTCCAGCACGACGCGTACGCACTTGGCGATGACCCAGGTCGGTAAGGCCTTCGCGGCCGGATAGATCGGGATGAACGCCCCGGCGAACTCCTCCACCTCGGCCTCGGCCGCCAGCGCGACCTCGCCGGGATCGGCGCCGTCGTCGCCGAGCAGCACGTATTCGGGATGGGCCAGTTGACGCTCGCCGCGGAACTCGCTGACCTTCCCCGCGAACAGACCCCACCGGCCGGGACGCAGATCCTTCTCCCGCCAGGCCTGGTTGAAGAAGGTCAGCTTGATGCGGCCGCCCGCGTCGTCGCCGACCACCACGTCGAGGACATTGCCCCGGCGGTCGCGCATCCGGCGCTGGTTGGTCGTCAGCACCTGGCCGAGGATGGTCACCTCCTCGCCGACCTCGAGCGACCGGATCGCCGTGTGCTCACCACGTTGGTCGTATCGGCGCGGGAGGTGGTAGAGCAGGTCGCCCGCGGTCTCCAGACCGAGGTGGCTGGACAGCGCCTTGGCCGTCTTCTCCCCCACCAGCTTCTTCAGCGGCGTCGACAGCTCGGGCGCGGCAACCGTGGTCATTCAACGCCCACGATCAGCGGGTAGTGCGGCTGGCCGCCGGACAGGCACTGGACCTCGGCGAACGGCCAGGCCGCCGCCAGATGCTCGACGAGCGTCGCCTCCAGCTCTGGTGAGGCGTCAGCCCCTAGCAGCAGCGTGACAAGCTCACCGCCGCCGCCCAGCAACCGATCGAGCAGATCCTTGCCGACCTGCCCCAGGTCGGAGCCGATCAGGTGCACCTCGCCCTCGACGAGCGCGATCACGTCACCCGGCCGGCACGGCCCGGCGACCGTCAACGCCTCCCGGGCGGCCAGGGTCACTTCGGCGTATCGGCACTTTCCGGCGGCCTCCGCCATGGCGATGACGTCGTCCTCGAACCGGCGGCCGGGATCGCGCACGGCCAGCGCCGCGATCGCCTGCACCGGCGACTTCGTCGGCACGACCCGCACCTTGATGCCCTCGTGGTACGCCTCCCCTGCGGCCACGGTCGCGACCGCCTGCGTATCGGGGTCGTTGGGCAGCACCACCACTCGTCCGGCGGCCGCCCGCCGGATCGCCGCGAGCAGCTCGGCCGGCGACGGGTTGGCTCCCACCGTCACGGTCTGCTCGGCTTGGAAGAGATCGTCGAGCCCGTCGCCGGCCGAGACCACGACGACTCCGCGCGCCTCCGGATCCAGGCACTGCCGACCGGCGACCTGCTTGGTGAGGTCGGTCACGCCGATCTGATAGGGCCGCCCGGCTCGGACGCCCGCCTCGATGGCGGCGCCGACGTCGGCGACGTGGACGTGGACCCGCCAGGTGTCCGGGCCGCCGACGACCACGAGAGAGTCGCCGAGCCGGTCGAGCGTGCCGCGCAGCCGCTCGACCGCGGACTCCGGCGCGTCGAGCAGGTATTGGACTTCATAGCCGAACTGGCCGGCCGCTTCCTCGGTGGCCGCCGTGTCGGTGCTGATCAGCGCCGCGCCGGTCACCTCGGGCAGGTCGCTCTCCTCGCCGGTGACCTCGCCGCGCAGGGCGTCGAGGATCACCACCAGCCCGCGACCGCCCGCGTCGACGACGCCCGCCGCGGCCAGCGCCGGCAGCTGCTCGGTCGTCAGCGCCAACGCCTTGACCGCCTTGCCCAGGGCCGCCCCGACGACATCGGCGAGCGACCCGGCCCGCAGCGCGACGTCGCGCGCCGCCTGAGCCGCCGCGTCGGCGACGCTGAGGATCGTGCCCTCCACCGGACGGGCGACCGCGGCCCGCGCCGCCTTCGCGCCCTCGCCGAGCCCGGCCGCGACCGCGCTCGGCGAGCCGTCCGCGATCAGGTCGGCGACCCCACGCAACAACTGCGCCAGGATGACCCCCGAATTGCCCCGCGCACCCATCAGCGCGCCCCGCGCCAGCAACCCGGCGGCCTCCGACGGGGGCGCCGCCGACGTCTCGTCGGAGTGCACCGCCAACTCGTCCCGGGCGGCGACCATCGTCAGGTGCATGTTCGTCCCGGTGTCGCCGTCGGGCACCGGATAGACGTTGAGCTGGTCGATCTCCGCCCGATGCCGGCCGAGCGCGGTCACCGCCCGCTCGGCGAAGCGCCGCACCGCCGCCGCGTCCAAAACCTCCAGCACGCCGCCCAGCCTAGTCGTGACTCCCGACACCCACCCGGCTGCGCGCCCGGCGTACCGCGCTAAGCTGTCGAGGTTGCCGGACGGCCCGATTGGGTGTGTCCGGGTCCGGTCAGGTATCCTGGCCAGGTTGCCCGCCGACGCGGGTCCAGATCCGTCCCCGCTCACCGCGGGGTTCATCCACCTCAGGAGTATCCCGTGGCAAGCGTGTGCGACGTCTGTGGCAAGGGGCCGGGCTTCGGCCACAACGTGTCCCACTCGCACCGGCGGACCAACCGTCGTTGGAACCCCAACATCCAGACGGTTCGCACCCCGGCCGGTGGCGGCACGACCCGCAAGGTCAACGTGTGCACCTCGTGCATCAAGGCCGGCAAGGTCGTCCGGGGCTGACCCCAGCCTGAGCTTCGGCTAAGGCCGCTCGTCGTCGACGGGCGGCCTTTCCGCGTACCCGGGATCCGGTCGGGCGGCACGGCGCTGATCATGGATTTGAACGCCATGATCAACGCGAGCCGGCGGGGTCAAAGGTCGCGGGCCATGCTGACGACGCCGGCCTCGTCCTTGTAGAAGCCGAAGTGCTCGATGTCGGCGTACCCGAGCTTGGCGTACAGCGCGACGGCTTCAGGCTGCCGATCCCCGGTCTCCAGGATCATCCGCTTGCGGCCGTGCTCACGCGCGTTCTCCTCGACCGCCGCCACCAGGGCGCTCGCCACCCCGCGGTTCCGGGCCGAGGGCACGCAATAGACCCTCTTCAGCTCGGCGATCTCCTCGCTCTCGCCGTGACTGCGCCAGCCCGCGCACCCCACCGGCTCCCCCGCCAGGTACGCGACCAGGAAACCGCCGTCGGGCGGATCGAACTCCATCGCCTCGACCGGGGCGGCGTCGCCGGAGCCGTAGCGTTCCTCCTGGTCGGCGTAGATCGCCTGGACGAGGCGCTGGGCGACGGGCGAGCCGTAGCGTACGGGGCGGATCTGGAGATCACTCACGAGCGTGAGAGTAGATCAAGAGCCGCTGCGGGTGAAGTGGTCCCAGCCTCGGGGTCCGACCCAATCGCGCCCGTCGACGGTGACTCCCTCGCCCCGGCCGACCTTCCCGACGACCTTCCAGCCGGGAGGCAGCGACGCGTGTGCCGGGAAGG
The DNA here is from genome assembly GCF_040654195.1 of Hamadaea sp. NPDC050747. Lineage (NCBI taxonomy): Bacteria > Bacillati > Actinomycetota > Actinomycetes > Micromonosporales > Micromonosporaceae > Hamadaea > Hamadaea sp. NPDC050747. The sequence goes on from NZ_JBFAHM010000007.1 coordinate 390,731, forward strand.
TCGCGGCCAGCGCGTGGTCCTCGCCACCGGCCAGGATCCACTGGTACGGGTCGACGCCCAACGCCCGGGCGGCGTCCCGCAACTGCTGCGGCAGGCCGAACGCGTCCTTCGTCACGTCGATGTGCACCTCGCTCGCCTCGGCGATGTGCCCCAGATCGGCCAGCAGCCCGTCGGAGACGTCGATCATGCTGGTCGCCCCCGCGATCGCGGCAGCCGGCCCGGCCCGATAGTCGACCTCAGGCCGCCGGTACGCGTCGACGAGCACCTTCGGCGTCCGGAAACCCCGCGACAGGACCGTGTACCCGGCAGCGGCGCAGCCGACCCGCCCCGCCAAGGCCACGACGTCACCGGGTCGCGCCCCCGCGCGTACGACCGGATCACGCCCTTGGAGGTCGCCGAGTGCCGTCACCACGACCGTGAGCAGCGCGGACGAGGTGGTGTCCCCACCCACCACGCTGGCGCCCACGAGCCCGGCCTCGTCGGCGACCCCCTCCGCGAACTCCTCCGCCCACTGGACCGGTAGGTCCCCCGGCGCGCAGAGGGCGACGAGCAACGCGGTCGGCACCGCGCCCATCGCCGCGACGTCGGCGAGATTAGCGGCGGCCGCCCGGTGCCCGACATCGGCGGCCTCACACCAGTCACGGCGGAAATGCCGGCCTTCGACGAGCGCGTCCGTGCAGGCCACGACGCGGCCGTCGGGGGCGGCGACGATCGCGGCGTCGTCACCCGGCCCGAGCAGACTGACCTCGCCTTGCGGCAGGCGAGCCGTCATTCGATCGATGAGACCGAACTCTCCTGTGCCACTCAACCGGACACCCGAAGAAACACGCCTGTCACGTGCGGTAGCTTCAACGTCGTGGTCCACGCCTACATCCTGATTCAGACCGAGGTCGGTCGGGCTCGCGACGTGGCCGCCGAGATCGAGGAGATCCCGGGTGTGGTCCGCGTCGACGCGGTCACCGGTCCGTACGACGTCGTCGTGCTCACCGAAAGCCCCAACGTCGACGAACTCGGCCGGTTGATTATCAGTAAAGTGCAGGCCGTGCCCGGCATCACCCGTACCCTGACCTGCTCGGTGGTCAAGCTTTGAGCCCACGCCTCCTCGCGGCTCTCGTCGCCGTGCCGGTCGCCGTGCTGACCGGTGTCCTGGTCTTCGCCATGGGCATGCCCGGCGACACTTCCGAACAGCCCAACGCGACGGCGACCGGTCCGGTGACCGTCGAAGCCCGCCCGCTGGACGAACGAGCCACGGTCGTCTGCCGCGCGCTCGTCGCCAAGCTGCCCGATCGCGTACGCGATTCCGCCCGCCGCGCGGTCACCGCCGGACCGGAGCAGAACGCTGCGTACGGCGAACCCGCGCTGGTGGTGTCCTGCGGCGTCCCGGCCCCGACCTTCCCGAGCACCGACGACGTCTGGCTGCTCAACGGCGTCTGCTGGCACGCCACCGAGGCCGCCGGCTCGACCGTCTGGCAGACGGTGGATCGGGAGATCCCGGTGCAGGTCAGTGTCCCCGGAGCCAAGGACGGCTCGTCGCAGTGGGTGATCGGGTTGACCTCGGCCATCGGTTCCACCGTACCGAGTGCGAAGACCGCACCGAGCGGGTGCACCACCGCGGCCGTGCCCACCGCGTCCATCTCGGCCGCCGCCCGCTGACGCTCCTCCGCGGCCGGCCCTCGCCCTTTCCGGCCGGCCTGTCGGCGCTCGCTGGTTTCTCGCCGGCTCGTTTTCGCGCCGTCTCGTTTTCGCGCCGGATCAGGGATCTCGGTCGAATCATGCACCAAGATTCGACCTGGATCCCTGATCCGGCCGTCAGCCTCGGACGGCAGCCGCCAGCCCAACCGCCGGGTGCCCGCCGCCGGATGCCGGCCGACCGCCGGGCGCCGGCTTGGACGTCAGCGGCGGCCAGGCACCGGGCGGTCGGGCGCCAGGGTCCGGCGCGCGAAACCGCGCTGCGGGGATGATCACGCCGTGAGCAGCGGGTAGGGTCAGCGGCGTGAGTGAGACGCCCCGGAAGACCCGGGTCGCCGTGATCTTCGGCGGCCGCAGCACCGAGCACGCGATCTCCGCTGTCAGCGCGGGCAGCATCCTCGCCGCCTTGGATCCGGCGGAGTACGAGCTGGTGCCGATCGGCATCACTCGCGAAGGGCGCTGGGTCCTCACCTCGGGCGACCCGTCGCAGCTGTCCATCGGTGCCGGCGACGGCCGCGCCCGGCTGCCGGAGATCACCGCCGAGTCCGGCGAGCAGATCATCCTGCCCGGCGACCCGACCGGCTCCGACCTGGTCCTTGCCGCCCCGGCCGGACTGACCACTCTGGAGCCCAGTCACGGCTCGACCGCGCTGGCCGACATCGACGTGGTTTTCCCGGCGCTGCACGGGGCGTACGGGGAGGACGGCACGATCCAGGGCCTGCTGGAGATGGCCGGGATCCCATATGTGGGCGCGAACGTCTTCGCGTCGGCGGCCGCCATGGACAAGGAGTTCACGAAGAAGCTCGCCACGGTCGAGGGCATCCCGGTCGGCCCGTACGCCGTCCTCCGCGCCGGTCAGTCGCTGGCCGAGGAGGACAAGGAGCGGCTGGGGCTGCCCGTCTTCGTCAAGCCGTCCCGGGCCGGATCCAGCTTCGGCATCACCCGGGTCAACGACTGGGCCGACCTGGACGCCGCGATCGCCACCGCACGCGCCATCGACCCCAAGGTGCTCGTCGAGGCCGCCATCTTCGGCCGCGAGGTCGAGTGCGGCGTACTGGAGGGCGAGTTCGACGGGGCGCCGGAGGCGTCGGCGCTGGCCGAGGTCCACGTCAGCCAGGATCACGTCTTCTACGACTTCGAGGCGAAGTACCTCGAGGACGCGACGACCTTCGACATCCCCGCCGACCTGCCGCCGCACGTGACGGCGCGGATCCAGGAGCTGGCGAAGCGGACGTTCACCGCGCTCGACTGCGCCGGGCTCGCCCGGGTCGACTTTTTCGTCGCCACCGACGGCGAGGTCTACCTCAACGAGATCAACACCATGCCCGGGTTCACGCCGACCAGCATGTTCCCCCGGATGTGGGCGGCCAGCGGGGTCGACTACCCGAAGCTGGTCACCCGGCTGGTGCGTACCGCCCTGCGCCGGGGCACCGGCCTGCACTAGCCGAGCAAGGCACCGCCCCCCACCAGACGCGCATGATCATTGCGTCAGCCATGCTGTTTAAGCGGACATTTCGCCGCGCGAAGCAGCATGGCTGGCGCAATGATCAGCCAAGAGCGCAATGATCACCCAAGAGGAGGCAGGGCCGCGGTGAAGTCCGCCAGCAGGTCGTCGGTGTCTTCGATGCCGCAGGACAGGCGGACGAAGCCCGGCGCTGTCCGGTCGCCCCATTGTTCGCGCCGGTCGGCTGTCGTGTGCAGTCCGCCGAAGCTCGTCGCGGCCACTACGAGCTGAGAGGCCCGGAGGAAGTCCGCGACGGCGGCCGCTGAGGGCAGCGTGAAGCCGATGATGCCGGGAATCCGCCGCATCTGCCGCGACGCCACCTCGAAGGAAGGGTCGGTGGGCAGTCCGGGCCAGCGGACGTTCGACACGGAAGGATGTGAGCCCAGGAACGTGGCCAGCGCGGCGGCGTTGCGCGTCTGCTGCCGCAACCGGAGGTCGAGTGTGGACATCGAACGGCGGGCCAGCCAGGCGTCGAACGGGCTCGGGATCGCGCCGGCGAGCGTACGCCAGGAGGCCATGGCGGCGTGCAGCGATTCGGAGCGCGTCGAGACGTAGCCGAGGAGCAGGTCCGAGTGCCCGCTGAGGGCTTTGGTCCCGGAGGCCACCGAGATGTCCGCGCCGAGGTCCAGCGGGCGCTGCCCCAACGGCGTGGCGGCGGTGTTGTCCACCGCGACCAAAGCGCCCGCCGCGCGCGCCGCCGAGGAGACAGCAGCGATGTCGACGACGTCCAGGGACGGGTTCGCCGGCGATTCCAGCAGCACGAGGCGTACGCCGTCGAAGGACGGATAGGGCCCGGCGGTCGGCGCCTCGACTACCCGGACGTCCAGCCCGGCGAGGAACGACGACGCGAAGGTACGCACGTTGTAGTACCCGTCGCTGGGCAGCATCACGGTGTCGCCCGGCCGCAGGACCGTCATGAGCACGGCTGAGACGGCGGCCTGGCCACTGGCGAAGGCGAGGGTGTCCCCACCCTCCAGATCGGCGATCGCGGCCTCCAGTACGCGCCTGGTCGGGTTGTCGCCCCGCCCGTATCCGTCGAGGCCGGGCTGGTAGCCGTCCGGGGGCAGCGCGTACGGCGCGGCGAAGACCGGTCCTGGCTGCAACGGGTCGCCGGGCGACAACGGCGGTACGCCGGCGTGGACGCAACGGGTGGAGTCGCCGAGTGTGCTCATGGCGCGAGACTAGCGCTCGGCGAGCCCGGCCCGGACCGGCGCGAAGGGTGATCTTGAACAGAAGACGTCGCCCCGCCGACGGAGGCCATCCAAGATCTAACCGGAGACGCCTACTCCGCCTTGACTTCCCGAGTCATCAGCGACCGGACCGCCACCCGCGGGTCGAGGCCCTCGTGGCAGACCCGCTCGACCTGTTCGGTGATCGGCATCTCGACCCCGTGCGCGCGAGCCAGGTCCCGGATGGACAGGCAGCTCTTGACGCCTTCGACCGTGTACTTGGCGGCCTCCTGGGCCTGTTCCAGGGTCATGCCCCGGCCGAGGTACTCGCCGAAGGTGTGGTTGCGCGACAACGGGGACGAGCAGGTCGCGACGAGGTCGCCGAGCCCGGCCAGGCCGGAGAAGGTCAGCGGGTCGGCGCCGAGCGCGACGCCGAGCCGGGCGGTCTCGGCCAGCCCCCGGGTGATGAGGGAGGCGCGGGTGTTGTCGCCCATGCCCATCGCCTGCGCCATCCCGTACGCCAGCGCGATGACGTTCTTGACCGCCCCGCCGAGTTCGCAGCCGACCACGTCGTCGTTGGTGTAGGGCCGGAAGTACGGTGTGAAGACGGCCTTCTGCACGCGGTTCGCGCGATCGATGTCCTCGCAGGCCACGACGGTGGCGGTCGGCTGTTCGGCGGCGATCTCCGGGGCGAGGTTCGGCCCGGTGACGACGGCGACCCGGTCCGGCTTGACCCCGGTGACCTCCACGATGACCTGGCTCATCCGCAGGGTGGTGCCCAGTTCGACGCCCTTCATCAGGGAGACGACGGTGGAGTCGGTGTCCAGGTGCGGGCCGACCGATCCCAGCACCGAGCGCAACGTCTGGGACGGCACCGAGAGCACCACGAGTTCGGCGTCCCGCAACGCCTCGAAGACGTCGGTGGTGGCCGTGACCCGTGCGCCGATCGGACCCGTCATGTAGCCCGGATTCGTGCCGGTGGACGAGATCGCCGAGACGACGGACTCCCGGCGGGCCCACAGGACCACGTCGTTGCCGGCGTCGTTCAGGACCTTGGCGAACGTGGTGCCCCAGGAACCGGCACCGAGGACGGCGGCTCTCACGCCTGCCCCTTTCCCGCGCGAACCGGCACGAAGATGGGCGGGGGCGTCTCGCCCCGCATCTCGCCGACCAACTCTCCGATGCGGCGCATGATCTCGTCGGTCATCTCGTCGAGCACCACCCGGGTAGGTTCCGCATTGGCCCATTTGCCGAGATCGACCGGTGGACCGGCCCAGACCGAGACCGGCACCCGGCGCAAGCGGAACTTCTTGGTCCGGGGGTCGAAGATCTGCTGTGCGCCGTCCTGCGCCACCGGAATCACCGGCGCGCCGGTGGCCAGCGCCAGCCGCGCCACCCCGGTCTTGCCCTTCATCGGCCAGAGGTCCGGCTCACGGGTGGTCGTGCCCTCCGGGTAGATGACCACGCAGTCGCCCGCCTCCACCGCCGAGATCGCCGCGTCGAGCGCCTTGGCCGCGTCGACCGTGCCGCGGAACACCGGGATCTGGCGGCACCAGTGGAGGATCTTGCCGGCTACCGGGATGCGGAACACGCTTTCCTTGGCGAGGAACTCCGGCCAGCGGCCGCTGTCGTAGACGTAGTGCGCGGCGGTGAACGGGTCGGCGTGCGAGACGTGGTTGAAGGCCAGGATCACTCCGCCGGTCGCGGGGATGTGCTCGAAACCGCGCCAGTCGCGCCGCGTCAACGCCTTCATCAGGGGCTTCACCAAGATCACCGCGAACCGCGGCCAGAATCCCAGCTTGCGCACGCCTCCGCCTTTCCCGCACCCGTCGAGGAGTCATCATGCCTGCCCGACCGGGGCGTCGGCCAGTCAGACTGGCAAGATGCTGCCGGTGGGATGGTCGCTGCTCGTGCCGCTCAAGGCACTGCCGCGGGCGAAGAGCAGGCTGCGCGGTGCGCCGGCCGAGGTGGGTCACGACCGGCTCGTGGTGGCTCTGGCTCTTTCGACGGTACGCGCAGCGCAGCGCGCCGACGGGGTCGACGAGGTCGTCGTGGTGACCGGGGACGAGCGGCTGCGCCGCGAGCTGACGCCGTTCGGCGTACGGTTCGCCGACGACGCCGGCTCGCTCAACGGCTCCCTCGCCGCCGCCGCCGACGCCCTGACCGGTCGATCCGTAGCCGCCCTCACCGGTGACGTCCCAGCGCTGCGTCCAGTCGAGCTGGCCGAGGCCTTGGCGCTGGCGACGGTCCGATCCTTCGTCCCCGATCTGCCCGGCGACGGCACGGTCCTGCTGGCCGCGCCGGCCGGTGAGCGCCTACGCCCGGAGTTCGGCCCCGACTCGGCGGCCGCGCACGCCCGTTCCGGGGCGAAGCGGCTGGACGGGGCCTGGCCGACGCTGCGCCGCGACGTGGACACCGCGGCCGACCTGGCTGAGGCCGTACGCCTGGGCTGGGTCCCCGGTTTCTCCTAGGCTGAGGTCATGCCACGCTCGGCCGCTGCGGTCCTGGGGCGGGCCGCCGAAGGCTGCGCCGACCGTCTGCTCGCCGCGAGACCACTGATTCGCGCGGAAGGCCGGATGCCCGACGGCGACACCCCGGTGCATTACGCGCGAGTGGCCTGCCGTCGGCTGCGTTCCGATGTGCGTACCTTCGAGCGCTTGCTGGACAAGACGTGGGCCCGGCGGGTGCGGGCGAACCTGAAGTGGCTCGTGGATCTGCTCGGAGCCGCCCGCGACGCGGAGGTTCTGCGAGCCCGGCTGCGCCAGACCGGCCTGCCGGTCGGCGCGTTCGACGAGGCGCTGCGGGAGCGGGCCGAAATCGCCCACGCGGACCTGTTGGCGGGCCTGGACAGTGCGCGATTGCCGCTGCTGATCGCCTTGCTCCGCGAGCCGGTGTTCCGGGGCCGCGCGCGGCGGCCGGCTCACGACGTCCTCCCCGCCCTGGCGGCTCGACCGGTCGGGCGATACGAGGAGGCGGTGGCCGACTTGACCGCGGAGTCGCCGGTCGAGCAGTGGCACGAGGTCCGCATCCTGGCCAAACGCGCCCGGTACGCGCTGGACACCGCCGGCCGCCGCCGGCAGGCCAAGCGGCTCGCCCGGGCGCAGAGTCTGCTGGGCGATCACCAGGACGCCATCGTCGCCGCGAAAGCCTGGCGCACCCTCGGTCCGGCGGACCCGGAGACCGCTCTGCTCCTGCTCGAACGGGAGGCCGCCGCCGCCGAACGGGCGCGCGACGCCTTCCTCGCCGCCGCCGGCGATCCCCGGTCGGTAGGCTGACCCCATGCAGGGCACCGTTTCCGAGTTCGACCCGCAGACCCGTGCCGGCGCGGTGCTGCTCGACGACGGCACCGAGGTCCGGTTCTCCCCCGCCGCGTTCGCCGCGGGCGGGCTGCGGCTCCTGCGCCTCGGGCAGCGACTCCGGCTGGAGAAGGACGACCGCGGCGAGGTGGTACGCGTGACGTTACCCACGATGCCCTGAGCTGAGTTGCAGGAAGTTCACCTTCGCGTCACCTGAGCCTGGGAAGAATGAGAAGGTGAGTTCCTCAGCACCACCGGCCGCCCCCGCCGCCGATCTGCCCGACGATCGGTTCCTCAACCGCGAGCTGTCCTGGCTCGATTTCAACGCCCGTGTGCTGGCCCTCGGCGAGGATCCCGCCACTCCGCTGCTCGAACGGGCGAAGTTCCTCGCCATCTTCGCGACCAACCTCGACGAGTTCTTCATGGTCCGCTTCGCGGCACTGCAACGGCGCTGGCAGACCGGCCTGCCACTCCGCGGGGCCGACCGCAAGCCCGCCGCCCGGCAGCAGCTCGACCTGGTGACGTCGTGGGCGGCCGAGCTGGTGGCCCGGCACGCCGCGTGCTTCGAGGAACACGTACGCCCGGAGCTGGAGAACGCCGGGATCGTCGTCGAACGGTGGAGCAAGCTCTCCGAGGAGGAGCAGGCGCGGCTCCACGAGTACTTCCTGGAGCACCTGTTCCCGGTGCTGACTCCGCTGGCGGTCGATCCGGCGCACCCGTTCCCGTACATCTCGGGGCTGTCGCTCAACCTCGCCGTCGTGCTGCGGGATCCCGACGGCGGCCCGGACTTGTTCGCCCGGGTGAAGGTCCCGGCCAACGTTCCCCGGTTCACCGGGCTCGGCGGCGGGCGGTACATCGCGGTCGACGAGCTGATCGCGGTCCACCTCGACCGGCTCTTCCCCGGCATGTCCATCGTGGAGCATCACCTGTTCCGGGTGACCCGCAACGCCGAGGTCGAGATCGAGGAGGACCGGGACGAGGACCTGCTGCAGGCGCTGGAGCGGGAGCTGGCCCGGCGGCGCTTCGGTCCCCCCGTACGCCTGGAGGTCGCCGAGGGGATCAGCCCCGACGTCCTGGAGACCCTCGTCCGGGAACTCGACATGGACGAGCGCGACGTGTATCGCGTACCGGGGTTGCCGGACCTGTCGGCGCTGTGGCAGATCTACGAGGAGGCCGACCGGCCGGAGCTGAAGGAGCCGAGCTTCGTCCCGCCCACCCATCCGCGCCTGCGCGACGGCGAACGCAGCATCTTCTCCGTGATCCGGGATGGCGACATCCTGGTGCATCACCCGTACCACTCGTTCTCCACGAGCGTGCAACGGTTCATCGAGCAGGCCGCGGCCGACCCCAACGTGCTGGCCATCAAGCAGACCCTCTACCGCACCAGCGGCGACTCCCCGATCGTGGACGCGCTGGTGGACGCGGCCGAGGCGGGCAAGCAGGTCGTCGTCGTGGTCGAGGTGAAGGCCCGGTTCGACGAATGGGCCAACATCGGCTGGGCGCGGACGCTGGAGCGCGCGGGGTGCCACGTGGTCTACGGGCTGGTGGGCCTGAAGACGCACGCGAAGATCGCCCTCGTCGTCCGGGAGGAAGGCGCGATCCTGCGCCGCTACTGCCACGTCGGCACCGGCAACTACCACCCGAAGACGGCCCGGCTCTACGAGGACTTCGGGCTCCTGACGGCCGCGCCCGAGGTGGGCGAGGACGTCACCGAGTTGTTCAACCGCCTCACCGGCTATGGACGGCCGCCGTCGTACCGGCGACTGCTGGTCGCCCCCGAGGGCGTCCGATCCGGTCTGCTGGAACTCATCGAGGGCCAGGCTCGGCGCGGCCGCCGGGGGCTGATCCAGATGAAGGTGAACTCACTCGTCGACGAGGACGTCGTGGACGCCCTGTACGCCGCCTCCCGCGCCGGAACCCAGGTGGATCTGGTCGTCCGCGGCATGTGCACCCTGCGCCCCGGCGTACGCGGCTTGTCGGACCGGATCCGCGTCCGGTCGGTGCTGGGCCGGTTCCTGGAGCATTCCCGGGTCTTCCGGTTCGGCCAGGGCGCGGTCGCCCAGTGGTGGCTCGGCTCCGCCGACGTCATGCGCCGCAACCTCGATCAGCGGGTGGAAGCGCTCGTCCGGGTCGCCGATCCGGCCTCGGTGCAGCAGCTCAGCGCGATGATGGAGCTGTACCTCGCCGACGAGTCCGGCGGATTCGACCTCGCCCCGGACGGGGTGTGGCACCGGCGTACCGGGCGGGATCCGCAGCTGGGCCTGCTCACCGGCGCGACCGCCCAGAACACCTAGTACGCACAGGAACAGGCGCCCGTGGCGATCACGGGCGCCTGTCAAGTGGGGACCTGCTCAGCGTCGAGCAGCCTTCTTCGCCGGAGCCTTCTTGGCGGGCGCCTTCTTCGCCGTCGCCTTGGCCACCGACTTGGCGGGGGCCTTCTTCGCCACAGTCGCCTTGGTCGCGGCCTTCTTGGCCGGAGCCTTCTTCGCCGCCACCGACTTCTTGGCGGGCGCCGACTTGGTCGCGGCCTTCTTCGCCGGAGCCGTCTTCTTGGCGGCGGCCTTGGTCGCGGTCGCCTTCTTGGCGGGCGCCGCCTTCTTCGTAGCGGCCTTGGCGGGCGCGGTCTTCTTGGCCGCCGCCGCCGCCGTCGCCGTGGTCTTCTTGGCGGCCGCGGTCTTCTTCGCCGCGGCGGTCGCCGTCTTCTTCGCGGCGGCGGGCTGCTTGCCGCTCGCCACCGCCTCCTTGAAGCCGGCGCCGGCGCGGAACGCCGGAACAGCCGTCTTCGGCACCTTCACCGCTTCGCCGGTACGCGGGTTACGCGCGGTCCGAGCGGCGCGCTGCCGCTTCTCGAAGACCCCGAATCCGGTCAGCGACACCTTGTCGCCCTTGGTGACAGCGGTTTCGATTTCGGCCAGGACGGCGTCCAGCGCGGCGGTTGCGGTCTTCTTATCCCCCAACCGGGCGGCCAGCGCCTCGATGAGCTCGGCCTTGTTCACGGTTCCCTCCCGAGTGTTTCCTTACTGGACTTTCCACCAGTCATTCTTCGCGCACGCTAAGCCCTGCCATACACATTTCCAAACACGTGACGGGTAAACGGCATTTGTGTCGCGCGTATGTCTCTAACTGGCAGTGTGCAACAAAAGTGAGGCCCGCGCTCGTTGAGCGCGGGCCTCGGGCATTCGTGGAGTCAGGCGACAACCGGTTGGTACGCCGGGCGTGTGGCCTCGAAAGCGGTGATCGAGTCGGCGTGCAGGAGGGTCAGGCCGATGTCGTCCAAGCCTTCCAGCAACCGCCAGCGGCTGAAGTCATCCAGCTCGAAAGCCCAGGTAGAAGCCCCGGCGCGAACTTCCCGCGCGGTGAGGTCCACAGTCACCTCCGCCGCCGGGTCCGCTTCCGAACGGGCCCAAAGACTTTCGACTGCGTCGATGGGTAGCTCGACCGTCAACAGGCCTTGCTTCAACGAATTCCCCCGGAAGATGTCACCGAATCGGGGAGCGATGACGACCCGGAAACCCCAGTCGCGCAGGGCCCAGACGGCGTGTTCCCGCGATGAGCCGGTACCGAATTCGGGGCCGGCGACCAGAATCGACGCCCCGGCGTACGCCGGATCGTTGAGCACGAAGGCGGGATCCTCGCGCCAGGCGCTGAACAGCCCGTCCTCGAACCCGGTGCGGGTGACCCGCTTCAGGTACACCGCCGGGATGATCTGGTCCGTGTCCACGTTAGATCGGCGCAGCGGGACGGCCGCCCCGGTGTGGCTGGTGAACTTGTCCATGTCTCGCGTTCTCCAGTTTCTTTGGGTCAGGCCAGGTCGGCGGGTGCGGCCAGACGACCGACGACGGCGGTGGCGGCGGCGACGGGCGGGGAGACGAGGTGCGTACGCCCGCCCTTGCCCTGCCGGCCCTCGAAGTTGCGGTTCGAGGTCGAGGCCGACCGCTGCCCCGGCTTCAGCGTGTCCGGGTTCATGCCCAGGCACATGGAGCACCCCGCGAACCGCCATTCGGCGCCCGCCTCGGTGAACACCTGGTCCAGTCCTTCGGCCTCGGCGGCCGCCCGGACCGCGGCGGAACCGGGAACCACCAGCATGCGTACGCCGTCGGCCACCTTGCGGCCCTTGAGCACGCCGGCGGCGGCCCGCAGGTCCTCCAGCCGCCCGTTGGTGCACGAGCCGACGAAGACCACGTCGACCTCGACGTCCCGCAGCTTCTGCCCCGGGGTGAGGCCCATGTACGCCAGCGCCCGCTCGGCGGCGGCCTTCTCGGCTTCGTCCACGAACGACTCGGGATCCGGGATCGCGGCGTTCAGCGGCGCACCCTGCCCCGGGTTGGTGCCCCAGGTGACGAACGGGGTGACCTGGCTGACGTCGAGGGTCACCTCCCGGTCGAAGACCGCCCCGTCGTCGGTGCGCAACGTACGCCAGTACTCGACGGCCGCGTCCCAGGCGTCACCCTGCGGCGCGAACCGGCGGCCCTTGAGCCAGGCGAAGGTGGTCTCGTCGGGCGCGATGAGGCCGGCCTTGGCGCCCCACTCGATGGACATGTTCGAGATGGTCATCCGGCCCTCCATGGAGAGCTGCTCGATGACCGGGCCGCGGTACTCCACCACATAGCCCCGCCCGCCGCCGGTGCCGACCTGGGTGATCAGCGCCAGGATCAGGTCCTTGGCGGTCACTCCGGGCTGCAGTTCGCCGACGAAGTTCACCGCCATCTGCTTGGGCCGCGCCTGCGGCAGCGTCTGCGTGGCGAGGACGTGCTCGACCTCACTGGTGCCGATGCCGAACGCCAGCGCGCCGAACGCGCCGTGCGTCGAGGTGTGCGAGTCGCCGCAGACGATCGTCGTGCCGGGCTGCGTGAGGCCCTGCTGCGGTCCCATGACGTGGACGACGCCCTGCTCGGGGTCGCCCAGCGGGTGCAGCTTCACGCCGAACTCGGCGCAGTTGCGGCGCAGCGTCTCGATCTGGGTCCGGCTGACCGGATCGGCGATCGTGAGGAGGTTGTCCGTGGGGGTGTTGTGATCCTCGGTCGCGATCGTGAGATCGGGCCGCCGCACCGGGCGGCCGGCCATCCGCAGGCCGTCGAAGGCCTGTGGGCTGGTCACCTCATGGAGCAGATGCAGGTCGATGTAAAGCAGATCGGGTTCGCCGGCTGCGGATCGGACTACGTGCGCGTCCCAGACCTTCTGGGCCAACGTCTTGGTCACTGTTACTCCCACCATATGGACATCCCAGCTTTTGGGAGGTATGTTTCGGTGTGTGGGACACAGTATGTCTGGCGTGGGCGTCCTTGACAAGGCGGTAGTGATTCTGGCCGCCTGCGTCGACGGCGCGAGCCTCGCCGAACTCGTCGAACGCACCAAGCTGCCGCGGGCAACGGCGCACCGGCTGGCGCAGGCCCTGGAGATCCATCGCATGCTGGTACGCGACACGCAGGGCCGCTGGCGCCCGGGCCCCCGCCTGGGGGAGCTGGCCAACGCCGCGCCCGACGTCCTGCTGACCGCAGCGGAGCCGCTCCTGGCCGCCCTGCGCGACAACACGGGCGAAAGCGCCCAGCTCTACCTGCGCCGAGCGGACGAGCGCATCTGCGTCGCCGCCGCCGAACGGGCCTCCGGCCTCCGCGACACCGTCCCCGTGGGCTCGATACTGCCGATGACGGCCGGCTCAGCGGCACAGGTGCTGCTGGCCTGGGAGCCGCCCGAGGCGGTCATGCCGCTGCTGCCCCGCTGCAAGTTCACCGGCAAGACCCTCGCCGAGGTACGCCGTCGTGGCTGGGCGCAGTCGGTCGCCGAACGGGAGGCCGGGGTGGCGAGCGTCTCCGCGCCCATCCGCGACCGCACCGGCCGAGTGATCGCCGCCATCAGCGTCTCCGGCCCGATCGAGCGCCTCGGCCGCCGGCCCGGCGACCGCCACGCGATGGCGGTGGTACGCGCCGGCCAGCGCCTCTCCGGCCTCTGACCGAGCCTCCCCGCTTTTGGGCGCTGGATCAGGGTTCCGGGTCGAATCTTGGACCAAGATTCGACCCGGTACCCAGAAACCACCGAATAGCTAAACCCTGGGCGTAGGCTGCGTATTTTTTTTTGGGTGGGGCGCGATCTTTTAGGCCGCCGTCT
>NZ_JBFAHM010000007.1:404503-481932 GCF_040654195.1 Hamadaea sp. NPDC050747
TTAGTTCAATCACAACTTGGGGTGGGGGGTGTTAATAGATACTGGCGTGTGTGTGGGGTGCCGCCCCCGGTGGTTGGGGCGCTGGATCTGGGTTCTGGGTCGAATCTTGGACCAAGATTCGACCCGGAACCCTGATCCAGCGCAGAAGCGAACCCTGATCCAGCGCAGAAGCACCGACGGCGCAGCAAGCACAAGCGCAGTGCAACGAGAAGCGCCGCACCCCGAGGAGTGCGGCGCTTGTCTGTAGCCCCGACCGGATTCGAACCGGCGCTACCGCCTTGAGAGGGCGGCGTCCTAGGCCGCTAGACGACGGGGCCGTAGAACTTTCCGTATTCACACTTTTGCCGCCTTCCGGCGGCGAACTGAACCTTACCAGATCCAGCTCCCTCGCGCGAAATCGCTGTTCGCGCTCGGTTGCTGGGGTACCAGGACTCGAACCTAGACTAACTGAACCAGAATCAGTTGGGCTGCCAATTACCCCATACCCCATTGGCACCTTGCGGTGCCGAGGAGGAACTTTACCCGACCGGCTCGGGACGCGCCAAACCGGTATCCCCCTGCGTTTCGTGAGGCGCACTACGCTGCGGGTGTGGTCGATGTCCTTCCCGCCTGGCTGCGCCCCACCCGGGGCGAACACCGTACGCCGGCCGCGCTCGCCGTGCTGGTGATGATCGGCTTGCAGCTCAAGGTTTCGCACGCGCTCGACGTCCGTCCCGGCTGGCTGATTCCGGCCGTCGAGGGCGTACTGCTGCTGGTGCTGCTCCTGTCGAATCCGGGCCGGGTGAACCGGGAGACCCGCTGGCTTCGGTGGCTCGGGCTGACCCTGGTCGCGGCGGCCAGCGTCGCCAACGCGTACGCCGCCGGCCGGCTCGTCTATGACATCGCCACGAAGCACGACGAGGTACGCGGGCTGTCGCCGGGCGTCCTGCTGTTGACCGGCGGGGCGGTCTGGCTCACGAACGTCATCGTCTTCGGGCTCTGGTACTGGGAACTCGATTCGGGCGGTCCGGCAGCGCGCGCGAACGCCCGCAAGGACCGGCCCGACTTCCTCTTCCCGCAGATGACCGCCCGGGATCTGGCGAAGCCGGACTGGGAGCCCGGCTTCGTCGACTACTTCTACGTCTCGTTCACCAACGCGACGGCGTTCAGCCCCACCGACACCATGCCGATGAGCCGCTGGGCCAAGCTGACCATGATGTTCGAGTCGGCGGTCTCCGTCACCGTGGTCGCTCTGGTCGTCGCCCGCGCGATCAACGTGCTTTAGAGGTTCAGCACCGGGTTCGTGAGCGTGCCCACACCTTCGACACTCACCGTGACGATGTCGCCCTCGGTCAGCGGGCCGACCCCGGCCGGCGTACCGGTGAGGATCACGTCTCCCGGCAGCAGCGTCATGACGTGCGACACGTAGGAGATCAGGGTCGCCACGTCGAAGACGAACTGGCTGGTGCGGCCGAGTTGGCGTACCTCCGGCTCGTCACCGGCGCGACCCACCTCGCAGCGCACCTCCAGGTCGGAGACGTCGATCCCGGTGGTGATCCACGGACCGAGCGGGCAGAACGAGTCGAACCCCTTGGCCCGGGTGAACTGCACGTCGGCCTTCTGCAGGTCGCGGGCGGTGACGTCGTTGGCGCACGTGTAGCCGAAGACCGTCTTGAGCGCGTCGGCCCGGTCGACCCGGCGCGCACCGGTGGCGCCGATCACGACGGCCAGTTCGGCCTCGTGCTCGACCTGGTGCGACTGCGGCGGCAGCCGGATCGGGTCGTTCGGCCCGATGACCGCCGTCGTCGGCTTGAGGAACAGCAACGGCTCCTTGGGCACCGCGTTGCCGAGTTCGGCGGCGTGCTCGGCGTAGTTGCGGCCGACGCAGACGACCTTGCTGGGCAGGATCGGCGACAGCAGCCGCACGTCGGCCAGCGCCCAGCGCTCGCCCGTGAAATCCAGCTCGCCGAACGGATGGCCCTTGATCGCCGCGACGGTCAGGCCCTCGGTCCCGCCGGAGTCGCCGGTCGGGGACGAGCCCTCGACGACGCCGAAGGACATCCCGCCGGAATGAACAAAGCGTGCGATCCGCACCACAACCCCCAGTACTTCGCGATCTCCCGCGATCTCCAACGCCCAATCTATCGCCGTACCCTGGGACCGTGAGCGAGAAGGTCCTGCCGACCGAGCGGTGGCGCCGACGCCAGGCCGCGCACGAGGCCCGCGTGGACCACTGGCTCGGCCACCACCTGGCCCGTCGCCGCGACGGCGTGAAACACCCGGTCGAGGACTTCCTGTTCACGTACTACTCGCATCGCCCGGCGCAGCTCCGCCGCTGGCATCCGGGTTTCGGCGTGGTCCTGGCCGACGGTCCGGCTCAGCCGCCGTACGTCACGGCCGCCGGCGGCACGACCGTCGACCCGGAGCTGCTGCGCCGTCGCGCGGACTCGATCCGCTGGATCCGTGACCTGCTCGCGGCGACCGCCTCGCGGCCGCCCCAGCTCGGCTGCTTCGGCCTGCACGAGTGGGCCATGGTCTACCGCCAAACCCAGGAGCAGGTCCGCCACAACGCCTGGCCGCTGCGCCTCTCCCCGGCCGCGACCGCCCAGGTCGTCGAAGAGCGAGGGGTACGCTGCACGCACTTCGACGCGTACCGATTCTTCACCGAGCCGGCCCGTCCGCTGAACATCCTGACGCCCACCCGCGACCGCCAGCCGGAGTTGGAGCAGCCGGGCTGCCTGCACGCCACCATGGACCTGTACAAGTGGGCGTACAAGCTGTCCCCGCTCGTGCCGAGCGAACTGGTGGCGGACTGCTTCGAGCTGTCCCGGGCCGTCCGCGAACTCGACATGCAGGCCAGCCCTTACGACCTGGCCGATCTCGGCTACGAACCGGTCCGGATCGAGACGCCGGAGGGGCGGGCGGCGTACGCCCTGCGCCAGAAGGACTTCGCCGAGCGCGCCGCTCCGCTTCGCGCCCGGCTCATCGAAGCCTGCGACACCCTCCTCGCGACGGCGTGATCATTGCGCCAGCCATGCTGTTTGAGCGGACAAATCGCCGCGCGAAGCAGCATGGCTGACGCAATGATCAGCGGGTGGGGGTGGTGGTGGGGGTTGCGGTGGGGGTGGCGGACGGGGTGGCGGTGGTGGGGGTGGCGGTGGGATCGCCGGTCGGCGACTCGCTCGGGAACAGGCCCTGGTGGCGGCACAACCGGGCCAGGACCGGCCAGCGCTCGTACTCCCAGGTCAGGATGGCGTCACAGTTGTGGATCTTCGCGTCCACGTAGGACTCGCTGTCCAGGTTGATCACGGAGACCTGGTTGAGCACCTGGCCCCTGGAGTCCACCACCACGAGGTTGCCGCCGCCCTGCCAGGAGGCGTCGACCCATTGGCCGGGGTACTCCTGGTAGTAGCCGCCGCCGTATTCCCGGGTCGCCTGGTCGTCGACGTTGACGAGGAGGCCGATCCCGAACAGCACGAGTCCGGCGGAGACCACGCCGGAGCCGACCCGCTGCCAGCGCTTGACTCGGGTCGCCGCGGTGCGGCCCAGCCAGACCGACGCGACGATCATCGCCAGGGCCACGATCAGTCCACCCACGACGCTGTCGCCGATCCGGGGCAGCGCGCCTTCCGGGCCACTGCCTCCGGAGAGGACCTCACACAGGATCCAGGCCGCGAGGTAGCCCCGGAGCACCCACCAGGCGGGGCGGAGCAACCGGCCGAACTCGGTCAGGCTCGCGTACCCGATGATTCTGCCGATCTGGCGATCGGTGGTCCGCAGCCGCCCCTTGGCCTGGGCCACCGCGGTGGACAGGCGGGCCCCCCGGCTGGCCGGGACCGACGCGCCGAGGGTGGCGCGCAGCTCGGCGGCGTAGGCGGCCGGCGGGCCGAGCCGATCCTCCAGCGAGCCGCCCTCCGCCTCGACCTCGGCCGCGACCTCGGCGAGGTGCGCGGGCAGGTCTTCCAGCAGCTCGGCGCGGATGTCGTCGGGCAGGTCGGCGAGCGCCGCACCGACGGCGGCCGCGTAGTGCGCAATGTCGAGGTTCATCGGCTCTCCAGCAGGGCGTCCATCGTGGCGGCGAACCCGCGCCAGATCTCGCCGCCGTTTTTCAGCTGGCTGCGACCGGACGGGTTCAGCGAGTAGTACTTCCGGTGCGGCCCCTCCTCGGAGGGGACCACGTAGGTCGTGAGATAGCCGGCCGCGAAGAGGCGGCGCAGCGTGCCGTAGACCGAGGCGTCGCCGATCTCGTCCAGCCCGGCGCTCCGCAGGCGGCGCAGGATGTCGTAACCGTAGCCGTCCTCCTCCCGGAGGACCGCGAGCACGGCGAGATCGAGGACGCCCTTGAGGAGCTGGGTCGTATCCACGCACCGCACACTACTGCGCTTACCGAAGTACCGTCAACAAAAGAGAACCCGCCACGCCGTGGCGCAGCGGGTTCTTTCGTGGTTACAGCGCGCCGAGGTAGCGACGCCGCTCGTAGGGCGTGACCTCGCGGCGGTACTCCTCCCACTCGGCTCGCTTGTTCCGCAGGAAGAAGTCGAAGACGTGCTCGCCCAGCACCTCGGCGACCAGTTCGGACCCGGCCATCACGTCGATCGCCTCGGCCAGGTTCTCCGGCAAGGACTCGTAGCCCATCGCCTTGCGCTCGGAGTTGGACAGCGACCAGACGTCGTCCTCCGCCCCCGGCGGCAGTTCGTAGCCGGCCTCGATGCCCTTCAGCCCCGCGCCCAACAGGACCGCGTACGCCAGATAGGGGTTGCACGCGCTGTCGAGCGAGCGCACCTCGACCCGGGCCGAGTTGGGCTTGCCGTACGCCGGAACCCGCACGAGCGCCGACCGGTTCCGGTGCCCCCAGCACACGTACGCCGGGGCCTCCGTGATGCGGTCGGGCAGCTGCTGCGGGAAGAGCCGCTTGTAGGAGTTGACCCACTGGTTGGTGACCGCGGTGAATTCGCGCGCATGGGTGAGGATGCCGGCGATGAACGCCCGGGCGACGTCCGAGAGCTTGTACGGGTCGGCCGGGTCATGGAAGGCGTTGCGCTCCCCCTCGAACAGCGAGAGGTGGGTGTGCATGCCGCTGCCGGGCTGGTCGGTGAACGGCTTCGGCATGAAGGTCGCCTGCACGCCGTGCGACAGCGCCACTTCCCGCATCACGTGCCGGAAGGTCATGATGTTGTCCGCCGTGGTCAGCGCGTCGGCGTACCGAAGGTCGATCTCCTGCTGGCCGGGCGCGACCTCGTGGTGACTGAACTCCACCGAGATGCCGATCCGCTCCAGGGCCAGTACCGCCTGACGCCGGAAGTCCCGGGCGATCGCGTGCGTGGTGTGGTCGAAGTAGCCGCCGGAGTCGACCGGCGTCGGCACGCCGCCGTCGTTCGGGCCGCCTTCCAGCAGGAAGAACTCGATCTCGGGGTGGGTGTAGAAGGTGAAGCCCTTCTCCGCCGCCTTCGACAGCGACCGGCGCAGCACGTGCCGCGGGTCGGCCCAGCTGGCGTTGCCGTCCGGCAGCAGGATGTCGCAGAACATCCGGGCGCTCTCCCCGGACGAGCCGCCCTCGAACGGGAAGACCTGGAACGTGGTGGGGTCGGGCATGGCCACCATGTCGGACTCGTAGACCCGGGCGAAGCCCTCGATCGCCGAGCCGTCGAAGCCGATGCCCTCGTCGAAGGCGGCTTCCAGCTCGGCCGGCGCGACGCTGACCGATTTCAGGGTGCCGAGGACGTCGGTGAACCACAACCGGACAAATCGGATGTCGCGCTCTTCCAACGTACGGAGCACGAACTCCTGCTGACGGTCCACGGCGTACGACCCCTCTTGGCACGGCTGTCTCTGCTTGCGCTGGCGCGAGGAGGCCGCTCACGGCTCCGCAGCGCGCGCCAGACTGTCGGTCAGTCAACACCGATCACGTTACGCGGGTGTTACCGGGGCTGCTCACGTCACGCCCGGAAAGCCCAGGCGTTGATCAGCACGTGGCAAAGCTGTACCTCTCACCCGCCCGCCGGAACGCCGTGCTCACCGGCATCGTGACGGGTGGCGCCGCCGTCGTCGCGCTGAGCGTCCTGGCCGTCATCGGCTTGCGGCCCAGCGAACCGGTCTCGGCACCGACCGGACCGGCGTCGGCCGCGCCCAGCTTGCAGACGGCCTTGCTGGAGGCCGGCGACCTGCCCGCCGCCTTCGAGGTTCGGCCGACGCCCACGAAGGTACGCCCGGCGAAGCGTACGGAGCGGTGCCAGAATCTCGTCGCCGATCCGGCTTCGCTGCTGCGTTCCCTGCTGCCGTCGCCCAGCATGTCTCCGGCGCCGGTGGCGGCCCGGCACGTCGGCGCCCACGACGATGTGCTGGATCAGGCGGTGCAGATCTTCGGGCGCGGCCAGGCGACCGAGGTGGTGGACGCCATCCGCCAGACCGCCAAGTCCTGCGGCACCTTCACGGCCCGCCTCGACGACGGCACGAAAGCCCGGGTGCGGCTCACTTCGACCAGTGTGGAGAGTCTGCTCATCGGGGACGCGTACACCGTGAGCATGACGCTGACGACGAAGGCCGGGCAGCAGACCGGCTACCTCGCGATCAGCCGGGTCGGCGACACGGTCTCGGTGCTGCGGCGTACCGGGCCGGCCGGTGGACCGGCGTTGGACCGCCAGGTCCAGGACCTGGTCGGCCGGGCGCTCGACAAGCTCGCGGTGCTGGGCGATCCGTTGCTGGGCACCGCACCGGCGCATCGCTGACCTACTATGCCGGGGGTGCCCCTCACCCCCTCCTGGACCCGCAAGCTCGCCGCCATCCTGGTCGGTTCGCTCGTCGTCCCGATCGCGGTCGAGTTCCTGCTCGCGCTGATCAAGGGCGAGTCCTACAACCTCAGCCGGGCCGCGACCGTGGTCGGCGTCGTCGGCCTGATCTCGCTCGTGCTCTACCTGAGCCGGCCGTCGATGGTCACCTTCCGCCTCAGCATGGCGGTCTTCCTGCTGGCCGCGGGGATCATGCTCGCGCTCTACGGCTTCCTCATCGCCTCGGTCGACGGCATGTTCAACGGCCGCGTCGCCCACGCCGCGGTGGGCGCGGTCTCGGTCTGCTTCGGCCTGATCGTCGGTTCCATCGGCGTGTACGCCTTCGGCGACGCGTGGCGGCACCAGCCGGTCACCGTCCCCGACCAGGCGACCCCGGCCCGATCGGTCAACGTCAAGCGGTTCGCCACCTATCGCCCGGAAGCGCACCAGAATCTGGCCGAGCTGTGCCGCAGCCGGTTGTCCGCCGGGGATCTGCATTACGTCGCGTACTACGCCGGGCACGACTGCGTCTTCCGGGTCGACATGCTCGACGACCCCGCGCTGGGGTCCTTCCACGGGCTCGTCGAGTCGCACGCCCGGCGGGAGGCGTACGACCGGCAGGGTCCGGCCGTCGAGGCGGCGCTGGAGAGCTTCAACCGCACCTTCAGCGACCTCGACGTGGGCGTCCTGATCCGGCTCGTGCTCGACGTGGAACGCGGGGCGGTCTACTACTTCACGGTCGACCGCGACACCGGCCGCTACCTCGTGGCGGTCACCCTCGATCAGGAACAGGTCCACCGCACGGACGCCAAGGTCGCCAAGCTCGTCGACGACCTCCGCCACACGCTGGGCTTCCCCCGGATGACCGAGCTGGAACGGCGCCGGTGAGGCGGGCGGCGCTCCTGCTGGCCACGGCGGCGGCCGGGTTCGGGGCGGCCTGGCTCAGCGGAACGCAGCCGGCCGAGATCATCGCGTACGCCGCCTATCCCTACGTGACGGCGACGTTGCTCGCCATCGGGCTCTACGGCAGCGCGTACGGGATCGACCTGACCGAGGCGCGGCGGGATCGGCGGGTCATCCTGCTCGCCGTGACGGTGGGCGTACTGGTGAAGGCGACGCTGATCGGGGTCGTCCTCGCCCTCGCCTGGCGCGACCCGCTCTTCCTGCTGCTCGGCATCGTCGTGGCGCAGATCGACCCGTTGTCGGTGGCGGCCGCCCTCGGCGACGGGCGGATGTCCGGCCGCGCCCGATCGCTGCTCGCCGCGTGGGCGTCGTTCGACGATCCGCTGACCGTCGTGCTGGCCGTCTCGGCCGCGAGCGTGGTCGGCGACCTCCGCGGGCACCCCGGCGACGGCGTCCTCGCCGGGCTCTCGGCGTACGCCATGGAGCTCGGGGCGAACCTCGCCCTCGCCGTCGGCGCCTTCCTCGCGTACCACTATGGGCCGAAGCGGACCTGGTGGCGCGTGGGCCTGCTCGTGCTCGCGGCGGTCGTGGCGGTCTGGCAGTTGTGGCTCCTGGCGATCGCGTTGGTGGGGTTGTTCCTGCGGCCGCGACGGCTGGCCGCGGCCCTGCCCACGATGGTGAACATCGCGCTCGGCGGCGCGGTGCTGCTGCTCGGCGCGTTGCTGATCGGCGGGGTGGATCCGCTGCGTGGGCTGACCCTGGGACTCGCCGCGTTCGCCGCGCAGTGGGTGGTGGCCGGCTGGCTGACCCGCGGTCTGCCCGCCCTCGACCGGGCGCACCTGCGGCTGGCCCAGCAGAACGGCATCACCGCGATCGTGCTGGCCCTGAAGCTGGAACCGACGTTTCGGGGAGTCGTCGCGGTGGTCGCCCCGGCCATCGTGGTGACGAACGTGACGCACCTCATCGCCAACCAACGGCGGGTGGGAAAGGCACAATGAGGGCATGCCGACACTGCGCATCGCTCTGGCCCAGGTCAACTCCACCGTCGGCGACCTGACCGGCAACGCCACCACCGTGCGCGCCTTCGCGGCGCGTGCTCAGGAGGCCGGTGCCCACCTGGTCGCGTTCCCCGAGATGATGCTGACCGGCTACCCCATCGAGGACTTGACCTTCCGCGAGTCGTTCGTGCAAGCCTCCAAGGCCGCGCTGGCCAAGCTGGCCGAGGAGCTGGCCGCCGACGGGCTCGGGGAACTGGCCGTCGTGGTCGGCTACCTGGACGCCGACGGACCGGCCCGGCTGGGCGCCGACTCGACCGTCCGGCACGGTCCGCGCGACTCGCTAGCCCTGCTGCACCGGGGCTCCGTCGTGACCACCTACGACAAGCACCACCTGCCCAACTACGGCGTCTTCGACGAGGACCGCTACTTCGTCCCCGGCGACACCCTCACCGTCGTCCGAGCGGCCTGGGCCGACGGCACGGCGGCCGACATCGCCCTCAGCGTCTGCGAGGACATCTGGCAGCCGGGCGGTCCGTTCACCGCCGCCGGGGCGGCCAAGGCGTCGCTGGTCGTCAACATCAACGCCTCGCCCTACGAGCGCAACAAGGACGACGTACGCCTCCCCCTGGTGGCACGGCGCGCCGTCGAGGCCGGGGCTGCCGTGGCCTACGTGAACATGGTCGGCGGGCAGGACGAGCTGACCTTCGACGGCGACTCGATCATCGTCGGCCCGACGGGCGAGCTGCTCGCCCGCTCGGGGCAGTTCACCTCCGAACTCCTCGTGCACGACCTGGACCTGCCCGCGGCCGACCCGGAGTGGACTCCGCCCGGCGCCGCGGCCGGCCTGACGCTACGCCTCCAGCCACTGGCCACCAGCTGGGCAGACCCCACCGGCGACCGCGCCGTAGGCGGCGTCGCCGAGCGGCTGCCGGACGAGGCGGAGGTCTGGGGCGCGCTCGTCCTCGGTCTGCGGGACTACGTCGAGAAGAACCGCTTCAAGTCGGTCGTCGTGGCCGTGTCCGGCGGCATCGACTCCGCGGTCGTGGCGGCCATCGCCGTCGACGCGATCGGGCCGAAGCGGGTCGTCGGGGTCAGCATGCCGAGCGCGTACTCGTCGGAGCACTCGAGGAGCGACGCGGCGGACCTGGCCGAGCGCACCGGGCTGGACTACCGCGTCCAGCCCATCGCGCCGATGGTGGACGCCTTCCTCGGCAGCCTGACCCTCACCGGGCTGGCGGAGGAGAACCTGCAGGCCCGCGTACGCGGTGTGGTCCTGATGGCGTTGTCCAATCAGGAGGGTCATCTGGTCCTGACGACCGGCAACAAGAGCGAGCTGGCGGTCGGCTACTCCACCCTCTACGGCGACTCCGTCGGCGGGTTCAACCCGCTCAAGGACGTCCCCAAGACGCTGGTCTGGAAGCTCGCCCGGTGGCGCAACACCGTCGCGCCGGGCGGCATCGCCGCGCCGATCCCGGAGAACTCCATCAGCAAGCCGCCGAGCGCCGAACTGCGCCCGGGCCAGCTGGACTCCGACAGCCTGCCGGACTACGAGGTGCTGGACGCCATCCTGGCCGGCTACGTCGACGGCGACCTCGGCCGGGATCAACTGATCGCGGCCGGGCACGACGCGGCGCTGGTCGACAAGGTCATCCGAATGACGGACGGAGCCGAATACAAGCGCCGTCAGTCCGCCCCGGGCACGAAAATCAGCTTCAAGGCCTTCGGGCGGGACCGCCGCCTGCCGATTACGAACCGGTGGCGCGAAGGGTCCTGAGCAGCGGGTTTACCCAGACATGCCTGGGTACAAACGTCGCGTCCGGGAGAAATAGCGCAAGATCGCCACGATAGGATGCAGGTCATGACGGGACGAAGCTCGTTCGTGGTGGTCGCCAACCGACTTCCGGTCGACGAGGTCCCCGACGAGGAACGGGCCGGCGGACGACGCTGGCGGCGCAGCCCCGGCGGGCTGGTCACCGCGTTGCACCCGGTACTCGTCCAGCGGGACGGCACGTGGATCGGCTGGGCCGGATCGGCCGGGCCGGCGCCCGCGCCGTTCATGGTCGACGGCATCAGGTTGCACCCGGTGCCGCTCGACGCGGACGAGATCGCCCGTTACTACGAGGGCATGTCGAACTCGACGATCTGGCCGCTCTACCACGACGCGGTGGAGCCGCCGATCTTCCGGCGCCGGTGGGCCGCCTCCTACCGGGAGGTCAACGCGCGGTTCGCCGAGGCGGCGGCCCAGGTCGCCGCGCCGAACGCGACCGTCTGGGTCCAGGACTATCAGCTCCAGCTGGTCCCGGCGATGCTCCGCCAGCACCGGCCGGACCTGCGGATCGGGTTCTTCCTGCACATCCCGTTCCCGCCGATCGAGCTGTTCATGCAGCTGCCGCAGCGGGCCGAGATCATGCGCGGACTGCTCGGCGCCGACCTGGTCGGCTTCCAGCAGCGGCTGGCCGCCCAGAACTTCGTCCGGCTGGCCCACCACGTGCTGGGCTGCCCGGTCTCCGGCAGCGTCATCGAGTACGAGGACCGCCGGGTCAAGGCGGCGGCCTTCCCCATCTCGATCGACGTGGGCGAGATCGACCGGCTGGCCGACAACCCGCTGATCCGTACGCGGGCCGAGCAGATCCGCACCGAACTGGGCGAGCCGAAGACCGTCATCCTCGGCGTGGACCGGCTCGACTACACCAAGGGCATCGAGCACCGGTTGAAGGCGTTCCGCGAGCTGCTCGCCGAGGGGCGGCTGACCGTCCCCGAGACGGTGATGGTCCAGGTGGCCACGCCCAGCCGCGAAAGAGTCGAGCATTACCAGGCCTTGCGGGTGAAAGTCGAGCGTGAGGTCGGTCGGATCAACGGCGATTACGGGCGTGTCGGCGTGCCTGCTGTGCATTATCTGCACCAGTCGTACAGTCGCAGTGAACTCGCCGCGCTCTACCGCGCGGCGGACGTCATGATGGTCACTCCACTACGGGACGGCATGAACCTGGTCGCCAAGGAGTACGTCGCCGCCCGCGCGGACGCGGGCGGCGCGCTCGTCTTGAGCGAATTCGCCGGGGCCGCCTCGGAGCTTCGCCAGGCTTTCCTGTGCAACCCACATGACCTGGACGCCGTCAAGGACTCGTTGTTGCGAGCCGTACACGTTGACCCGGACGAAGCCCGCAAACGTATGTCCATCATGCAACGCCACCTACGCCGAAACGACGTGGCGCACTGGGCACGATCGTTCCTCACCGAGCTGGGCAGCCTCTAATGAACACAGCACTTTCCATCGCCGCCGCGGAGAACGTGGTCCCCGCGGACGGCTTCGACCCCGACCTCCGGCTGGCGGTGACCCGGATCGCCCGGGTACCGCAGCTCCTGGTCGCCTGCGACTACGACGGCACCCTCGCGCCGATCGTGGAAGACCCCACCGCGGCCAAACCCCTCCCCGAGGCGGTAGCGGCCATCCGATCCCTCGCCGCTCTCCCCCAGACCACCGTCGCGGTCGTCTCCGGCCGCGCGCTACGTGACCTCGCCGCCCTGTCGCGGCTGCCCAGTGAGGTCCATCTCGTCGGATCGCACGGCTCCGAGTTCGACGTCGGCTTCGTCCAGCGACTCGCCCCCGAACTGGTCGCGTTGCGTACGCGGCTGCAGTCGGAACTCAACTCGATCGCCGCGCAGTTCGAGGGCATCCGGCTGGAGGCCAAACCGGCGTCGATCGCCGTACACACCCGGGGCGTCGAACCGGCGATCGCGGCGGCCGCCGCCGACGCGGTCCGCAAAGGCCCGGCGTCCTGGCCGGACGTGCACGTGACCCATGGCAAGGAGGTCATCGAGCTGTCGGTGATCTCGACGCACAAGGGCACCGCGATCGACGCTCTGCGTACGCAGTTGTCGGCGAGCGCAGTGCTCTTCGTGGGCGACGACGTCACCGACGAGAACGCCTTCAAGCAACTGCACGGTCCCGACGTCGGCATCAAGGTCGGGCCGGGTGAGACCGCAGCGCCGTACCGGGTCGCCGATCCCTTCCAGGCAGCCCGTGTCCTCGGGTTGCTGCTGGAGACGCGGCGGCATTGGCTGTTCGGCGAACGGGCGGTCCCGATCGAGCGGCACTCGATGCTGGCCGACGGCAACACCGTCGCGCTCGTCACCCCGGACGCCCGGATCTCCTGGCTCTGCCACCCGCGACCGGACTCCTCGGCGATCTTCGCCGACCTCGTCGGCGGTTCCCCCGCCGGGCACTTCACGGTCCGCCCGGAACGCGGCGGTACGCCACTCGGCCAGCGTTACCGGCCCGGCACCATGACTGTCGAGACTCGATGGTCAGGGCTGACCGTCACCGACTGGCTCGCCGGGGACTCGTTGATCCGGCGGATCAGCGGAAACGTCCCCGCCATGCTGGAGTTCGCGCCGCGCCCCGGATTCGGGCAAGTGGCGGTCAGCCTGCAGCCCATCGGCGATGGCGGCGTGCTGGTGCTGGGCTCGAACGAGCCGGCCGCGCTCTGCAGCCCGGGAGTGGACTGGGAGATCGACACCGATCGCGGCTCGGCCCGCGCCCGCGTCGACCTCGCCGCGCTCGGCGGAGAGCTGACCCTCGACCTGAAGTTCGGCTCGCACGACGCGACTCCGCACCCGATCCCGTCCGTGGAACGTCTGGAGTCCGCCGAACGGCCCTGGCGGGACTGGGCGAGCACGCTCAAACTGCCGGCCAAGCACCGCGAACTCACCCTCCGCAGCGCGCTGACCCTCCGTGGGCTGTGCCACCAGCCGACGGGCGGCATCCTCGCGGCGGCCACCACGTCGCTGCCCGAGGAGCTGGGCGGCGTACGCAACTGGGACTACCGCTACTGCTGGCTCCGGGATGCGGCGATGACCGCCCGCGCCCTGGTGGACCTCGGTTCGCTGGAGGAGGCCGAGGCGTTCCTGCGCTGGGTCGACGGCTGCGTCGAGCGTACGGGCGGGCACCCGGAGCGGCTGCACCCGCTCTACGGCATCGACGGCTACCCGCTCGGCCCGGAGGCGGTCATCGACACCCTCCCCGGATACGCCGGCTCCCGGCCGGTCCGCGTGGGCAACGCCGCCGACGCCCAACTCCAGCTCGACGTCTTCGGCCCAATCGCCGACCTCCTCGCGGCGGTCGTCGAAAAGCGCGGCAAGGTACGCGACGAGGAGTGGCGAGTCCTCGAGGCGATGGTCCAGGCGGTCGAACGCCGCTGGCACGAGCCCGACCACGGACTCTGGGAAGCCCGCATCGCGCCCCGGCACCACGTGTACTCGAAGGTCATGTGCTGGATGACGGTCGACCGCGCACTGTCGGTCGCCCGGCACCACAGCACCGCCGACCACAGCGGGTGGGTGGCCCTGCGCGACAAGATCGCGGAGAACGTCCTCACCTACGGCTGGAACGAGGAGGTGCAGGCGTACTCGGTGGCCTACGGACATACCGAGATGGACGCGTCGTCCCTCTGGATCGGGCTGTCCGGCCTGCTCGCCGACGACGACCCCCGCTTCCTGTCCACCGTGCTCGCCATCGAAGCCGACCTCCGCAGCGGTCCGGTCGTCTACCGGTACCGGTGGGACGACGGCCTGCCCGGCCGGGAAGGCGGCTTCCACATCTGCACCGCCTGGCTCATCGAGGCCTACCTGCGGACGGGGCGGCGGGCCGACGCCGAGGAGCTCTTCGAGCTGATGATCGACACGGCCGGCCCGACCGGACTGCTGCCCGAGCAGTACGAGCCGGACTCCGAACGCGGCCTGGGCAACCACCCGCAGGCCTACAGCCACCTCGGCCTGATCCGCTGCGCCACCCTGCTCGACTCATAACGCTCCTTCGCCGCTTGTCGGCGCCGGTGCCGCACCGGTCCTGGGGTTGCGCGGGCGGCGGTGATCTCCGGAAGCCTGAGTACCCAACCGCTCTGGGATGAGGTACTCCGACTTCCGGAGATCAACTCTCTGCCGAACACAACCGCACTTCTAGCGATTAATGGGGTCCGCCGAAAAGGCGGACCCCATTTCTTATCCACAGAATGCGGTAATGCGCAGAGTTATCCACAAGAGAATTCGCGAGCGACTTGCGCGACTATTCGGCGAGGGTCTAATTTGCCCTGAGCCAGAAAAAGAGCTTGCCCCGGGTGCTTGCTTTCGCAGAGGCGGTCCCGGGGCTCCTGTGACCATTCTAGCCTGCGCCTAGGAGGATCCGCAAGTGCTTTCAGAAGTCTGTGACGCCATCTCCCCGGCCCGCCTCGCCACGTACTTAAGAGCTACCGGCGGTGACGTTACTGAAGCATTGAGTCTCTACCGCTGGAACCAAGACATTGCAGGCGGCTTTCTGCGGCCATTGTGCAATCTCGAAGTGACGCTCAGAAACGCTCTGGTCGAGCAACTGGAGATTCTGGCCCGACCTCATCAGTGGTGGGAGCACTGCGTTCTGGGGCAGGATCCGAAGTCTCGCATCAAGCTCAACGAGGCCATGGCGCGGCTGCGATACAACCGGCGAGCACTCACCAAAGACACTCTGGTCGCTGAGATGATGCTCGGGTTCTGGGTCGGACTCCTCGATTCCCAGTTCGACGCCGAGCTGTGGCGGCGCGGTCTGCACCGGGCCTTTCCGCACTACCACGGCCCACGGGGCACCCTGCGGGCCGAACTGAAGTTCGTCCTCCATCTGAGGAACCGGATCGGGCACCACGAGCCCATCTACCATCGCCACCTCGCCGCCGATCACCTCACGATCCACCGGCTGCTCGGATATCTGTCGCCCGAGATGCGCGGATGGAGTCTGACGCAGGACCCACTGCCGGTCCTGATCGGCGGAAACCCGGTGCCACGCCAGCGAATTGCCGCCCCTTAGCCACAAATCACACATATCGTCACCAGGGTGCGTCGATACACCGCCGTCCTGCTGATCTGTGCCCTAGCGCTCCCCGCGGCCTGCGCGGACAGCCCGCGCAAGGACACCGCCGACACCGCCGCTCCCCTGGCAAGCGCAAGCTCGGGCGGGAGTCCGAGCGCGAGCCCGACCACCGGCAAACTCAACGTGTACGCCGACGCAGCGGCCAATCTCCTGCGCGCGGATGTCAAGGCGGACAAGGCCTTGGTCTACGTGCCGAACACGCAGAGCGACGATGTGGACGTCATCGATCCGGTCACCTACAAGGTGGTCGACCACTTCTACGGGGGCGCCGAACCGCAGCACGTCGTGCCGTCCTACGACATGCGTACGCTCTATGTCACGTCGAGCCGGGTACCGGGCGGGTCAGTGCTGCCGATCGATCCCCGGACGGGCAAGCCGGGGAAGATCATCCCGGTGCAGGACGTCTACAACCTCTACTTCACCCCGGACGGCAAGTACGCCTGGGTGGTGGCCGAGGCGTACCAGCGGATCGACTTCTACGACCCGAAGTCGTGGAAGCTGGTGAAGTCGGCGAGTTTCCCCCAGTGCGAGGGGATCAATCACATGGACTTCACCGTCGACGGCAAGCTGGCCCTGGCCAGTTGCGAGTTCGCGAACAGGATGGTCGTGATCGACGTGGCGGCCGGCAAACTGGTCCGGGATCTGCCGCTCGACGTGGTGCCCGACGGGATGCCGCAGGACACGCGGCTGCTGCCGGACGGGTCGGCGTTCTTCACCGCCGACATGCACGCGAACGGGGTCTACGTCTTCGACGCGCAGGCGAATCGGCGTACCGGCTTCATTGCGACCGGGCGCGGCGCGCACGGCATCTACTTCAGCCGCGACGGCAAGCGCGCCTTCGTCTCGAACCGGGACGAGGGCAGCATCTCCGTGCTGGACGTGGCGACCCGCAAGCCGATCACGAAGTGGCGGATCCCCGGCGGCGGCAGCCCGGACATGGGCGCGGTCTCGGCCGACGGGAAGACGTTGTGGCTGGCCGGTCGCTACCACAGCGAGGTCTACGCGATCGACACGAACACCGGTCAGCTCCGGGCGCGCATTCCGGTCGGCTCCGGTCCGCACGGACTGCTCGTCTGGCCGCAGCCGGGCCAGTACTCCCTCGGCCACACGAGCAACATCCGCTGAGCCGCCGTTCGCCCCGCCCGTTCGCGCCGCCCGTTCGCGTTTTCCGGGATAACGCGGTCTCAGCCCGCCCTGAAGCCAGCGTTATCCCGGAAAACGCGGCAAGCCGCGTGGAGCCGGCGTCAGACCTCGCGGCAAGCCGCGTGGAGCCGGCATCAGACCTCGCGGCAAGCCGCGTCGAGCCGGCGTCAGACCTCGCGGCAAGCCGCGTGGAGCCGGGGTCAGACCTGCCCCGCGTGCAGCGGCCGGCTGACGCCGTAGAGCTTCGGCGGATCGACGCCGGGCGGGAGCGCCTCCAGGTGGAAACGGGTCACCAGGTTCGGCAGCACGGACCGCAGCGCGGTCACGGTGTTCTGCCGGTTGCCGCCGCCGTCGTGCATCAGCACGATCGAGCCCGGCATGGTGTGGCTGATGACGGTCATCGCGATGCTCCGGGACGGCGGTTTCGCCCAGTCCCGCGGGTCCACCTGCCAGTGCAGCGGGCTCATGCCCAGGCTGGTCGCGGCCGCGACGACCGCCGGGGTCCAGGCTCCGCCCGGTTGCCGGAAGTAGGAGACCCGGGCGCCCGGGACCGCGCGGTGGATGGCGTCGTTGGTCCGCCGCAGGTCCGCGGTGATCGCGGCCTCGCCGCGCAGCCCCAGGCCCACGTCGTGCTGCCAGCTGTGATTGCACAGCGTGTGGCCTTCGGCCACGATCTGCCGGACCAACTGCGGGAACTCCGCCGCCATCACGCCGATCACGCAGAAGGTCGCCTTGATGTGGTACGCCCGGAGCAGGTCCAGCACCTGGGGCGTCCATTGGGGGTCGGGCCCGTCGTCGAAGGTCAGCGCGATGTCGGGATAGCCGGTGGTGACCCGGCTGCCGAAGGGTCCACGGGCCTCCCGGGGCAGCGGTGGCCGGTTCGGTCCGGTGATCGGTACGCGCCGGGGCGCGGGGACCGCCGCGAGCGCCGGACCCTGGGCCACTCCGGCCTGGGTGCCTTCCTTGGCGAGCTCCTCCGCGGGCGCGGCGCTGGAAGTGGGTGCGGCGTGGGGGGCGGTACGCGGTTCAGCGGCCGTCATCCGGCCCAGGATGTGCCCGCTGCCGAGCAGTGCGACGACCACTCCGGCCAGGCCGACCCACTTGATTCCCCCAAGTTTGCCTCTAGCGCTCACTCACTAGTTATATCGGCTAAATATCCGCAAATGGCGCAGTTCCGGACAGAGGCACGGAAACGACCTCACCGATGACGGTGATGACCGGCGTACGCAGATCGGCGGCGGCCGCCGCGATCTCGGCGAGCGGAGCGCGGACGACGACCTGCTGGGACGTCGTGCCCTCCTGGATCGCCGCCGCTGGGGTCGCCGGGTTCCGTCCGGCCGCGATCAGGGTCGACGCGATCTCTGCCAGGTGCCGCAGTCCCATCAGCACCACGACGGTGCCTCGCGACCGGCCCAGCGCGGTCCAGTCGACCAGCGACTGCGACGACGAGGGCGCGAGGTGGCCGGAGACCACGGTGAACTCATGGGTGACGCCGCGGTGGGTCACCGGGATCCCCGCGACGGCGGGCACCGAGATCGCGCTGCTGACGCCGGGCACTACGACCACCGGTACGCCGGCCTCAGCGCAGGCCAGCGCCTCCTCGCCGCCCCGGCCGAAGACGAACGGGTCGCCGCCCTTGAGGCGTACGACGAACTTCCCGGCGAGCGCCCGCTCCACGAGCAGCGCGTTGATGTGCTCCTGCGCCGCCGCCGCACCGTAGGGCAGCTTGGCGACGTCGACCACCTCGACCTCGGGACGCAGCTCGTCCAGCAGTACGCCGGGCGCGAGCCGATCGGCGACCACCACGTCGGCGGCGTTCAGCAGCCGCCGTCCCTTGACCGTGATCAGCTCGGCGTCGCCCGGCCCGCCGCCGACGAGGGCGACCGTCCCGGGCAGCCGATCGGTGTCCGCCGAGGACGCCAGCAACGCCGCGATCCGGTCGCGCACGCTCATCGACAGCCGGGGCGATCCTCCGCCCAGCACTGCCACGGTCACCGGCCCGTGCCGGGTCACCGCCGGGGTCCACGCGGTTGCCGCGTGCCGGTCGTCGGCGCGTACGCAGAACACCCGGAGTTCCTCGGCCACCGAACTCACCTCAGCCGCGGCAGCGGGGTCGTCCACGGCGACGTGCACCAGCCAGGCACCGTCCAAGTCGGACGGTTCGAAGGGCCGAGCGCGCCACTGGAACCGGCCCGCGTCACGCAGTCCTTGCAAGGCGGGCGTCAGGTCGGGCGCGACGACGAGCAGATCCGCGCCCGCCTCCAACAACGCCGGGATGCGTCGCGTGGCGATGGCGCCCCCGCCGACGACCACCACCCGGCGGCCGTCCAGCCGCAGACCGAGGGGGTACAACGTGCTCATTTCTCCGTGACACCAGCCGAGTCGAAGGTGGCCACCTCGTGCAGTACGCGTACCGCCGAGGCGACGATGGGCAACGCGAGCAGGGCACCGGTCCCCTCGCCGAGCCGCAGCCCGAGATCGAGCAGCGGATCGAGATCGAGGTGCGCGAGCGCGACCGCGGCCCCCGGCTCGACCGAGAGGTGGCCGGCGATCAGGGCGGTCGCGGCGTCCGGCGCGAGTTCGACCGCGGCGACCGCCGCCGAGCAGGCGATGACCCCGTCCAACAGCACCGGTACGCGTCGCGCCGCCCCGCCGAGGATGAGCCCGGCGAGCGCGGCGTGTTCGAGGCCGCCCACGGCCGCCAGTACGCCGACCGGGTCGGCCGGGTCCGGCTGGTGCATCTCCAGCGCCTTGCGGATGACGGCGATCTTCTTGCTGTGGGTGTCGCTGTCGATGCCCGTTCCGAGGCCCGTGACGCGCCCCGGATCGGCCCCGGTGAACGCCGCGATCAGGGCAGCGGCGGGTGTGGTGTTCGCGATGCCCATGTCGCCGGTGATGAGGATGCGCGTACCGGCGTCGACGAGCTGGTGGGCGACGGTGATGCCGACCTCCAGCGCGCGTTCGGCCTCCTCACGCGTGAGCGCGGGCTCGACGGTGAAGTCGCGGGTGCCTGGCCGGACCTTGGCCGCCACGAGTTTGGCCTCGTCGGGCAGGGTCGCGGCCACCCCGACGTCCACCACCGTCACGTGCGCGCCGGTCTGCCGAGCGAACGCGTTGACCACCGCGCCACCGGCCACGAAGTTGGCGACCATCTGGGCCGTGACCTCCTGCGGCCACGGAGTGACGCCTTGCGCGTGTACACCGTGGTCACCGGCGAAGATCGCGACCGTCGCCGGATCGAGCAGCGGCGGCGGGCATACCCCGGCCAAGCCGCTGAGCCGGATCGACAGCTCCTCCAGGGTGCCCAGCGAGCCGGCCGGCTTGGTCAGCCGGCCGTGGCGGGCGCGGGCGGCGTCCATCGCGGCGGCGTCGAGCGGCCGGATCGCGGCGACCGTCCGCCGCAACAACTCGCTCATGTCAGCACCTCTCGCAGTTGGTCGACGAACGCGTCGGTGGTCGCGGTGTCGCGGACGGCGACGCGTAACCAGTCCGGACCCAGTCCGGGGAAAGTATCGCCCCGCCGGACCGCCCAGCCCCGCAGGCGCAGCTGCTCGCGTACGCGCGCGGCACCGGTCAGCCGAACGAGCACGAACGAGCTGCTCGGCTCGCCGGCCACGGTCACGCCGGGCAGCGTACGCAGGGCGCTCACCAGATGGGCGCGCTCTTCCACCAGGTGGACGGCGATCTCGTCGGCCGCGCGCCGGGCCTCGTCGCTCGAACAGGCGACCGCCGCGGCCAGCGCCGGCGTGCTCACCGGCCACAGCGGAGCGACCGCGCGCAGCGGAGCCAACAACTCGGGCGCGCCGAGCAGGTACCCGATCCGCAGCCCGGCCAGGCCCCACGTCTTGGTCAAGCTGCGCAACACCAGCAATCCCGGCAGATCCCGCCGATGCGCCAGACTTTCCGGCTCCCCCGGCACGGTGTCCGCGAACGCCTCGTCGACCAGCAGCACCCGGCCCGGTCGCGCCAGCCGTTCCAGCGTCCGCACGGGATGCAGCACCGAGGTGGGATTCGTCGGATTCCCCACCACCACCAGGTCCGCGTCGTCCGGCACGTCCGCCGGGTCCAGGACGAACGGCGGCGGCAGCACGAGCCGCCGAACCTCGTGGCCCGCGGCGCGCAGCGCCGCCTCCGGCTCGGTGAACTGCGGATGCACGATCAGCGGTGTGCGTACCCCTAGGCCTTGCGCGACCAAAGTGAACGCCTGGGCCGCGCCCGCGGTCAGCAGCACCTCGCTGCTCGCGCGCTCGTGCCGGGCCGCGACCGCCGCGCGGGCCGCGCGATCATCCGGATACGCCGAAAGCTGTGCCAGGGATTCGGCGAGGGGCGTGGCGAGCCACCCGGGCATGGGCGCGAGCCGGACGTTGACCGCGAGGTCGACGTAACCGGCGCCGACCTCGGCATCGCCGTGGTGACGAAGGTCGGGCTCGGGCGTGATCTCGGGGTGTGCCACGTCGTTAGGAGATCACAGGGGGTTGTCGCGTAGCCGACGGAGGGCCGCTTTTCCTCGCGCCGTTTGTCGCTTTCAATCACCTCTAAGCGGGACATGTCCTACCTTGGACTGGTGATAAAGCGCACCCTCTCCGCGACCGGCCGCCTGACACCGATCCTTCGAGCCGGGCTCATCTCCGGCGTCATCGTGGCCGCGGTGACCTACCCACTGGCCGCCGTGGGCGGGCTGGGGGTGAAGTCCGGATTCGACTGGTACCAAGCGCTCCCCGCGGAGCTGACGGTGCAGCCGCCGGCGCAGACCACCTACGTCTACGCCAACGACGGCAAGACGCTGCTGACCACGTTCTACGAAGAACACCGCAAGTACACGCCGATCAGCGAGATGTCGGAAAACATCCAGCACGCCATCGTGGCGAGCGAGGACGCCCGCTTCTACGAGCACAACGGCGTGGACGTCAAGGGCATCGCGCGGGCCTTCGTGGCGAACCACAACTCCGGCCAGGTGACTCAGGGCGCCTCTACGCTGACCATGCAGTACGTCCGGGCGACCCTGCGCGACGGCGCGCAGACCCCGGCCGAGGTACAGCAGGCGACCGAGCAGACCAGCGGCCGCAAGATCCGGGAGATCCGGCTGGCCGTCGCGCTCGAGAAGAAGATGTCCAAGCAGGAGATCCTGGAGCGCTACCTGAACGTGGCGTACTTCGGGCACCGGGCGTACGGCATCTTCGCGGCGGCGCAGATCTTCTTCTCGAAGACGCCCAAGGATCTGACCGCGACCGAGGCGGCGACGCTGGCCGGTCTGGTGCAGGCGCCGTCGCTCTACGACCCGGCCGCCTCCGACCAGCGGGCGGCGACGGAACGCCGCAACTACGTGCTTCAGCGCATGTCGGACCTCGGCTATCTGTCCACCGACGAGGCGAAGAAGGCGGCCGGGCAGCCGATCAAGCTGAAGATCACCAACCCGCCGAACGACTGCATCTCGATCGCGCCGAAGCTGAACAGCATGGGGTACTTCTGCGACTTCTTCAAGTCGTGGTGGATGTCCCAGCCCGCGTTCGGCAACAACCCGGCCGAGCGTGAGGCCAAGCTGCGCCGCGGCGGCTACCGAGTGGTGACCTCCATCGATCCCCGCGTCCAGGCGGCCGCGCAGAAGAACGTGCTCGCCAACGTGAGCAAGACCAACCCGTACGCCCACGGCCTCGTGCTGGTGCAGCCGCGTACCGGGATGGTCAAGGCGATGGGGCTGAACCGGACGTACTCGCTCGACCAGAGCAAGAACGGCGTGAACACCGACTGGAACAAGGCGGGCAAGATCCCGGGCACGTACCCGAACACGGTGAACCCGCTCAACGGCGGTGGCTTCAACGGCGCGGGCTACCAGGCCGGATCGACGTTCAAGATGTTCACGCTGCTGGCGGCGTTGCAGGCCGGCTTCAAGATGAACCAGTCCTACTACTCACCGCAGCGCCTGGTCTCCAAGTACTGGGCGGGCTGGGGCGAACGCGGCTCCTGCGCGGGTGGCCGGTGGTGCCCGACGAACGCCAGCGGCGCGATGACCGGTACGCAGAACATGTGGACCGGCTTCGGGAAGTCCGTGAACACCTACTTCGTGCAGCTGGAGCAGGCGGTCGGCTCCGACGCGGTGGTACGCATGGCGGAGAGCCTCGGGCTGACCTGGCACAACGACATCGACAAGATGATGTCGACCTATCCGCGGAGCAAGACGTGGGGCGCGTTCACACTGGGCGTCGCCGACACCACGCCGCTGGAGATGGCCACGGCGTACGCCGCGGTCGCCGGCGACGGGCTCTACTGTGAAGCGCTGCCGGTGCAGGCGATCAGCAACCCGGACGGCTCCCCGACGACCTGGACCAACGAGCAGGGCCAGACCGTCGAGGTCGCGGCGCCGCGCTGCAAGCAGGTCGTCCGCCCGGAGGTCGCCCGCGCGGCCGCCGACGCCGCCCGCTGCGTCACCGGATACGGCGCCTCGAGGGGCGGCTGCGGCAGCTGGAACACCACCGGCAGCAGCGTCTACAACATGCTCGGCCGTCCGATCGCGGGCAAGACCGGTACCACCGACGACACCCGCGCGGCCTGGTTCGTGGGCTTCACGCCGGAGTACGCGGCGGCCAGCTTCATGGCCGACCCGGACAACCCGTTCCATGCCGTCGGCGACTGGAACTACAACGTCCCGCTGCAGGCGGTCGCCTGGACCCTGCGGGACGCCCTGAAGGGGCAGCCGATCCGGTACTTCACCCCGCCGCCGACCTCGATCCTGGGCAAGGGAACCTACGTGGCCGCACCCCAGGACGCCGCGCCGAAGAAGAAGAACCGCCGCCGCTAGCCCTTGGGCCCGTTGAGGTCCAGATCACGGATATGCATGCGATCTTGGACTGATTTAGCAGGCATAACCGCGATCTGACGGTTATCGCTACGGATGATCATCGGGGCCTACGCGACCGCGTGGGCCCCGATATCGTCTCGCTCCATGCCCGCCTCTCGTTTCGCCGCGCTGGCGGCCCTTCTCCTCGTCGGCGCCCTGACCGCATGTTCGGGCGGCGACCCGGTGCCGGCCGCGGTGGCCTCCACGTCGGCCGCTGCGTCGCCCAGCCTCTCGGCCGAGGCGTCGGCCGCCGCGTCACCATCGCCCACCGCGTCGCCCTCGCTGCAGGCCGGCGTTTCGCCGAAGCCGACGAAGTCCCCGACACGGGCGCCGTCCCCCTCGCCAAAGCCGAAGCTCAAGCTCAAGTCGATGACCTTGAGTGTCACCCTGACGAGCACCGAGGTCGTTGCCACGGTCCGGCTCACCACGAGCGGTTACGGCACCGGCAACGTCGAGGTCTCGCTGCCGACCTCGAGCTCGGTGTCACCGAAGTACTTCAGCGTGACCGGCACCGGCTCGAACACGTTCACCCGGACGGCGAGATGGGCGCGAAGCGCCGCGTGCAGAGGCGGCCCGCAGCCTGTCGACGCCTATTTCCGCTACGGCTCCAAGTACGGCTCGTCCGCGCCCATCTTCCCGACCGAGACGCTCGAGTGCTGAGCGCCGGATGACGATGCGATCCGTTATTTGAGGTCGGCGGCGACGAGCGACCAGACCTCGAGGTCGACCCGGCCGCTGTGCACGAACCCGGCGTTGCGCATGAGGCCCTCATAGGTGAAGCCGGCCTTCTCCGCCACCCGGCGGGACGCCAGGTTGCCCGGGGCGACCCGCAGCTCGACCCGCTGGAAGCCGTGCTCCAGCAGCAGTGCCAGGCTGAGCGCGTCGACCGCTTCGGGGGCGAAGCCGAACCCGCGCATGTCGGAGGCGACGGCGTAGGAGACCTCGGTCACCCGGGCCGCCCAGTCCGTGCGCTTGGTCCACAGCGAGCCGATCAGGGCGCCGTCCTCACGACGGACGATGCCGTAGTGGTCGCCCGCGCCGCTGTCCCGGCGCTCCGTGGCCAGCTCGGTACACCAGGCCCGGCCCTCGATCTGCCCGAACTCCTTCGGGAACGGCAGCCACCGCTGGACGAGCTTGTCGGCGAAGATCTCGCCGACCGGCTTCGCGTCGTCCGCCTCCAGGGGGCGTACGTCGAGCCGGGGGGTGGCTACGGTCAGGGTGGGGAAGCGCCGCACCGCAACTTCCGACATGCTGACTCCGATCGCTCGGCGAGCCCGGGTTGCCCAGGGCCAAGGGGCACCTTACCCAATGTTCTGTCGGGATGCTGCTCTTCGTGCTGGACGTCCGCTGACAAGATGCTCCCAATCGGTGATCGCCCTCACATGGGTACGCTCGGCTGGTGCGTACTGTTCTGACCGCCCGCTGGCTGGGGCTCTTCGTCGCGGCGCTGGCCCTGGCCGCGATCATGGTGTTCCTCGGCCGTTGGCAGCTCGACCGCTACGAGCTGCGCTCCGGGGTGAACGACCGGATCGCCGCCGGCGAGAGCGGCGAGCCGGTTGCGGTGGCCTCGATCCTGCCGCGCCCCGACGGCGACGCCGGCACGGTCGGCCCGCGTACGCCGGACGACGCCGCCTGGCGCCGAGTGTCCGTCACCGGCGTCTACGACAGTGCCCGTGAACTGCTGGTACGCAACCGAACCGGCGAGGGTCAGACCGGTTTCGAAGTCGTCACGCCGCTCGTGCAGGCGGACGGGACGGCCGTCTTGATCGACCGTGGCTGGATTCCGGCCAACCCGAAGGGCCCGACCGTCGCGCCGGAGGTGCCCGCCGCACCCACCGGCACGGTGACGGTGACCGGCCGCGTGCATCCCTCCGAGAGCGGTGGGACCGACACGGTGACGGTGGACGGCAAGACGCAGATCCGCCGGATCGCCACCGGGCCGATCGCGCGCTACCTCAACCAGTACGCCGTCTACGACGCGTACCTGCTGGCAGTGGACGGCACGCCCGGCGTGACGGCCGTGCCGGTGGCGGTGCCGACGCAGAACACCTGGCAGAACGCGGCGTACGTGGTGCAGTGGTGGCTGTTCGCCGGGCTCACCCTGGTCGGCTTCGTCTACCTGCTGCGCAAGGAGATCAAGCAACCGGCGTCGGCCAAGCCGGGCGATCGGGTGGACGGCTCCCAAGAGCCTGCGCCCGTCCCCTAACCTGGTGGCCATGACCGTCTCGGAGCCGGATCCCACCCCGGTCGACCCCTTCATGACGACGCACGCCCTGCCTCCGGCGTCCCCGGCGGCGGCGTATCCGGCGTACCCGCCTGCGGAACCGTCCTATCCGTACGCCGAGCCGTCCTCGCCGGCGGCCCCGGCACCGGCCTCGGCACCGGTCGAGGCGGCCCTGCCGGTCGCACCCGCCCCGCCGTTGCCGATCGTGGCCCGGGTCGGCGAGATCTCGGTCAGCTCGACGACGATCTACACCCCGACGGGTGAGATGCCGCTCCGCGGCTCGCAGTGGGTCGTGACCGACCAGTGGCAGGCCCACTCGAAGATCCCGACCTGGGCCATCCTCCTGTGCATCCTGACCTTCTTCTGCATCCCGATCTTCAACTTCCTGTTCCTGCTGGCCAAGGAGACCTACTACACCGGCATGGTGGTGGTCAGCGTGACGAGCGCGGGACGGCACTACGTGGCCCGGATTCCCGTGAACAGCCAGGTGCAGGTCGCAACGCTGCAGAGCCAGGTGAACTACATCCGGTCCCTGGCCGCCCTCTGACGCCCTAGACCCACGAAGCGCGCCAGATCCGCTAGATCCGCGCCAGATCCGCAACGCTAGATCCGCGCTGGATCAGGGATCCTGGTCGAATCTTGAGGCAAGATTCGACCGAGATCCCTGATCCAGCGCAAGGAACGGGCCGCCAGCGCAAGGAACGGGCCGCCAGCGCCAAGGAACGGGCCGCCAGCGCAAGGAACGGGCCGCCAGCGCAAGGAACGGGCCGCCAGCGCCATGAAGCCAGCGCCGCGAAGGCGCGGCCGGAAGTCAGAGCGCGGCGACGTTGCGCAGCAGCAGCGCCTCGGCCAGGCACACCTTGGCGAACTCACCCAGGTGCAGGCTCTCGTTCGGGCCGTGCGCCTTGGCGTACGGGTCTTCGACGCCGGTGACCAGCACGGACGCTCCCGGGAACGCCTCGGTGAAGGTGGCGATGAACGGGATCGAGCCGCCGACGCCGATGTCCACCGGCTCGGTGCCGTCCCAGGCCTCCCGGAACGCGGCGCGGGCGGCCTCGTAGGCCGGGCCCGTCGCGTCGATGACGATCGGGTCGCCGTCGTGCTCGAAGGTCACGTCGACGTGAGCACCCCACGACACGTGCTTCTCCAGGTGCGCCTTCATGATCTCGTACGCCCGCTTGCGGTCGTCGCCCGGCGCGAGCCGTACGCTGATCTTGGCCTTGGCCGTCGGGACGATCGCGTTGGGCGCCTCGCCCGTACGCGGCGCGTCGACGCCGAGGATCGAGATGGCCGGCTTGGTCCAGAGCCGCTCGACGATGCGCCCGGTCCCGACGAGTTCGACGCCGTCGAGCAGCCCGGTCTCCTCGCGGAACCGGTCTTCCGGGTAGTCCAGCGGCGCGGCCGCGGTCGAGACGAGGCCCTCGACGGCCACGTCACCGGCGTCGTCGTGGAGCGTGGTCAGCAGCCGCGACAGCGTCATCAACGCGTCCGGCACGGCTCCGCCGGCCATGCCGGAGTGCACGGCCTGCTTCAGCACCTTGACCTCGACGAACATGTTGACGATGCCGCGCAGCGAGGTGGTCAGCGCGGGGACGCCGATGTCCCAGTTACCCGAGTCGGCGATCACGATGACGTCGCTGCGCAGCGTCTCCTTGTACGCCTCCAGCAGGTCCGGCAGCGAGGCGGAGCCGAACTCCTCCTCACCCTCGACGAAGACGACGACGCCCACCGGCAGCCGGTCGTCGGCGGTGCCGGAGCCGAACGCCCGCAGCG
The DNA here is from genome assembly GCF_040654195.1 of Hamadaea sp. NPDC050747. NCBI lineage: Bacteria > Bacillati > Actinomycetota > Actinomycetes > Micromonosporales > Micromonosporaceae > Hamadaea > Hamadaea sp. NPDC050747. The sequence continues at coordinate 432,018 of NZ_JBFAHM010000007.1, forward strand.
CCGCGACGTGCGCCAGGACGCCGGCCTTGTCGTCGGCGCAGCCCCGGCCGTAGAGGCGTCCGTCCCGCTCGACCGGCTCGAACGGGTCGCTCTCCCAGAGCGCCAGGTCGCCGACGGGCTGGACGTCGTGGTGCGCGTACAGCAGGACGGTCGGTGCGCCGGGCGGGGCCGGCTTGACGCCGATCACGGCCGGGTGCCCGTCGCCGATCCGGGCGATCTGGGTGTCCAGGCCGCAGCCGCGCAGCAGCTCCGCGACCGCCTCGGCGGAGCGCTCGAGCGGGGTGAAGTCGAATCCGTCGAAGGCGATGCCCGGGATGCGGGCCAGCCGTTCCAGGTCCGCGCGAACGCCGGGAAGCTCGCGCTCCACGGCCGCGCGCAGCTCCTCGACGCTGAGGGTGGGTGTGGTCATGGCCTTGATCCTAACGACCCGTCAGATCGTGATCAGGACATCCACCAGGTCGGCGGTCCGGTCGGCGGCGAAGTGCCCGGCCTCGCGGTCCTTCCAGACCCGGAGGAAGGGCATCGCCTCTGCCGGGTCCCGGGCTCGCAATCGCTCCCAGGCCAATTCGACTGGTACGCCGAGGAAAACCGTCAGGTCGGCGAGCTGCCGCATGGCAGCGCGCCCGGTCGAGACGCCTTCGACGATCACGACGTCGACCGGATGCACGACGGTGACCTCGTCGACGAAGCGTTCGTCGATCCAGTCGTACCGGTGGTAGCGGCCCGGTTCCCCGCGTCCGAGCGGGCGGAGCACCTCCTGCTCCAACCGGTCCCAGAAGGTGAACTGGTCGTCCCACCCGTCGAGCAGGTCGTCGGTATGCACGACGTCGACCGAGGCGCCCCGTTCGAGCAGGGCGGTGCCCAGCTCCCCGGCGAACGTCGTCTTACCAGCGCCGCTCTGCCCGTCGATCGCCACGATCCGCGTACGCCCCGCCCGTGGCTCCTTGGCCAGGATCTCGTCGGCGACCTCGGCGGCGGTCTCCCGCTGGAGGCGGCGTACGTCGCTCACCGAGTGGCTCCGGGGGCCAGCAGCGGCAGGCCGGCGGACGGGCCCTGCTCGATCAACCGCCAGAGTGCCTCGGTGTCGAGGTGCTCCTCGACCAGGTCGCCGAGGCGGTCCACGGTCGCCTGCCGGATCGCCGCGAACTCGGTGTCCGGGGCGGGCTCGAAGCCGTCCCGTCCGGCGAGGTCGGCCGCCAGCCGCAGGAAGCGGCGGCGGAACTCGTCCGACTCGAACGCACCGTGCCAGTGCGTACCGAAGACTGAGCCGCTGCTGACTCCGTCGTCGCCGACGAACGGCGTCAGCCGCCGCCCGATCCGGCTGATCCGGCCGTGGTGAATCTCGTAGCCGCGTACCTCGGTGTCGAGCGCCGTGCCGACCGGACGCCCCAAAACCTTGCCCGGCGCGAATTCCACGTCCACGTCGAGCAGGCCGAGCCCGGTGACCTCCCCCGCCCGGCTCTCGACGTCGTCCCGAATGCTCCGGGCGAGCATCTGGTAACCGCCGCAGATGCCGAGCACCGGACGCCCGGCGGCGGCGTGGGCTCCGATGGCGTCGGCGAGCCCGGTTTCCCGCAGCCAGGCGAGGTCGGCGACGGTGGACTTCGAGCCGGGCACCACGACGAGATCGGCCGCGGCGACCTCGGCCGGTTCGGCGGTGAACCGGACGGCGACGCCCGGCTCCACCGCCAGCGCCTCGGCGTCGGTGGCGTTGGAGACCCGAGGCAGCCGCACGACCGCTACTCGCAGCCAATGCTCGCCGCGCGGCGCTGCCGGCCGCCCCAGCACCCGCCCGTACGCGAGTGAGTCCTCGGCGTCCAACCAGAGGTCCAGGTCGAACGGCAGGGTGCCGAGCACCGGCCGTCCGGTGAGCTGTTCCAGCGTCCGCAGCCCCGGCGCGAGCAGGTCGAGCGAGCCCCGGAACTTGTTCACGATGAACCCGGAGAGCAATGCCTGATCGGCCGCGTCCAGCAGAGCGAGCGTGCCGAAGAACGAGGCGAAGACGCCACCGCGGTCGATGTCGCCGACGACCACCACCGGTAGCCCGGCTTGCCGGGCCAGGCCCATGTTCACGAAGTCGGCGTCCCGCAGATTGATCTCGGCCGGGCTGCCCGCGCCCTCGCAGACCACCACGTCGTACTCCGCCCGCAGCTCAGCCAAGGTGGCGAAGGCGACCTCGGCCAGTCGGGGCTTGAGGGACCGGAAGTTCTCCGCCGTGATGTGGTCGACCGCGTCCCCGAGCAGGACCACCTGACTGGACAGGTCGCTGCCGGGCTTGAGCAGCACCGGATTGAACCGGACGTCGGGTTCGAGCCCACAGGCGGCCGCCTGCAACGCCTGGGCCCGGCCGATCTCGCCGCCGGTGCCGTCGGCCCGGATGGCGATCGCCGAGTTGTTCGACATGTTCTGCGCCTTGAACGGCGCGACCTTCACTCCCCGCCGGGCCAGCCAACGGCAGATTCCGGCGGTGACCACGCTCTTGCCCGCGTCCGACGTCGTGCCGGCGACGAGCAGTCCGTGGCTCATCGCGCCCGCCGGGCGAGCCGGGTCAGGACCGCCACGCCGAGCGCGGCCAATCCCACTACTCCGCTCAGCTTCGCCGCCCGCCGGGCGTCCGCCGCGACCGGCTTGCCGCCGTCGCCGAGCGACGGGCGTACCTCTGTCCGTCCGAAATAGACGTTCTCGCCGCCGAGCGTCACGTCCAGCGCGCCCGCAAACGCCGCCTCGCACTGCCCCGAGTTGGGCGACGGGTGTCTCCCGCCGTCCCGCTGCCAGACTTGCCACGTACGCCGGGCTCCCCCGCCCACGACGGGCGCGGCCACCGAGGTCAGCAACGCGGTCAAGCGCGACGGGATCAGGTTCGCGGCGTCGTCGAGTTTCGCGGCGGCGGTCCCGAAGTCGGCGTACCGCTGAGATTTGTGACCCACCATGGCATCGAGCGTGTTGACGGCGCGGTAGCCGACGAGGCCCGGAAGACCCGCGACCGCGCCCCACACGAGCGGGGCGACCACCGCGTCGGAGGTGTTCTCCGCGACCGACTCGACGGTGGCCCGGGCCAGGTCGCTCTCGTCCAGCGCGGCCGGATCGCGACCGCAGAGATGCGTGATCCGCTCACGGGCGGCCTCGATGTCACCGCCTTCGAGAGACTCCGCCATGGCGGCCGCCTCGCGCCGCAGCGACCGCCCGCCGAGCACGGCCCAGGTCGTCGCGGTGACCAGCGCGAACCGGGCCAGCGGCCGCTTCCGGGTCGCCCGGTTCGCCACGATCGCCGCCACGACCGGTACGCCCACCGCCGCCGCCGTGAAGATCGCCCCGTCGGCGCGGCTGGGCGCGTAGAGCAGGCGCTCCAAGGTGCCGGCCGCCTTGCCGTATCCGGCCACCGGATGGAACCGGCGCGGATCACCCAGCAGGGCGTCCAACACGTATCCGGCCACCATCCCCGCGGCGTCCACCTCACGCACCCGAACCTCCTGACCACGGCGTGCCACCCGTGATCAGCCTATAAGCCGCCCCCGGTACGCCCGGCCCTCAGTGCACCACCACGTGACCCAGCACCTTGACGGTGAACCACGGAGTACGCCGCGGCGCTATGACCGCCTCGCGCCGGACGAGGTCGTACAGCATGCCCATCGTCGTCTCCGGCGCCACCAGCAGGCTCAGCGGACGGCGCCGCCGCCACCGGCGCGTCGGCCGCAGCGTCAGGAAGACGAAACCGGACGGCCGCCGCAACGCCACCAGCACGGGCGGCACGGTGGTCGTGATGAGCCGGTACAACGCGGCTTCAGCGGGCTCCTCGCTCACCGTGACGATCACGTCGCCACCGGGCCAGCCCGCCCGGCGGAGGAACCGCCGCACCTGCTCGTCGCCGAGCCTCCGCCCGAATTCACAGGCCGCCTCACGGACAGATGTCGCGATCGCCGCCTCACGCCGGGTCACCGTTCCACCTCCTCGGACTGATGTGCCGATGGCCTGCGGGCGGCGCGTGCCCCTCAACCGCGCCGCCCGCAGGCGATGGCCGGCTTCGGCGAATCCGTGCTGTGCCTGCGCTCCGCCACGCGCAGCGATCCGCCGAAGCCGGCCGGGTCCCGTCCGTCACGTCGGGGAGCCGCGACGAACGGGGGCTTCCTCAGACGGCGGCCAGCACCGAACGGCGGTCCACGACGTGGTCGTCGGACTCCTCGTCGTCGAGGTCGTCGGAGTCCTCGTCGCCGTCGGCCGTGGTGGTCGGCGCACTGAAGTCGGTGGCATCGAACGGCGGAACGGGATCGTCGTAACCGAAGCCGTACGAGCTGAAGCCGGGCTCGTCCACCGCGTTGAGCGGATCATCGGCGGTCAGGCCTATTTGCTGCTCGGGCGCCGGTTCGGTCGGCTCACCGCCGAGGCGTACGGGTTCGGTCGGGTCGGCTTCGACCTCGCTGGCCGAGACGGGCTTGTTCCGCGCGAACCGGGCTCGGCCCCGAGCGAGGTTGTGGCCGACGGCCAGCGCCTCCATCTCGTAGAGCGTCCGCTTGGTGCCCTCGGCGTCCACCCAGTCGCGGGTGTAGATCTGACCGTGGACGATGACGGGATCGCCGACCATGAGACTGGACGCGACGCCGCTCGCCAGCTCGCGCCAGCAGGTGACCCGGACCCGGAGACCGTTGCCGTCGACCCACTGCCCCGTCGAGCGCTCCAGCCGCCGAGTGCCCGCCGCGACCTTGAAACTCGTCACCAGCCGGCCCGAGTTCGAGGTACGCCGCCACTCCGGAGCGGTGAGCAGGTTGCCAACTATCGTGATATGCGTTTCGAACATGCTGAATATCGTGTGGCCTGGCCCGACCGAATAGGCAAGTTACGATCTTCGATATTGTGGACAATGTTCGCGTGTGGATAACTCACCAGGACCGAACTCGCGAGTAACTTGTAATCGTGGAGACCGACATCCTGGGTGCGCCGTACGAGCGGCACATCATCGACCTGCCCTCCGACGACGAGGGCCCGGTCGTCGCGACGCTGGTCCGGCGGCGCGCCAACCAGTCCACCAAGCGCGCAGTCCTCTATCTGCACGGGTTCTGCGACTACTTCTTCCAGACCCACCTCGCCGACTTCTTCACCGATCGCGGCTGGGACTTCTACGCCCTCGACCTACGCAAGTACGGCCGGTCCCTGCTCGGCCATCAGACCCCCAACTTCGTCCGCAGCCTCACCGAGTACTTCCCGGAGATCGACGAGGCGATCCGGATCATCCGGACCGAGGACGGCCACGACACCGTTCTGCTCAACGGCCACTCGACCGGTGGCCTCATCGGCTCACTCTGGGCCGACTCCCGGCGCAAGGCGAAATACGTCGACGGCCTTTTCCTCAACAGCCCGTTCCTCGACTTCAACGCGCCCTGGCTGATCCGCCGCCCGCTCGCCCCGATCATCTCCGGCCTGGCCTCGCTCGGGCACTATCGGAAGATCACCATGAACGTGTCGGGCACCTACGGCCGCAGCATCCACGTCGACCACAACGGCGAATGGACCTACGACCTGACGTGGAAGCCGGTCGAGAGCTTCCCCGTCCGCCTGGGCTGGCTCCGCGCGATCCGGGAAGGGCACCTACGCGTACGCCGAGGCCTGTCCGTGGACGTCCCGATCCTGGTGACCGCGTCGGACGCGTCGTTCAAGAAGCCGACCTGGGACGAGGTCGCACACGACATGGACGCCGTCCTCGACGTGGATCACATCGTCCGGTGGGCGCCGAACCTCGGCGACAAGGTGACGGTCGTCCGGATTCCGGGCGGCAAGCACGACCTCACCCTCTCCCGGCCACCCGCCCGCCAGCGACTGTTCGCCGAGGTCGACAGCTGGATGGCGGCGAACCTCAGTGCGGATGCGGCGGATAGTGCCGCCAAATCTCCCAACCCCGCCGCCACACCAGCAGCTCCCGGCTGAGCAACCCACGGCCGCCGGCGAAGAACATCCGGTCGACCGCCCGGCGTACCTTCTCCACGCCGGGCGGGGAGCCGGACCCGGTCACCATGACCACATCCCGCGCCGGTACGCCCAGAACCAACTCCCCCGGCACCTGGCCGGCCAGCCGTTCCCAGAACTCGTCGAGCAGCACGGCTGACGATTCCCAGCCGCCGAACGACAACATCAACACCGGCGGTCGCCCGTCCACCTGAACCTCGGCCGCCCATTTGGTCAACAATTCGAAGGCGTACCGGCGAAGATCGTGCGGATGCAGCCGGAGCCCATGCAGATCCCGCCACGTCACCAGCCCCTGATAAGCCGGCCCCGGCGCGTAGCCGACCGCCAGGTCGCCCACGAACTCGTCGAGGACTATGTCCTCCTCGTCCTGGGGATCCAGCTCGTCGAGGGAGACCAGCACCGGAAGAAATGTGGTGCTCATCACGTCCACGAGCGTTAACCTACTCCCGCGTACGCACGGCTCCAATCGGCCGTCCAGCGGGTGGGTTCCAACATCGCTTTCGGTACCCTGTGATCTGCACGCGCCCGTAGCTCAGCGGATAGAGCAGCTGCCTTCTAAGCAGTTGGCCGCAGGTTCGAATCCTGCCGGGCGCACCGAGGAGGCCCACAACCGGCGGCCAGGCCGTCGGCGAACAGCGCGAGTGATGTCACCAACGCCGCACAGTATGGGTGCCCTCCAATCCGAGCCCTAAGGATGGGCTCAGTGCGGTTCCCGCACGGCTGGCTTGATCAGGGTCATTTCTGGGTCGCTATGGCGACGTGGAAATGACCCTGATCATGAAAGCCTCACGGAGACGAGCGTCACGGGCTGAGGTACTCGGGGTTGTCCGCGAGGAACCTGCCCAAGTCGTCGTTGCGCGCGGCTTCGAACATCCGCATGGTCCCGGGGGACAACGCTTCGCCTCCGGCGGGGTCCTCGTTGAAGCTGCCGGCGTTCGTCTTCAGCGTGACGAGGTCGGCGGCGGCGAGCACTTTGAGGTTGAAGAGGAAGTCGGCCGCGCTGTAGCCGCCGGTGTCGAGCTTCAGCGATGCTCCGGCTGCCTGGAGCAGGTTGGCGAACTTGGCCGGATTGGTGAGGACGCCGACGCTGGTCGCCTTGGCGGCCATCGCCTTGATGAGTTCGCGCTGGTGTTTCTGGCGGTCGTAGTCGCCGTTGGGCAGACCGTAGCGTTGGCGGGAGTAGTCCAACGCCTCCCAGGCGGCCATGGTCCGGCAGCCTTTCTTGTGGATCCAGCTGTTGGGGAGTTGCTGCTGCCCGTCGTAGCTGTAGTAGACCGGTTTGCCGTTCTGGTCGATGTAGTGGCTCGACCAGGTGTCGTTTTCGACGCACAGGTAGACGCCGCCGAGCGCGGTGATGACGTTCTTGAAGCCGTTGAAGTCGATGACGGCGACACCGTTGAAGCTGATCCCGGTCAGCTGTTCCACGGTCTTCTTGGTCAGCCCCGCTCCGCCGGTCCAGCCTTGGCCTTGCTGCGATCCGAAGAAGTACGCGGCGTTGATCTTGTCCAGGCCGCCGGCGTACTGGGCGGCCGGCCAGGCGGGGATGTCCACTTTGCTGTCTCGCGGGATCGACATCAGGTACGCCTCGTCGTGCGAGGCGGACACGTGCAGCAGCATGATCGTGTCGGCTCGGGAGGTGTTCTCCGCCCAGCCCTCCCGGGTGTCGAGGCCCAGCAGGAGCAGGTTGATCGCGCCGGTCATCGACCGTCCGCGTACGCCGTTCTCGCTGAGGTTCGCGGTCTCGATGGAGCCGGTGAGGTCGTTGATGAGGGACTTGGCCGCCACCACGCCGCCGAAGCCCGCGAGAACCAGGAGAGCGCCGATGAAGACCACGATTTTGGCAGCTAGCGGGCTGCGTACCTTCCGAGCGGCCACGTCCTCACGATAGGCCCATCGGCCTGGTCACGCACACGGTGTGCCATTGATTGCGCAGGTCAGAGGCTGTCCGGTGCCGGTGACCCGGAATCCGGCGACGATCTGCGTACCGGCGGCGAGGGTGCGGTTCCAGCTCTTGGGGGTGAGGGTGACCGTACGCCCGTTCTGCTGGTAGTCGGCTTCCCAGGCGGTCGAGACGGTCACGCCGTCGGGAAAGGTCAGCACCACCGTCCAGCCGTTCGTCGCCCGGGTGGCGGTGAGCACGATCTCCGCGGAGTATCCGCCGGTCCAGCTGTCTTTCACGGCATACCGGGCGGCAAGGGAAGCGGAAGCGGACGGCGAGCCGGCGAGGGAGGTCCGCAGGGGCGAAGCCGATGGGGACATCGAGAGCATCGGCAGTGAGAGGGACCAGGCGGGTGCCGGCGAGGCCGGCGGCGTCCCGCCCGCGACGGCGTCGTGCGCCGGGACCAGGGGTGCCACGACGGCCAGCACTCCCCAGCCGAGGGCCAGACCCACGATCGCGGCGAGCACGGTGGTACGCAGCCACCCGGGCTGCCGTGGCGTCCACCAGTGGGCCGGACCGGGGACATTCACGGGAGGAACTATATGCGGAAGGTGCGCCGGTAGGCACTGGGCGCGACGCCGACCGTCGCGTGCAGACGCTGCCGCAGCGAGACCGCGGTGCCGAAGCCGGCCTGGCGGGCGACCGTGTCGATCGGCAGATCCGTCGTCTCCAGCAGCTTGCGCGCGTGCTCCACCCGTTGCCGCGCAAGCCATTCGGCCGGGCTGACCCCGGTCTCCTCCCGGAATCGGCGGGTGAAGGTGCGTACGCTCATCTTCGCGTGGCGGGACAGCGTCCGCAGGTCCAGCGGCTCGTGCAGACGCGCCATCGCCCAGGCCCGGGTGGTCGCCGTACTCGTGTCGGTCGGCGACGGCACCGGCCGCTCGATGAACTGCGACTGCCCGCCTTCCCGCCACGGCGGCACCACGCACCGCCGCGCGGTGCGGTTGGCCACGTCGCTGCCGAAGTCCTGGCGTACTGCGTGCAGGCAGAGGTCGATGCCGGCGCCCACCCCGGCCGAGGTCAGGATGTCGCCGTCGTCGACGAAGAGCACGTCCGGGCGCAGCGCGACGGCGGGGAACAAGTCGCGGAACCGGTCGGCCCAGAACCAGTGCGTGGTCGCCGGACGGCCGTCCAGCAGGCCGGCTGCGGCCAGCACGAACGCCCCGGTGCAGATCGACATCAGGCGGGCGCCGGGGCGACGCGCGGCCAACGCGGCGGTCACGGCCGCGTCGTTCACGCCCTCCGACAGCGCCGCGGTCCCGTGCACGCCCGCGACGACCAGGGTGTCGGCCTCCGGGATCACTTCCGGCCCGTGGCCGGGGACGATCGCGAAGCCTAATTCGGTACGCACAGCGCCGCCGTCGGGCGTACACACCGTGACCTCGTAGAGCCGGTCTCCGGCCGAGTCCCGGGCGGCGAGGAAGATCTGCGTCGCCGTGCCGAGGTCGAACGGGACGACCCCGTCGAGGGCCAGGATCACGACGCGATGCCGATCAGTCATGGCCCGATTCTTTCACATAGTGGCTCTCCGGCCACTCCCGGCGCGGGGGCGTACGCCTGATCATGGTCGGGTGACGACTTCGACCCGCTTCCACCGCGCCTGGTCCGTGGCCGCGATCGCGTTCGTGGCGATCATCGGCGCGGCCGGTTTCCGCGCCACCCCCGGCGTGATGATCACCCCGTTGCAGGAGGAGTTCGGCTGGGGCCGGGGCCTGATCTCCGCCGCCGTCTCGGTCAACCTCCTGCTGTTCGGGCTCACCGCACCGTTCGCGGCGGCCCTCATGGAGCGGTTCGGCATCCGGCGGGTCGTCGCCGTCGCCCTCGCCGTTGTCAGCCTCGGCAGCGGGCTGACCGTCTTCATGACCGCCAGCTGGCAGCTCGTCCTGTGCTGGGGCGTCCTGGTCGGAATGGGCACCGGCTCGATGGCGCTGGCCTTCGTCGCGACGATTACCGGCCGCTGGTTCGTCAAGCATCGCGGCATCGTGACCGGCATCCTCACGGCGGCCGGGGCGACCGGCCAACTGATCTTCCTGCCGCTGCTGGCGAACATCACCGCCACCCACGGCTGGCGGGTCGCCGCGTTGACCGTCGCCGGGACGGCGCTCGCCGTCGTCCCGCTCGTGATCTGGCTGCTGCGCGACCATCCCGCCGATGTCGGCACGACCGCGTACGGGGCTGATCCGGCCGAGCCGGTGGCGGCTCCGCCGAGGACGGCCAACGCCGCCGCGCGGGCGCTCGGCAGTCTGCGTACCGCCTGCAAGTCCGGCGTCTTCTGGGCTCTCGTCGTGGGCTTCGCCATCTGCGGCGCGAGCACGAACGGGCTCATCGGGACGCACTTCATCCCGGCCGCGCACGATCACGGGATGCCGGAGACGACCGCCGCCGGGCTACTGGCCCTCATCGGGATCTTCGACATCGCCGGGACCGTCGTCTCCGGCTGGCTCACCGACCGGGTCGACCCCCGGCTGCTGCTGGCGGCGTACTACGCGTTGCGCGGCTTCTCGTTGCTGCTGCTGTCGCATCTGCTGGACGCGCAGGCACATCCGGGAATGCTCTTCTTCATCGTCTTCTACGGCCTGGACTGGGTCGCCACGGTCCCGCCGACGATCGCGTTGTGCCGTACGCACTTCGGCGCGGACGGGCCGATCGTCTTCGGCTGGGTCTTCGCCTCGCACCAGATCGGGGCGGCCGTCGCGGCGACCGGGGCCGGTGTGGTGCGGGACGCGCTGGGCTCCTATTCGCTCGCCTGGTACGCCGCCGGGGCGCTGTGCTTCATCGCGGCGGCGGTCTCGGCCCGCATCGGCGTACGCCGTCTCGCCCCCGCCACCGCCTGACGCCTACTGGTACTTCGAGGAGGCGTGCTCCTGGGCGATGCGCCGGAGCGCGACGAGGATCGCCTCGCCCAGGACCGTGCCGGTGATCACCGCTTCGACGGTGCCGGCCCGGTCCGGGCGTTGCATGACGACGCCGACCTCCGCCTCGGCGACCTGTTCGGCGCTTTCGGCGTACGTGTCGAGGAGGCTGAGCAGGTCGTCCTGGCCGAGCGCCCGGATGGCGTGGACCGCGTCGGCTACCTGGTCGACCTCCGGCCGGTCGGGATAGACCTGCCAGCCCCGGCGGCGGATCAGGTCGAGCACGTCCACGCGGGCCTGCGCCCACTCCGCCGACGAGCGGTCGGCCCGGGTCGGCCGGGTCAGCAGGTAGTGCGCGGTTCCGCGGACCTCGTGGCCGAACTGCTGCGGGTCGTCGACCGAGCGGAGTACTTCCTTGACGGCGGTGATGCCGAGCCCGCCGACGTCGACCAGCGCCCGGATCAGCCGCAGGCGCCGCAGGTGCTCCGATCCGTAGTCGGCCTGGTTGCGCCCGGTCGGCGTCCCGGCCGGAAGCAGGCCCTCGCGGAGGTAGTACTTGATCGTCGGCAGCGGAACACCGCTGCGCTCCACCAGTTCGCCGACCTTCACGGGGATAGTATAGCTATCCGCTATCTGGCCTGGCGAGCGGCCGCCTTCCGGCGAGCCAGCGTGACGCCGAGCGCCAACGCGACCACGGCCAGCACGGCCAGGAGGATCCAGCCGCCGGGGCCCATCGGAGCCGAGGCCGGCGCCGCTGCCGTCGTCGCCGTGGCGGTCGCTGCCTCCGGCGTACCAGTCGAAGGCGAGGCCGAGTCCGACGGCGCGGGCGAGACCAGCGAAGCCTGCGTGGATGTCGCGCCGGGAGCCGCCGCCGCGAGCTTGAGCACGGGCGCCGGGTGCTCGGGGTTGGGGTCGTTGGCGGTCGGGATCTCGATCCAGCGGTCGACGGCGCCGTTGCTGTAGGTGACGAGGGTCTTGAAGGCGACGCTCTTGGCGTTCGGCAGCTGCTTGACCTTGATCTTGTACGCCGCGTCGGTCTTGACCTTGAGCGCGGTCCCGGAGACGGTGTAGCCGTCGGCGGTGGCCGCGAACGTCCAGCCGGTCGGCGCCGAGACGAGGCTGACGTCGGCCGGGGCGATGCCCTGGGGAAGCACGACGCGGACCGAGGAGATGCCGGCGGAGCCGTTCTCGGCCTCGGCCGAGAAGCTGATCACCGAGTCGACCGCGAGCGCCTGCGCGGGCTTGGCGCTGACCTCGACGTGCGCGAACGCCTGACCGGCGAGCGCGACCGCGCCCAGGACGACACCGGCGGCGACCGCCGCGAGCCTGCGTGTGAACACTGATTCCCCCTCGTTGACGAGCCTGACGCTGGTAAGTCGCCGGACCGCCCAGGTTAGTTCCCGACCACTTCGGTCACACCGTGAGCAGGCTCCAGAGCGTGATCGAGACCTCACGGGCGGACGGGCGGGCGGCCGGGTTCTTGTCCATGCAGGCCCGGACGAGGTCGGTGATGTCGCCCGGGAGGCCGGGCACCGCGAGCACCGGCGTGGGCGCCAGCGCCTTCGGCAGTACGCCGCGGCGCGGCCGGCCGATGCTGCGGGTCTGATACGGCGAGCCGCCGGTGAGCATGCGGTAGATCAGCACACCCAGCGAGTAGACGTCCTCGGCCCGGCTGAGCCCGTCCTCGGTCGCCTCGGCCAGCCCGTAGTCGATGATCTTCACCCCGACCGGGGTCAGCATGACGTTGTCGGGGTTGAGGTCGCGATGCGTGACCCCGCGCCGATGAGCGACCGCGAGCACATCGGCGACGCTGCCCCCGATGCGCGCCGCCTCCGGCCACGGCAGCAGCGTCCGGCGTTCCATCCGGGTGGACAGCGACTCGCCCTGGAGCAGCTCCAGGACCATGAAGCCGATCGTCGAGCCGTCCGCCAGCGCGGCGTCGCCGTAGTCGTAGAGGCGCGGCACGTTCGGATGCCGCAGCCGCGTGGTGATCATGGCCTCGTTCCGGAGCAGCTCACTCGTCACGGAGTACGCCCGGCCCCGCCCGGACAGACACTTCACCGCCCGGGCCTTGCCCTCGAAGCTGTCGACGGCCCGGTACACGTGCGAGACGCCACCCATCGCGAGGCGACCGGTGAGGACGTAACGTCCGCCCAGCGCGGTGCCAACGGGGAGCCACACGAGAGAGAAGTGTTCCGCACCGCGCGTACGCGGAACAACAGTCAATCCGTTACGAGGAGAGAAACTGGCACATTCGATTGCCCACGATCTGATGGCGGGCTAACTTGGAGGACGTGGGGAACGAACTGACGCTGGACAATCAGGTCTGCTTCGCGCTCTACTCGGCCAGCCGCGCGGTGACCGCCGTCTACCGGCCGATCCTGGAGCCGCTCGGGCTCACCTACCCGCAATACCTCGTACTACTCGTGCTCTGGGAGAACGACCCGGTCACCGTCAAACACCTCGGCGAGGAGCTGATGCTCGACTCGGGCACGCTGTCGCCGCTGCTCAAACGGATGATCGCCGCGGGTCTGGTGACCAAGGAACGGAGCTCCGCCGACGAGCGCAGCGTCCTCGTCCGGCTCACCCCGGCCGGGCGTGACCTGCGCGACCGGGCGGCCGGCGTACCGGCTCAGGTGGCCGCCGCCACCGGACTGACCCCCGCCCGGCTCCGGGAGCTGCGGACGACGCTGCGGGAGATCGCCGGGGCCGCTCAGGCGACCGCCGCCGGCGCGGACTAGCCCGGGCCTCCACCACGCCAGGGTCTCCACCACGCCGGGAAAGCGCTGGATCACGGATCTGGGTCGAATCTTGGGCCAAGATCTGACTCAGATCCGTGATCCGGGCCCGATCAAGAACGCTCGTCGAAGTCGCCGGCCACGACCCCGTCCCGGAAGGCCTGCCATTCCTCGCCGGTCAACCGGACCACGGTTTCGGGCGCGAGCGAACTGCGGATCAGAACATCACTACCCTCGAAGCTGACTTCGGCACAGGTGGCGGCCTCGCATCTGCTGCTTCGCCGCCATTGCGTCGGCTCCGTCTCCCGCCTGGACATCGACACCACCTTCTGACGTGTCTTGCCGATGTGTCGAGTGTGGCATGAGGACGCGAGCGATATTCCCAGCGGTTCGGAAAGATGACCGCGAATGAATCTAGAGGAATTTCCTCGCGGTCTCCGCGAGGAAACGGCGGGACTCCGGAATCCCCAGCGACATCTCCTCGAGCCGCTGGTAGGCGCTCCAGTAGCGCTGCGGGTCCACCCGGTCGATCATGGCCGGCTGCGTCATTCCGCTCTCCACGTAGACGAGATCCTCGTCGGTCGGCACCGGGAACTCCATGAGAATGAACGGGCTGGACACCGTGTGAATGCCGGCCTCGAACGGCAGTACCCGGACGTGGATCCGCGGGTCGCGGCCCAACTCCACCAGATGTTCGAGCTGCTCGCGCATGACGGACGCGGAGCCGGCCACCCGCAACAGGACCGATTCGTCGATGATCGCGTCGATGCGTGGCGGCTTCGGCCCGGCCAGGATGTTGGTCTGCCGCAGCCGGCGGACCTCTGCGCGTACCTCTTGATCCTCGGGTGACAGCCCCTCGATCGCGGTGGTCCGCAGGATCGCCCGGGCGTACGCGGCCGTCTGGAGCAGCCCTGGGACGAATAACGGCTGGAAGAAGGACAGATGCGAGGCGTCGGACTCCAACGCGACGTAATCGGCGTAGCCGCCCGGCAGCCGGTCCCGGTATTCCATCCACCACGACCGCTGGCGAGTGGCCCGGGCCAGGTCGATGAACTCGTCGACGAGTCTGGCCTCGGTCACGCCGTACAACTGCAGGAGGGCCTTGACGTCGGTGACGGTGGGCTTGGTCTTGCCGTTTTCGATCCGGATCATCTTGGAGATCGACCAGTCGAGGGCGTCGGCTGCCTGCTCCTGGGTCCGGCCGGTGTCGTCCCGCGCGGCGCGAAGCGCCTGGGAGAGCCGTCGGCGCGCGATAGTCGGGCCGTGCAGGCGGCTGGTCGCGGGCTCCATGCCTCCTCCGTGCTCGTCCGCAGCGGTTGGCGCGTCGTTCGGGCTGGCACAGTGTCAGGCGGCTCATTGCCACCTGGCGGAGTGCCAGTAAAAGAAGGGTATATCGTCCCTTCCGTCATTGTCACTGCGTGGATCTCCATCATGGACGGCCCAACGGCGGTGATCAGCCCTGGCAATCGGGAGTGTCAGATGGTGGAACGGCACGCCGCAGTGTGGCGGCGTAGCACAAAATGTGAGGCAACCTCATGCGTTGAGGTCTCGGACCTGGGCAAGCAGGTCGGCCTCCGTAACTCGGACCACCCGGAGACCGCCATCCAGTTCCCCGTCGAACGGTGGCGGGAATTCGTGGCCGGCGTACGCGCCGGGGAGTTCGACCACCCGGCATGAAAGACGGCACCCGGGCCTTCACCCCCGAGTGCCGTTGAGACCGGCAGCCTTCCAGGGCGAGATCCCAGTCCACTGTAGAAGCTACAGGCGTCTCCCGCATGACACCGACACACCCCCGGCGTCTCCCGCAAGCCGGGCGGCAGCAGCGAAAGCCGTCACCCATAAGCGTGACGTCCGGTCGTGCGTCTTGACATGAGCCGAGTGGCCACATCCCGCCACCGTTCAAGATCATTCAGATTAGTCGTCCCGGCGTCCGGGTACTTCTTTCGCGCATCGCCATGATCGAACGACAACCGATCATGGCGCTGGAGCGTCTCTATACCGCAAGGAGGGGGCGAAAGAAGGGCGGCAGTGACCGGGATCGCAGCGTCACAGTGACCTGGATCGCTGCTCACCGGCGTTGTATCCGGTGGAATGAATAGGGCAAACGCGGCGTTGAGCTGGAACGGAACCCGCTGGAGAGCGAAAACCGCAGCTTATCGCGCTGATCAGCGAAGTCGCATGTGCCTTTCAGGGGTTTCACAGTTAGCTGTGACACTTTCAGACCGGCGAGAAGGAATCAGCTCCGTTGGTCATCTGTTACGCAGATGTCAGCACCGCACACCGTAGCGGTAATTACGGGGGAGGGACCCGAACGTGGAGAACATGACGATCCTGCGCACCGACCAGGTGGCCGAGGAGCGTGACCTCGTCGGCGTCTACCTGCACGAGATCTCCCGCACGCCGCTGCTCGACGCGGCCCAGGAGGTCGAACTCTCCAAGGCGATCGAAGCCGGCCTGCTCGCCGAGTACTGGCTGGACGAGGACAAGATCCCGCAGGGGGTCGGCCGTGAAGAGCTCGAGCTACTGATCTCGGAGGGCAACCGCGCCAAGGACCTGTTCATCCGGGCCAACCTGCGGCTGGTCGTGTCGATCGCCCGCCGGTACGTCCGGTCCGGCATGCCGATGCTCGACCTCATTCAGGAGGGCAACACCGGCCTGGTCCGGGCGGTCGAGAAGTTCGACTACGTCAAGGGCTACAAGTTCTCGACCTACGCCACCTGGTGGATCCGCCAGGCGATCAGCCGTGCGATCGCGCAGCAGGAGCGTACGGTCCGGCTTCCGGTGCACCTCGTCGAGGACGTGAACCGGATGCGGAACGTCGCCCGCCAGCTCACCCGTGAGCTGGGCTCCGAGCCGGAGCCGGAGCAGATCGCGGCCGCGCTCCAGGTGCCCGTCGAGCGGGTCAACGAGCTGATCCGCTGGTCGCAGGACACCGTGTCGCTCGACACCCCGGTCGGCGACGACGGCGACACCAACCTGGGTGACCTGGTGGCCGACTCCGACGCCCCGTCGCCGGAGGAGATCGTCCTCTCGGCGCTGGAGCGCCAGCGGATCGAGGGCCTGCTCAACCACCTCGACGACCGGTCGGCCGGCATCATGCGGGCGCGGTACGGTCTCGAGGACGGCCGCGAGCACTCGCTCACCGAGGTCGCGTCGCGCTTCTCGCTCTCCCGCGAGCGCATCCGCCAGCTGGAGATCCAGGCGCTGGGCCGGCTCCGCGAGCTGGCTCGGGCCGAGGGCCTGCAGAACGCCTAAGCCCAAGTTGTACGCGTCAAGGCCCCGCCCGGCAGCGCCGGACGGGGCCTTTGTCGTGCTGCTTACGACCTGACGCGCCCGTACCCGTACGGGGTCATCATGTCGATGCTGGCGAGTTTGACCGATTCACCGAACGTCGGGGCGTGGATCACCTTGCCGCTGCCGACGTAGATCGCCACGTGCCCGAGACCGGAGTAGAAGACCAGGTCGCCCGGGGCCAGTTGGGACCGGCTGATCCGGGCGGTCTCGTCGTACTGGGTGGCCGCGTGGTGATAGAGGCTCACCCCGGCCGCCGCCCACGCCGCCTTGGTCAGCCCGGAGCAGTCGTAGCTGCTCGGACCGTCGGCGCCCCAGGCGTACGGCTTGCCGATCGCGTTGTACGCGTACGTCACGGCGATGCCGGCCTTGCCGGAGACCGCCGGGATCTTCCCGGTGTACCGGCCGCTGGTCCGGCTGCTCGTGCCGTACAGCTGCTTCTTCTGGGCTTCCAGCTTCTTCAGATCCGTCTCGATCTGCTTCTTCTGGGCGGTCAGCTTCGTCACGTCGTCCTGGGCCTTGGCCAGCGCCTGCTGCAACGACGACTTCTGCTGGTCGTACTTGTCACCGGCGTCGCGCGCCGATTCGATCACGGAGCTCTGCGTGTCGGCGATCTCCTGGAGGGTGCCGAGCCGTTCGACGACCTCCGTCGGCGACGAGGTGCCGAGCAGGGCGTTCCAGGTGGCCAGCTGACCACTTCCGGCGTACGCCGACGCGGCCATCTTGGCGACGCGCTGGCGAGCCTCGTCCCGCTGATGTGCCAGTGGGCCGAGCGACGTCTCCAGCTGCTGGATCTGCGCCTGCACCGACTTGGCCTGCTCGGTGCTCTTGTTGTACTGCTCGACGAGCTTCTCCAGCTTGTCCGACGCCTCGGTGATCTGTTTGGACAGTTCGGACTCGGAGGGGGCGGCGTGGGCCGCACCGGGCGCGAGGAGCACCGCCAGCGCAGCCACGAGAGGCATGGCGAACCGCCAGCCCCGTGGAAGTAGTCGCAAGGGGGTGTGAACCTTTCTTCCGCGGCCCGACCGTTCCGCAGGTCACGGGCCGGCCGCCTACCGGGTTAGCTGCGACGACGCCCGTCGGTCGCCGACGGCGTGCGTCACGGGCTCGCGCTGGAAGATTCGCGCTACCACGACCGGGGGATCGGTCGCGGATTCGCCCCAATTACCTGGGTCCCCGGTTCACAATCAGTGGCTGGTGATTCGACGGCACCGGCCAGGTGTCGCCCTTTTCTGGGCGATCGGGGGCCTGACCAGCTCAGACACCGTAACTCGGGATTCCGGTCAAGCAAAGGGCAAGTTGCACCATCTGCCCGCACTGGTTCGCTTGTGCCGGAAAAGTTCACCAGATCAAACTGCGGTCCGCTGGCATAAGAGGTGCCAAGGTGACAGGTGGCAGATTGAAGCACTTCCCAACGATGCCGGTCACTCCGACAATGAGCATACAAGCGTGTCACACGAGGAGGAGGCCATGCAGCCTACCCGGCGCGCACAGGAGCTGAGCCTGCCCGGCATCCGGGTCACCGACCGGTGGTTCGTGGTGGGTCAGCGCAAGTTCGACGTCACCGAACTGCAGAACCTGCGGACGGTGCGCGGATCGCACCACCCCATGGCGGTCCGCGCGGCGATCTGCGCGCTCCTGGCCGTGGCCGGCATCGGCGTCTTCTTCGACCGGCTCGAGCCCGTCGGCTTCGTCGGTCTCGCGGTCGCCGCTCTCCTGCTCGGCGGGGCCGCCGTCGCCGCAGCCTGGCGCAACCCCCGCAGCTACGAGATGTGGGCCGAGTACCGCGGCCTCAGCGTCCAGCTCTACTACTGCGACAACGAGCGCCGATACAACGCCGTCTCCCGCGCGGTCATCCGCGCCCGGGAGCGCGCGTACCTCGAGGACTCCCCCGTCACCGACCAGTATCCGGCAGCGGCCGCTCAGGCCGCGTGGTTCACCCAGGCGGCCTGACTCGCACCATGTGTGCGACGGGTGCCCCCGGGATCTTCGGATAGTGGCACCACAGCTACCCGTCCGGAGCTGTGCTGCCAAGACCCCGGGAGCACCCCCCGATGCCGGAGATCCACCATTTCGCGTACGGCTGGTTCAACCCCGCGTTGGCGTACCTTGTGGCCTTCAGCGGGTCCCTGACCGGTCTGGTATGCACCACCCGCGCCCGTGCCGCCGGCACCCGCGCCCGCCGAGCCCGCTGGCTTGTCCTGGGCTCGGTCTCGATCGGCGGGGCGGGCATCTGGCTCATGCACTTCCTGGCGATGCTCGGCTTCGACATCCCCGCCAGTCCGGTCCGCTATGACCCGCTGACGACGGTGGCGAGCCTGCTGTTCGCCGTCGCCGCGGTCGGGCTGGGCCTGTTCTTCGTCGGCACCGGCCGCAAAAGCGTCGGCAAGCTGCTCGTGGGCGGGGTCTTCACCGGCTCCGGCGTGGTCGCGATGCACTACACCGGCATGTACGCCATGCGCGTGTCCGGCCATGTCGGCTATGACGAGGGACTCGTCCTCGCCTCGGTCGTGATCGCGATCGTCGCCGCGACCGTCGCCCTGTGGTTCACCGTCTCGGTCCACGGTGGATGGAGGTCGCTGATCACGGCGGCGGCCATCATGGGCGTCGCCGTGTGCGGGATGCACTACACCGCGATGGCGGCGTTGCGCGTACACCTGGACTCGACCGCCGGCCCGGCGACCGGGATGACCCCGACGCTGCTGATCCTGCCGATCTTCATCGTCGCGGCGGCGACGCTGCTGGGCTCGTTCGTGAGCGCGTTGCAGGCCATGACGCAGGAGGAGTTCGGGACGGGGCCCACCCCCGCTCCGCTGATGGTCCGCGTGCCCCGGCCGCGCACCTCCTCCGGAGTCCACAGTGCACCCGGCCGGGATTGACGGAATCTGCTAGAAACGGCGCATGCTCCGAGATTTCCGGCCGACCTTGGCGATGATGCCCCTCCACGCGATCACCGAGGTCTACGGGGAGGAGGGCCTGCGGGAGCGGTTCGCCCACGAGATCTCCCGCTTCGGCGAAGCCGACCGCGTACGCCTGGAGCAGGCGCTCGATCTCGCCGCCGAACTGCACTCCGAGCAGCGGCGCGTACGCGAGCCGTACCTGAATCACCTGTTGCGCGTGACGATCCGGATCCTCCACTACTACCGGGTCGACGACGTGGACGTCCTCGTCGCCGCTCTGCTGCACGACGCGGCCGAGGATCAGGCGTACAAACTGGTGGGAAGCTCGGACACCACGGCCGCCCTCGACCGCCTGGGCGAGGTGTTCGGGCCTCGCGTGCGGCGGCTGATCGCGGCCGTGACCAACCCGGAGTACAGCCCGGATCGGCATGAACACGAGCAGTACCGCGAACATCTCGCCGAGTCGCTGGACCGGGAGCCGTGGGCGCGGGTGATCAAGATCTCCGACTTCACCGACAACGGCGTGGGCGTCATCCACACCACCGGGCCGAAGGTCAGCAGCTCGGCCCGCAAGTATCGGCCGCTCGTGCCGCTGTTCCGCGAGCTGATCCCGCGGGCCGACACGCCGTTGAGCGAGGCCGCCAAGGCGCACATCCTCGACCAGTTAAACCTCGCCGAAGAGCGTTTCGCGGCGATTCTCGACGGCAGAGTTTGACCCTCATCAGCGCGACACGCCCGACACATCTTGGGGTTCTTTCTCGCGGGCACCACAACATGTAGGGTGATTGCACCGGCTCGCCGCTACTGGCGGGCATGGGTCCGCTGACCGCGCCCACGGAATGCCACGCATTCCGTGCGCTGCGCCGTGCCCGCGAACCGTGCCCCCGTACGCGCCGCCGGCTGTGGAGGCTTGCGTTGGAGGAGGGGGACTGCCCATGTCTACCGCGACATTGGGAATCGCACCGCACGACCTCGGTGACACCGCCCGGCCCGCGCCGGGCGACGAGGTACGGCATGCGCTGTTCGGCGAGGTCGAGGCGGCCGCGGCCGGGCTCGCCGAGGTGGAGCCGCGGCGGGTCAGCGAACCGGTGGTGGCCGGGGTGTGGCCCGGCGCGACCGAGGCCGACCTGCGGCTGCGGGCCATCGAGACGGCGGCGGCGCTGGTCGCGCAGGAGCCGGCGTACTCGCGTCTCGCGGCACGACTGCTCGCCGCGCACATCCGCGAAGAGGTCGCCGGCCAGGGCGTACGCCGATTCAGCGAATCGGTCGCGACCGGGCGCCGGCTGGGACTCATCGCCGACGACGTGGCCGAGTTCGTCGCGGCGCACGCCGACGAGCTGGACGCGTTGGTGGACGACGCCGCCGACGACCGCTTCGAGTACTTCGGCCTGCGGACGGTCTACGACCGCTACGTCTACCGGCACCCGACGAACCGGCAGGTCATCGAGACCGCCCAGCACTTCCTGCTCCGGGTCGCGTGTGGACTCATGGGGCCGGTGGGCGCGGCGGGCACGGTCGGCCGGACGGTGCCCGGCGGCGTGGCGGGCGTCGCCGAGCTGTACCGGCTCATGAGCCGGCTGGCGTACCTGCCCAGCTCCCCCACCCTGTTCAACGCCGGTGCGCGGCGGCCACAGCTGTCCAGCTGCTTCCTCCTCGATTCCCCCAAGGACGAGCTGGACTCCATCTACGAGCGCTACACGCAGGCCGCCCGCCTCTCCAAGTACGCCGGCGGCATCGGCATCGCCTGGAGCCGCATCCGGTCCCGGGGTTCGCTGATCCGGGGCACGAACGGGCTGTCCAACGGCATCGTGCCGTGGCTGCGTACCTTCGACTCCAGTGTGGCCGCGGTCAACCAGGGCGGCCGGCGCAAGGGCGCCGCCTGCGTCTACCTGGAGCCGTGGCACGCCGACGTCGAGGACTTCCTCCAGCTGCGCGACTCGACCGGCGACGAGAACCGGCGTACGCACAACCTTCACCTCGCCAACTGGATCCCGGACGAGTTCATGCGCCGGGTCGAGGCCGACCAGCCGTGGTCGCTGTTCGACCCGAAGGTGGTACCGCACCTGGTCGACCTGTGGGGCGGCGACTTCGACGTCGCCTACCGGAAGGCGGAGGCCGACGGACTGGCCGCCAAGCAGGTCAACGCGCGCGAGCTGTACGGCCGGATGATGCGGACGCTGGCCCAGACCGGCAACGGCTGGATGACCTTCAAGGACCAGGCCAACCGGACCAGCAACCAGACGGCCGACCCCGCGAACGTCATCCACCTGTCGAACCTGTGCACCGAGATCCTCGAGGTGACCTCCGACGGCGAGACGGCGGTGTGCAACCTCGGCTCGCTCAACCTCGCCGCGCACGTGGCCGACGGCGAGTTCGACTTCGCGGCGCTCCGCGAGTCGGTCCGGGTCGCGGTGACCGTGCTGGACCGCACGATCGACCTCTCGTACTACCCGACCGCCGAGGCGGCCAAGGCCAACCTGCGCTGGCGGCCCACCGGCCTCGGCGTCATGGGGCTGGCCGACGTCTTCTTCCAGCTGCGGCTGGACTTCGACGCGCCGGAGGCGCTCGCGCTGTCGACCCGGATCGCGGAGGAGATCGCGCTGTCGGCGTACGAGACGAGCGCGGAACTGGCCGCGACGCTGGGCCGGCACGAGACCTACGACCAGACCCGGGCGGCACAGGGCGTACTGCACGTCGACCACTTCCCGGCCGCTTCGATCGCCCAGCCGGCGCGGTGGGCCGCACTGCGTACGCGGGTGGCCGAGGTGGGGTTGCGCAACTCGCTGCTGATCGCGATCGCGCCAACCGCGACGATCGCCTCGATCGCGGGCGCGGCCGAGTGCATCGAGCCGGTGGTCTCCAACCTCTTCAAGCGCGAGACCCTCTCAGGCGAGTTCCTTCAGGTCAACCGGCACCTGATCCAGGAACTCAAGGAACACGGGCTCTGGACGGACGCGCTACGCGAGAAGATCGTCGCGGCCGAGGGGTCGATCGCGGGGATCGCTGAGATCCCGGCCGAGATCCGGTCCCGCTTCCGCACCGCGTGGGAGCTGCCGCAACGGGCGCTGATCGACCTGGCCGCCGCGCGTACGCCGTTCATCGACCAGTCGCAGTCGCTGAACCTGTTCATGGCGGCGCCCAACATCGGCAAGCTCTCCTCGATGTACGCGTACGCCTGGCGCAAGGGTCTGAAGACGACCTACTACCTGCGCTCCCGTCCGGCGACCGCCATAGCGAAGACCACCCTGGCGGCTCAGCCGGGTGCGGTCCGGCCGGTGTCGGCGCAGCCCGCGCCGCAGCCCCGGCCGGCGATGTCCCTGATCAATCTGAACCTGGAGAACCCGGAAGTCTGCGAGGCCTGCCAGTGACGACCACCGCCCAGAAGATGCTGCTCGACCCGGGTCTGGACCTGACCCTCCGGCCGATGCGGTATCCGGACTTCTACGAGCGTTACCGGGCCGCCATCCGCAACACGTGGACGGTGGAGGAGGTCGACCTCGGCTCGGACCTGCCCGACCTGGAGACCTTCACGCCGGAGGAACGGCACCTGATCAACCGCCTCGTGGCCTTCTTCGCCACCGGCGACACGATCGTGGCGAACAACCTGGTGCTCAACCTCTACCAGCACATCAACGCCCCGGAGGCGCGGCTTTACCTGTCCCGCCAGCTCTTCGAGGAGGCCGTGCACGTCCAGTTCTACTTGACGCTGCTCGACACCTACCTGCCCGACGAGGCCGAGCGGGTCAAGGCGTTCGCGGCGGTGGAGAACATCCCGTCGATCGCCCGCAAGGCGCAGTTCTGCTTCACGTGGATCGACTCGGTCTTCGACGTGCAGCGCTTGGAGACGGTCGCCGACCGGCGGAAGTTCCTGCTCAACCTGATCTGCTTCGCCGCCTGCATCGAGGGCCTGTTCTTCTACGGCGCCTTCGCGTACGTCTACTGGCTGCGGTCGCGCGGGCTGCTGGACGGGCTCGCCGCCGGCACGAACTGGGTCTTCCGCGACGAGTCGATGCACATGGACTTCGCGTTCGCGGTCGTCGACACGGTGCGCGCGGAGGAGCCGGACCTCTTCGACGAGGAGATGGGCAAGGCGGTCACCCGGATGCTGGAGGAGGCGGTCGACGCCGAACTCCAGTTCGCCGAGGACCTCTGCGGCGCCGGGCTGCCCGGCATGACCACCGGCGACATGCGGGAATACCTGCAGTACGTGGCGGATCAGCGACTGGCCCGCCTCGGGCTGCCGGCCCGGTTCGGCTCCCGCAACCCGTTCCCGTTCATGGCCCTGCAGGACGTCCAGGAACTCGCCAACTTCTTCGAGCGGCGGGTCACGGCGTACCAGGTCGCGGTGGAGGGGACCGTCTCACTCGACGAGGACTTCTAGCCCGGACACCGAATGGGCGCGGGCCGGGGGTCCTCATCCCGGCCCGCGCCCTGTTCATTCAGCAGTGCTCGAACGCACTGGTGTAGCTGTAGCCACCGGTGCTGCCGCCCCAGCGCACGCAGGTGGGCGCGGTTCTGACCACCGGTCCGGCGTAGTAGCTGTAGTTCCCGGAGTCGGTCGTCCGCGTCGAGCCCTGCGGCTCGAGGAAGGCCGTCGTCGCGGTGGCGCTGCCGACGTTGGCGAACTTCAGCGTGACCGCGCAGTTCTGGCTGGTGGATCCGTTCCACAGCAGGTTCACGGTCCCGGCGGTGCCGAGCTTCACCGAGTCGATGTTGTTGAAGCCGGAGCCGCAGACCTCGCGCGGGTCGTACGGAGTGGCGCAGTTGTTCGAGGTGACCGAGCCGTGCGTGTACGGGAAGGTCACGCCGTTGAACACCGACTTGATGATGTGCGACTGCGACCGGTCCGGGTACCGGACCTCGTAGTGCAGGTGCGGGTAGACGTCGTTGGTGGACTTCGTGGTGTCGCCGACGCCGCCGATGACCTGACCGCGCAGCACGGCCTGGCCCGCCACGACGGCCATCCGCTCCAGGTGCGCGTAGTACGAGTAGTACCCGCCGCCGTGGTTGATGACGATGAGGTTGCCGTAGCCGTTCACGTCGCCCTGGTTCGCCGCGACCTCAACGGTTCCGGCCGCTGACGCCAGCACGGTGTCGTTCTCGTCCGCGGTCGCGGTGGAGCCGCGGTTGAAGTCGATCTCCCACGAGACGTGCGCCGAGCTGTCGTTCGAGTCGCCGGTCCAGGTCTGGCCGCAGGGGAAGGGCAGTTGGAAGGCGGGCGCCGCCGCGGCCGGCGACTGGATCGCCAGCACTCCGGCGGCCGCGATCGCCAAGGCGATCGCGCCACGCGCGAGTTTGGAGGTTCTCACTGTGCTCAGCGTCCTTTCGGGGGTTGGGGGTGAACCGGCCCACCGGTTGCTGCGCGGGGGTGGCGTCAGCGTCACCCGATGGGCTACAGGAGTTCTCCAGTTCGGCTACAACCATCACTGGAAGGTTGATCTATGTCGGCGTACAGTCAGCCGGGTCAGTTCGACGAACGGCGGTGGCCATGGGTCTCGAGTTCCGTCTTCTGGGCCCGTTCGAGGTGCGCGACGACGACCGTCCGGTGCCGATCCACGGCGTGAAACCGCGGCAGTTGTTGGCGAGCCTGTTGCTGCATCCGGACCGGCCGGTCTCGGTGGATCGCCTCATCGAGGTGCTCTGGCCGATCGACCCACCCCGATCCGCCGCGGCCAACATCCAGACCTACATCAGCGGACTGCGTACCTGTCTCGGCGACGATCACGTCGTGCGCTACCCGCCCGGTTACGCCGTCGTCATCGGCCCGGCCGACCTGGACGTGGCGAGTTTCCTCCGGGAGACCGACGAGGCGATCCGGTTGCGCCGCCTCGGTTACCTGGCCGACGCGCAGCGTACGCTCGAGGGCGCGCTCGCCCGATGGCGTGGCTCGCCGCTGGCCGACCTGCCTCCGAGTCCACTGTGGCAAGTCGAGCTGGACCAGCTGACCGAGCGCCGGCTCGCCGCCCTCTCCGAGCTGCTGGATCTGCGTATCCGCCTGGGCGACCCGGATCGCGCCGTCGCCGAACTCCGCGGGCTCACCGCCGAGCATCCCCTCCGGGAAGGCTTGTGGGTCCTGCTCATCCGGGCGTTGGTGGCCGCCGGGCGGCGCGCCGACGCCCTCACCGTGTACGCCGAAGTCCGCCACACCCTCGCGGAGGAGCTGGGCGTCGGCCCCGGTCCGGAGTTGCAGCGCCTGCACAACGATCTGCTCGCCGCCGACGCCGCCCCGATCGCGTCCCATCCGGTCGGCCAGCAGTTGCCCGCCGACGCCGCGATCGTGCTGCGCGGGCTGGCCGCTTTCGGCGACGCGACGGTTCCCGCCTGGTTCGCCGGAGCGCTGCTGGAGGACGGCGAGGAGCAGATCGAGCGACTCGTCACAGCTCGGCTCGCGGTGGACGCCGGCCCCGACGCGCTCGGGCAACGGCGATATCGCGTACCGGTGCTCGTGCGGATGCTCGCCGACGCGCAGTCCGGCGACTGGCCGCAACCCGACGAGGCCGGGCTGGTCCGGGTCCTGGGCGGGTTGCTCAGCCTGGCCGAGCAGGCCGGGCAGGCGCTGCCGCACAGCCCGTTCGGGCCGGGCCAGACCATCGCGCCCCGCTGGAAACCGCCCGCGACCGGGGTCGACGATCCCGTCGCCTGGTTCGTCACCGAGCAGGACACCCTGCTCACCGGCATCGAGGTCGCCGGGCGGCTCAACCGCTCCGACTTCGCCTGGGAACTGGCCCTGGCCACGGTCCCCTGGTGCGACCTCGCCGGGCATCCGGAGGTCTGGGAGACCGGGCACCAGACCGCGCTGGCGATCTGCCGCCGGCTCGACGACCAACTCGGCGTCGCGGTCACCCTGCGCGGCCTCGGCCAGCTGCACCTCTATCGCGACGAGTACGCCCAGGCCGACGCCGCGTTCGGCCGGGCGAGGCTGCTGTTCGCCCAGCTCGGGCAGCCCGCCGGGGTGGCCGCCGCGCTGTCCGGGCTCGGGGCGGTGCACCGCGTACGCGGTGAGCTGGACCTCGCGGTGGACTACTACAGCCGCGCGCTGGAATCCTTCGTGGAGTGTGCCGAACCGTCCGGCGAGGCGTACGCCCGCGGTGCGATCGGCCAGGTCTGGCTGGCCCGGGGCAACCTCGACCGGGCGCAGGAATGGCTGCAGAGCGCCCTGGACCTCGCCGAGGCGATCGGCGACCGGCATCGCACCGCCCATCTGCGGCAGGCGCTCGGCTCGGTCGCCCGCCGGGAGGGCCGCGAACAGGACGCCCGAGGGCTGCTCGACCAGGCCCTCGCCGGGTTCACGACGATCGGCGACATCCACGGTGAGGCGTACGCCCTCGTGGAGCTCGGCCGGCTGGAACAGACCCCGGCCGAGGCGGCCGACCGGCTGACCCGGGCGCTGCACATCTACCAACGGCTGGGCGATCGGCGGGCGGAGGCGGACACGGCCGAACGGCTCGGCCAGTTGCACGGCGCCGCCGGACAACGGGAGTTGGCGGCGGCGTACCTGGACGAGGCTCGGCGGCTCCGCGCCCAGCTCTGACACCCGCCGCCGACCCTTGGCGCTGGATCAGGGTTCCCGGTCGAATCATGACCCAAGATTCGACCCAGAACCCTGATCCAGCGCCGAAACGAGCGGCCTGCAGAGAAAGGGGCTAGACGCGAGTGATGCGGATGGCGTCGGCGATCACGTAGCCCGCCCCCGTGGTCCACCGGCTCACCGCGACGACGTCCTGCGCCCCCGCCGCGAAGGCGAAGGTGCCGACCGTGTTCCACTTGCCGCCGTTGGCCTGCTGGTTCACGGTGACCGTCTGGCTGCCCGACGAGGTGAACACGACGTACGGCGTGGTGGCGTTGTAGCCGGTGTTCGCCGGGTAGTAGGTCTCGATCTTGTAGTTGCCGGCGCTCGGCAGCGTCGCGGTGTAGTACGCCGCGTCGCTGGCCGCCACCGGGTCGGCGTACCGGTAGTCGGTCCCGTAGCGCTGGGTGGAGTAGGTGGAGGTGCCCCAGTTCGCCGACGCCCGGAACGAGCTGGACGTGTTGTCGACGGTCACGGTGAACGCCGGGGTGCTGCCGAGCGCGGCGGCCACATCGGTCCGCAGCTGCGGGAGCATGGCGTAGAAGGCGTCACCCGGGCACTCGGTGGAGTAGAAGTCGCGGTGACCGTAGATCTTCGTCGCGGAGATGCCGTACTTGCTGCAGATGTACGCGCACAGCTGCACGAGGTTGGAGTAGAGCGCGCTGGTCGGCGTGACACTGGTGTAGGTGCCTTCGTTCTCGATGCCGATCGCCTTGTCGTTCTGCCCCGGGCAGTGCGCGCCCACGACCATGCCGCTGCCGGAGGTCAGGTGGGACAGGCTGTAGTGCCGGCCCTCCATGATGTAGCCACCCCGGGAGACGGTGAAGTGCTGCCCGGTGTCGGACCAGCCGTTGGAGTCCATGTGGTAGTTCTGGATCGTCCGGGCCAGCGAGTACGCGTGCGCCTGCGTGTAGTCGGTCGAGTTCGCGGTCGCGGTGTGGTGGATCAGGATCTTGTCCGGGTTGGTGGAGATCTGGGTCAACGTCGACGAGGGGTTCCGGGCGCCCCAGGTCGCGCAGCTCGCGATGGTGGGCGTGGTGACGGCGAGCGCCGGGGTGGCCGAGAGCAGCTCGACTCCGCCGATGGTGGCGCCGACTCCGAGCAGGACCGCGCCGCGCATCATCGCGCGCCGGGAGACGGCCGAATCGAAGGGATTCGGTGAGGTGGGGACCGACATCGTGTTCCTCCGGGGGAGGGAGATGGGATGAGAGGTCCCGCGCAGCCAGCAATTCGTAGCATCCGCGATGAGGGAAGTCAATCCATCCAGCCCGGCCGGACCAGCCCAGCCTCGTACGCCGTGACCACGAGCTGAGCGCGGTCACGCGCGCCGAGCTTCACCATCGCCCGGCTGACGTGGGTCTTCGCGGTCAACGGGCTGACCACCAAGCGATTCGCTATCTCCTCATTGGACAGTCCGAGGCCGACGAGGGCCACGACCTCCCGCTCCCGCTCGGTGAGCTGATTCAGCTGCCCGGTCGGCGGAGACGGCGCCCGGGAGCGGGTGGCGTACTCGGCGATGAGCCGGCGGGTCACGCCCGGCGACAGCAGGGCGTCGCCCGCGGCGACCACCCGCACCGCGCGTACGAGGTCGGCGGGTTCGGTGTCCTTCACCAGGAACCCGGCCGCGCCGTCCCGCAACGCCGTGAAGACGTACTCGTCCAGCTCGAAGGTCGTCAGGATGATCACCTTCACGTCGCCCAGCGCCGGATCGGCCGCGATCCGCCGGGTCGCCGCCAGCCCGTCCAGCTCCGGCATCCGGATGTCCATGAGGATCACGTCCGGCCGCAGCTCCCGTGCACTGCGGACAGCCTCGGCGCCGTCATTCGCCTCCCCCACGACGTCGACGTCCGGCTGCGCGTCGAGCAGAGCGCGGAAGCCCGCGCGGACCAAGGCCTGGTCGTCGGCCAGCACTACGCGGATCACCGGGGAAACACCGCCATCACCTCGAACCCCCCTCGGCCGTCCGGCCGCGCGGTCGCCACGCCGCCCACCGAGGCGGCCCGTTCCTGGATGCCGATCAGTCCGTGCCCGCCCTCATGCCCCTCGGGCTTCGGGCTCGCCGGTCCAGGATCGGCCACGCCCACCGTCACCGCGCGGTCCGCGTACTGGATGACCAGGGTCGCGGTCCGCGCGCTGCTGTGCCGCATCACGTTGGTCAAGGCCTCTTGAATGATCCGGTACGCCGAAAGCTCGACCGTGGCCGGCAGGCTGGGCCGACGCCCGAGCGTCTCCGCCTCGACCTTCAATCCGGCCGCCTCAGCCTGCTGGATCAGGTCGTCGAGTCGCGACAGATCCGGGGTGGGCGACCGCGGCGCCTCGGTGGAATGAAGGCTCGCCAGCACCGACCGCACCTCGGCCAGGCCGTCCCGGCTCGCTTCCTTGATCGCCTGCAGCGCTGGGCGTATCTCCTGGGGCTGAACGTCCATCACCTCCAGCGCGACCGACGCGCGGACGTTGATGAGCGACAAGCTGTGGGCCAGCACGTCGTGCAGTTCGCGCGCGATGCGGACGCGTTCGTCCGCGGCCTCGCGTTTCTCCTGCTCCCGGCGCCGCCGCCGCTCCTCCACCTGATACCGCCGGTGTGCCTCGCGCCGGGCGCGGGCGAACGGGCTGGCGATCGCCGCGAAGGTGCTGGGGATGATCGGCGGGAACGGGAAGCCCAGCACGAGGTACGCGAGGTTGATCAGCCCGGTGGCGGAGCTGGCGACCACGGGCCACCGGCGCAGCAGCAAGAGGGCCAGCGGCCCGGCGACCAGCAGTCCGAGTTGGACGCCGGTCACCGGGACCTGCCGGACGCCGCTGACCGCGAGGGCGATGAAGACCTGGAGCAAGGCCAACCCGATCGGCCAGCCTCGTGGCCGCCGACGCCACCGCTCCGGTTCCTCCATCGCCCTCATCCTGCCACTGGTCACGAAGGACGCGGCGCGTCCAGGACGGACATGCGCTCGCGGTACTCCTGCTCGTTGATCTCACCCCGCGCATAGCGCTGGGCGAGGATGACGCGCGGATCGTTGTCGCCGTGGCGCCAGTGGCCGGGACCCCAGCCGTCGTGCCGGTGACGCCGCCAGAACAGCCCCCGGATCACGAAGAAGAGCAGGATCCAGAACGGAATCCAGAGCCACGGCCCGAAGAACCACCAGCCGCCCCAGTACCCGGCGTGTGCGAGAACCATTTTTCCCTCCTCATCTCTTACCTCGAGGGTGGTTCTTCGCCGCCTTCTTTTCATCGCCCCGCGGGCGACACTTGCGCCTACTCCCCCAGGAGTACGCACCGCTCTTTCGCCGCGCTTGTGCGGCGCTTTCGCGTTAGTGCGCGCCGCCGCCGTTTCCGCGTGATCATTGCGTCAGCCATGCTGCTTCGCGCGACGAAATGTCCGTTGAAACAGCATGGGTGACGCAATGATCACACCAGGCGGTGACGGTTACGAGGCGACGGGTTGGTCGGAGGCCAGACGCGGGCGGGGGACGGATTTCTTCCGGCCCACCGAACGTGGCTGCTGCAGCAGCGGGGCCAGCCCGGCGACCAGCATCTCGACGACCTCATGAGCGTACGAGCCCTCGGGATCGTGGTCCGGATCGAAGACCGTCAGCTCCATGCCGAGGCATTCCGGCGTGCCGACGAGCCCGGCGATCAGCATCTCCAGCTCGGCGAAGGCGATGCCACCCGGGTCGGGCGCGTCCACCGCCGGCATGACCGCCGGATCGAGGACGTCCACGTCGACGTGCAGCCAGAACCCGGCGCAGTGGCCCAGCTGGTCACGCGCCCACTGCGCGCTGCGGGCGGCGCCCGCGGAGCGCAGCGCGGTCACCGGGCGTACCGAGAATCCCCCGGCGGCCAGGTCGAGGCGGTACTCGTCGTGCTCCCGGATGCCTAGGACGACCACGTCGGTGTCACGGACGTATGGACGACGCGCCTCGATCCCGGCCAGCTCGATTTGACCCCGGCCGGTCACGAGGGCGAGGTCCTCACCGGCGGCGGCGCCGACGTACGGCGCGTTCCCGGGATGCCGGAAGTCGGAGTGCCCGTCGACGAAGACGAGCCCGACCCGGCCGTCCACCTCGTCGCCGAGCCGGTGCATGGCCACCATCGAGCCGAGCAAAACCGAGCAGTCGCCCCCCAGGACCAGCGGGAACTCGCCGCCGTCGACGATCGCGCCGATCCGGTCGGCCAGCCGCTGGGAGTACGCCGAGATCTGCGACGCCTGGGCGACGCCGTCGCCGGGACGCCAGTCGCCCGGGTCGTAGCGCGGCGGCGTGAGGCAGCCCGCGTCACGAGCCCCGAGCCGGTCGACGAGTCCGTGGTCACGCAGCGCACCGGGCGCCTTGGCACAGCCGGGAACCGAGGTGGCCGTGGGTGGGCGCAGGCCGAGATTGGTCGGTGCGTCGAGCACCGCGATCCGTCTCATCCCTCGCCCTCCCCCTCGCGTACGCGGCGCGTGAACCCCCTGGTTATGCGACCGATGCCTGCAGGCCGAGGATAGCGATCTATGCCAACCTAATAAAGAGCGCTGGCCAGAGCCCGCCGAGCGGTGACGACAGCCGGATCGTCCGGACCGGCGATGGTGAACAAAGAGACGAGGTGCTGACGTACCTTCTCCCGATCGTCGCCGAACACTCGCCGGA
Organism: Hamadaea sp. NPDC050747; assembly: GCF_040654195.1. Classification (NCBI taxonomy): domain Bacteria; kingdom Bacillati; phylum Actinomycetota; class Actinomycetes; order Micromonosporales; family Micromonosporaceae; genus Hamadaea; species Hamadaea sp. NPDC050747. Next base: position 463,882 of record NZ_JBFAHM010000007.1, read on the forward strand.
CGAGTGCGATGAGCCGGGCGTACGCCTGCTCGGCCTGCCCGCTCAGCGCCTCCAGATCGGCCGCCAGCAGTTGGGCGTCGAGGTCGTCCGGGGCGGCCTGAGCGGCGGCCAGCACTTCCTGCGGGTCACGGCCCTGAATCCGCTTGGCCGCGCCGACCTGGGCCAGCCCGGCCTCCGCCGCGGCGTCGCGGGGCGTCTCCGACAGAATCTTCTGGTACGCCCGCTCGGCCGCGTCGAGGTCGCCCATCATGAGCATGTCGTCGGCCTCTTCGAGGCGCGGATCGGCCGGGGTCTCCACCTCGACCCCGCCCGCCCGGAGGACGGCGTCGAGCCACTGCCGCAGCTGGGCCTCGGGCAGCTGGCCGGGGAGGCCGTCGATCGGCTGCCCGCCCACGAACGCGAAGATCGTCGGCAGCGCCTGGATGCGCAACGCCTGAGCCAGCTGCGGATCGGTCCGCACGTCCGACCGAGCGAGCACGAAGCTGCCGTCGGCGGCGAACTGCTCCAGCGCGGGGTCGCCCGCGTATTGCCCGCTGGCGACGAACTCCAGGACGACCGGGATGGTCCGGGACCGGTCGACGACGTCCCGCTGGAACGTCTGCACGGTCACGTCGATCGGGGCGTTCGCCCCGGCGAACCGCGGAACCCCGGTATCGCCGCCGTCCGGCGCGGCCCCGGCGGGCGGCGCCTCGGCGTCGGGCTGCGGAGCGGTGGACCGCAGCGCACTGAGGTCCACCGCACCCCGGGTGAAGATCGACTGCCCGCGGCTCGGGTCTCGGGGATCCGTCATGCCCTTAGTCTAGGCAGGCTCACGACGACCCGACGACGAGCGTCACGCTGCCGTCCTCCGCGTGGTCGATGGTGAACAGCGTGCCGGGCGGGAACTCCTCGAGCACCTCCGGCGGCAGCTGCACGGTGCCGTCGCCCGCGACCACGGCGAAGTCCTGGCCGTTGCGGCCCTCGGCGCCGACCCGGCCGTCCCGGATGGTCACGACCCGGCCCAGTCGCGTACCGACCTCGGCGTCGTGTGTGACAACGACCACGGTCGTGCCGCGTTCGGCGTTGATCGTCTCCAGAGCGGAGATCACCTCGTCCCGGCCACCCGTGTCCAGCTGGCTGGTCGGCTCGTCGACCAGGAGCAGACCGGGCGAGGCGGCGATGCCGACCGCGAGCGCGGCTCGCTGCCGGGCGCCGGGGGCCAGCTCGTGCAGCCGGGCCTTGCCCTTACCGGGCAGTCCGACCAGGTCGAGCACCCGTTCGGGGTCCTCCAACGCGATACCCGACGTCGCGGCGGCCCGTCGTTGCGCCAGCCACACGTTGCGGTAAAGCGAGGCGTACGGGAGCAGGTTGCGGGCCGCGCCCTGCAGGACGATGCCGATACGCGTACCGCGCAGCCGGGAGATCTCCCGGTCGGTCAGCCGCCCCATGTCGTAGGTCCCGACGGTGACCCGGCCGGCCGACGGCCGCAACAGCCCGCCGAGCAGCGCCACCAGGGTGGACTTGCCGGAGCCCGAGGGACCGACGAGGGCCACCATCTCACCCGGCGAGATGGTCAGGTCCACGCCGGAGAGAGCGACAACGTCACCGCCCTCGCCCCGGTAGATCTGCACGACTCGCCGGCAGGCGACGGCGAGACCAGCGTGCTCACTCACTCCAGGCTCCTCCCTCTCTCCGATCTCCCACGAATATCAGGTGTGTTCCCGCGATCAGCAAGACCGCGACGCCCACCGCGGCCGCGGCCAGCGGCACCGGGCCGGGCCACGACGGCGGCGGTAGCCAAGGGGTGCCGTCCACGATGGGCAGCACCGTCCGGGCGGCGGCCCAGGCGACGGCGGCCGCCACCACGCCGATCAGCACCCCGAAGACGCTGATCAGGGCGTAGGTGGTCCGGTTCGCCCGGCGCAGCGTCGCCGCGCGTACGCCCGCCTGCCGCAACCCGGCCAGTTCGGTCGTGCGCCGGTCGCCCGACGACACGACCAGCAGGACGCCGAGGAGCAGCAGCACACCGGCGACGGCGGCCCAGAGCTGCATCCGCAGGGTCAGCGCGGGCGGCGTACGGTCGGCGCGGGCGACGGCGTCGGCCCGGCTCTCCGAGCCCACGATGGCCAGGCCCGCGTCGGTCAGCTTCTGCTCGGCGTCGGCGGGGGCGTCGGCCGACAACCAGACCTCGATGTTGCCCGGTGTCGTGGAGCCGAGCGTCGCCCGGAGCATGCCGGGCAGGTCGACCAGCATGGCCTTGTGCCCGACGCGGGGGACGACGTCGGTCGCGACGGTCGCCGCGAGCGGTGCTCGCTGGCTCCCCCGCAGGCTGAAGGCGGGCGCGGTCGGGCCGCCCTGCCCCAGATCCCGGGTGTACGCCATGGGCAGCCGGGCCGACACGTCCGGCGGCAGCAGGTACGACGGCTGTCCCATCGCCATCGACGGGTCGATCGACCACTTGCCGGCGTCCGTGCCGGGGGTGTGCCAGCCGCTCCCGTCGGAGACGGCCTTGCCGTCGACGGCGATCCGCTGGATGGTCAGGTTGCCGCGTTCCGCCCCGAAGGTGACCAGGCTCAGTCCGGCCAGCCGGCAGCCCTCGGCACACGACGGCGGCAGCTCCACGGCGTACGCCTGCGCTCCGGCCTGGACCTTCTTGTCGAGGTCCAGCTCCTGGAACTCGCCGCCGGGCAGCTCGACGACGGCGAACATGCGCGACGCCGGCACGGTCACCCCCGGTGGCAGCCGGCCGACGTCGACGAGCGTCACGGCGGCGTCGACGGTGACTTCCAGCTTCCCCGCGCCGACCTCGATCGGGGCGGCCCCGCTGGGCTTCAACGCGGCCGCCATCTCGGCCGCCTCCGGCCACCGCATCACCGACGACCGGCTCAGGTCGACGGCGAGCACGGAGTAGCCGGAGACGCTCAGCCGCCCGGTCACGGTCGCGTACGCGCCGTCGGGGTCGATCTGGTGGACCGCGGCCAGCGCCTGGGCCGGGCTGCTCTGGACCTGCAGGACCCGGTCCGCCCCCATGGTCAGGTCGATCTGGGTGTGCCGAGCCGTGCTCGACACGTCCATCGCCCCGACGACCAGGGTGAAGAGGGCGGCCGCCGCCGAGGTGAGCGCGAGCAGGTGCCGTCCGCTGGGCCGGCGGGTCATGAGCGCGAGGGCGATGCCCCGCGCGAGCCGGCCACGTTGGATGACGCGCCGGGCGGCCGGCCGCAGCACCGTCGGCAGCACCCGCGCGGCGACGACGGCGACCGCCACGGCGAGCAGGCTCGCGGTGAAGATGCCGAGGCCGGTTCGGTCTCCCGACTGCATCTGCGCGAAGCTCGCCCCCGCCACAGTCAGCACGGCGATCTCGGTCAGCGGGATCTTGCCACTGGCCGGCAGCACCCGCCGGAGCAGGTCGAGCGGCCGCAACCGCAGGACGCCCAATGCGGTCACCGCGATGACGAGCAGTTCCACGCCGAGGACTTGGAATGCGGCCGTCATCGAGGAGCCGTCCGCACCCGGCGTGAACAGCGTGACCAGCAACGCGCCGAGCGGGGTCGCGACGATCGCGAGCAGGCCGGCCGCACCCGCCGCCAGCAGCCACCGGTACGCCAACGGCAGCCCCCGCAGCCCTTGGATGCCGACCTCCGGCCGGTCCCGCTGGAGGCGACCGGAGACCAGGAGGAACAGGCCCCAGCAGCCGAGGACGAGCACCGGCAGCACGACGGCGGGCGTCATCGTCTCGACGAACTTCCGCTTGGCGGCGATCCGCTCCATCATCCGCTGGACGTCCGGGCTGCTCCGGATGATGTTGGCGTCCAGTTTGGACCGCAGGATCGCGCCGTAGTCGCCGCTCATGAGCAGCTTCCGGTCCGGGATCGCGGTCACGGTGAGGACTTCGAGGTTGTGCGGGACGGAGTTCAGCGTCTCCGGGCGGGCGAGCACCATCGCCACCCCGGCGGCGTCCTCGGCGGTCCGGACGCCCCAGTAGTCCTCGCCCGGGTCGATCTGCTGGTAGACGCCGACCACGTCGACCGGAGCCTTGCCCCGGTTGGACGCCTCCCACGGCTTCTTCGGGTCCGGCTTGACCGCCTCGACGAGCAGCAGCCGCGTACCCACCTCGATCTTGCGAGCCTGCTGGACCGGACCGGCCGGCACCATGACCTCGCCGGCGCCGAGCGGACACCGGCCGGACAGGAGGCGTACGTGGGCGCACGCGTTCTCCCGGTAGACCAGGGTGCTGCGCTCGGGGCCGAAGCCCATGACCGAGACGCTCGCGGCGTAGACCGCCGTGAAGTCCGGCAGGCGCCGGGTCGACTCGGTCACCGCCTGCACCGTCGACGCCGCGTCGTCCCCTCCGGCGAGCGAGAACAACCGTTCACTCGCCGGGGCCGACCGGATCTCGTCGTCGGCGATGCTGTCCGCCACCGATCTCGGGTACGCCGCTCCCAGCGCGGCCAGCGCCCCGATCGCCAGGCACAGCAGCGCGATTGCGGCGTACGCCCGGCGGCGTTCCCGCAAAGCCAGCATCAGCAGCGCGATCACCGGGCGCCTCCGTCGATCAGGGCCTGGCGGGCCAGGCGGCGAGCCGCGTACACGAGGACGGCGGCCAGCAGTGCGGCGGCGGCCAACGCGGTGAGGGCGAACGGGATGGTGGACAACCCGTCCGGTGGGGAGAGCACCTTCCAGCCGTCGGAGAAGACCTCCGGTTTCGGCACCGGCAGCCAGGCGGTCGCAGCCGCGGCCGCCAATCCGGCGACCACGGCGACGGTGGTGGGGACGGCGTATCCGAGGAGGCTGATCCGCCGGACCATCCGGGCGTTGAGCCCCTGCCGCCGCAGCGCCGCCAGCTCGCCCGCCCGCGTACGCCGTTCGACGCTGGCCAGCAGCAGCAGCGCGACGGCCGAGATCAGGACGCCGAGCCCGAAGACGCCGAGCTGGAAGCGGCGTACGCCGGCCGGCCCCTGCCGGTTCAGCGCGCCACGAGCGGCGTCCACCGTGGAGCTGCCCTGGACGTTCACGCCGTGCTGCTTCAGCGCGGCGACGAAAGCCTCGTCCCCGGCGTCGGCCAGCCAGACTTCCAGCTGCTCGTTCGCGACCGAGACGCCGACGACGCGGTCGAAGTCGGCGAGGTCGACGATCGCGCCGTCCTCCGGGAAGCGCGGCAGTTTCGCCGCTGAACCGCTGACGTCGACGTCGGCCGGATCCGTGCCGGACAGCTCCAGCTGGGCTCGGTTGTTACGCCCGTTGCGGCCGACGAGTCCGGTGGTCACCGCGGCGAGCGCCGGCTCCGCCGGGTAGGCCCGCATCTCGCACGTGCCCCGGGAGTGATTGGGGTCGTCGCAGCCGGGCGGCGCGGTCAACGTCATCCCGTCGGCCGACCCGTCCAGGATCGGGCCGAGCACCCGGGTGTTGGAGCTGCCCGTCCAGTGCTGCCGATCGCCCAGCCGCGCCGCGTCCAGGAGAGCGCGCCCGTCCTGCTGGACCGCGTGGACCGAGACTCGCGTACCCCAGGTGACGGCGGCTTGGGACGAGCCGTCCCGGGCCGCGGACAGGCCCAGCCACATCAGGCGGCAGCCACCGGCGCAGTCGCTGACCGTCGCCTGGTAGTCGTGCCGCCCTTCCTGCAACGGGCCGAAGCGGGCCAGCGTCCGGGTGCCCGTCGCGGAGACGAGGGCGACCTGGGCGAAGACGTCGCCGGTGATCTCGGTCGGCGGCGGGACCGGCTGGTCGAACGGCGGGAAGTCCGGGTTCTCCGACTTCACCGGCTGCGTCCGGTCGCCGAGGGCGTACACCTTGCGATCGAAGGACGCCGTAAGCTGCAGCGCGCCGTCGGCGACCCGAATGGGATCGTCCACACCCGACGGAGTACGCGGCAGCGCGCCGTACTCCGGTCGCCAGTCGGCGACCGCGGCCAGCCGGGCGGTGTCGACCGCCAGCAGTTGCGGAGAGAACCCGACAGTGCTGGGGAAGTAGCTGACCGCCATGCCCCGAGTGCCGGCCGGGTCGATGTCGCGGACGGCGTCGAGCAGGTTCTTGCGGCTGACGCCGTCGACCCGCAGCACCCGGTCCGCGCCGAGCTCCTGTTCGGCCCGCGCGGTGACGGCCTGTTCGCCCCGGACCATGTCGCCCATCGCGGTGGTGAGTCCGGCGACCGCGACGACCAGCAGCGTGACCACCCATCGGAGGGTCGGCCGACGCCGGGCGGACAGACCGGCGACCGCCACCGTGAGGCGGCCGGACCGCATCGCGGCCGCGCCGGCGCGCCCGGACAGCCACAGGACGAAACGGGCGGCCAGCAGACCGACCGCGATCGCCAGCAACGCGGGGACCATCGTCGCGGTCACCGACCCGGTCCGCAGCGCCTCGACCGTGGTCAGCTGCCAGACGCCGACCGCGAGCAGCGTGACGATGACGAGTTCGGCCGCGTCGACCGCCCGGCCGCGGACCCGAGGCGGCACGTTACGCAGCAGCTCCACCACCGGCGAGCGCAGCGACCGGAGTTCGGAGAGCCAGGCGAGCGCGAGAGCGGCGACGAGCACCCCGCCGAACAGTTCGGCACTCTGGGTCATCGCCAAGTCGAGGTCGTCCGGCCACACGACCGGCCCGATGACGGCTCGCACCCAGGCGTGCCCGGCGGCCGCGCCCAGCACCGCCCCGCCGAGCATCACGCCGACGGTCTGCCCCATCGTCGCCGTCCACACCCGCCAGCGGCGTACGCCCCGGAGCTTCACCAGAGCCAGGTCGGTCCGCCGAGCGCCGACCGTCTGGCGTACCACGACGAGGAGAGCGAACCAGGCCAGCAGCACGAATCGGCCGGTGGCAGCCACGATGCCCGCGCTCATCTCGTTCTGCACCGTGTTGATGACGCCCGGCACCTCACCCGCCGAGGACACCCAGTCCATCGTCCAGCTCGACTCTCCGGCGTCCAGCGCACTCAGCCGGCCACCCAGCCCTGGGGTGTACGCCCCCAGCCCCAGTTCGAGGTCGACCGTGGTCATCGGCCGGGCGGTCGGCAGCCGGTCGAAGGTCACCGGGGCGGTGAGGAACGGGTCGATGACCCGGGAGTCGTGGTCCCAGACGCCCGACCAGTACCGGTCGTCGGCGCGTACGGGCCGGTAGAGACCGACGACGGTCAGCTCGGCGACCTCGCTGGAGTTGTCGATCTTCATCGCGAACTTGTCGCCGACGGCGAGGCTCAGCGACCGGGCGACCCCGTCGCTGATGAGGATCTGGCCGGCCTCGGCCGGGCAGGCGCCCTCGACGACCGCGTGCTCACAGCCGCCTGCGCGGGCGACGAGCGCGCCTTTGGCCCCCGCGCCCGGCCGCAGGATCGGCCCGGTCAGCCGCAGGCCGGTGATGGGTGCGGTGTGATCTTTGCCGGTCGCCTTCTCCACGACCTTCATCACCTTGTCCACCGGCACCCGCCCGTTCGGCAGGTCGGCGGTACGCGCGGACGCGCTGACATGCAGCATGCGCTGTTCGGTCGAGGCTCCCGCGACGATGCGCGCGGCGAGCTGCTCAGCGGAGGCGAAGACGTACCACGGCGCGGCCGCCGCCGTCCCCACGGCCAGCGCGGTCAGGACGCCAACGGTGAGCGCCTGAGCCCGGCGGCCCCACACCGCGTCCCAGAGGAGTCGGATCACGCCGGAAGGACAGCCTTGCCGCGCCGTTCCTTTGTCAATCCGAGGTGATCGTTATCCTTTCGTGATCCACACCTCTCCCCCACCCGCGCCGGATCAGGGATCCAGCGCCGACAACAACGCGTGCAAGGCGAGTTACCAGCGGGTACGGGACGACTTAGCGATCGTTCAGGCTCTTCGCATACCATCGGGGCCATGGACGCAGACGAGATCCGGGCGGGCCGCGACCGCTGGCAGGCCCGGTACGACGCCGCCAAGACCCGGCACGCCGACTTCACGACCCTCTCGGGGACCGAGGTCGAGCCGGTCTACGGCCCGCCGGCGGGCGCCACCGTGCCCGGCTTCGAGCGCATCGGCTGGCCCGGCGAGTACCCGTTCACCCGCGGCCTCTACCCCACCGGGTATCGCGGGCGGGCCTGGACCATCCGCCAGTTCGCGGGGTTCGGCAACGCCGCGCAGACCAACGCGCGCTATCACCAGATCCTCAACGCGGGCGGCGGCGGCCTCTCCGTCGCGTTCGACATGCCGACCCTCATGGGCCGGGACTCCGACGACTCCCGGTCACTCGGCGAGGTCGGCCACTGCGGGGTGGCGATCGACTCGGTCGCCGACATGGAGGTGCTGTTCTCCGGCATCGACCTCGCCGCGGTCACCACCTCGATGACCATCAGCGGCCCGGCCGTCCCCATCTTCTGCATGTACCTGGTCGCCGCCGAGCGGCAGGGCATCGCCGACACCTCGGTGCTCGACGGCACCCTGCAGACCGACATCTTCAAGGAGTACATCGCCCAGAAGGAGTGGCTGTTCGCCCCCGAACCGCACCTCCGGCTCATCGGCGACCTCATGGAGTACTGCGCCCAGCGCATCCCCCGCTACAAGCCGTTGTCGGTCTCGGGCTACCACATCCGCGAGGCCGGGTCGACGGCCGCGCAGGAGCTGGCGTACACGCTCGCCGACGGCTTCGGCTACGTCGAACTCGGCCTGGCCCGCGGGCTCGACGTCAACAAGTTCGCTCCGGGCCTCAGCTTCTTCTTCGACGCCCACGTCGACTTCTTCGAGGAGATCGCCAAGTTCCGGGCCGCGCGCCGCATCTGGGCGCGCTACCTGCGCGACGTCTACGGCGCGACCAGCGAGAAGGCGCAATGGCTCCGCTTCCACACCCAGACCGCGGGCGTCTCGCTCACCGCGCAACAGCCGGTCAACAATGTGGTACGCACAGCGCTGGAAGCGTTGTCCGCGGTCCTCGGCGGCACCAACTCCTTGCACACCAACGCCCTGGACGAGACCTTGGCGTTGCCGACCGACGAGTCGGCCGAGATCGCCCTGCGGACGCAGCAGGTCATCATGCACGAGACCGGGGTCATGAACGTCGCCGACCCGCTCGGCGGATCGTGGTACGTCGAGGCGCTGACCGACAAGATCGAGGCCGAGACGGAGGAGATCTTCACCCGGATCAAGGCGCTCGGCGCGGACGGCACCTTCACCGCCGGCATCCTGCGGGGCATCGAGAACGGCTGGTTCACCTCGGCCATCGCCGATTCGGCGTACACATATCAGCGGGCGCTGGAGGGCGACGTCAAGCACATCGTCGGCGTCACCCGCAACACCGACACCCTCGCCAAGCCGCTGGAGATCATGCGGGTCTCCCATGAGGTGGAGACCGAGCAGGTCAAGCTGCTCCAGGAGCGGCGCGCCGCTCGCGACCAGGCCGCGGTCGACGCCGCGCTCGCGAGGTTGTCCGCCGCCGCCCAGGGCACCGACAATCTGGTCCCGGTGATGCTGGACGCCTGCCGGGCCGAGGCGACGCTGGGCGAGATCTGCGACGCCCTTCGCGACGTCTGGGGCGTCTACCGGGAGCCTGCGCGCTTCTGAGTCCCGTCCGTCGGCCCCGTTGATCATGGAGCTAACTTCATGATCAACGGGGCTCGGTGCTGTCGCGCGATCGGTGCAGTGCCGATCAGCTGCTGTCAGGCGACGTAGTCGGCCGCGCGAGCCTCGTCGTTGCCGACCGGGCCGTCGTCATCCACGTGCACGTCGTCCACGATGACGTCCACCCCGGTGACCTCCAGGCCGAGCAGGTTCTCGACGGAGTTGATGACCTTCACCCGGACGGTGTCGGTCACCGAGTGCACCACGTAGCCGAACTCGATGACGATGGTGACGTCGATCTGGGCGGTCCGACCCTCGAGGGTCACCTTCACGCCCTGGTCGGCGTCGGCGTCGCCGAGACCGATCCGCTCCTTGACCGCGCTGAACATGCGCGCCACGTCACCGCCGAGGTCGTAGACCCCGGGCACCTCACGGGCGGCGATGCCGGCGATCTTCTCGACGACCTCGTGGCGGATGTGCGTCTTGCCCCGGTCCGCCGCCAGCTCGGCGTTGTTGCGGATGCGGCGCGCGGCGTTGTCGAAGGCGGTACGCGTGGCGTCGACGGCCCGGTCGGCGGCATCGCTGACGGCGTCGGCCGCCACGGCGAACTTGGCCTCGGCCTGGTCGGCGAGGTCGTTCGCGCCGGCCCGAATGTTATCCATAGTGGATGACGACTGGACTGGAGCGGTGGCGACCACCGGCCCCGCCGCCTCGATGTTCTCGCTCATGTCTTGGCGCTCCCCTGGTCAAGTGCGGTAACGCGGGCAGCATAGCCGCTCGACGCGAACTCGACGATGGCCCAGGCGGGCACCGGACAGCACCGGACCTCCGGTTGATCATGAACGCGAGGGGACCGGCGCGCCGCTGGGCCGGACCGTGGGTTCATGATCAACGAACGACGGTGGCGACTCCGTCGACGAGGTGGACTTCGGCATCGCAAGCGGCCGCGGCCTGCGGATCGTGGGTCGCGAACACGACGGCGGCCCCCCGGCGGGCCTCGGCCTGCAACAGGTCGAGCACCTTCTGCCGGTTCGCCGCGTCCAGCTCGCTCGTCACCTCGTCGGCGAGCAGCACTGTCCCGCGCAACGCCAGGCCCCGTGCGATCGCCGTACGCTGCTGCTGACCGCCGGACAGCTCCTCCACCAACTGGTCGGCCTGCCCGGTCAGCCCGACCTGGTCGAGCGCCTCCGCGGTCCGGCGGCGCGCCTCGGCCGGGTTGGTCCCGTTGGCGATGAGCGCCACCTGGACGTTCTCGCTCGCGGTCAGGATCGCGGCGAGCCCGTTCTCCTGCGGCACCAGCACGACGCCCCCGGCGACGGCCTGATCCCGGTCGGCGATCTGACGCCCGTCCACGGTGACGGCGCCGTGCTGCGGCCGCACCAGCCCGGCCATCGCCCAGAGCAGCGTGGTCTTCCCGGCACCGGACGGGCCGGTCACCGCGAGCACCCGCCCCGGAACGGCCATCGCCGACACGTCGCGCAGCGCCGGACGATCCTTGCCGTACGCCACCGTGATCCGCTCGACCTGCACCGTCGCGCCCATCAGCGATCCTCTCCGTAATAGTCCCCGGGCCTGCGACCGAGGTGCACACCGTCTCCGACGATCGGAACGGAGGAGCCCGGCGACCGGGTCGCGCCGTTCCACTGCGATGGAACGCTCGAGACCGGCACGGTGGTTGCTCCGCTCGCCGAGTTGCCCGGCGACGTCGCCGGGACCAGCAGCGCGCTGCCATCCGATTGCAGCTGAACTCGCAGGTAGGTGCCGGGCGGCAGGGCCTCCAGCACGTCGGGCGGCAGATGCACCGACCCGTCCCGGCCGACTACCGCGAACTCCTCGCCGGAGTGGCCCTCACCACCGACCCGGCCGTCCCGGATCGTCACCGTCCGCGCCATCCGCGAGCCGACGTCGGGATCGTGGGTGACCACGACGACGGTCGTCCCGAAGCGGCGTACGGATTCGAGGGCCGACAAGACCTCGTCCCGAGCGCCCGTGTCGAGCTGGCTCGTCGGTTCGTCGGCGAGCAGCAGCCCGGGCCGATTCGCGAGAGCCACCGCCAAGGCCAGCCGTTGCCGCTCCCCCGGCGTCAACGCGCCCGGCTTCAGCCGCATGCGGCCGCGTACGGCCAGTCCGACCAGCGACAGGATCTCGCGCGGAGCGGTCGGTTTCAACCCGTCCGGGCTGCGCCCGGCGCGCTGGGCGAAGCGTACGTTCTGCTCCGCCGTCAGATAGGGCAACAGGTTGCGGCGTGCGCCCTGCAGCGCCACGCCCACGTCGGTCGCGCGCATCCGGGCCAGCTCCGCCTCCGACGCCTTGGCCAGGTCGACGTCGCCCACGTACGCCCGACCAGCAGCCGGCCGCAGCAGCCCCGCAAGCACGGAGAGCAGAGTGGACTTGCCCGAGCCGGATGGGCCGAGCAGCGCCACCGACTCGCCCGGTGCGATGTCGAGGTCGACGCCGGCCAGGGCGACCACGTCGTACCCCTCCAGCCGGTAGATGGAGACCAGCCCGCGGCAGGACACCCCGATCGCGGCCATCACACATCACCTCGTAGCAGCTCGGGAGCGGCCCGGCGGACGAGCCGCACCGCGACGAAGACGGCCAGCAGCAGGCAGAGCAGCCCGGCCGCGGCCGCGAAGACCACCGCGCCCAGGTGCGGCGTCCAGCTGACCGACGTGGTCTGGCCGACGGCCACCAGCGGCATTCCCGGCAGCATCAGCCACGCGCTGCCCAACCCGACGGCGAATCCGGTCAGCACCGGCAGGCCCATGAGCGCCAAGTGCTCTCGGCGTACGCCCCGGCGCAGGACGCGGGCCGGAACGCCGGTCACCCGCAACGCGGCCAGCTCATGCCGCCGAGCGGTCGCGTTCAGCCGAGCCACGAGGAGCACCAGCCCCAGGGCGAGCGCAGCGGCGACCACCCCGGCGAGCAGGTAGAGCCGCCAGGCGAGGGCCGGGGCGCGGCGGCCCAGCTGATCCACCGTCGCGTCCACGGTGCGCGTCTGCAAGACGGTCAACCCGGCGGCGGCCAGCCGCTTCTCCAGGTCGGCGGGGGCGTTCGCGTTCGCCCAGACCTCGGCGCTGAACCGGCTCGCGTCGGGCATGCCGGTCGTGGCCTCCGCCCGGGACACCGCGTAGTCGAGGTCCACCAGGAAACCGCGCTCGCCCACGCTCGGCAGCGCGTCCGAGCGCTCCACCACCGCGAAGGGCTGCGGCTCCTCGGCGTACGCGAGGAAGCTGAACCGGTCGCCGGCCCGGTTGTCGTCGGGCGTCTGGCCGGACAAGGCCACCGGCAGCGCGGGCGGCGTGTCTACATAGGTCAGCAGGAGGTCGGAATTCCCTTCCGCCTGGACGTCCACCTTCAAGGTGTCCCCGGTCGTGACGGTCACTCCCGTCACGCCACCGCGCTGGTCACCGCTCCACGCCTGGTCGTCGGTGAAGGAGACGACCGGTGAGCCGCCCGCCTTGACGTCCAGGATCTCCAGCTTGGCGGTGATCGCGCTGCTGTCGGCGGCCGGACGGATCAGCGCCAGCCCGACGAACCGGCCGGTGGGCACCGCCGCCGAATAGCTGTGCACGCCGGACTTGAGCGTCCCGAGGGTCACGTACTTCGGCTCGCCGCCGGGCACGGCCACCATCGCGGCCAGCTTCACCCCGGCCTTGCCGAGCTGGGTGACGTTCACCCGGACGCTCAGCTCCCCGCTGACCGGCGCCTGCGGTGCGGCCTGCGGGCGCAGCCGGCCCGCCAACGCGGTGAGGTCGGCCGTCGAGTGACCGGGCCAGCTCGCCACCTTCGCCAACTGCGACGCGGGCAACGCGATGATGTCGAGCGCCTGACCGGCGTACCGCTCGCCGTTGCGCCGGAGAACCGGCATCGCCGAACCGTCCGGCGCCGCTGTGCGTACCCCTGAGATCAAAAGCTGGGAATCCACGGACCCGACGGTGTAGACGCGGGCCGCACCGAGTGCCAGCTCGGCATGGGTTTGGCGGGCCTGCGCCGCGACGTCCCAGGCGGTGGCCGAGAAGCCGAGCAGCGCGAGGGCGACCGTCACCACCGCGACCACCCGGTGGCGACCCGGACGACGAGCGAGCTGGGCCGCCGCGAACATGGTCGCGACATTGCCGGTACGCCGCGCGAGCGCGAGCCGCGCCCCCGCGCCCAGGCTCAGCAGGCGGGCGACGGCGATCCCAGCGACCAGGGCGAGCGACGGCGCGGCCAGGAGCGCGAGCGACGATGTGCGGTCCTGCCAGGCGGCCACGACGGCCGCGGCGGCCAGCGCGACTACGACTCCCTCGCCGAGCCCGGCCCGCCAGCCGGTGTGGTGCGGCACCCGCCGGAGCAGGCTGAGCACCCCCGACCGCACGGTACGCCGGGAGCCCGCCCACGCCGCGATGAACGCCGCCACCAGCGCGGCGGCCGCCGCGGCGAACGGCTCGAAGCGCACCTCGACGTGCACGCCGGGAGCGAGCACGGCCCGGGCGGCGAACTCGGCGACGGCCAGGCCGCCGACGAGGCCGAGCGGGGTGGCCAACCCGATGAGGAAGAGCACCTCGCCGAGGCCGAACCGGGCGGACTTGCCGGCCGGGTAGCCACGTAGCTTCGCCAGCGCGATCTCGGGGCCGCGCTCCTCGGTGAGCGACGCGACCAGCAGCATCAGTACGCCCACGACGAGCAGCAGCAGCGGGACCGCCACGACCGGGATCGTCTTCGCGATCGCGTCGGAGTCGGAGTGCGCGTCGTTCAGGAGCCCGGCCAACGCTGAGGAGAGGCTCAAATCCTGCTGCAGCAGGCCGAGCGAGGCGCCTTCGAGGTCCTTGGCCAGCGCATCGGCGTCGTCCAGCCGGATGTCGTCGACCCGCACCGGATAGACGAGTTCCAGGGTCACCTGCGCGGTCGGCACGTACTTGAGGTCTTCCTCGCTGCCCGCGAAGATCGCGTCGATCGGCGTACGCTCCTGCTCGTCCGGCGACGCGCCCTCCCGGAAGTAGCCGTGCGCCCCCCAGGCGGGGGCGTTGGCGTCCCGCGGCGTGTAGAGGCCGACGATCTCCCGCTGCTGAGGCTTGCCGCCGACGGTCAGCGTGATGCGGTCACCCGTCTCCAGCCCGTGCGCCTTGGCGGTCCGGTCGCTGACGATGACCTGGTCGTTGTCGTTCGGGCAGTCCCCGACGACGCTGACGAGCTTGCAGAGGTCGCTACGGAAGACGTAGCGCGCCTTGAGGTCGCCCGCCGGGACGATCGCCTCGGTCTCGACGGTGGTCACCGGACGCCCGACGAGACTGTGCAACAGCGGACGCGCCTTGATCGCCGCGTCCGCCTTCTGGCTGGACTCCAAGGCCGGTTCGAACGCCGGGCTGTCGCTAGTGCCGCTCGCCTTCACGGTCACGGAGCTGGCGTACGCCGGGGCCTCCCGCAGGGTGTCGGTGAGCACCGACTGCTGCGCCGCCCGCGCGTAGGCCGGGGTGAGGACGGCGGCGGTCACGGCGATCGCGGCCAGCAGCAGCACCACCAGGGATCGCCCGGTCCGGTGCCTCACGCCGCGCAGCAGCACGGTCCAACCCGTCACGGTCTCGTCCCCTCGGTAGTTCCACGGCCGTGGTGCGACCGGACTCGCGGCGGTCGTAAGCGGCCGCGGAACACCTTAACCAGACTGGCCGACAGGGAGAAGCCCGGCGGATCAGCCGAGACCAGACAGCAACTCTTCGGCCGCGCGGTAAGGATCGACGACCCCTTCGGCCACCTTCGCGGCGAGCTCGGCGAGACTGTGGCCGCCCCGCAGCGACCCGATCCGGGCGCGCATCCGGCCGAGGACCAACGCCTCGATCTCGGCAGCGGCTCGCTCTTCTCTCCGCTTCCGGAGCTCGCCCGTCTTCTCCAGGTGCTCCCGGTGCTCGACGATGGCGTGAAGGACGTCGTCGATGCCCTCGCCTCGGGCGGCGACCGCCTTGACGACCCGCGGCCGCCACTGGCCCGGACCCCGCTCGCCGAGCGCGATCATGCCGTTGATGTCGCGGACGGTGGCGTCCGCCCCGTCCCGGTCCGCCTTGTTCACGACGAAGACGTCGGCGATCTCCAGAATGCCCGCCTTGACGGCCTGGATCGCGTCGCCCATCCCGGGTGCGAGCAGCACGAGCGTGGTGTCGGCCAGGCTCGCGATCTCGACCTCGGCCTGGCCCACGCCGACCGTCTCGACCAGGACGACGTCACAGCCCACCCCGGCCAGTACGCGTACCGCCGCCGCCGTCGCGGCCGACAGCCCGCCGAGGTGCCCCCGACTGGACATCGACCGGATGTAGACACCCGGATCGGTGGCGTGGTCCTGCATGCGTACGCGGTCGCCGAGGATCGCGCCGCCGGTGAACGGGCTGGACGGATCGATGGCCAGCACGCCGACGCGCTTGCCGTCCCGCCGGTACGCCGTGACGAGTTCGTTCGTCGTCGTGGACTTGCCGACGCCGGGCGACCCGGTCAGGCCGACGACGTGCGCCCGTTGGGCGTCCGCGCCGAAAGCCGCGGCGATCTCCGCCAGTTCGGCGGCATTCCGTTCGACCATGCTGATCAGCCGGGCGACGCTGCGCGGATCCCCGTCCCGCGCGGCGTCGACCAGCTGCCTTACGTCCTGGCTCACTGCTGCGCTGGGACCGTCTGCGTCGGGACGGTCAGGATCAGGGCGTCGCCCTGGCCGCCGCCACCGCACAGCGCGGCCGCGCCGGTGCCGCCGCCACGGCGCTTCAGCTCCAGCGCCAGGGTCAGGGCAAGACGAGCGCCGGACATGCCGATCGGATGGCCGAGCGCGATCGCCCCGCCGTTGACGTTGACGATCGACGGGTCGACCCCGAGGTCGCGGGTGGAGGCGATGCCGACCGCGGCGAACGCCTCGTTGATCTCGATCAGGTCCAGGTCGGCGACGGTCAGGCCGGCCTTGCCGAGCGCGTGCTTGATGGCGTTCGACGGCTGCGCGTGCAGCGAGCTGTCCGGCCCCGCCACGTTGCCGTGCGCGCCGATCTCGGCGAGCCAGGTCAGCCCCAGCTCCTCGGCCTTCTCCTTGCTCATCACGATGACCGCGGCCGCGCCGTCGGAGATCGGCGAGCTGGAGCCGGCCGTGATCGAGCCGTCCTTGGTGAACGACGGCTTGAGCTTGGCGAGCACTTCGGCCGTCGTGTCGGGGCGTACGCCCTCGTCCTCGGCGAGCACGATCGGGTCGCCCTTACGCTGCGGGATGGTCAGCGGCGCGATCTCCTCGGCGAACACCCCGTTCTTCTGCGCGGCCGCGGCCCGCTGGTGCGACGCGGCGGCGAAGGCGTCCTGCTCCTCGCGGGAGATGCCCCACTTCTGCCCGTCGTACTCGGTGGCCTCCCCCATCGGGATGCCCTTCCACGCATCGGTGAGCCCGTCGAGGGCCATGTGGTCCTTGACGGTCACGTCGCCGTACTTGTAACCGGCCCGCTGACCCATGAGCAGGTGCGGCGCGTTGGTCATCGACTCCATCCCGCCGGCGACCACGATGTCCACCTCGCCGGCCCGGATGAGCTGGTCGGCCAGCGCGATGGCGTCCAGTCCGGACAGACAGACCTTGTTGATGGTCAGCGCGGGGACGGCCATCGGGATGCCCGCCTCGACCGCCGCCTGCCGGGCCGGGATCTGGCCCGCACCGGCCTGCAGCACCTGACCCATGATCACGTACTGAACCTGGTCGGGGGCGACTCCGGCACGCTCCAGCGCCGCCTTGATCGCGGCACCGCCGAGCTGCGTGGCCTTGAAGTCCTTCAGGTTGCCCAGCAACCGGCCCATAGGCGTACGCGCACCGGCGACGATCACCGAACTCTTCATTGAGAGGCCCTCCGACTCGGCTTAGCTATCGTTCAGTCAGACTAACCATATGTCTGAGCATCCGGAGCAGTCGGGTTTGTCACACGGTATCGGCCTCCTGCGCATCGACCACGTCGGCGTCGCCGTCGCCGACCTGGACGAAGCCATCGAGTTCTACACGCGGGTCTTCGGCATGACGTGCACGCACGTCGAGACGAACGAAGAACAAGGCGTACGCGAGGCCATGATGTCGGTCGGGCCCTCGCCGGTCGGCGGCTGCGTGCAGCTGCTGGCCCCACTGTCGCCGGACTCGACAATCGGGAAGTTCCTGGCCAAAAACGGACCCGGCGTGCAGCAGGTGGCATACACGGTGCGCTCCATCGACGACGCTTGTGACGCGCTCCGCGCGCGTGGGATCCGGCTGCTCTACGACCAGCCTCGCCGGGGCACCGCCGACTCGCGGATCAACTTCGTGCATCCGAAGGATGCGGGGGGCGTACTGGTCGAGCTGGTCGAACCCGCGCTGCCTCACTGACGCTTCCGCAGCGCCCGCGGTCGGCGACCGCACCCCGGCGGTCGATGATCTCCGGACGTCCAGGTACCTCACCACACCAAGATCAGGTGCTGGGGCTTCCGGAGATCACCTGGGGCGGGCTGATCCGTCGAGCGGCCCCGCTCGGCCGGGCGGGGCGGGCGGGCCGGGCCGGGCCGGGCGGGCCGGGCGGGCCGGGCGGGCCGGGCGGGCCGGGCGGGGCGGGCGGGCCGG